>DASYTJ010000087.1:0-216826 GCA_036002325.1 Thermoanaerobaculia bacterium | reverse complement strand
GAGGCCTCACCCCCTGTCCCCCTCTCCCTGACGGGCGAGGGGGAACGATCCACAACCGCATTGCCGATAGGTGGCCTCGACCGTGGCAAGATCCCTTCGAAGGCGTTCCCCCTCGCCCGTCAGGGAGAGGGGGACAGGGGGTGAGGCTTCGAAGGGGATACCCGCGAAAAGTCCGAGGAGCCCCTGAACCTCTCTAAGGAGGCCGCAGACCCCTGCGCTATCATCCCCGACCATGAAGGCCGCCATCCTCGCTGTGGGATCGGAGCTGCTGGGCACCGATCGGCTGGATACCAACTCCCTGCGGTTGACGGCCGTGCTGGACCGCTATGGCGTCGAGCTGCGGCGCAAGGCGGTGATCGGTGACTCGGAGGAGGAGATCGCTTCGGAGCTGCGCGCACTGCTGACGCGGGTGGATCTCATCCTGATCACCGGCGGGCTGGGACCCACGGCCGACGACGTGACACGGGAGGCCGTCGCGGACGCGCTCGGCCGGCGCCTGGACCTCGACGAAGAGGTGCTCACGACGATCGAGCGGCGGTTCCAGGCCCTGGGCTGGCGCATGCCCGAGGTCAACCGCCGGCAGGCTTTCGTGGTGGAGGGAGCTGAGGTGATTCCCAACCCTCGGGGCTCGGCACCGGGAATGCGTGTGGAGAGCGGCGGCGGCTGTACCTTGTTTCTCTTCCCCGGCGTTCCCGCGGAGCTGGACGGCATGGTGGCCGACGCCCTCGAGCCCTGGCTGGCTGCGCGCGCGGGCGGCATCGCTCGGGAGATGGCGGTGCTCAAGGTGGCCGGCCTTCCCGAGTCGGTGGTGGAGGAGCGCATCGCGCCGGCCTACGAGGAATTCGGCCGCGAGGCGATCACCATCCTTGCCAATGCGGGAGAGATTCGCCTGCAGGTGACGGCCGCTGGACCCGAGTCTGAGCGCCGCGCCCGCCTTCAGACCATGACGGCGAGACTCGCCGAGCTGGCCGGCGACGCCGTCTTCGCCACCCGCGAGGAGGACACGCTGGAGAGCGTGGTCGGCGACCTGCTTCGTAAGGCTGGCGCGACGCTCACGGCAGCCGAGTCGTGCACAGGCGGTCTCTTTTCGCAGCGGATCACCAGCGTTGCCGGGAGCAGCGACTACTTCCTGGGTGCCGCCGTCACCTACAGCAACGAGCTGAAGGTCCGAATGGTGGGAGTGCCGCCGGAGGTGCTCGCCGAGCACGGCGCCGTTTCGGAGCCGGTGGCGCGGGCCATGGCCGAGGGCGTCCGCCGCAGCCTGGGCAGCGACTATGGCGTCGGCATCACCGGTGTCGCCGGACCCGGAGGAGGGAGCGCGGAGAAGCCGGTGGGCACGGTGCACATCGCCGTGGCCGGACCGGGCGCCGGCGACGTGCACCATCGCCAACTGCGCCTGCCGGGAGATCGCGACCGGGTGCGCCGGTTCTCGGCCCAGCTCGCCCTGGAGATGCTGCGCCGGCGCCTGCTCGCGGCGGAGGGCGCGTGAGGCTGTTCGTGGCCCTCGAAGTGCCGGAGCCGCCCAAGCGCGACCTGCGCCGGCGGCTCGACGGCCTGCGCGACCGTCTGCCGCGGGCCCGCTGGGTGGACCTGGAGAACCTCCATTTGACGCTCCTTTTCCTCGGCGCAACGGCGGAGTCGGAGATCCCGGCTCTGGCCGCGAAGCTGCGCGAAGCCTTCGCCCGCCGCTCGCCGCTGGACCTGCGCCTCTCGGCGGGCGGCACCTTCCCGCCGGGACGCCCCGCGCGGGTGGCCTGGGTGGGAATCGACGGGCCCGACGAGCTGATGACGTTGCAGGAGGACGTCACCCGGGCCGCCGTTGAGACGCTGGGATTCGAGCCTGAGAAGCGCCCCTATCACCCGCATGTGACCCTGGCGCGCTGCCCGGATCCCTGGCGCCGGGACACGATCGACAAGCTGAAGAACGCCCTCACCGGCCCGATCGGACCGCCGTTCGTGGCGGACCACGGCGTGCTCTTCGAGAGCAAGCTGTCGCCGAAAGGCGCCCGCTATCGCGCCGTCGAGATCTTTCCGATGGCGGGGGAGAAAGAGGCATGAGCCCGGGGTTCGCCGCCGCCCTCGTCGCCGGCGCCTATCTGCTCGGCTCGGTCTCGTTCAGCGTCGTCGTCGTCCGGCTGCTTCACGGATTGGACGTCCGCACCGTGGGGAGCGGCAACGCCGGGGCCACCAACGTGTTGCGAGCCGCGGGCCGGAAGGCGGGGGTGGCCGTGCTGGCGCTCGACGTCGCGAAGGGAGTGACCGCGGTGGCCGTGCCCCGGGCACTCGACGCGCCCCCCACGATCGTCGGCGGAGCGGCGGTCGCCGTGGTCCTCGGGCACGTCTTTCCGGTCTTTTTCGGTTTCCGCGGCGGCAAGGGAGTCGCCACCTCGGCCGGCGCCCTGGGAACTCTCGTGCCCGCGGCCATGGCGTTGGGTCTCGTCGTCTTCATCGCCGTCGTGGCGTGGAAGCGATATGTCTCCCTGGGTTCGATCGTCACCGCGGCGCTCTTCCCGTTCCTGGTCGGGATCGCTCTCCGGTTCGGCTGGGTGAGATCCGGCGGCGCCTGGATGCTCCTGTCCGTCGCGGCGATCGCGCTGATCGTCATCGCCCGGCACGCCAAGAATCTGCGGCGCCTGCGGCAGGGTACCGAGCCGCGGCTGGGAGAACCGAGGGACGAGCCGGCCGAGGAAGGGGGACGATGAACGGCAACCCGAGGCGGATCAGCATCCTTGGCGCGGGCTCCTTCGGCACCGCCCTCGCCGTCCATCTGTCGGGCGCCGGCGGGCATCGGGTGCGGCTCTGGGCGCGCAGCCCCGAGCTGGCGCGGCGGATAGCGGAGGAGCGCGCCAATCCCGACTACCTTCCCGACGTCGAGCTCCCCCCCGGTATCGAGCCGACCGCGGACGCCCGAGAGCTCGCGGACGGCGACCTCGTCCTCGTCGCCGCGCCCTCGCACGGCTTCCGCGAGGTGTTGCGCCATTTCCTGCGGCTCCTTCCCGACGGCCGGCCGCTGCCGCTGGTCTCGGCGACCAAGGGGATCGAGCCCGAGACGTTGGCGCGGATGAGCCAGGTCGCCTTCGAAGAGGGGATGGCCGCCGACCGGGAGATTCGCTTCGCCGTGCTCTCGGGACCGACTTTCGCCGCCGAGCTGGCCCGCAACGTCCCCAGCGCGGCGGTGATCGCCTCCGAGGACTCCCGCTTCGCGACCGAGGTCCGCGAATGCCTCTCCACGCCTCTGCTGCGCCTCTACTCCTCGTCGGACGTGGCGGGCGTCGAGCTGGGAGGCACGACGAAGAACGTCATCGCCATCGCCGCCGGCACCCTCTCCGGCATCGGCCTCGGGCACAATACCCTGGCCGCTCTGATCACCCGCGGGCTGCACGAGATCACCCGCCTGGGGATCGCCTACGGCGGGCAGCCCCGCACCTTCGCCGGGCTCGCCGGCCTGGGCGACCTGGTGCTCACCTGCACCGGAGGCCTGTCGCGCAACCGCCGGATCGGCTTGGACCTCGCGGCGGGCCGCAGCGTGGCGGAGATCACGGGCGAGACCCACCTGGTGGCCGAAGGCGTCCGCAACTCGATCGCCGTCTCCCGCCTGGCCGTCCAGCGCGGCGTCGAGATGCCGATCACCCAGCAGATGGTGGCGGTGCTCTATCACGGCAAGGACCCCCGGCGGGCGGTGGAGGAGCTGATGACGCGGGAATTGAAGTCGGAAACGGAGCTATGAACCACCAAATTGTCCTCATCCTCGACTTCGGCAGCCAGTTCACCCAGTTGATCGCCCGCCGGGTGCGCGAGAACCGGGTCTACTGCGAGGTCCATCCGTTCGACCTGCCCCTGGAGGAGATCCGCCGCCGGCAGCCGCTCGGCCTGATCCTCTCCGGCGGCCCGCAGAGCGTCTACGAGCCCGGCGCGCCCAGCGCCGACGCCGCGCTGTTCCGGCTCGGCGTGCCGGTGCTGGGGATCTGCTACGGCATGCAGGTGATGGCGCACGAGCTCGGCGGCGGCGTGGAGGGCTCGAGCCGCCGCGAGTACGGCCGGGCCGAGATCTCGATCGCCGAGTCCGGCCGGCTGTTCGAGGGGCTCGCGGCGTGCGAGACGGTCTGGATGAGCCACGGCGACCGCTTGCGCCACCTGCCGCCCGGCTTCCGCGCGACGGCCACCACTGGCAACGCAGGCGTGGTCGCCTTTGAAGCTCCGGAACGCCGCCTCTATGGCATTCAGTTCCATCCGGAGGTCTCGCACACCGTCTCCGGCGGCGAGATCCTCCGCAACTTCCTGTATGGCATCTGCGACGCCCGCGGCGATTGGCGGATGGCCTCCTACCTGGAGGAGGCGACGGCCACCGTGCGCGAGCGGGTAGGGGAGGGGAGAGTGATCTGCGCCCTCTCGGGAGGCGTCGACTCCTCGGTGGTCGCGGCCCTGCTGCAGCGCGCCGTGGGCGAGCGCTCGACGCCGATCTTCGTGGACACCGGTGTACTGAGGAAGGACGAGGCGGCGCAGGTGATGCACAGCCTGCACGACGGGCTCGGCATCCCGGTGCTGGCGGTCGACGCGAGCCGGCGGTTCCTCTCCGAGCTCGCGGGGATCGAGGATCCGGAGCAGAAGCGGAAGACGATCGGCCGCGTGTTCATCGACGTCTTCAAGGACGAGGCGAAGAAGATTCAAGGCGCCGACTACCTCGCCCAGGGCACCCTCTACCCGGACGTCATCGAGTCGGTCTCGGTCAAAGGGCCCTCGGCGGTCATCAAATCCCACCACAACGTCGGCGGGCTGCCCGAGGAGCTGGGCTTCGAGCTGGTCGAGCCGCTCCGCTTCCTGTTCAAGGACGAGGTGCGCCAGCTCGGCCGCGAGCTGGGGCTTCCCGAGCAGATCCTCACCCGGCATCCCTTCCCCGGTCCCGGCCTCGCCGTGCGCATCCTGGGCGAGGTCACGCCCGAACGGGTGGCGCTGCTCCAGGAAGCCGACGCGATCTTTCTCCACGAGCTGCGCGAGAGCGGCTGGTACGACAAGACGAGTCAGGCCTTCGCCGTCCTCCTCCCGGTCAAGAGCGTCGGCGTGATGGGCGATTACCGCACCTACGAGAACGTCGTCGCCCTGCGCGCCGTGGAGACCGCCGACTTCATGACCGCCGACTGGAGCCCGCTGCCCTACGAGCTCCTCGGCCGCGTCGCCAATCGCATCGTCAACGAGGTGAAGGGGGTCAACCGGGTCGTCTACGACGTGACGAGCAAGCCTCCGGCGACGATCGAGTGGGAGTGAGCAGGTAGTGGTTCAGCTCGATCGAAGACTGCGGACCCGCATGCCCTCCGAAGCCTCACCCCCTGTCCCCCTCTCCCTGACGGGCGAGGGGGAACGCATGCGAAGGGATCTCGCCGAGGTCGAGGCTACCTTTTTTCGGCAATCGGGTTATGACGGGTCCCCCCTCGCCCGTCAGGGAGAGGGGGACAGGGGGTGAGGGCTTCGGAGGGCATACCGGTCCGAAATTCACAGCCAGCCTGAACCGCTACGGTCCACCACGCCCGGAATGAAACTGTTCCACCGCACGATCCCATCCGCTTCCTACGAGCTCGTCACCCGCGAAGGCTGCCACCTCTGCGATGAGATGGCCGGGCTGCTCGACGAAATTCTCCCTTCGTTCGGCCTGACCTGGTCGCCTCGCGACGTCGACGCCGAGCCGGAGCTGCGGGCCCGCTATACGGACGTCGTCCCGGTGCTGCTGCGCGACGGCCAGCCGGTCGCCAAGGTGCGGCTCGACCGACGGGCTCTAGAGCGCATCGTCCGGCGGCAGCGGTAATTCAAACTGTCTTCTTGGATCCCTCTTTCGCTTCCGCCGGCGGCTCCTCGGCCTTCACCCGCAGCTCGATTCTGCCGATCTTTTCGGGGTTCTTCTTCAGCTCCTTCGCCAGCCGGATTCCCAGCCGTTTCTGCATCTCCCGCCGCTCGGCGGGGCCGGTGACCTTGCTCGCATCGATCCAGCCGCCGGCGATCATTCCGTGTCCGCCTCCCTTGCCCCGGCGGCCGATGACCCGGCGCATCAGACCGCCGGCGTCGGCACGGGTGTTGGTGGTACGGATCGAGAGGTAGAGACGGTCCTGGTAGTAGCCGGTCGCGAGAGCCCAGGTCTTCCCCTCCATCTGCAGCAGCAGGTCCGCGATCTCGGGCACGATGTCCGGCTGCTCGATGGGGCCGAGATGGCTGAGGATGAGCGAGTCGACCGACTCCATGTTCTCCAGGGCGTCGTGCAGGTTGCTGAAGTAGGTGAAGGGCAGGCGCGGGCTCTGAATGCGGGCGAGGAGCCGGTGGTTGGCGCGCGGGAAGAAGAGGTCGTGAATCGCCTTGTCGGGCCCGGCGTACTCGCGGGCGAAGTCCTGGGTCTCGGAGCGGAGGGCGTAGATCAGCGCCGTGGCCAGGGCATGGGTGGGCTGGACCCCGGCGGCGAGCATGTACTCGGCGAGAATGGTGGCCGTGGCGCCGTACTTCGGCCGGATGTCGTAGAACGGGCCGGTCTGGGTATTGGCCCGCACCGGATGGTGGTCGATCACGATGTCCGGCACGATCCGCGGCGGGAGCTGATTGTTGCCGCTGCGCGGCTGGGTGTCCACCAGCGCGAAGTGGCGGTAGTTCTTGAAGCTCAGGTGGCGGATGTGGCTGAAGGAGAGGCGCAGGCTGCGCACCATTTCGCGGTTCTCGGCGCGGCCGATGATGCCGCCGTAGGCGGCGGTGACCTTCTGGCGGAACGCCTGCCGCAGCACCCGCGCCAGGATCTGGGCGGAGGCGAGCGCGTCGGGGTCGGGGTTGTCGTGGGTGAGGACGAGCCAGCGGCCGCCCCGGCCTTGGCGCTGGATCATCTCCGTCAGCGCGGCGAAGCACTCGCGGGTGGCCTCGGTGATCATGAGGCGGCGGTCTCAGGGGGTCTTGCCCAGGCTCTCGGCGAAGCGCTGGCGTGCGCTGTTGAGCCCGGCCACGTCGACGCCGGAGGCCGAGACGCGGGCGATGAAGTCGTCGAGGCGCGCCAGATCCTCGAAGACCTCGTAGCGGCCCGTCAGCTCCTCCTCCCCTCGGAACCGGCGAACCCAGACGTACAGCCGCACCGGCTCGCCGGCTACCGGCTCTCCGAGGGAAGCTTCGTACGTCACCCGGTCGTCGTCGCCCATCGTGTGGTTCCCTGAGCGGGTAGTGTATCCCGGCGGCCGGCCGAGCTGCCTTTGGCCCGATTCGGCCGTCGTCGATCTCCTCTAGCGCTATCCCGCCGCCGGGCCCCTCACCTCCCCGGCCCTCCTCTCCCACCTCACGCCCGCCCTCCGGGAGAGGAGGGAGACGGATGAAGTTTGTTTTTTCAGAGCCCCTCCTCTCCCGGCGGAAGGGTGTGCGGTGGGAGAGGAGGGGTTGGGGTGGTGAGGGCCGGCGGCGCGGCAACCGCCGATGTGACTGGTCCTGGGGATCGGCTACCCCGTGCTACGATTGCGCCGGGCCGCGGCCCCTCCCATCATGATCAAAGAAATCTTCCACATCGGCTCGTTTTCCATCAGCCCGTTCGGGGTGATGCTGGTCTTCTCTTTCCTCGGCAGCTACCTCCAGCTCCGCTGGGGGATGAAGCGGCTGGGCATCGGCGACGACGAGGACGCGAGCGCCATTGTCTTCGCCGCGGGGCTGGGCGGCATCCTCGGCGCCAAGATCTACTACGCCATCCTCAACATGGATTGGCGGCTGCTCTTCGACCGCTCAGGGCTCGTCTGGTACGGCGGGTTCATCCTCGGCACCGCCGGCGTGCTGTGGATGATGCGGCGGCGGCGCCTCCCCGCCTGGCCGATGCTGGACGTGGCGACGCCGGCGCTCGCCCTCGGCTATGCCATCGGCCGCATCGGCTGCTTCCTGGTCGGCGACGACTACGGCCGGCCCACGGATCTGCCCTGGGGCGTCGCCTTCCCGGTGGGGCTGCCCGAGACCACGGCGGGAAACTTGCGCCAGATCTTTCACATGCAGGTGCCCTCTTCGGTGCCGGACGATGCGCTGGTGCGCGTCCACCCGACGCAGCTCTATGAGACCGCCATCGCGCTGGCCGTCTGGGCCTTCGCCGTCTGGCTTTTCAAGCGCCGTCCCCAAACCGGCACGGTCGCTCTCACCGTCTTCGGTCTTATGGCTGTCGAGCGGTTCCTGATCGAGTTCCTGCGCGCCAAGGACGACCGCTTCTTCGGCAACTTCACTCTGGCCCAGGTCATCAGCATGGCCGTGCTGGTGATCGCGCTGGGGATCGCCTGGGTGAGACGGCAGAGGCTCCAGGCGCGGGAAGCGTGAGGGCCCGTCTCCTCACCATCGCCGGCTCGGACTCCGGCGGCGGCGCGGGCATCCAGGCCGACCTCAAGACCTTCGCGGCGCACGGCGCCTACGGCATGAGCGTCATCGCCGCGTTGACGGCCCAGAACACCCGCGAGGTGCGGGCCGTTCTGGAGGTGCCGCCGGAGATGGTGGCGGCCCAGATCGATGCCGTCCTGGAGGATATCGGTGCCGATGCCGTCAAGATCGGCATGCTGGGGAGCGCCGGGGTCATCCACGCCGTGGCGGACCGCCTGCGGACGCATCTCGCGGGGACCAGCGTTCCAGTCGTCCTGGACCCGGTGATGGTGGCGAAGAGCGGCGACCGGCTGCTGCGCGAGGACGCCGTCGAGGCCCTCGCGACGGAGCTCCTGCCGCTCGCGACGCTGGTGACGCCGAACGTCCCCGAGCTCGAGACGCTGACCGGGCAGCCGGCCGCGAGCGAGGAACAGCGGCTCCGGGCGGCTGAGACCTTGGCCGCCAAGGGACCTGCCGTGCTCGCCAAAGGCGGGCATGCCGAGGGCGACGAGGTGGTTGATCTGCTCCTCGCGGCCGGTCAAGTCCATCGTTTTGCGCACCCGCGCCTCCGCACCACCTCGACCCATGGCACAGGTTGTACCCTCTCCTCGGCCATCGCCGCGCGCCTGGCAGCGGGGGACCCGCTGCCGAAGGCCGTCGAAGGAGCCATTCAATATCTGCACGGCGCCATGGCCGCGGCTTATCCGGTAGGGAAAGGGAATGGACACGGGCCGGTGGATCATTTCTATCTGTGGAGGTAGACCCCTTTTGACCGAACCCCTCGACCTTCTCGTCGTCGGCGCCGGGCCCACCGGCATCGCGATCGGCGCCGAAGCGCGCCGGCAGGGACTCTCCGTGCTGCTGGTCGACCGCGGCCCGCTGACCTCCGCGATCCAGGGCTATCCCACGTTCATGGAGTTCTTCACCACCCGCGACCGGCTGGAGATCGCGGATATCCCGTTCACCATCCCCGACGACAAGCCCACTCGCCGGCAGGCCCTCGCGTACTACCGCCTCGTGGTGGACCACTACAAGGTTCCCCTGGCCCTCTACGAAAACGTCGAGGAGGTGCGCAGGGAAGGCGAGGAGTTCGTCGTCCACACCCGGCGGGAGAGGCAGGGGTCGCGCACGCTCCGCGCCCGCGCCGTGGCCCTCGCCACCGGCTACTTCGTCAATCCGCGGCGGCTGGTTGTCCCCGGCGAAGATCTGCCTTGGGTTTCCTACCGTTACAAGGAACCCTTCCCGCATTTCGGCCAGGACGTGGTCGTCATCGGCGCCGGCAACACCGCCGTCGAAGCGGCCCTCGACCTGTGGCGCAACGGCGTGCGGGTGAGCCTGGTCCACCGCGGGCCGGCCCTCAAGCCGGGTGTCAAGTATTGGCTCAAGCCGGACATGGAGAACCGCATCGAGGAAGGCTCCATCCCCGCGCGCTTCCATACCGTCGTACGCGCCTTCCTCCCGGAGGGAGCGATCGAGGTCGAGGGCCCGGCCGGACCCGAAGTCCTGCCCGCCCAGGCCGCCTACGTGCTCATCGGCTATGTGCCGGACGCCGCCTTTGAACGGCACTGCGGCGTCGAGGTCGATCCCGAGACGTTGATTCCGGCCTACGATCCCGAGACCTGCGAGTCGAACGTCCCCGGCCTCTACATCGCCGGCACCCTGCAGGCCGGCCGCTGGACGGACCGCATCTTCATCGAGAACTCCCGCGACCACGGGCCGAAGATCGTGTCGCATCTGAAGGAGCGCCTGGCGGCGGTTACGGCCGGACGATAGACCAGGGGTGCCGCCCTTCCGCCTCATCGCCGGACCCATTGGCGCAAACGGAAGGGCATTGGTATGATCGAACTCGAAAACGGCTCCATCCGGCTACACTGGTACGAGGCACACGGCATAGGAAGACAAGAGCTCAAGTTCAAGCGCTACCTAGACTAGGATCATGGAAAAACAAGAAGCGCTCTACGTGGTCTGCGTGGATAATTCCGGCTACCCCGCGTCTCTCGAGTTACGGAAGATCTACCAGCGCCTGCCAGATACACGCGCGGAACAGGATGACCTCATCCGCGTCATCGACGAGTCCGGTGAGGACTATCTCTATCCTGGACGCTTCTTCGTTCCGATTGCGGTTCCCGAAGAGGTCGAGAAGGTCTTCGCAGCCGCTGTCTAACCTCGACGTTGCAAATCGATAAGCGTGCGCGCCATTCGGTCCCTCCCGATCCCGGCGCTTGCTTCGCTCCTTGTCGCAGGCTGCGCTGCCCAGACCCCGGAGCCGCGCCTGCCGAAGACGACCGCGGCTCCGGAGACCCGCGCCGCCCTGGTCTCCGCCGGCCTGCGTCCCGGAACGGTCGAGGGCCCGCGCGGCTCGCTGCGCTACTACGAAGGGGGCGCGGGGAAGACCGTCGTGCTTCTCCACGGCAGCGGCAGTCAGGCCGGCGATTGGCATGACGTCGTGCCGGTTCTCGTCCGGCGATATCACCTGCTCGTTCCCGATCTGCCCGGCCATGGCGAGAGCGGTCCGGCGGAAGGCCCGCTGCCGGTGGGGGACCTCGCGGACAGCCTCGGCGCGCTGCTTGACGCGCGGAGCCCCGGCCAGCCGGCCATCCTGATCGGCAACTCTCTCGGCGGCTGGGTGTCACTCCTCTACGCCTCGCGCCACCCCGAGCGGGTCGAGCGCGTCATCGGCATCAGCAGCTCCGGCATCTTCGCCGTTCTGCAGGTGCCGCTCGCGCCCAAGAACCGCGACGAGGCGAAGCGTCTGGTGGCTGCCATCCGCGGTCCTCACGTGCCCATGGCGTCCGACGCGGAGCTGGACGCGGTGGTGCAGAGGGTCGCCGCCGGGCCCGCGCCGCGCCTGGTCGCCGGCCTGCGGCGTGAGGACTTCCTGGAGACCCGGGCGGCCGAAATCAAGGCGCCGGTCGATCTCATCTGGGGCGAGGAGGACGGCGTGCTGCCGCTCGACTACGGCCGCCGGCTCACCTCTCTCCTGCCGGACGCGCGGCTCCATCCGTTGCCCCGCTGCGGTCACATGCCGCAGGTGCATTGCCCGCGCACGCTGTCCCGGATGCTTCTCGACCTGCTGGCAGCATCGCCGAAGAAATGAACGAGGAGCGCTACCCCCGCTACGTCCTCGGCGTCCTGGTCGTCGTCTACGTCTTCAACTTCATCGACCGCCAGATCCTCTCCATCCTCGCCGAGCGCATCAAGTCCGACCTCGGCGTGACGGATGCCCAGATGGGCTACCTCTACGGCACCGCGTTCGCCGTCTTCTTCGCCATTTTCGGCATCCCTCTCGGCCGCCTGGCCGACGTCTGGGACCGGCGGCGGCTGATCGCCTGGGGTCTCGCCGCCTGGAGCGCCATGACCGCGCTCTCGGGGATGGCCGGGAGTTTCGCGCAGCTCGCGCTGGCGCGCTTCGGCGTCGGCGTCGGCGAGGCGAGCGCCAGCCCGGCGGCCTACTCGCTGCTCTCCGATTACTTTCCTGCCCGGCGGCGGGCTACCGCTCTCGGCGTCTACTCGAGCGGCATCTATATCGGAGCCGGTCTGGGGCTGGGTATCGGCGGCCTGATCGTCAACCGCTGGGACGCCGCCTGGGCCGGGACGGCGCCGCCGCTGGGGCTGCACGGCTGGCAGGTGGCCTTCATGGTGGTGGGCCTGCCCGGTCTCCTGCTCTCCCTGTGGGTCCGCTCGCTGCGTGAGCCGGTGCGCGGCCAGGCGGACGGCGTCGCGACCACCGCCGAGGCCCGTCCTTGGCGGGAGTTCTTCCGCGAGCTCGCGGCGGTGCTGCCGCCGTTCACGCTGGTGAACCTGTGGCTGCGCGGCGGCCGCTGGCGAACGCTGTCGGCGAACCTGCTGACGGCGGCTCTCTGTGTCGCGGGTGCCGCCGCGCTGACCCGCTGGCTGGACAATCCGGCGCAGTGGTACTCGTTGGGTATCGGCCTCTACGCCGCGGTCTCCTGGGGGCAGGGGCTGCGGCTGCGGGACCCCGCCTGCTTCGCGCTCGTGCTGCGGACGCCGTCTCTGAATATCGCCAACCTGTCCATCGCGCTGCTCGCCTTCACCAGTTACAGCTACGGCTTCTGGATCGCTCCCTACATGATCCGCGCGCATGGCGAGAGCCTCGCTCGTGCGGGTCTCATTCTCGGTGGGATCTCCGCCGCCTGCGGCTGGTTGGGGGTGACGCTGGGAGGGATTCTCGCCGATCGGTTCCTGCGGCGTTCGCCCACCGGCCGTCTGCGGGTGACGATGCTCGCGGCGGTGTTGGCGATACCGTTCGCGATTCTGTTCCTGAGAGCGTCGAATCCCAAGCTGGCCTACGTGGCCTCCGTGCCGTTGCTGATCGTCTCGTCGCTGTGGCTCGGCCCTGGGGCATCGACGGTGCAGGAGCTCGTCCTGCCGCGCATGCGCGCCGTCGCTTCGGCGGCCTATCTCCTGGTCGTCACCTTCATCGGCCTGGCGTTGGGACCCTATACGGTCGGACGTCTGAGCGTGGCGCTCGGCGATCTGCGCCCGGCGCTGCTTTGGGCCTTGCTTGCCAACGTGCTCTCCCTCGCGTGCGCCCTCTATGCCGCTCGCCGGCTGCCGCGCGACGAGGAGAGCCGATGGGAGCGGGCGCATGCGGCGGGCGAGCCGCGCTAGAAGGAATAGCCGCGGGGACCTGATATCATGATTACAATATGCGGGGAGACCGTATGTCCGCTCATGCAGTAACGCTTCGACTCCCGCCCCAACTGTACAGTCATTTCCAGAACCGCGCTGAACAAGCACACCGAAGTCTGGAGGCGGAGCTCCTGGAAGCAGTTGCCACAGCCGCTGAGGAGGAGGCGTTGGTTCATGATGTGGCCAAGCCCATCGCGGATCTCCAGCTTCTGAACGACGAGGAGTTGTGGCGCGCCGTCCAGAATCCCCTTGCCGAAGATGCTAGAGCGCAGCTCGAGACTCTCAACTTCAAACAGCAGCGAGAGGGACTGACGCCGGCCGAGAAGGAGGCGTTGGAGCAGTTGGTTCATCAGTACGACCAGGCGGTGCTGTTGCGCGCTGAAGCGGCACGGCTCCTGAAGGAGCGCGGTCACGACGTGTCCAAGATCCTGGCCGGGAGATGAGCTCGGTCTATATTTCCAGAGAGCTTCGCGAGCGCATAGCTGAACAGGCCCGCAACCGCTGCGGATATTGCCTAAGCTCGAGCTTGGGTGAAGGCAGGCTGGCACCCGCCTGAGGCTGTCTGATCTCCGTATTCGCCTGCGCTCTCCATGCCGCTCGCCAGCTGCAGGACAATGAGGAGAGCCGATGGGAGCGGGCGCATGCGGCGGGCGAGCCGCGCTAGCAACTCGCCAGGCAGGTTTCGTATCGCGACATACAGGCGATCGAGTCGAGGCCGCGGGCGCTGCAGCGCTCATAATCCCGCTGGCATTGAGTGGCGCAGTCGGCCGGCGCGGCGACCGTGGACCGCGGAGCGATCGCAATGATGGGCATGACCAGTGCAAGAATCAGGAGCAGGAGCCGGTGCTGTTTCATGAATGTTCCTCCTCTAGGCGATCAATTTACCGTGATCTCTTTGGATGCGCAATCTTCTATAAAACGGCTGCATGGCTGAAACGGGAGAGGATGGAGGAGCCTTATGCGAGTTGCCGCGTGGTTGATCCTGAGCGTGGTCTGGTCGTCGATGGCATCGGCCCAGGTCTCGAACAGTGAACCGCAAAGCGAACCGCCTGCAACGCCGGCCGAACCCGCGCCGGCGGTTGCTCCTGCCGGACCTGGCACACCCGAGAGCCGACCGCCGAAGCTGCGCGACCTCTGCCGCCAGGCGCCGCCGGCGGAAGGGGAGCTGATCGAGGAGACGCGCCAGGTGCTCGAGGAGACTTTCTGCGGCGCCACCCTCTGGTTCGACGGCCTCTTCGGCGGCGAGGCTGACGTCCGCAGCGCGCGTCAAACCTCCGGCCGCGTCGAGCTGTCGACTCTCTACACGGAGTTCGAGGGGATCGACGTCAAGGGACGTCTGCGGCTGCGCTATGACCTGCCCAATCTCGAGCGGCGGGTCAACATCTTCCTCGGCCGCGACGACCGTGACGAGTTCGTCGAGGACCGGCGGGAGGGGTTCGCCGTCCGCTCCTCGGTCTTCGGTCTGGAAACCCAGGAGAAGTGGCTCGCCGGCCTCGGCTATTCGCCTCCCGGCCGCTGGGCGAGCAAGGTGGACTTCCGCGTCGGCGCCAGGGTGAAGAGCTCGCCCGAGGTCTTCGCCCAGACCCGCTACCGGCGCAACGTTTTCGTCGGCTCCCGCGAAGTCTGGCGCTTCCGGGAGACCGTCTTCTGGGAAAACCGCGAAGGGTTCGGTTCCACCACCAGCCTCGACTTCGACCACGTCCTGCGCCGCGACCTTCTCCTGCGCTGGGGCAACGTCGGCACGTTCTCGGAGTCGACCGAGGGGGTCACGTGGCGCTCGGCGGCCCTCGCCTACCACAACCTTCGCCAGTATCGAGCGGTGGCGGGAGAGCTGTTCGTGCGCGGCGCCACGCGGGCCGAGGTCAAGCTCCAGGAGTACGGCACGCGCGCGATCTACCGCCAGCCGGTGGGCAAGCCCTACCTCTTCGGCGAGCTGGTCGTCGGCTACACGTGGCCCCGCTTCGAGCGCGACGAGCCGCGCGAGGGCTCGGCGATGATCGGCCTTGGAATCGAGCTCCTCTTCGGACGCGAGCCTTACTGAGTTGGCCCACGTCCTCGACGTGCTCCGAGTCTTGCCGCGCGACCAGGCGAATTGACGTTACACCCGCCGGAGGGGTGCGCCGTCCTTCCTGTGGATATAGCCATCCCTCTCTTTCCTTCCTTGTCATTGAAATTGAGCGTATGCTGTGTATCGATCGCATTCGATTGGAGAGATCTCGATGATCGCGGACCGCAGCCGAACAGCGCAGGCGTTGATCAGGGGTGCAGTGTGTCTCTGCTCCATCATCGCGGGGTCGCCGTTGCTGGCTCAAGGCAGTATCGGATTCTGCGACGTTCCGACGGTCCTACCAAGAAATACGCCGCTCGCTAGCTATTCGCCGGTGCTGTGTTTTCAATATAGCGGGCTGCAAACGGGTGTCTCCACGCTCAAAGTCTGGCTGTTGGAGACGGGCAGTTTCTTCTGCGCCAGCGGCCAATGGTGTGAGCGGATCTTCTCGATCGACAACAGCGGCGGGACCAATTCGTCCGGGCAACTCGTGATTGTCCAAAACATGGATGTCTTCGACTATTCCGGCTTTCTCTGGGTAACTCGCCTGTTCAATCCTGGGGGTGCTGAGGTCTCTTCCGCCACCCAGCCCGCGAGCTCGACCTCAAACCGCTCTCCTATCCTAAATCCCATCGGAGACAGGACTGGAACGACGGGCCAGCCGCTTGAATTCTTCGTTTCCGCTTCCGATCCGGACGGGGATGGCACTACGCTCGGCGCTCAGAACCTGCCGCCAGGGGCAACCTTCGACGGGGCTAACGGCAGGTTCTATTGGCCATCTCCCGTCGCCGGCACATACGGCTTCATCCTCTTCAGGGCCACTCAGGCCGGGGCGACGGCGCTCAGCGACGCGGAGTTCATCTCGATTCAAATCGGTCAACCACCGCAGGTCCTCAGTCTGAGCTCCGCCTCCTACACGACAGGAGAAGCCGGACCTGCCGTAGTCGTGGCCGACCGCAGCGGTGGCAGCAGCGGGACCGTGATGGTGCAGTACTCCACGGCCAACGGCGCTGCCGGTGCCGGGTCCGACTACGCCGCGACTTCGGGAACGCTCACTTTCGTTGCCGGCGAAACCCGCAAGGTCTTCAGCGTGCCCATTCTCAACGATGCGTCCCCCGAAGCCAACGAGAGCTTCTCAGTATCACTGAGCGCTCCTACGGGCGCAACGCTGGGCAACCCGCAGACGGCGACGATCAACATCGTGGATGACGACACCCCTGCGGTGAGCGGTCAGTGGGGACCGGTCCTGTCGTTGCCGGTTGTGCCCATCCACATGCATCTTCTTCCCAGCGGCAAAGTGATCCTATGGGATCGTCATCATGACACGAACGGCTGGGATGGCGATCCGCGTCTCTGGGATCCGGCGACACAGACCGTCACCACTCTGGCGCTCCCGGGATACGATCTCTTTTGCAGCGGGCACTCCTTCACGGAGGACGGCAAATTGCTGGTCACCGGCGGACACATCAACGACGGCGTGGGTGAGACCAAGGCCAGCCTTTATGACCCTGTCGCCAATTCATGGCAATTGCTCAGCCCGATGAATGCGGGCCGTTGGTATCCCACGAACACCACTCTCGCCAACGGTGACGTCCTGGTCTTGGCAGGTACGACGACGGGCTATGGCAACGTGAACGTCGTGCCGCAGGTATGGCACCCGGCGACCGCAACTTGGCGGAATCTCAGCACAGCTATGCAGGGCAATTATCCGGACTGGGCGGACTTCTATCCATTTCTCTACCAGGCGCCGAACGGCAAGGTTTTTGCCGCGGGTCCGCAACAGATGGCGCGGTACCTCGACACCTCAGGGACGGGAGCTTGGACCGATGTTGGCGGCAGCAGTCTGACCTATCGTGATTATGGCTCTTCGGTAATGTACGACGACGGCAAGGTGCTCATCGTGGGCGGGAATCCGCGCGAGCCGGATCCCAATGCCACTCCGACGATTTTGCCTAGCGCTAGCGCCGAAGTGATCGATCTGACCGCTCCAATCCCTGCCTGGCGCACCGTGGCCCCGCTGTCCGCCGGGCGGCGGCAGCTCAACGCTACGCTGCTGCCCGATGGCAAGGTGCTGGTGACCGGCGGCAGCAGCTTTCCCGGATTCGATAACCCGGCGGGATCGATGCTGTACGCGGAGCTGTGGAATCCGGCCACGGAGACTTGGTCCATCATGGCCGGTTACACCCGCTACCGGGGCTACCATTCAAATGCTCTGCTTCTGCCGGACGGGCGCGTGCTCATCGCCGGCGGCGGGCATCCCGACCCAATCGGCGGAAGCCCACAGCCGAACATCGAGATCTACTCGCCTCCCTACCTTTTCAACGGGGCGCGTCCGACGATCACCGCGGCTCCGCAGCAGATCCTTTATGGACAGACCTTCTTCGTAGGCACGCTGACGCCGCAGAGCATCGCCGGCGTGAGCTTGATCCGGCTTTCGTCAACGACGCATGCATTCAATCAAAACCAGCGGATCCATCGGCTCAACTTCTCGCAGGCGACAGGGGGGTTGTCGGTAACGGCACCCGCCAGCGCGAACCTGGTACCGCCAGGCCACTACATGCTGTTCATCCTCAATGGCGGCGGCGTACCGTCGGTGGCCCAGATCGTGCGCGTCCGGACCAGCCTGATTTTTGCCGATGGCTTCGAGAGCGGCGACACCAGCGCTTGGTACAAGGTCCCGTAATCGGGGACGGCTCGGCAGCAAGCTGCTTGAGCGAGCTGCTGGCGCTCTAAGAGACGGCCACCGAAGTCGCGGCAGCAGCCAGGGGCCGCGGGCGATAGGCGGACTCGGGAATCTCGGCCAGCCGCGAAGGATGCACTCTTTCTCCCAGACCGTAGAACTGGCAGAAGCTCATGATGAGCGGACGCCAGGCGTCCGGATCGATGCGGTCGTCGTATCCCTGAAGCCGCAGCCGTTCTTCGATATGCACCCGGACGATGCGCACCTCCAAGGCGATCAGTTTTCCTTTCCGGTCGGGATCGCTCTCGGCGATGGGGTGAGGCCTTGCGAGCACGGCTTCGAGCTGAACCGGGCACTCGCGAATCCGCGGCGGTGCGACGACCTCTGACACATCGGGCGTGAGCCCTGCCGCGCCGAGCTTGTCCGGTTCGTACCGATAGCCCATCGCGACCTTATGGGGCGGCACCGGGTTCGACCCCGTGAGCCGCGCCAGCCGGTCGACGGCGGCGACCTGATCGACGGACGGCAGGTTCAATACGCACTCTCCCGTGCGCAGGATGTTCGCCGGCGTTTTCGACCGTGCCCCGAATCCCAGCAGGCAGCTCCAGCCGAGCCACCACGCCGAGGACATCGGCGCCACGTTGGTCGATCCATCCTCGTTCAGCGAGCTCACCAGCACCACCGGCGTGCCGAAGTAGAGGATGGCCGGATCGATCGTTCTATGCATTTCGCTCTCCTTGTTGACGATTTTGCTCGTCATGGAGAGGAATCCTAGGGAAGGGGAGAGATCGGAACTATCCGATTCTTGCCGCTGAACTCGCGTCGGTGGTGTAGTCTCACGGCCGATGCTGTGGCCCCGACGCAAAAATCGACTGCTCGCCTCGTTGGGGCGGCTGCCGGACAACGAACGGGCCGCGGTGCTGGCGGAGGCGATGCGACCCCTCGCCGACAAACCCGCGCTCTTCGAGCTCTGGCAGGAGCACGGGTTTCACGTCACGCCGGTTCACTTCTATGAGCCGATTCCCGACACGCGCGAGCTCGGAGCGGAGCTGTGGAGCCGCCAGTCGGCGCTCGCCGGCATCGATATGCGAGTCGACGCCCAATTGGCTTTGCTCGCGGAGCTCGGCCGCTACGCTTCGGAGCTGGAGGATGTCCCCTTCGAGAAGCCGCGGAGCGAGACGGAGTTCTACCTGGACAATCCGATGTTCGGCGGCACGGACGCGCTCGTGCTCTACGCGATGTTGCGCCACGCAAAACCGCGCCGCATCGTCGAGGTCGGCTCCGGGCACTCCACGCTGCTGGCGCGGCGCGCCGTGGCGGCGAACCAGGGCGGACGGATCACCTGCATCGAGCCGTACCCACCCGATTTCTTACGTCGCCTCGACGTCGAGCTGATCGCGGAGAAGGTGCAGACCGTCGGCTATTCCGTCTTCGAGTCGCTGGCGGCGAACGACGTCCTGTTCATCGACTCTTCCCACGTGGTCCGGTGCGGCGGCGACGTCAACTTTCTGTTTCTCGAGGTTCTCCCTCGCCTTGCGCCTGGAGTCATCGTGCACGTCCACGACGTGTTTCTGCCGCGCGAGGTTCCACGCGAGTGGGTGATGGATCTCCACCACTTCTGGACCGAGCAGTACCTCCTCCACGCCTTCCTGATCTTCAACTCCGGCTTCCGCGTGCTGCTCGCCAACGCATTTCTCGGCGCGCAGCACGCGGAAGCTTTCCAGCGCGCCTTCCCACGCTCGACGTGGTGGGGCGGGGCCAGCTTCTGGATGCAACGGCAAGACGAGCCGTCGGCCTAGGCCCGCGGCTTGCGCGCGCGGACGAAGGCGCTCATCACCTTGCCGTCGACCTCGTCGACCCCGGTCGCCTCGATCCCGGCCTCGTGCAGGAAGGCGCGGGCGTCTTCGGCGCGGTAGATGCGCGTCGGCTCGACCTCGATCGCCTCGAACCCGACCTCGGCGAGGAGGCGCCGGTAGTCCGACTCTTCCAGCGCGCCGGCGACGCAGCCGATCCACAGCTCGACGTTGCGGCGGAGAGCCGCGGGCATCTCGCCGCGCACGACGACGTCCGACACGGCGAAGCGGCCACCCGGCTTGAGCACGCGGAAGGCCTCGGCCAGCACTCGCCGCTTGTCCGCCGACAGGTTGATGACGCAGTTGGAGATGATCACGTCCACCGCGCTCTCCGGCAGCGGGATCGCCTCGATCTCGCCCTTCAGGAACTCGACGTTGTCGACCCCGGCCCGGCGCTGGTTCTCGCGCGCCAGCGCGAGCATGTCGTCCGTCATGTCCAAGCCATAAGCCTTGCCGGTGGGGCCGACCCGCTTCGCGGAGAGCAGCACGTCGATGCCGCCGCCGGAGCCGAGGTCGAGCACCACCTCGCCCGGAGCGAGCTGCGCGAGAGCCGTGGGGTTGCCGCAGCCGAGCGAGGCGAGCACCGCTTCGGCGGGCAGCTCCGCGGTCTCGGCCTGCTGGTAGAGGTCCGACGTGATCGGGTCGGGGCTGGAGCCGCAGCCGCAGCCGCACGAGGCGGTGGCGCCTTTCCGGACGCTGCGCGCCGCCTCGCCGTACTTGGCCTGGACCACCTCGCGGAGCGCGGCGGGATCGAGCGGCTGGTCCGTCGAGATGGAGGGAAGGGATGGAGTCTCGGTGCTCATCGTTCAATCCTTTCTGGTTGTCACTTGCAACTATCGGTTCAACAAAAAGCGCGCCGGGATCTGATCCCGGCGCGCGGCGGTTACGGAACGCTGCAGCAGCTTCCGCCCGCGGTCCCGACCTGCGTGTTGGCGGCGCGGGCGAGGCGGCGGATGAGCTGCGTCATGGCCTGACGGACCTCCGGGGTGAAGTCGGCGAGGAGCTGGCGTTCCTCGGCGAGGATCGACTCCCGGATCTTCCCTTCGAGCGAGCGGCCTGCCGTCGTCGCCTCCAGGAGCACGGCGCGGCGGTCCTTGGGATGCGGGGTGCGGGCCACGTAGCCCTTCCGCTCCAGCGCGTCCACGACCCGGCTCGCCGTGCTCTTGTCGAGATAGAGATGGGCCGCCAGATCGTTCAAGGTCATGTTGCCCCGGCGGACCAGCCCCTCCAGGGCGTAGCACTGCGAGACCGAGACGTCGAAGCAGCAGATGCGGTCACGGTCGCGGAACTGGTAGACGCGGAGGAGGTCCTCGAGCGCGTCGTACAGCTCCTCGGTGTCCCGCGCCAGGGCGGGGTCCTGGGTGACGATCGGGAGGAGGTTCGCCTTGCTCATCGAAGGCAGTCTAGCAGATATAGTTGTCAGTTGCAACTACGACGCAGGGGGTCCGCGGAGGTCGCGCCGCTCGACCTCGCTCTCGCTCTGGTCGCGGGAGAGCTCGAGCGCGTCGGTGCGCTCTTCCAGCCGCGGAACTGCGCAAACTGGTGCCGCCGTCGATCCTCCAGCGGCTGATCGAGTAGCGAGGCGCGTCCTCGGATCGTCTCCGGCTGTCCTCGCGAGAGGACGAGCGGCCCTCTCTTCCCTGTGAAAACCGCCGGCACTCTCCTTGCTCATACCTGCCACGTCGAAGTACCAGCATCACCCGTGCGAGAGGAGGAGGCGGATGGTGAAGCATACGCGGGCCTTCATCGGCATGTTCCTGCTGGCCGGAGCGCTGTCGTCGGCCTACCCTCAGGAGCAGGCGCCGCCGGAACAGGTCTTCGGCGAATCGATCGACGTGCGGGTGGTGAACGTCGAAGCGATGGTCACGGATGGCAAGGGCAAACCCGTCCGGGGTCTGACGGCGAAGGATTTTCGCCTGTTGGTGGACGGCGGCGAGGTGCCCATCGAGTATTTCACCGAGGTGCTCGACGGCAAGGCGATGACCGCGGACACCGGCGGGGCCGCTCCGCCGCTGACCGCGGGCGAGGCGGTGGGACGGAGCTATCTGATCTACATCGACGAGGCGTTTTCGCTCGCCGCGGTGCGGAACGCGGCGCTGGAGAGGCTGCAGCGCGATCTGACGTTGCTCGCGGACGCCGATCAGATGGCCGTGCTGGCATTCGACGGCTCGCGGATCGACGTCCTGAGCGCCTGGACCCGCGACCGCGCGGCACTCGCAGCGGCGCTGGAGCAGGCGCGCAGACGTCCCGCCAGGGGTAACCAGACACTGGCGCAGCAACGCAAGCTGCAACAGGACGTGGACTGGATTCTGGAGAACGCGGACAGCTTCGAAGGGGATCAGATCGCGGCGTTCTTGAATGACACGTCGGGGCGGATCAGCCCGGAGGCCCGCACCGAGCTCGGCAAGACCGCGGCCGCGGCTGCCGGAGCGTTGCGCGGCTTCGAGGTTCCGCCGGGCCGCAAGATCCTGCTGTTCGTCTCCGCCGCGTGGTCGATGGGTGTCGCACCGCAGCTTTACCGGCCTATGATCGAAGCGGCCAACCGGCTCGGCTACACGATCTATCCCGCGGATACCGCGAAATCCGATGCGCGGGAGGTCACGGCCTTCGACGCCCTCGCTCGCACGACCGGCGGCCGGGCCGTGGTTTCCGCCAAGATGGAGGTCTTCCGCCAGGTGGTGGCGGACACGGGCTCCTATTACTGGCTCGGCTTCACCCCCGCCTGGAAGGCCGACGACCGCCGTCATCGGATCGCGGTCGAGCCGCGGCGGCCGGATCTGACGGTGCGGGCCCGCTCCGGGTTTTCCGATCTCTCCCGGCGGACGGAGAACGCCATGAAGGCCGAGAGCGTGATCCTCTTCGGCGGCGCCGAGCGCGACCGGCGGCTGATCGTCCAGCTCGGCGAGCCGCGGCGGGCCGGCCGCGGCCGCGTCGAGGTTCCCGTGGTGATCGGCGTTCCCGTCGAGTCGCTGGCCCTGATGCCGCAGGCGAGCGGCTTCCTCGCCGAGGCGCCGCTCGCCGTGGTGGCGATGGACGGCCGCGGCGGGCGCGCCGACCTGCCCACGGCGCGCCTGAAGGTGGAGCTCGCGGCCTCGCCGCGCGCCGGCACCTTCGCCCGCTTCCGCACGGTGGTCAAGCTGCGCGACGCCGCGCAGCGGCTGGTGTTCACGGTCCGCGATCCGGTCCATGAAACCTCCATCTGGGGCCAGGCGGAGTACGCGCCGCTGCAGCGTGGGCGATGAGCGCCTGAGAAAGAAATGACGGCTGCGGGTTGTTGCGTTGTTGTGGACAGGCAGAATGGAGAAAATCCGGAATGAAAATCCACTCTAGGAATTTGCCGATCACGGTGCTGCTGCTCGCGGCGCTGGCGCCGGGCTTCGCCCAGCAGCCGCCGGCCGAGCAGCCGTCGGGCGTCTTCGGCGAGCAGATCGAAGTGCGGGTGGTCAACGTCGAGGCGGTGGTCACCGACAAGCAGGGTAACCGGGTGCAGGGTCTGAAGCCGGGCGACTTCCGCCTCAAGGTGGACGGCAAGACGGTTCCCGTCGAGTACTTCAACGAGGTGCGGGGCGGCCAGGCGATCGCCCTGGACGCGGCGGAGGAGACGGTACACGGTCTGCCGAGCCTGGCTCCGGGGAGCCCCGTCGGCAACAGCTATCTCGTGTTCATCGACGACTACTTCTCGATCGGTCCGCGCCGGGACGAGGTGCTGCGCGATCTCAAGGGGCAGCTCTCCCGGCTGGCGCCGGAAGACCGCATGGCGATCGTGGCCTACGACGGCGGCGGGGTCGACATGCTGTCGAGCTGGACGAACTCCCAGCGGCAGCTCGGACAGGCGATCGAGCAGGCCATCGGCCGCCGTGCATTCGGCGTCGCTCGCCTGGCGGAGCTGCGGAGCTTCGAGGCCTCGCGGCGCGTCGCGGGAGTGACCTTCGAGCCGGGTCCCCGTTCGGCGTTCGCGCAGCGGCTCGACATCGAAGAGCTGGAGTACGCGGACCGGCTGTCGGCCCAGACCGAACGGGCGGTGGCGGCGGCGGCGAGCACGCTGCGCGGCTTCGCCTCGCCTCCTGGGCGCAAGGTGATGCTGCTGCTGGCCGGCGGTTGGCCGTTCTCGCCCGCCGACTATGTGGTCAACAACCCGAACCGGCCCATTCTCGACCGTGACGTGCCGCGCGGCGAGGACATCTTCCGGCCGCTGGTGGACACGGCCAATCGCCTCGGCTACACCATCTACCCGGTGGACGTGCCGGGGGTGGAAGCCGCGGTGGCCGACGCCGCCCTCGCCGGACCGCTGCCCGGCGGGATCAACATCCGCGAACAGGAGCACCAGGCATCACTGCAGTTCACCGCCGCCCAGACCGGCGGCAAGGCGCTGCTGAACTCGCAGAGCAGCGAGCTGCTGCAGGTGGTGGACTCCGATACGCGGTCCTACTACTGGCTCGGCTTCACGCCTTCCTGGCAGGGCAACGACAAACGCCACAAAGTGGTGGTGGAGGTGCTGAAGCCGGGATTCAAGGTCCGCTCGCGGGAGGATTTCCTCGACCTCTCGCGCAAGGCCGAGACCTCGATGATGGTGGAGAGCGCCATGCTCTTCGGCGGCGCGCCCGACTCGGTGCCGCTGGCCATCCAGGCGGGACAGCCGGTGGCCTCGGGACGCCGGGAGATGCAGGTTCCGATCGTCCTGGCGATCCCCGTGGACGCGGTCACTTTCGTGCCGCTGGACGGCAAGTATGCGGCCGAGCTGGAGCTGCGGGTGGCCGCCGTGGCTACCAGCGGCAGCCGCTCGGCCGTGCCGGTCATCCCGGTGACGCTGCGCTCCGACACCCAGCCGCAGGCAGGAGCATCGATTCGCTACGAGACCCGGCTCAAGCTGCGACGGCTGCCGCATCGCCTGACGCTGGCGATCTTCGATCCTTTGAGCGGCAAGATCCTCACGGGATCGATCGAAGTCGTACCGCCGGCCAAGTGAGCGCTCGTCCCGTATAATCGGCGCCGGACAGAGTCGGGAAGGAAAGAGGTCTATGAGCTCATCGCAGCGTTTTCTTACAGCAGGTTGGCTGCTCCTGGCGGCCGCAGGCTCGCTGACCGCGGCCGGCGCTCAGATGCGCAAGCCCGGTCAGATCGACAAGCCGGCGGCGCCCGCCGCCGCCCAGACGGATCAGGAGCCGTTCATCGATATCGTCAACGTCAGCGTCGTCAACGTCGACGTCTTCGTCACCGACAAGCAGGGCAAGCCGGTCACCGGCTTGCGCCGGGAAGACTTCCAGATCTTCGAGAACGGCCGGCCGGTGGAGATCACCAACTTCTACGCCGTCAACGCCGGCAAGGCCACGACTCCTCCCGAGGAAGTCGCGGCCGCGCCGGCACCTGCCGCTCCCGGAGCGCCGCCGGCGCCCGCGCCACCGACGCTCGAGACGGTGCGAACTCCGGAGGACCAGCGGCTGCGGCTGGTCATCTACATCGACAACTTCAATCTGCGGCCGTTCAACCGCAACCGCGTGATGCGCGAGCTGCGCGCCTTCATCGGCCAGAAGCTGGGCAAGGACGATCAGCTCATGCTGGTGACCTACGACCGCGAGCTGCACATCCGGCGCACCTTCACCAGCGATGCGAGCCTCATCGCTGCTGCAATGAACGAGCTGGAGACGATCTCTGCCCAGGGCGTACACGCCGACTCGGAGCGCCGCGACACGCTGCAGCGGATCGAGGATTCGCAGACGGTCGCCGAGGCCGAAGGCTACGCTCGTACCTACGCCCAGTCCACCTACAATGACCTGCAGTTCTCCATCGACGCCTTGAAGAAGATGATCGACGCCCTGGCCGGCATGCCCGGGCGCAAGGCGGTGGTGTACGTGAGCGACGGCCTGCAGATGATCGCCGGCCAGGACGTCTTCTACGCCGTGCTGAACAAATACAGCGACCAGAGCACCAGCCTCACGCAGACGCTGGAGTTCGACGTCTCGCGGCGCCTCAACGAGCTGGCGGCCCAGGCGAACGCCAACCGTGTCACCTTCTACACGATCGACGCCGCGGGCCTGCGCGCCTACGAGTCGGTCACCGCCGAGAACCGGGGCACGACCAACGCGCCGGGCCTTTCGCAGCTCATCGATTCGGTGCGCTTCTCGAACCTGCAGAGCACCCTTCAGCTCCTGGCCGAGAAGACGGGTGGCAAGGCGATTATCAACACCAACGTCGTCATGCCGCAGCTCGAGACCATCGCCCGCGACTTCAACACCTATTACTCGCTGGGCTACACGCCGAATCACTACGGCGACGGCCGCTATTACAAGATCGAAGTGAAGGTGAAGAATCGCAAGGACCTGGCGGTGCGGCACCGGGAGGGCTACCGCGACAAGAGCACGGATGCCCGGATGACCGACGGCACGCTGGCTGCCCTGAACTTCCCGTTCGAGGAGAACCCCCTCGGCGTCTCTCTGGAGTTCGGTCAACCGAAGCCGCGGGACGACGGCTACTATCTGGTGCCGGTGATGGTGCGCATCCCGATCGGCAAGCTGGTGCTGGTGCCGCGGGAGCAGACGGAGGACGCCAAGGTACGCCTGTTCGTCGCCGCCGTAGACTCGGGCGGCCGCACCTCGGACGTGCAGCAGGCGCCAGTGCCGATCAGCATTCCCAAGGCCGAGATCGCCGCCGCCAAGGACAAGCAATTCGTCTACTCAGTGACCCTGCTGATGCGCGGCGGCGACCAGCGAGTATCGGTGGGGGTGCGTGACGACGTCGCGGCGCAGGCCTCCTTCGTCAGCCGCGGGCTGAGCGTCGGCCGCTGAACATTGGGGAAATGGGGGGCGGGATGGCAGGCTGGATCGAACTGATTCGCGCGCTGGGCGAATCGCTGCTGGAAGTCTGGCGGGCGGAGCTGGCCACGCTGCAGGAGGATTTTCATCGCTCCGGCCGCTATCTGGGTTCGGCGCTGGGGCTGCTGGGCGCCGCCCTGATCCTGCTGTTCTGGATCGTCGGCCTCCTGCTGTTCGTCCTGATCGCGCTGCTCCATATCTGGCTGCCGTGGTGGGGAGCTTCCCTGGCCGTGCTGCTGCTCTTCCTGCTGACGACGGGTCTGCTGGCCTGGCTTGGCGTCACCCGGCTGCGCAAGGTCGAGAACCCCGTCGAGACCGTGCGGCGGCGGGTGGACAGTCATCTCGACTGGTGGCAGCACGGGCTGCTGGCGCAGCCCAAGGCGCTGGATGTTGAGCCCGTCGCTGAGGGCGGGGAACCGCTGGGGAGGGATCTGCCATGAGCCGCTTGGAAGAGGCCCGTCGCGAGGCCGAGCGCCGCTTGGAGGAGAGCCGCCGCGCGGCAGAGCAGCGGCTCTCCGAGGTACGTACCGCGGTTCAGACCGAGGTGGGCCTTTTTCCGAAACGAAAGTACTTGTTGATGGCGGTGGCGGTCGGCGCCGCAGGGTTCGCGCTGGCGCTGCGCCGCGGCCGGCGGCGCAAGAAGCTCAAGCGGTAGAGGCGGTGCTCGGCGGTCAGCCGGCGACGGGCCGCTTGAAGACCATGGCGATGTTGTCGGTCGCGCCGGTCTTGAAATTGACGGAGGTGATCGAAACGAGCTCCCAGCCCTCCTCGCCCAGTTGGTTGAGCTGCGTTGCGGCGTTCGGATCGAGGCGGTAGTTTTCGCTGCGAATGTTGATGATCTTGTACTCCCACTTGGTCATGGCCACACGCTCCTTCCCACAGATCACTCGGGCACACGCGGCCTCGGACTCTCGCCCATTGTAGCCGAAACCCTGAAACAACCGTCACCGTTTTGCACACACGATGACGGCGCTCCAGACTTCCCTTCAAGATTCGTTCCATAGGATTTCGACGGCGGCTCCCCGGCTGACTTGCCACCGGCGTGACAGGTCGTCGCCGTTCAGCGACAGCTCGACGGTGCCCAGAGAGCCGGGGAGCAGGGCCGCCTCGCCGGCGGGAATCTCGGCGTAGTGGCTGGCCCGGCGTTGGGCTGCCCGTCCCGCCACCTCCGCGCGGCAGGGACCGGAGGGCAGCCACGCGGCGGGGATGTCGGTCACCAGGTTGCCGTAGCGGTCGACGTGGATCACCCGCCCCGAGAGCCGTCCCGGCTGCCGGCCCGGCCGCGGCCATGAAAGCTGCCTGGGGTCGCCGATCTCCGGTCCCAGCTCCGCCTCCGGCTCGCCGCGCAGCAGCCACGCGGCCACCGGGGCGAAGCGGTCCCGGCCATGGAAGGTCTCGCCCGGGCCGGCCAGGAAGAGGTCGCCTTTCTCGACCGAGCGGATGGAGACCGCCTCCTTCAGCACCGGAGTCAGGAGCCCGTTGTCCGGCGCCACGAACCAGGCCGAGGAGGTCCGCGCCGCGAGGATGCGCCGGCCGCTGCCCACGCCCGGATCGACGATCGCGAGGTGCACGGTTCCGGCCGGGAAGGCGGGCGCCGCCGCGGCGAGCAGGAAGGCGGCGGTCTCGATGTCGCCGGGCGGCACCTGGTGCGATACGTCGACCAGCGCTGTTCCCGGCGCGAGCCTCAGGACGGTGCCCTTCACCGCGGCGACGTAGTAGTCCTCGGTGCCGAAGTCGGTGAGGAGGGTCAGAATCATCAGATACAATCCCGCCCGTGTCCGCCTCTTCCCGCCGCCTGCTGCTCTTCACCAAACCTGCCCGGGAGGGGCGGGTCAAGACTCGCTTGATCGGCGATCTTACCGCCGCCGAGGCAGCGGAGCTGCACGCCGCGTTCCTCGCGGATCTGCTCGCACGGCTGCGGGGAGGCGACTTCGAGCTGCGACTCGCCTGGGCGCTCGAGCCGGCGGAGGAGGTGCCGTCAGAACCGGCGCCGGGAATCCGCCAGGAGGGAAGGGACCTCGGCGAGCGCCTCTATCGCGCTCTTTCCGCGGCGGCGGCGGAGGCCGCCGCCGTGGCGGCCCTCGGCAGCGATCATCCCACCCTGCCGCTGGCGATGGTGCACCTCGCCTTCGAGAAGGTGGAAGCCGGCGCCGACGTCGTGCTCGGCCCCGCCGAAGACGGCGGTTATTACCTGATCGCCCTCCGCGCTGGTGCGGTCTCCCGGCGCCTTTTCGCGGAGATCGCCTGGAGCACTGAGCAAGTGCTGCCGGCGACGCTCGAACGCTGCCGCGAGCTGGGCCTCGCGACCGAGCTGCTGCCGATAGCGACGGACGTGGACACCCCGGAAGACCTGCGCCGTCTGGTCGAGGAGATGATTCATGGCGACCTCGGCTGTCCGCGAACTCGCGAGTTGCTCGCGGCTTGGGGGCGGCTGCCGGTGAAGGGTGCGGCGTGAGGATCCTCTCCGCTGAAGCGATGCGCGAGGTCGACCGCGCCGCCATCGAGGATCTCGGCGTGCCCAGCCTCGTGCTGATGGAAAACGCCGCCATCGGAGTGGTTGAGGCCATGGGCCGCGCTTTCGGCGACGCCGAGTCGGCGGCGGTCTTCTGCGGGCCGGGCAACAACGGCGGCGACGGTCTGGCGGTGGCGCGCCACCTCGCGGTGCGCGGCTGGGAGGTGCGGGTCTTTCTGGTTACCGGCGGCCGTGAGCTCTCCGGCGACGCCGCGGTGCAGCTCGGGATCTGCCGCCAGGCCGAGCTTCCCATCCTCGAGGTCTCTTCCGAGGAGGGCCTGGCGCCGGCGGTCGAGGCGGCGGCCGAGTGCGACCTGGTGGTCGACGCGCTGTTCGGAACGGGGCTCGGCCGGCCTCTGGAGGGGCTGTTCGCGCAGGTCGTGGAAGCCATCAACACCTTACCGGCGCCCTGTGTGGCCGTGGACCTGCCGAGCGGCCTCGCGGGCAGCCAGTCGCGGCCGATCGGCCCGCACGTCCAGGCCGACCTCACGGTGACCTTTGCCGCTCCCAAAGTGGCGCACGTCTTCCCGCCGGCGGCGGACGCGGTGGGCGAGATGGTGGTGACGGATCTGGGGATTCCGCCGCGGTTGGTGGAGGAGGTGGAAGAGGAGACGGGAGACCTCCACCTGCTGATGGGCGAGGAGCTCGCCGACCTGCTGCCGGAGCGCGAGCCCGGCTCGCACAAGGGGGACTATGGGCACGCGCTGATCGCGGCGGGATCTCCCGGCAAAGCGGGTGCCGCCATCCTCGCCGCGCGCGCCGCCGTGCGCGCGGGCGCCGGTCTGGTGACGGCGGCGGTGCCGGAGCCGATTCTGCAGACGGTGGACCTCGGCTCCGTCGAGTCGATGACCTTGGGGCTGCCGGCGGGCGCCGCGGGCCAGATCGCCGAGCGGGCCGCGGACGTCCTGCTCGATGCGGCCGAGGGCAAGGCGGTGCTCGCCATGGGACCGGGCCTGGGACAGGAGCCGGCCACGGCGGCAGCCATTCGCCGCATCGCCCTCGAGTGTCCGCTGCCGCTGGTGCTCGACGCCGACGGCCTCAACGCCTTCGCCGGCCGCGCCGGCGAGCTGGCCGGCCGGCGGGCGGAGACCATCCTGACGCCGCATCCCGGCGAGCTGGGGCGCCTGCTCGGCATCTCGACCTCGCAGATCCAGGAAGACCGGGTGGCGGCGGCTCGCGGCGCGGCCGAGGAGACGGGTGCCATCGTCGTGCTCAAGGGGCACCTCACCCTGGTCGCCTCCGGCACGGCGGTGTTCGTCAACCCCACGGGCAATCCGGGGATGGCGACCGGCGGCACCGGCGACGTGCTGACCGGCCTGATCGCCGGCCTGCTGGCGCAAGGCCTCGACGCTCTCGACGCCACAGTCGCCGCCGTTTACCTCCATGGCTTGGCGGGCGATCTCGCCGCGGGCCGTCTGGGCGAAATCCCCCTCGCCGCCGGCGATCTGATCGAAATCCTGCCTGCCGCCTTCGCCGAGCTCAAGACCGCCGGCGAGGAGGAGACGGAGGCAGGCCACGAGCATGCCCCCGAGCGCGGCCACGGACGGCGGCCGCGGCTGCGTTAGGAGCGCGCCCTTGAGGCGCTGGCTTACCCGCAGCGAAGAGGAGACCCGCGCTCTGGGGATGGACCTCGCGCGGGAGCTGTCGCCGGACGGCGTCCTCCTGCTCTCGGGCGATCTGGGCAGCGGTAAGACGGTCTTGACACGAGGAATCGGCGAAGGCCTGGGGATCGATCCCCGCGAGGTGCAGTCGCCCACGTTCAACCTCATCCGCGAACATCGGGGAAAGGGCGGGCGTCTGGTGCATGTCGATCTCTACCGGCTGGACTCCGGGGAGGCCGCCGCGCTGGGCCTGGAGGAGCTGCTGGCCGGGCCCGGCGTGAAGGTGGTGGAATGGGCCGAGCGCCTGCCCTTCGCGGTGCCCGGCGCCGCGGCGCTGAAGCTGGCGCGGCTCGCGGGAGAAGAGGGAAGGGAGATCCTGGAGACACAACATGGCAGTTAGGATTCAGTAGGATCGGGACTGCGGACGGGTTTACGCTTCGAAGCCTCACCCCCTGTCCCCCTCTCCCTGACGGGCGAGGGGGGACGATCCACAACCTCCTTGCCGATAGGGGGGCCTACTTTTTGGGCAATCGCCCTCCTGGGCGTCCCCCCTCGCCCGTCAGGGAGAGGGGGACAGGGGGTGAGGCTTCGGAGGGCATGCCCGCCGAAGTCCAACGAGCAACTGAACTATCACGAATTGAGATCCAGATAGGAGGGTTCGATGAAGAAGATCAAGAAGGTGGGAGTCCTCGGCTGCGGCCTGATGGGCTCGGGCATCGCCGAGGTCGCCGCGCGCGCGGGTTACGAGACGGTGGTGCGGGAGGTCTCCGAGGAGCTGGTGGAAAAGGGTGTCGAGAAGATCCACGGCTCCCTCGCCAAGGCGGTGGAGAAAGGCAAGCTCGACGCGGCGGTCCGCGACGAGGCGGTCGGCCGCCTGTCCGGCACCGTGGACCTCGCCGCCCTCGCCGACTGCGACGTCGTGGTGGAGGCCATCGTCGAGAACCTGGAAGAGAAGCGGAAGACCTTCGGCGCTCTCGACGAGGTGGTCAAAGAGGACGCGATCTTCGCCAGCAACACGTCGTCCCTCACCATCACCCAGATGGCCATGTTCACCCGGCGGCCGGACAGGTTCGTGGGCCTGCACTTCTTCAACCCGGTGCCGGTGATGAAGCTGGTCGAGGTGGTGCGCACCATCCTGACCTCGAACGAGACCTTCGACCGCGCCTTCGAGTTCGCCCGCTCGCTCGGCAAGGAGCCCATCGCCTGCCGTGACAACTCGGGCTTCGTGGTCAACCGCCTGCTGGTGCCGTACCTGCTGGACGCCGTCCGCGCCCTGGAGGAGGGGGTGGGCAGCGTCGAGGACATCGACAAGGGGATGCAGCTCGGCTGCGGCTATCCCATGGGCCCGTTCACCCTGCTCGACTTCGTGGGCCTCGACACCACCTACTACATCGCCAACATCATGTTCGAGGAGTACCGTGAAAAGCGTTTCGCGCCGCCGCCGCTCCTCAAGCAGATGGTCTTCGCCGGCCGCCTGGGCAAGAAGAGCGGGCGGGGGTTCTACGACTACGGGAAGAAATGAGAGGGTCTGCTACACTGAAGTCCTTCGGGACGGCAGCGGCCCCGAGAAACGAACCGCGATGACCCAAGTCACTCTCGCCGAAGAGGGTCTCGACACCCTCTTCGGAACCCAGGACGAGAACCTGCGGCGTATCGAGCGCACCTTCGACGTCACCCTGACCGCGCGCGGCAGCGAGATCCACATCAACGGCGACCCCGAGCGGGTGCAGGTCGTCGAGCGCCTGCTCGCGGAGCTCACAGCCGTGACCGAAAAGGGGTACCGCTTCCGGCCCGGCGACGTGCAGACGGCGATCCGCGTCGTCGCCGAGGCGCCGGAGACGTCGTTGGTGAGCTTCTTCCTGCCCGAAGGGATGCTCGCTTCGGTGCGGCGGTTGGTGGCGCCCCGCAGCTTCAAGCAGCAGCTCTACGTGCAGGCGATGATCGATCACGACATCGTCATCTCGATCGGACCCGCCGGCACCGGCAAGACCTATCTCGCGGTGGCCATGGCCGCCGCGGCGCTGCTGGAGAAGCGGGTTCGCCGCATCATTCTGGCGCGGCCGGCGGTCGAGGCCGGCGAGAAGCTCGGCTTCCTCCCCGGCGACCTGGTAGAGAAGGTGAATCCCTATCTGCGCCCCCTTCACGACGCGCTGCACGACATCATCGGCTACGAGAAGGTGGGACGGATGCTCGAACGGGGGATCATCGAGATCGCCCCCATCGCCTTCATGCGCGGCCGCACGCTCAACGACAGCTTCATTATCCTCGACGAAGCCCAGAACACCACGACCGAGCAGATGAAGATGTTCCTGACCCGCATCGGCTTCAACTCCAAGGCGGTGATCAACGGCGACGTGACCCAGGTGGATCTGCCCCAGGGTCGGACGTCCGGTCTGCGCGAGGCTCAGGAGGTGCTCTCGGGCGTCGAGGGGATCAAGTTCTTCTACTTCGACCAGCGGGACGTGGTGCGTCACGCCCTGGTGCAGAAGATCGTCTCCGCCTACGACGATTTCGAGAAACGCAAGAGCGAGCGAATGGGCCTCTGACCATGGCCCGCGACAGGGACACGACGTCCGTCACCCAGATCCGCCCGGTCACCGGCGCGATCCGCCTCGGTAAGCGGTTGCGCCCGCGGGAAGCCTGGGACCGCATGGTGGAGATGCCCCTCCTCTGGCTCGCTCTGTTTCTCGTCCTGGGAACGTGGTGTCTCCTGCCCGGGGCGTTCCTGTTTTCCAATCGCGCCGTACCGGGCACCATCGCCGACCGTGACTACGTCGCCTCACGCGATTTGCTGCTCAGCGACGAGGAGGCCACCCGGGCCAAGCAGCGGGACGCCCGCGAGACCGTCCTGCCGGTCTATGACCTCGACCCCGGATTGATCGGGGAGCGCGACGCTCAGATCGCCCAGCTCTTCTCCCGCGGCCGGCGCCTGCTGGCGCGGACGGCCGCCGATGGCGGCGGCACCGAGGCGGCGCGCGAGGCGATCGCCCGCGAGCTGGCGGCGCCGCCATCCCCCGATGCTCTCAAGCTCACCCCGGCGCGAATCCAGTTGCTGCTGCGCAAGGGCTTCTCGCCGGAGCTCGAGGACAGCCTGCGCGGCGCCCTCACCCAGGCGTTACGGCGCGGCGTAGTCGCCAACAAAGATCTGCTGCTCGAGAACCGCATGCGGGGTATCACCCTGCGCAACCTGGCGACCGGCAGTGAGCGGGTCCACCTGGACCTTTTCGAAAACCTGGGTTATCCCGGCGAGGCGCGCGAATTCTTCGAGTCGGAGGTCCGCGGCTGGAGCGGCTACTCCTCCCTGGAGCGCCGCCTGCTGGTCGATCTGCTGCTGGAGAATCTGACGCCCAACCTGCTGCTCAACCGCAGCGAGACGCTGGTGCGGCAGGCGGCGGCCGCCGCCGCCGTCGGGCAGGTCTTCAACCAGATCCGCAAAGGGCAGGTGATCGTCCGCAAGGGCGACCTGATCGACGCCGCCCACGCCCGCATCCTGGCCCAGATGCGCGGCGAAAGGCAGCTCCGGCGGCAGCTCCCGCCTCTCGTCGCCACCCTCTCGCTGCTGTCGCTGGTGGCGGTGGTGATCTGGTTCGCGGAGAGGGAAGAGCGGGTGGCGGACCACAGCCGCGATCGGCTGTTCTGCGAGAGCCTGCTGCTTCTTCTCTTGTCGCTGCTGGCGGCGAAGTTTTCGTTCCTGGTGGCCAACGCCCTCTCCGGTGCGTTCGAGGCTGTGCCCTTCAACTCGGTCCGGAGCTGGGCCTACGCCATCCCCTTCGCTTCCCTCGCCCTGCTGGCGACCCTGCTGCTGGGACGCAGATCCGCCCTCGTGCTCGCGGTTCTCTTCTCGGTGCTTTCCTCTCGCCTGACCATCGACGGCGACGGCCTGTGGGTGGTCTTCTACAGCCTCGCCGGCTCGCTGGCGGCGATTCATACGCTCGACCACGCCCAGTTCCGCTATCGTCTGGTTATCGCCCGCGTCGGTCTGGTGGTGGGAGCCGTCAATGTGGTGATGGTGCTGGTCCTGACCGCGCTGCCCGCCGCGGACCGCAGCTCCATGCAGGTGAGCTTCGACCTCGTCTGCGCCCTGGCCGGCGGCTTCCTGGTCACCGCCGCGGCGAGCTTCGCCCTGCCGATCCTGGAGTGGCTGCTGGGGCTCACCACCGACATCAAGCTGGTGGAGCTCTCCAACACCAACCTGCCGCTGCTGCGGCGTCTGGCCTTCGAAGCCCCCGGCACCTTCCAACACTCCCTGATGGTGGCCAATCTGGCCAAGGAAGGCTGCGAGGCGATCGGCGCCGACCCGGTGCTGGCCTACGCGGCGGGTCTCTACCACGACGTGGGAAAGGTGCTGCGCCCCGACTACTTCATCGAGAACCAGCGTCCCGGCCACAACCGCCACGACAAGCTGCTGCCGTCGATGAGCGCGCTGATCCTCATCAACCACATCAAGGAGGGAGTGGAGCTGGCGCGGCAGCACAACCTGCCGCGGGTGATCGAGGACGCCATCCGCCAGCACCATGGCACGCGCCTGATGCGCTTCTTCTACAGCCGGGCGGTCGAGCAGAAGGGGGACCCCGGCGACGTGACCGAGGAGAAGTACCGTTACCCGGGGCCGCGGCCGCGGAACAAGGTCATGGGAGTGCTCATGCTCGCCGACGCCGTCGAGGCGGCGAGCCGGACGCTGGCCGAACCCTCGCCGGCCAAGATCCGTGCGCTGATTCGCACCATTCTCGACGATTGCCTGCAAGATGGCCAGCTCGACTACACCGACCTGACCCTGTCGGACCTGCGCACCGTCTCGGAATCGTTCGACCGGGTGCTCGCCAACATCTTCCACCAGCGGATCGATTACCCTGGCTTCGATTTCAACGCCGGGCCGAAACGGGAGAAGAGAACGATCCGTCAGGCCTCCTGAACGTAAACAATCCGTGAACGATCCGGCCCAACCCACCGAGCTCGTCCTGCAGAACCCCAACCACTATCCGGAGGCCGCAACGCGCCGGCTGCGCCCGTGGCTCGCGGCCTTGGCGTCGTCGCTGGCGCCGCGGGCGGAGAGCCTCGGCGTGCGTTTCGTGGGCGACCGCGAGATGCGGCGCGTCAACCGTCATTTCCGCGGCAAGGACAGGACCACCGACGTTCTTTCCTTTCCGGGAGAAGCCGGGCACCTGGGGGACATTCTGATCTCGGTTCCCACGGCGCGCCGCCAGGCCGCGGCGGCCGGGCACGATGTGGACCGCGAGCTCAAGACCTTGCTGCTGCACGGCGTCCTGCACTGTCTGGGCTACGATCACGAGACGGACGAGGGGGAGATGGAGCGGCTGGAGCGGCGGCTGCGCCGGACCTGGCTGCGCGGGGAAGGACATGACTGACGACGACGCGCTGCTCTCGCCGGGCATCCTGCTCTGGGGACTGGCGCTGGTGGCTCCTCTGGCGGTGCTGGCGGCGGTGCTCTCGGCTCTGCTGGAGCGCAGCGGTCCGATCCGGCTCCGCCACTGGGCCGAGGAGGCCGGCGGCTCGCTGCTGGCGCTGTCGGCGGCGCCCGTCCGCTTCGGGGTCTTCCGTTACCTTCTGTCGCTGCTCGCCCGGACGCTCCCCGTCGTCTTCGCAGCGCTCCTGGCCGCGCTGCTGGCTCGCTGGCATCGCGCCTACCCGGTCCTCTGGGCGCTCGCCGTCGTCGTGCTGCTCATCGCGGCGACCGAGGCCTTCAACCGCACCCTGGTGGGGCAGGACCCGGAGCGAGCGCTCCGCTCCTTGACCCGGATCTACCGCGTGGCGCTGTGGGTGCTCTCGCCCTTGGTGGCGGTTCTCGGGCCGCTCGTCCCCACCGAGGCTTTCCTGCGTCATGAGGAAGGAGAGGAGACCGAAGCCTCCGACGAAGAGATCGAGGCGTTCATCGACGTGGGCACTCGTGAAGGCATCCTGGAGCCCGAGGAGGGGGAGTGGCTGTGGGGTATCGTCGGCTTCAGCGATACTCAGGCGCGCAGCGTGATGACGCCGCGCATCGATATGATCTGCGCTCCGGTCGACTCCGGCCTCGACGCCCTGGCCGACCGCTTCATCGAGTCCGGCCATTCGCGCCTGCCGATCTATGAGGACTCGATCGACCACGTCATCGGCATCCTGCATATCCGTGACGTGCTGCGCGCCGTCCGCAGCCCCGAGCCGCCCGCCGTGCGCGAATTGCTGAAGCCGGCGCTCTTCATCCCCGAGACCAAGCTGCTCTCCGAGCTGCTGCGGGAGCTGCAGGCACGCTTTCAGCAGGTGGCGATCGTGGTGGACGAGTACGGCGGCACGGCCGGGTTGGTGACCGTGGAAGACCTTCTCGAGGAGATCGTCGGCGAGATCATGGACGAGCACGAGGCGCTGGCGGCCGAGCTGGAACCGCTGGAGAACGGCGCCTACCGGCTCGACGGCCGTGCCCATATCGAGCTGCTCGACGAGCTGTTCGGCGTGGAGATCGAGGACCCGGAATACGAGACGGTGGCCGGCCTGATCTTCAGCGTGCTGGGCTACGTGCCGCAGGTGGGGGAGACGGTGGAGAGCCACGGCCTGCGCTTTACCGTCGAAGGGGTCGCCGACCGCCGCATCCAGACCGTTCGCGTGGAGAAGATCGCAGCGGCCGAAGAGGCGCAGGAGGCGGAGGCCTGATGGCCAAGTCCGGCACCATCGCCCTGGTCGGCCGGCCCAACGCCGGCAAGTCGACCCTGATGAACCATCTTCTGCAGGAGAAGCTGGCCATCGTCTCCAACAAGCCGCAGACCACCCGGCACCGCATCGTCGGCATCCTCACGGACGAGCACGGCCAGATGGTGTTCTACGACACCCCCGGCATTCACCGGCCCCTCCACCGCTTGAACCGGCAGATGGTGCGTTACGCCCTGGACGCCATGAACGAGGCCGATGTCACCTGCCTGCTGGTGGACGTCTCCGAGAGGTTCGGCTCGGGCGACGCCTATACCCTCGATCTGGTCGGCAAGGCCGAGGGTCCGCGGGTGCTCGCGCTCAACAAGATCGACCGCATCAAGAAGCCCGAGATCCTGCCGCGTATCGCGCAGTACGCCAAGACCGGCGTGTTTACGGAGATCGTGCCGATCAGCGCCGCCAAGGGCGACAACTGCGACCGGTTGCTCGACATTCTCTGGAACCTGCTCCCCGAGGGGGAGCCCCTGTTCGATCCGGAGCTGCTGACCATCCACCCCGAGCGGTTCCTGGCCGCCGAGCGCATTCGCGAGAAGGTGCTCGAGCTGACCAGCGAGGAGCTCCCCTTCACGACGGCGGTGGTCATCGAGCGCTGGGAAGACGACGACGAGAAGGACCTCATCCGCATCTACGCCTCCATCCTCGTCGAACGCCCGGGCCAGAAGAAGATCGTCGTCGGCCGCCAGGGCCAGATGATCAAGGCGATCGGCACCGCCGCCCGCCTCGACCTCGAGCAGTATCTCGAGCGCCGCGTCTATCTCGACCTCAACGTCCGCCTGGAGCCCGACTGGCGCGAGAACAAGGCCGTGCTGGCGGCGCTGGACCGCGACGTCGATCTCGGCGTGGAGTGAGCTGGGGTCACCTCGCCGGCGGCAACACCTTCTCGACCTGATGCAGCCGGCCGACGTCGATGGACAGGGTTCCGTCCGGCTTCGGGGAGTTGAAGAGGTTCGCGAAGCGGGCGCCCCAGATGATCTCGCTGGCCTTGTAGGACGAGCGGGTGTGGACCGTCTGCGAGAAAGTCTCGTCGATCCCGGAGAGCAGCACCAGGAACTCCGCGTCCCAATTCTTCAAGTCCTCGCGAGTGGCCCCCCAGAGCGGGCTCTCCTCGTCGATGGGATGGACGATGGTCCAGGCGAGCGGGAAGAACACCACCTTGTCGCGCTCCAGCTTGAGAGGGATGAAATCGCGATTGCCGCCGCCGTCGGGCCTGAAACGGCTGAGCAGCACGCGGGCCTCGACCTGGATCATCTCGTTGCTCCGCGCGTTGGCGATGCGGAACTCGAAGGCGGTGATGCCGCGGTATGGAGCGATGATGGCGTTCTTGCTGAAGAGGATCTTCGCCGTCGGCTGCGAGAAGCGGGCGAAGAGGATGCCGGTGGCGAGGGCGAAGCCCAACAGTCCCACCAGCGACTCCAGGGTGACCAGCAGGTTTGCCGCCAGCCCGACCGGATGCATCCCCCCATAGCCGATGGTGGCGAAGGTCTGCACGCTGAAGAAGAAGTCCTCGAGGAACTGACTATGAAGGCGAGTCGCATTCGAGCCCGCGATCTGTCCCGGGCCGCAGGCGAAGTAGGCTAGCCCGAAGACGGTATTGGTCACCAGGAAGAAGAGGACGATGAGCCCGAGAAAGCGCGGCCAGGACGTGGTGAGGAGGAAGTGGTAGGGGCTGAGCGTCTGGAAGAAGCTTAAGCCCTCGCGCACGACGTTGAAGCTGCCGTCCCGGTTGAGCAGCCGCTTGCGGCTCTCGCGGACGACGACGGCGCCGAAACCGAGATCGCGGTTCGGATCGTCGGCGGAGATCGGAGCTATGGGTTCGCTGACAGCCATGGCGGCCTTCCTCGGATGGGGCAAAGTCTAGCGCACGTACGAATCGCGGGAGAGCGGCGGCCGCGAGATAGACGAGATTCGTACGGCGGCGTACGGGGGCAGGCGATGGTAGTGCGCGGTTTTGAAATTTAAAGCACCGATCTCGGCACGCTTTTTGCCAAGAAGAAGCCTTGAAAATCCTCCCGATTTTTCGGCCTAAGTCCTTGATTTTTCATAGGCTTAGCTGTAAAATTCTGGCCGTGGCGAACGTCCTCAAACCGGCAAAGCGCGCCGCCATCGCTGCGGCTCTGTGCGAGGGGAATTCTCTCCGCGCCACGTCCCGTCTGGTGGGTGTCTCCTACGATGCGGTAGCAAAGCTCGGCTTGGACCTGGGAGAAGAGTGCATCCGCTACATGGACGAGAACCTGCGGAGCCTCCAGTGCCGCCGCCTGGAGGTGGACGAGATTTGGGCGTTCTGCCGCTGCAAGGCGAAGAATGTCCGGCCCGAGAACGTTGGCGTCCTCGGTTACGGCGATCTGTGGGCCTTCACCGCCGTTGACCCGGTGTCGAAGCTGATCCCGGCCTTCCACATCGGCCACCGGGACGCGGAGCATGCAACGGTATTCATGCGCGACCTCGCCTCTCGGCTCGCGCACCGCGTTATGCTGGTGACGGACGGACACCGCATGTACCTGGAAGCGGTCGAAACGGCGTTTGGCTCCGAGGTGGACTTCGCGCAGCTCGTGAAGGAGTTCAAGGCCGGTCCGCCCGATCCCGACCACCGCTACAGCCCGCAGCCGTGCGTCCGGCAGATGAAGGCGGTCATCACCGGAGATCCCGACAAGTCCGCTATCAGCACGTCCCTAGTGGAGCGGAGCAACCTGACGGTGCGGATGATGATGCGCCGCTACACCCGCCTCACGAACGGTTTCTCCAAGATGCTGCGGAACCACGTCGCGGCGTTCGGGCTTTTCACGTTCCACTACAACTACGTGCGCATCCACCGCTCCCTCCGCGTCACCCCGGCCATGGCGGCGGGGGTGACGGCGCACCTGTGGAGTGTTGAGGAAATGGTCGCGCTTCTACCCGATACCGTGACCGGGAGGAAGCGCGGGCCATACAAGAAACAACAGAGGGAGGCGGCGTAATGCGCGTGTATTGGCGGCGGCGCGCACTGTGCCTGGAGCCGCAGAGTGACGGAGAGCTTGCGACTCTTCAGCGGCTCCAGGAAACGCTTACCTACTTCCGAATTACGCCCCGCGACGGAAGCCGGCCAACGAACGAAGCTGGGTATTCAAAGGCGGCTGATAGGCCAAACACAATTCATGCTCGATCCTTGCCCGGTTGGCCGCCTGCGGAACCGTCATCGCGTGAACATGGGTGGCCCCCAGCAGCGCCGCCTCGGCCCACCTTTCATGGCATGGGATGCGATTGTGGAAGCTGTCCGCCTGTCCAATGTACAGGGGAGCCCATTCGTTCTGGTGGTTTGTGCCGGCGAAAATGTAGACGCCGCCCACGTCGTTCCACGTGGTTGTTAGGGGGTCGTAGACATCGAAGTCATAGCCTAACCAGGAAACTGACATAGTACTGCTCCTTTCCGGCTCTTGACTCGGAGCAGTGATTTTTGGCAGGATGGAAGGCGTCCACGACTTCCATCCCTCGGTCCGAGGGAGCTGCGCCACAAGTTTTAGGGAACCGCCCGCCCCACGCGGGCGGCCCCGCCCTGCTTTTACGGCGCGATTATACCACCTAAGTCAGGTTTTCAAGACACTCGGGGAGCCAAAAAACGTCAGGCCGTGTTACGGTTCGACTCAGGCTTGCCGGCGGGCTTCTTTGAGGAAGGGCGCTTCTTGGGGCGGGGTTCGGTGCGCGGCTTCTCGCCGATAGCTTCCCGGAAGATCTCGTGAGCCGCCTTGAACGGGTCGCGGGGGCGCTTCGGGCGGATGGCGGGGTCGTGTTCCATGGCTTCGATGGTAACACGGGCGGCACCCGAAGATGCCGCCCGTCCCTGAATCAGTCGTGCTTCGTGATCGGGCCTTGCTCCATAGCGCAGGCCCAATCGTAGTTGGTGTCCCGCCACGCCTGGAGAAACGTGCAGCCGAGATCCGCGAGGTAGGCGATTGCGGCGCCGCGAGCCCTGCCGGTGCGCTTCGCTTCCATCGTCCAGTTCGCGAGTTGGCGGTCGGTCGCCCGTATCGTAAGCGTGTTCAAGGCGTCATGCGGGTAGCTCGGTTTGCTGGCCCAACTCATCGCAGTTCCTCCCCGAGCGCGGTTTCGATCGTGGCGGCGATGCGGCCGACCTGCGGGGCGAGTCGTCCCGCGAGCCGCAGGAAGTACGCGTCCTCCGGGTGCATCTGCTTCATGTCGTTCGTCTCCAGGGCCGTCGCCAGCCAGCCCTGGACGAAACGGAGATCCTGAGCGGCGGCGCGCAGCTCGCGCCGGACAGGCGACTCCGAGGGCATCGGCCAGTCGTCGGCATTCAGCATTAGGTCGAAGAACAGATTGCCGACCGTCCGGAAGGCGTTGGCGGCTCCGGGCGGCGTCAGCCAGGAAAGGAACGTCTCCCTGAAGACGCAGGCCGTCTCCCATCCGGTGTAGGGGTAGCGGGCGGGCGGCGGCAGGATGCGGGTTGAGGCGATAGACTGTGCTGCTAGCTCGGGCATGGGGCGTGTCCTCCTGTCCGGGTCAGGCTCCGGTGCGGGGTTCCGTCCCGTGCCGGGGCCGCTTGGCGGTTCATTCCGCCTGGGATCACGCTAGCCCACGGGGCCGTTGAGGGGAAGAGGTCCCGATTTCAAAACCGCGCACTACCCAGGCGATTACAGACTTGACAAAGTTGTGGAAACACGCAAAGCTTCCTCTGTTGATCACAGGGAGATGAGCCATGGCGAAAGCTCGCTGGGCGAAATCCACCATTTTGGGGGCAGCTTTCTTACTCCTTCCCGTTCTGGCTCTCCCCTATCAGTGCCACACAGCCCTGACAACCTGCACCGACCCTACGGAGGCGGATTGCCTCGCCATTCCTACAAGTCTGAGGCCTCTCTCCCTTCTCGCGAATACGGATTCGGGCTGGAACACGGGGGGGGCGTGCGGGACGGTCAGCTGCTACATGATTCTCCGTTGTGCCTGTGGAAACCTCTTGGGTGCGAGTGTCTGCGACGATACAGCCGGGGGAGGCGGGGGAGCTTGCGACTGTGGACCGGCAGGAGGCGGCGTCCCTTGCGAGTATTCGGTGTCCGAGCTGAACCAAATGCTGAATGCCGACAAGGCTTTGCGATCCCAGGTCCCACGCCAGCCCGAGCCCCTCTACCTTCCAGAAGAGGGCAGCCGCGAGCTTGCCGGCCGCTATCAGGGAACGCTGGACCGGCTGCGGGGTTTTTATAAAAACCTCCGTGCCGCCCACTTGGAGGCCGGAGTCTGGCTCAACTTCCCTCATCGAACGGGTGAAGGCGCGTTCGAGTATTGGCTGGAGGGCCAGAAGTACCGCTCGCGGTCGACGGCGGACGCGCGGCTCGGTCTGGCTTCAGGACTCGTATCGGCGTACGACGGAGAGCGCTATCAGCTCCTGTTCGAAGCCGATTCCAGACTCTCGCTTTACAGAGAGCCTCCAACTCAGGTTCCCGCGCCCTTCATGAATCCCCTTTATCTCCCGGTGGCTTTCCTGAGCCCAGAGGGAGATAGCTGCCCGGCCTGTGAGTTGACTCTCGACGCCATCGCCGACGAGACGCGGTGGCAAGCGCGGGTCGGCGAGGCGCGAGGCGTGGTGAAGAAAGGCGAGGAAGGAAAGTTGATCCTCCCGGGAGGGGATCTCCAAGGCCGTCCCTTCTATTACCGAGTGACGATCCTGCCGAACCGTGATCTCGTCTCGAAGATCGAGTACGTCCGGCCCGGAGGTAAGGTCTTTCGGGTTGTTGATTTTACGCGCTATCTCCGCGTCAAAGGCAGCACCTATCCATTTCCTCATCACATTTACCTGACGGGATTGGATGATGATGGCAAGCGCATGATCAGCCTCCACTTCATGGTCAAGAGTCTTGAAACCAACATACCGGTCGAGCCGGAGAAGTTCACGATTCCCCTCAGCGAAGTCCGCACGGTCATCGATGAGGATCAGCCCACCTTCCTTCAGCACCCCCAATTGAAGAAGGACGGCAAGAAGCTCGACGAGCACTGAGAGCTCCCGTCGAAGAGCCCTGGTTCCTACAACGGCTCCTTAGTCCTGCCGGCCTCAACACCTTCAGCTTCGCAGCCGACTGGAAGCGGAATTGATTGCCGTAGGCGTCGCGGCGCCGACTCTCATGGTCATGCTCCAGCGGAGCCGGCGAGGCGGTGAGCGTACGAGATTCGTACGCCCTGCGCCCGAAATTCTTCCACCCGTGCCACACTGGAGAGCGTTGGCCACACTAGGCTGTTACGGCCGCGGGCGTCGGCGCCATGGCGGCTCCCGGCCGGCCCACGGTCAGAAGGAGAGGAGAGATGGACCTGCAACGCATCCGGCGCGCCGCCGCCGTACTGGCCCTCGCGGCCGTCCTCGCACTCGCCGCGCCCGCTCACGCCGACGGCTGGAGGGACCTGACGACCGGCCCTGGCTGGTTCGAAAGAGCTTTGGAATGGATCGCTCAGCTCTGGCCGGGGACCGGCGGGCCTGTGGAGCCGGGCGGCATCCCACCTCCGATGCAAAAATGTGGTCCGGTAATTGATCCCGCCGGTGGCTGTTCCAGCGCCACGTCGACGCCCCAACCTCCGCCCACGAGCTCGACGAGCGCAACGGACCCCCAAGGGTAGGCGGCCTGGAGATTTCCATCGGAGCGCCGAGTCCCGGCCCCCCTGGCCGAAGCGGCCGGGGCCGGCGCTCCGGAGTAGGGCCCCCCTTTCGGGAATCTCTGGTCCTTCGCTTCCGCGTATGTGATAATAGTCTCCCCAGTGAAGACCAGAGGATCGGAGCACCCGAGCGGTGAGGAGCTGTCGGCTCTCGGCCAGGAACGCCTGCCGCCGAGCCGGGAGAAAGAGGTCGTGCGCCACCTCCTGTTCGCGCGGTGCCCGGCGTGCCTCGCCTCGCTGCCGCCGGCGCTCACCACGCTGCTGGGCCTGGCGCCGGCGCGGCGGCCTACCCCGGAAGAGGGGGCCGCGTATGAGGCCGTCATCGAGCGGGCGGCCGCGAAACCGCTGGCGCTCGCCCGCCATCTGCGGGAGCAGCGGGCGGAGGCAGACCGGTGCCTGAAGCTCCTCGCCGCCGGCCGCAAGCTCCCCCGCGCCATGCAACCCCTGGCTCGCATGTGGGCCTTGCTCGACCGGAGCTGGCAGCTCCGCTTCGAGGACCCTGCGCGGATGATCGAGCTCGCCGAGCAGGGAGTGGTGGCTTCCTTTCGGTTGGACGAGGCCATCTACGGCCGGCCCTTGAGGTGCGACCTCCAGGCCCGGGCCTACGCCGACCTCGGCAACGCCTGCCGCGTGACCAGCCGGTTCGGCGACGCGCGCGAATTCCTGGGGGATGCCCGGCACCTCTTCGAGCAGGGCACCGGCGACCGCCTGCTGGAGATGCGGCTCCTGGAGTTCGAAGCCACCTTGCTGGCTCAGCGCGGGAGTTTCGGCCCCGCCACGCAGAAGCTCCACCAGATGCTCACCTTCCATCAAGGGCGGGGCGACCGGCACCTCGTCGGCTACACGCTGGTCAAGCTCGGCGTTTACGCCTATCTCGAAGGCCGCTTCGATCTCGCCGTCCAGCGCCAGAAGCAGAGCCTGGAGATGATCGACACGGAGCGCGATCCCGGCCTCGCCTGCGCCGCCGCCCACAATCTCATCCTCTATTTGGTGGACAGCGGCCGCATCGCGGAAGCGAAGAAGCACCGGCTCCTCCACTCCCGCCGCCTGTTGCATCCCGGAGGGCGTATCAATCGGATCAAGTTTCGGCATCTGGAGGCGCGCATCGCCTTTGGCGAGGGCGGCTACCAGCGGGCGGAGGCCTTGTTCCGCGAGGTACGGGAAGGGTATGCCCAGGCTGGCCTTTCGGTTTTCGCCGGCATCGCCATGCTCGACCTCACGGCTTCTCTCCTTGCCCAAGGGAGGGGGAGGGAGGCGGAGCATCTCGCCACCGAAGCGGCCACGCTGTTCTCGACGCTCGAAATCCAGCGCGAGGCCCTGCAGGCGGTCATCCTGCTGCGCGACGCCTTCCGGATGCGGACCGCCACGGTGGCCAAGGTGCTGGAGGTGGCGGACTTCCTGCGGTGGCACGCGGACTTCGGCCCCAACCTGCGTTTCGAGGCGCGGGCGTGGGAGGAGTAGAGCGATGCCGGCAATCTCCAGAAACGCTGGCCCAATCGCAGGGCAGCTTCACGATCCCTGCTTTCTGTCGAGCGCCCGCTTCACGATCCGTTCGATGTCCTTCTGGATCTCCGCGAGCTCCTCGGGCGACGGCTCCGGAGCCAGGAGACCGGTCGTCTGTTGCAGGCGCTGAGTTTCCCTGTAGGGCTCGCCGATGGACTTCCGGAACGCCAGCCGGTAGAACTCGTTGGGATCCACCTGGAGCGCTCTGGCGATCTGCACCACGTGATCCGTTTTGAGCTCGATCCGACCCCTGAACAGCCGGGAGAGATAGCCCCGCGACAGCCCCAACTGGCGTTCCACTTCCCTCTGGGTGAAGCCGAGGGCCTGGATCGCCCTTTTCAGGAAATCGAGCGCATGAGCCGGTGGTTCTTCCACTAGCGAAAGCGTATCTAGCCGGCGGGCTCCCTTGCAAGTTTCAGTCAAGGTTCCTGCGTCACCGGCGCTGGACCTTTGCCTTGTACGGAGCGACGGCTGCCTTGAGCGGCCCAACGGACCGCTCGCAACGTCCGACGGGTCCCTCGCAGAGCGCAACGGATGCCTCGCACGGTGCAAGGGAGCGGTGGCAACGCCCACGGGGTTCCTCGCGCCGTGCGAGGCCTTCCTCGCGCGGTGCAACGGCTCCCTTACACGGTGCAACGGCTCCCTCGCACGGGGCAACGGAGGCCTTGCATGGCGCGAGGGGACCGGCCGACGGTGCGAGGAGTCCGTTGGCCGGTGCGAGGCAGCCGGCGGACGGCGCAACGGCGCCGGCGCGCCTACCGCCGCCTCCGGCGCACGGTACAACGGCGCCGTTGCACGTGCTGGCGGCCCCGTTGCATGGTGCGCCGTCGCGGGTGGACCGTGCGCCGGCTCCGTCAGACCGTCCGCCGGAGGCGGCGGCAGGTGTCGTAATCCCTGGATTAGTTCCTCTGAATCAACAACTTACCCGATTCCGGCCGGCGCCTTGTGCTAGCATGCACGCGATGGCTTTGCAGACCGCCGAGGCGCTGATCCTCGACGTAACGGACCTCTACGATCGCGACCGCATCGTCACCTTTCTCACCCGCGAGCACGGCAAGAAGAAGGGGGTGGCGAAAGGCGCGCGAGTGAAGCACAGCCGCTTCGGCGGCCAGCTCCAGCCGCTCGCCAAGGCGCAGGTGACCTGGTTCGAGAAGGAGGGGAGGGACCTGTCGCGGATCTCCTCCGTGGAGCTGGTGCGCACGGCCCATCCGCTGCAGACGGACCTCGAAGGGATCCTGCTCGGCAGCTATCTCGCCGACCACCTGCTGGAGTTCGCGCAGGAGGGGGAGGCCTCCGACCACTTCTACCGGCTGCTCGACGCCACCGTGCAAGCCTTGCTGGCCGGGGTGGACCGCGATCTCGCCGCCCGCTACTTCGAGGCCTGGATGCTGCGGCTGGCGGGGATCTTCCCCGCGCCCGAGGCGTGTCCCTCCTGCGGCTCGCCGTTCCCGCCGGAGGGAGCCATGCTGCCGCGCTCCGGAGAGATGCTGCTGTGCCTGGACTGCGGCGGCCGCAGCGGTTTCGCGGTCTCTCCCGCGTCGCTGGAGTTCCTGCGCCGCATCAGCCATGAGAGCCTGCCGGCTGTGGCAAAGCGGGTGCCTCCGGCCGCCGTGCTGCACGAGATCGAGAACCTCTGCGCTCACGTGCGGCGGCATTTCCTGCAGCACGAGCTGAGGAGCTACGAGGTGATGCAGGCGACGCTGGCGAAGGTCTGATACGCTCTCGCGCTCATCATGCAAACGTTCCAGGAGTTGATTCTCAAGCTGTCGGAGTTCTGGGCTCGCGAGGGCTGCGTGCTGCAGCAGCCGCTTGACCTGGAGGTGGGCGCGGGCACCATGCACCCGGACACCTTCCTGCGCGTGCTGGGGCCGGAGCCCTGGCGCGTGGCCTACGTGCAGCCGTCGCGCCGGCCCGCCGACGGCCGCTACGGCGACAACCCGTTCCGGCTCGGCAAGCATCACCAGTTCCAGGTGATCCTGAAGCCTTCGCCGCTCGACATCCAGCGGCTCTACGTGCGCAGCCTGGAGGCGATCGGGCTCGACCTCACGAAGCACGACCTGCGTTTCGAGGAGGACAACTGGGAGGCGCCGACGCTCGGCGCTTGGGGCGTCGGCTGGCAGGTGATGCTCGACGGCATGGAGATCACCCAGTTCACCTATTTCCAGCAGGCGGGAGGCCTGGAGCTCAAGCCGATCAGCGCCGAGATCACCTATGGCCTGGAGCGGCTCACCATGTTCCTGTCGCTCTCGCAGAGCATCTACGAGATCGACTGGGTGGCGGGCATCGACTACGGCCAGGTGCGCAAGCAGGAGGAGTACGAGCTGTCCCGCTACTACTTCGAGCTGGCGGACGTGCCGTTTCTGCAGAGCCAGTTCGAGGGCTGGGAGCGCGAGGCGAACCGCTGCCTGGAGGCCGGCCTCGTGCTGCCCGCCTACGAATGCGCCTTGAAGTGCTCGCACCTCTTCAACGTGCTCGACGCCCGCGGCGCCGTCTCGGTGACCGAGCGGGTGGGCCTGATGAAGCGGGTGCGCGACCTGGCCGTCGGCTGCGCCCGGGCCTACGTGGAGAGCCGGGAGAAGCAGGGCTTCCCGCTGCTCCAGGGCGAGGCCCGCGAGGCGATGAACGCGGCGTCTGCGGAGGTGGCCGATGCCGCGCGGTGAATATCTGTTGGAGGTGAGGAGCGAGGAGATCCCGGCCCGCATGCTGGAGCCCGGGGTGCGCGAGCTGGCGACGCGCGTCTTCGAGGAGCTGATGGCGCGCAGCATCGGTCCCCGCGAGGTGGAGACCGGCTTCACCCCGCGCCGGCTGGTGCTGATCCTCGCCGGACTTCCCGAGCGCGAACCCGACCGCGAGGAGCAGGTGATGGGGCCGCCGGTGCGCGCCGCTTTCGCCGCCGACGGCTCGCCGACCCCGGCCCTGCTCGGCTTCGCCAAGCGCACCGGGGTGGCTCCCGAGGAGCTGGCACGGGTGAAGACGGACAAGGGCGAGTATCTGGCCGCCAGCAAGAAGATCGACGGCCGTCCCACCCGCGAGGTGCTGGCCGAAGTCGTGCCGCGCGTGCTCGCCGCCATCTCCTGGGCCAAGACCATGCGCTGGGGGAGTGGAGAAGGCCCTTGGGTGCGGCCGGTTCACGGCGTCGTTTCCCTGTTCGACGGTGCTGTGGTGCCGTTTGATTTTTTCGGCGTCGCGGCCGGCGATGAGACGGAGGGTCATCCCATTCTCTCGCCCGAGCCGTTCCGCGTGGCCGGCGCCGAAGACTACAAACGCCAGCTCGCCGCGCGCCAGGTCGAGGTGCGGCCGGAGGAGCGTCGACGAGTCCTCCACGAGACCATGCGCTCGCGGGCGGAAGCCTTGGGCGGCCGGCTGGTCGACGATCCCGTCCTGCTCGACAAGCTCACCGCCATCTGCGAGATCCCCGGCGTGCTGGAAGGCCGCTTCGGCGACACCTTTATGGAGCTGCCGGCCGAGGTCCTGTCGACCAGCCTGCGCGACCACCAGAGCGCGCTGACGGTGGCCGCTCCCAACGGTGATGGCGGGCTCCTGCCGTACTTCCTCACCGTCATGGACCGGCCGGACGACGAGCAGGGCCGTGCCCGCTCGGGCAACGAGTGGGTGGTGGCCGCACGTCTGGCCGACGCCCGCTTCTTCTACGGCGAGGACCGCAAGGCGGGGCTCGCCCATCGCGCCGAGCAGCTCGCGCGCCTCGCCTTCCACGAGCGTCTGGGGAGCTACGCCGCCAAGACCGAGCGGCTGGTCGCCCTCTCCGCATTCATCTGTGACCAGCTCGGCTGGGCGGAAGAGAAGCCACGGGCGGCCCAAGCGGCCCGCCTGCTCAAGGTGGACCTCGCGACCGAGATGGTCAAGGAGTTCACCTCCCTCCAAGGCGTGATGGGGGGCATCTACGCCCGCGAGGAGGGTCAACCGGAGGAGATCTGGCAGGCGGTCTACGACCAGTACCTCCCTGCGTCGACCGACGACCGCATCCCTCGCGGCCGGGCAGGTCAGGTCACGGGGCTCGCCGATCGCATGGATACCTTGGTGGGGATCTTCGGCCTCGGCCTCATTCCCACCGGCAGCAGGGACCCCTTCGGTCTCCGCCGCGCCGCCCAGGGGGTGGTGCGCATCGCGCTCGAAGGCGGCCTGGCGGTCGATCTCGGGAAGGTTGCCGCCGAGGCGGCCCGCCTCTATGGCGACAAGCTGACTCGCAGCGCCGAGGAGATCCTGGACGATCTGCGCCCCTTCCTCTTTGACCGCATTCGCTACCTCCTCGGCCTCGCCGGCTATGCCTACGACGAGATCGAGGCGGCCCTCGCCGTGGGCGTCTCCAGCCTGCCGGACCTCAAGGCGCGAGTGGACGCCTTGCACCAGGTGCGCGAAGAGGCCGCCTTCCTTTCCGTCGTGCTGGCGGCCAAGCGCATCGCCAACATCGTCAAGGACGCCGCCGAGCAACCGCTCGACGAAGTGCTCCTTGCCGAGCCGGCGGAGAAGGACCTCGCCGCCGCCTTCGAGGAGCTGCGCGCCGATATCGACGAGGCCGCCGCGGCCGCCGACTACGAGCGCTGCCTGCGCCGCATCGCCGATCTGGCGCCGGTGCTGGATCGCTTCTTCGTCGAGGTGCTGGTGATGGCCGAGGACGAAGGGGTGCGCGCCAACCGCATCGCCCTGTTGCAGGCCATCGGCCGCGCGGTCTCCCGCACGGCCAAGCTGACGGAGATGGTAGTGGACAAGGCGGAGGCGCGGGCGAAGGCGGGGTAAGGGAGGACTTTACATGCCCGGTGAAGACGCTTTTTTCGAAGCGATTCTGGAGAATCCGGACGACGATGGTCCGCGCCTGGCTCTTGCCGATGGTCTGAATGGTAATCCGCGCGCCGAGCTCATCCGCGTCCAGTGTGAGCTGGCCAAGGTTCCCCGGGATCCGGTCCTTCCCACCTTCCCGCATTGGCTGTTCGAGGATTGGAACTGCGACCTGCCCAGCTTGACGGCGGCGGTGCCGTCCGATCTGCTCGATCGCGAACAACAGTTGCTGGACCTGCACGAAGAGACCTGGATCCGTCCCGTACAAGAATCCGTCCGGCCATGTCGCATGAGCCCGGGCGAGCTGCGGGACTTCCAGGAGCGTCCGAGGCAGATCGAGAAGCCCCTGTATGGCTGGCAGTTCCATCGCGGGCTTGTCGACACGGTCTACATGGAAGGACGAGCGTTCGTGAACGACGCGGACCGCCTCTTCCGGTCGGCCCCGGTGCAGAACGTCTGGCTCTATCGCCCGGCCGGACTGATGAAATCCCTTGTTGCCCTGCCTGCGGTGGCCCGGCTGAAGGCTCTCGATCTCGGCGGAATGGCGATTTATCACTACAACATGGACTGCATTACCGACAAGGATCTCGGCGCGCTGGCATCCTGTCCGTATCTGTCCCGCCTGACCACCTTGGGCTTGAGCTGTCACGACATCGGCCGCCGCGGCGTCGAGGCCTTGACTTACTCTCCGCATCTACCGCGGCTCACGGCTCTGAACCTGGGCAGCAACCCCTTCCTCAGGGATCGGCAAGGAGTTGAGACCTTGGCTGGATCCCCCCTGATGGAGAGGCTGACCGGACTATGGCTTGGAGGAGACACCGACCTCCTCTCCTGTAAGTTGCGGGATGCAGGTGTGACCGTGCTGGCAGACTCACCGCGCGTGGCCGGGCTGCGGATGCTCGGCCTGAGCAGCGGCGGTATCGGCGTACCGGGGATCGAGGCTTTGGCGGCTTCGCCCTACTTGTTCGGGCTGGAAGTGCTCGCTCTCGGGTACAACGATTTTGGTGATGACGGAGCGAAGGCTCTGGCCCGCGCCTCACACTGGACCAGGCTGCGGATGCTCGATCTGGACGACAACAGCATTGGAGATGCGGGCGTCGAGGCTATCGTGGGCTCGGCCTGGCTATCGCAGTTGCAGGTGCTCAACCTCAACCGCAACCAGATCGGCGAACGGGGTTTGCGGGCGCTTTTGGAATCGCCCGATCTGTCTCGATTACAGGCTCTCGGCCTGGGTGACAATCGTGTCCTCGACCAGGGCATTGCCATGCTGACGGCCTGCCCTGGTCTGACGGACCTGAGACTGCTCGACCTGTTCAATGCGGGCATCGGCGAGGCCGGAGTCGTGGCGCTGGCGAATGCGCCGAGCCTCTCCCGGCTGCGGCAGCTCAAATTGCACGGCAGCCGGCCCGGACGCCGGGGAATCGAGGCTCTCGTTGCCTCCCCATACCTTGGCAACCTCAGAGCGCTCAATCTCAACTATTCCGAGCTCGGGGATGTGGAAGCCGAGCTCCTCGCGAGTGCTCCCTCCCTGGCGCGGCTGGCCCGGCTGGAGGTCGCCAGGAATGCGTTCAGCGACCGCGGGATTCAAGCCTTGCAAGACCGGTTCGCTCGCCGGGTCATCTTGAAGTATCAGTGACGCGAGCGCCCTCGCCGCGGGTCACGAGGCATGGCTCAAGGGCGGCACCTACTGGCATTTGCAAGGGATGGAGGGAGACCGCAAACGCCAGCACTACCTGGGCCGGGGAGCCTCGCTGGTAGCAGCGCCACCTACCGCCTCCTTCGCCATCCCCCTCTCCACCGCCTCGATGAGGTAAGGCCGCAGCCGTTCCGGCGCCACGATGTGGTGGACTGAGCCCACCTCGCGCGCCCGCTCGATGCTGTGGACGCCGTCGAACTCCTCGGCCACTTCGCTCAACTTTTCGGAACGCACCGTTTCCAGAGTCTCCACGAGCCGGGCGCGGAGCCGCGCCTTGTCGCTCGTTTCGGCTTCGCCGGTCTCCTTCTCCAGGCCCACGACTCGCGCGTCTTGCCGCGCCCGCCGGTCCACCTCGCGGGCGAAGACGACGGCGGCGGCCGGCGCGCCGCCGATCACCGAGGCGTAGGCCCCTTCGAGCGCCGCCACCTCCATGTTGTCGTGCAGCGCGTTCGAGAAGACCACGAAGGCGCCGCCGTGGTAGCGCGAGACGACGCAGAAGACGATCGGTCCCTTGAAGTTCACGACCGCACGGCCGATCTCGGCGCCGTACTCGAGCTGCCAGAGGCGCATGGACTCGGGCGAGCCGTCGAATCCCGAGAGGTTGGCGAGCACGACCAGCGGCCGGTTGCCGCTCGCCGCGTTGATGGCCCGCGCTATCTTCTTCGAGGCCAGCGGGAAGAGAGTGCCGCCCGTCCATTGCTCTGGGCCGAAACCGGGTGCTGAGCCGAGCCGCGGCAGCGGTTTCGACTCGAAGCCAAGCAGGCACACGGGGTGGCCGCCGAGGCAGACATCCCAGACCACGGCGATCTCGGCGTCGCGCATTCCATACCACCGTTCGAGCGGTGGATGGTCCTGGTCGGAGACGGCCTCCATGACGCGTCGGATCTCGAACGGCTTCTTGCGCCCCGGATTGGTCGCGGAAGAGAAGACTTCGCCGATGGTCTCGAACTCGCCGCCGTGCGGGAAGCTCCGGACGTCGCGGCCGCGCGGATCGCGGGTGGGGCACGGCCGGGGAAAACGTTCCCCCGGGGCCACATAAGCGTGCTCGTAATGGCGCAGCAGGATGCGGCAGGCCTCGCCGAGATCGGCAGCGAAGTACTGCGCCTGGCCGTTGGGTCCCATGATGCGCTCGTAACCGCCGATCCCCTGGTTGTCCTCCGCCGAGACGCCGCCGGAGTAGTCGAGCGCCTGCTTGCCGGTGAGCACCAGCGCCCCTTCGGGAGTCATGACGAGGATGCCGCGGGTGTGCATCAGCATCGTCGCCTCGGCGTTCCAGTAGGGCTGGGCCCCGGCGTTGACGCCGGCCACGATGACGTTGATCTCGCCGCCCGCTTGCGTGAGCTCGACGATGCGGCGCAGCACGCGGCCGATCCAGTCCATGGCCTCGGTGCCGTCGTCCATGGAGATCCTGGCGCCAGCGGAAAGGGCGAACCACTCGACCGGCACGCGCAGGGCTGCGGCGAGGTCGAGGGCGGCGAGGATCCGGCGGCACTCGGGCTCCGCCAGCGCGCCAAGGCCGAAGCTGGGATCTCCCAGCAAAATGACGCGGGTCATTCCTTCGGGATACCGGCTGGTGAAGTTGCGGACGAGCCCCAGGACGACGCCGGCCGTGTTGCGCCCATAAGGACGGTCGACCGGCACCAGGCGGCCTTCGGCGTCGAGATCGTGCTCGATGAACTCACCGGCGGGCAGATCCGCTTGGGCGTCGCGTTGCGACGGCGCGAGCCGCTTGACCACTTCATAAGGATAGGGGAGACCCCGGCGCCGCAGGTCCACCACCTTCTGGGCATACTCGCGCAGGGGCTTCAGAGGCGCCTCGGAAGGCTTGCGGAAGCGCAGCACGACACCCGCCTCTTCGAAGTTGGAGATCTCCAGCACGACGTCCTGCAAGTCGCGGCTCTCGCGCTCCGGGATGCGGCAGCGCACGGCCACCTTCTCCAGACCGAGGCCTTCGGAGAGCGGCGCCAGCCGCCGCACCAGGCCGCTCAGCTCCTCGGCCTGCAGATCGACCGGCGGCCAGATGTTGAGCAGCACGCGGTTCCATTGCAGCCGCTGGGAGGCGGCGCGGCGCGATTGGAACCGGCGGATGCCGGCGAGGGCCTCCATCAGCATGTGTTCGAGCTGCGGCAGCTCCACCACGCGGCCGGCGTCGTCGCGCACGGGCGTCAGGTCCCGCACCTCGGCGACCGAGAAGAGGCGCTCGTCCCGGGGGTTCTCGCGCGCCACGCCGTGGAAGAAGTAGACCCGCTCGGGAGCCGGCAGACGTTCGAGATGGAAGTTCTGCAGCCGCCACAGCTCCAGACGCAAGGCCAACATCGGGTGGATGCCTCTGTAGACCCGTTCTTCGCGGAAAGCGTCGCCCTCGGCCGCGGCGCGGCGGAAGGTGAAGCTCTGGGAGCCTTCGGGTCCCGAGATGACGACGGCGACGCGCCGGAGGCCGGCTGGCAGGGCGGGCTCCGCCAGGAGTGCGGCGATCGTATCGGCGAAGCCGTCCTCCTCCGCGAGCCGTCCGAGCCGCCAGAAATAGAGGTCGGCGACGATCTCGGAGCCCGCCGGAGCTTCCGCGGTGAGGCGGCTCATCGCATCCATGGACCACGCGAGCCGGTCGTGCCCGGCATGTGTAGCGATGAGATGAACGTGGGAGCCCCGGTGCTCGTAGCCGGCGGCCGCGAAGAGCTGCCCCTCGACGAGAGTGGGAACGATGCTCCGCAGCTCGCGCATGCGGTAGTAGCGCCGCACCATCACCTCGAGCAAGGCTTCCTTGAATCCCGGGGCCGCGCTCTGATACCGCCGCGAGAGCAGGAGGTGGAGAGGCTGCGGACACTCGACGAGCGCGCGGATCCGCTCGGTCCGCTCCTCCGGCCCTGGATCGGCGGCCAGCCGGGCCAGGTCAACCTCGGCCGCGGCGTAGATCCGCTCGCGAACGGAGAGCAGAACGGGCCGGTCAAAACGCCGGTACCGCACCTCGCGGGCGAGGTCGTGCACTGCCGGCTCGCTTCCTTGGGTCTCGGCGATCACCCTGTCGAGCAGCTCCCGCAAGTCGGAGTCGGCGGAGGCGTCGTCGCGTTCCAGCCAGCTCTCCAGCACGGCGAGGACCGCGGGGACCTGCTGGGCGAGCCTGTAGTGAGAGATGGCGACGCGGAAGAGGCTTTCCTCCAGCTCCGGCGAGCGGTCGAGACTGCCGACTCCATAGTGCGCAAGCGCCCGGCGGAGCTTCGCCAGGAAACCCTGGGGGAGCTCCTCGACGCCGGTATCGAGGTCTCTCAGAAAGGCGGCGAGATACTCCTCTGTGGTGTGCCGGCCGTCGCCGCCCGCTGCGTCCGTCGATGGGCGGCCGAATAGATAGGAAACGTCGGCGAACGCGCGCAGGATCTCCTCTTCGACGCGGCGGTCGTCAGCGGTGCCAGTTGCGCCCCCGGAGACGAGGCGCCTGACGGTCGCGGTGTCCGCGTCGTAGCCGAGCATCAGCCGGCGCGCCTCGGTCAGGCTCTCGGCGCGAGGTGACAGGGTGCCGTCCGCGGCCGGAATCAGGGCTTCGAAGCGTACTCTCTCCTCATGCCTCAGCGCGGCGGGACCCAGGGCGCGGGCCGGAGATTCGAGCACCAGCAGCGGACCGCCGGTCGCCACCTGCGCGTTCTTACGCGCCAGGATCTTGCGTACGCGGCCGGGGCCTTGTGCCACGACCGTCGTCTCCATCTTCATGGCCTCGAGCACGGCCAGCGGCTCGCCGGCGGTCACCTCGTCACCTACCTTGACCCGGATGGAGACGACGACCGCCGGCGCCGGCGAACGCACCACGTCTCCTTCGTCGCGCTCGATGCGGTGGGGGATGCCGTCCACCTCCACGATGAGGCGGCTCCCCTGCACGGCCAGCGAGACGTGCCAGCTTCTATCGCCGCAGGCGATCCTGCGGCCGGTGCGCCCGGGTCTTTCGGCCAGCACTTCCAGATGACGTCCGTCCACTTCGACACGGAAGAGGCGCCATTCGAGGCGGGCGACGTGGAAAAAATAGTCCTGGTCCCGATGTCGCAGCTCGACGGCGCGTCCGGTCTCTTTCGGCACTTCCGTCCGGCCGCGGACCGCCGAGGCGTAGAAGCGGTCCTTGGCGAGGTCTATCTCCGCCTCATAGCCGGCGATCGCCGCCGCCAGCAGGGCCGCTTCGGCGCCTCGGCGCGGCAGGTGCTCGCCGCGGGCCACTAGACGATCTACCCAGTCAGGTCCGACGGGCTCCCGCGCCGTCAGCTCGGGCCGGTCCAGGATTTCTGCCAGAAAGGCTTTGTCCGTGCCGCCGTCGTGCAGGAAGACCTCGGTGCGGGCGAGACCGCGCTGCAGCCGATCGAGCGCCTCCGCCCGCGTACGTCCATGGGCCGTGACGCGCACGATCTCCTCGCCGGGCACCTCTCCCTCCTCGGTGGCTGGATCAGCGCGCAGGCCCGGCCCGGCGGGCAGGCGCATCGCCTCGACGAGGCCGGGGCTGGGGGCGAAACCTTCCTCGGGATCGAGTGCGGAGAGGCAAACCTGCAGGGCGTGCCCGCGAGGATCCGGCGTCTGGCCGTCGAGCGTGCCGCCGCGTGAGAGATGGGTCTCCAGGGCCGCCAGATCCACCTCGTCGAGAGCTTCGACGGCGGCGATCCCTTTCGGCAGACCGGTCACGGTGCCCAGGAAGCGGTGCTCGCCGCTGCCGGGCTCGACAAGGAAGGAGACCGTGAAGGCGCCGACGGCGCCCCGCGCGCCCGCGAACCGGGCGGCGGCCTCCCGCAGCGACCGCATCAGCTCGGAGCTCAAACCGGGCGGCGGCGACTCGGCGAGCACCAGGCGGTCGCGATACCGGAGAGTCACGTCGAGCAACCCCGGTGTCCAGACCGTTCCCCGCCGATCCACGAGGACTGGCGCCTCGATCCGGCAGACCCCCGGGGCTTTGAGCTGGATCACGGCCTCGCCTCCGGGACAGTCGGCGGAGACTTGTCCAGAGGGATAGGATGAGGCTCGGCGGAGAACATCGTCATGCCCGAGCCCGAGCGTCCCGAGAACCGCCTGGAACGCGTCCGGCTCAGGTCCCGAAGGATATCGCGACTTCTTGCGCGACGTCAGCCGAGCCGCTCGCTCAGCAGCCCCAGGCTCCGTTCCAGATCCGGTTTGACGTCCAGCACGGGCAGCAGCGGGTCCTGTTTCAGTTTGCGAACCCGTGGCGGTACGGTCTTGATGTTGAAGGCGCGGACGTCCAGGGAATCATTCACCTCGTTCCACTGCAGGGGCGTCGAAAGGGGCGCTCCCGGACGGGGCCGCACGGAATAGGGCGCGACGAGGAGCTTGCCGCGGCCGTTCTGCAAGGCGTCGACGTAAACCCTGCCTTCGCGGGCGCGAATGGCCCGGGCCGTGGTGGCGATCGCCGGCATGCGAGCCACGATGACACCGGCCAGCAGCTCAGCGAGCTGGCGGACCTGATCAAAATCGAGCTGGCCGCCGGTCGGCATCAGCACGTGCAGGCCGCTGCCGCCGCTCGTCTTGATGAAGCTCGGCAGCTCGATTTCCTCGCACAGCTCGCGCACGGCGCGGGCGATGGCGACGACGTGGGTGAACGGCGCAGACTTCGGGTCGAGATCGAGAATGCACCAGTCCGGACGCTCGACGTCGGTCACGCGGCTCGCCCAGATGTGGAACGGAATGGCCGCCAGGTTCACCAGCTCGAGCAGAGTTTCCACGTCATCGCAGAGCACGTATTCGTGGCCGCGGTCCGAGCCTCCGGCGTCGAGGAACACCGTGCGGAAGCGGCCGGAGGTGCCTGCGGGGACGGTTTTCTGAAAAAACGACTTGCCGGCCACGCCATTCGGGTAGCGATCCAGGACGAGCGGGCGATCGCGGAGGAAGGGAAGCATCCAGGGCGCGATCGCACGATAGAACTCGACGAGATCTCCCTTGGTGATGCCTTCTTCCGGCCAGAAGACCTTGTCGAGATTGGTGAAGGGAACGGGTCCCGCAGCAGCGGGAGGCTCGGCGGGGGGCGTCTCCGCAGGCGGCTCACCGGGCGGCTCCTGCTCCTCCATCCTCTCTCCGCCGGGCGGCGTGCATTCGTCGACGGTCTTGTCGTCCCGCAGCCGCAAGAAGACCGCGTGGCGCAGGTGCCCGCCCTCCGTCCAGTCCTTGTACCGCACTTCGACGACGATCCGGGGCTCGATCCAGATGGCTGTCTTCAATTGATCTTCGGGGGGAACGGCGACGACGGGACGGGGCCGGCGGGCGCTGTCGAGGCGGGGCCAGATCTCGGCTACGTCCCCGCTGGTGAAGCCGGTGCCCACCGAGCCCACGAACTGCCAGCTGTCAGAGCCCTGGCGCGTGGCGAGGTAGAACGCGCGGAACCCCTTGGGACTTCCGGGGACCGGATCGAACCCGATGACGGCGAAGTCTCCGGTCCGGGCGGCCTTGACCTTCAGCCAGTCGGCCGAGCGGCCGGCGCGGTAGGGCGAGTCCGCGCGTTTGCCGATGATGCCTTCGAGCCCCATCCCGATCACGGCGGCGTAGAGGTCCTCGCCCCGCTCCGGGATCTCATCGGAGAGGCGAACCAGGCCTTCACCGGGAACTACCCGGCGCAGGAACGCCTTGCGCGTGAGCAGCGGCAACGGCCGGAGGTCGAAGTCCTCGAAGGCCAGGAGATCGAAGACGAAGAGCACGGCTGGGTCGGTGATCTGAGAGGGCGGCACCGGCCGCGTCCCCAGACCCCGCTTGTGAAGCTTGTTGAAGTCGGGACGGCCCTCCTCGTCGAGCACCACCACCTCGCCATCCAGGAGCAGCGAGCCGAACGGGAGGCCCGCCACGGCCTCGGCCACTTCCGGGAAGACGCGCGTGGTGTCTCGCCCCTTCTTGTAGAGCAGCCGCGCCGCGCCGAGGCCGCCGGCGGCCAGCATGCGGAAGCCGTCGTGCTTCAGCTCGAAGATCCAGCCGGCGCGGCTGAACGGCCGCTCCCGAATCTCCGGTTTCATCACCTGGACCGTGGCCGGATCGACCGGCGAGCGGGGAGCTCCGAGCCGGGCGAGCTCGTCGCGGATAACGCGGGCGGGGTCCGGCGTGCGGGAAGGGGGCGAGGTTTTCAATTTATGAGCGAACGGTACACGGCCGATTCTGTTTCCTTTCAAAACGCAATCGGCGTATATTACCCTTTCATGAGCGCCCGTCCCTTTGCCTCCGGCACCATCGCTTTCGGTCTCGTTACCATCCCCGTCAAGCTGTATTCCACCGGCGAAAGCTCGGTCGGAGTTCAATTCAATATGCTGCACAAGAAGTGCGGCTCGCGGCTCAAGCAGCAGTACATCTGTCCTGTCGACAACGAGGTGGTGGAGAAGGACGGCGTGGCCAAGGGCTACGAGTACGCCAAGGGGCAGTACGTTCTGTTCAACGATGCGGAGCTCAAGGCCCTTCAGCCGGAGGCCACCAACGCGATCGAGATCTCCGAGTTCATCCCCTTGGATCAGATCGATCCGGTCTACTTCGAGAAGTCGTGGTATCTGGGATCCGACAAGGGGGGCGACCGTCCCTACCGGCTGCTCGCCGAGGCGATGAAGCAGACCGGGCGGGCGGCGCTCGCCCGTTACCAGGCCCGTGGCAAGGACCAGCTCGTGCTCCTGCGGCCCTACCAGAACGGTCTGGTGATGCAACAGCTCCGCTACGCCGACGAGCTGCGGGACTTCTCCGAGGTGCCTATCGGTCCGGCGAACCTCGAGGTCAAGGAGTCAGAGCTCAAGCTGGCGATGCAGCTCATCGAGCAGGTCGCCAACGACGAGTTCCATCCCGAGAACTATGAGGACAAGCAGCGCCAGCAGGTGCGCGATCTGATCGAGCGCAAGGTCAAGGGCGAGGAGATCACCGCCGCGCCGGCCGAGGCGCCGAAGGCACAGGTGATCGACCTCATGGCGGCCCTCAAGGCGAGCCTCGCCGCGGCGAAGCCGTCCGCGTCTGAGAAGCCCATCTCGCTCGCCGACCGCAAACCCGCCAAGCGCTCTGGCGGCACCACCCTCAAAGCTGTGCCGGCAGACGACGGGGAAACCGCGGAGCCGAAGAAGAAGAGCTCGCGGCGCTAGATCGCCATGGGAACCGTGGCCGATGTCGCGGTAGGTCTGGTGGCCGTCCTGCACCTCTACTTCCTCGTGCTCGAGATGTTCCTCTGGAAGAAGCCCTTCGGCCGCAAGACGTTCGGCCTGACGCGCGAGATGGCGGAGGCCACGGCGTCGCTCGCCGCCAACCAGGGCCTCTACAACGGCTTCCTGGCCGCGGGGCTCGTCTGGGGCCTCCTCCTCGGTTCGGCCGGCCTCGCAGTCAAGATCTTTTTCCTCGTCTGCGTGGTCATCGCCGGTATCTTCGGAGCCGCCACCGCCAGCCGGAAGATCCTCTGGGTCCAAGCCGTTCCGGGCGCCCTCGCGCTGGCGCTCGTGCTGCTCGCGCGTTGATCATGGCCGGCGCGGCCGAAGAGTTCTTCGCTAGGACTTTCGGGGCCGGTTTCCCCGGTTATCGATCTCGAGTGCTCGGTGGCAGCGATCTCCTGTCGAAGACCAAGGCTGCCTTGCTGGAGGCGATCGAAATCGTCGAGGAGCTGCCTCGCTCGCATTGGGTCTGGCAGCCGGGCTACGCGGTGCAGACCGTGAACTCGAATCGCCTCGGGGATTTCTGTGCGTTTCGCCTGCGCGAGGACCCATCCGATGAGCTGGCGCTGTGGACCCGGATCGGTCTCGCCCTGGAGGGTGGCCGGCCCGATTTCGGCCAGGACGCCTTCGCCCGCCTGAAGAACCGGGAGGATTTCGACGTCAGGTGGCCGGTCTACGCGGGGTGCGTCGTGCAGTGGCCCTGGATGAATTCGGAGCCGGTGAGACTGGGTACATTCCTCCGCGAAGCGGGCCTCCTGTCCGCAGCCGAACCCACCCTCCTCGCGATTCGAGAGCAGCGGGACCCCTATATCGACGTCTTCGAGGTCGAAGAGTTTTCGCGCGAATGCGCAGCAGAATGCATCGACATCGCGCTCTGGGAGCCGTCGACGTAATACGGCCGGCTTGGCTTCCTGTAGAATCGCCTCATGGCAATCCGGGTATGGAAGGAACTGCTGTGGCACTGCGCAGCCTTCGCCGGGCTCTGCCTGTTCGCCGCGGCGGCGGGCGCTCAGGCTCAGCCGCCGGCCGGACATGGACCCTACTTCCCGGCGGACGCGCCGTGGTATCAGGACATCTCGGCGGCTCCCGTCGACTCCGAGTCGGCGGCGGTGATCTCCTGGCTCTCCAGCGTCGGCGGCTGGGGCGGCGGAACCATGCAGATCGACTTCTCGATCGAGGTGCTGGAGGCGGACGCCTCGACGCCGTTCCGCAGCTTCACCCCGACCGGCGATTTCTATGATCCCGATTGCGACTTCGCGCAGGTTCCCGTGCCGGCCGGCGGCGCTCTCGAGGGTGAAACCGGATACCAGTGCGCCAGCGACGGCGACTGCCATCTGATCGTCGTCCACCGGCCGAGCAACCGCCTGTACGAGATGTGGCGGGCCGACCTCGTCGGCGGCGACTTCTACGGCGGCTGCCTCGCCGTGTGGAACATGAAGCTCACCTATCCGCCGGGGGCCCGCGGCAACGACTGCACCAGCGCCGACGCCGCCGGCTTTCCCATCGCGCCCCTGCTGTTCAACGCCGACGAGGTCGCGGCGGGGTACATCGATCACGCCATCCGTTTCATCCTGCCCAACAGCCGCATGCGCCGGAAGGTGTACGTCTATCCGGCGACGCACTCGACCTTCGCGACCAGCGGGCCCACCACGGCTCCGCCCTACGGCGCGCGCCTGCGATTGCGGGCCGACTACCCGCTGCAGAGCCTGCCGAATGAAGCATCCCGGGTGGTGGCCCGAGCGCTGCAGAAGTACGGCATGTTCCTCGCGGACGGCGGCACCATCGCCCTGACCGCCCAGAGCGACCGTTTCACCACGGCCAAATGGGACACGCTCCTGGGTCCGCTCGACCTGAGAGCCTTGCGGGTGACCGATTTTCAAATGGTCGCCGGCGGCCAGCGGTTCAATTACACCGGCGACTGCGTGCGGACGGATCCGATCTTTTACGACGGCTTCGAGTTGGGCAGCGCGTCCAAGTGGAGCGGGAAAACGCCGTAGCTTCCGGGGAGATCCTCAGGCCTTCTTCAACGCCTGCACCCTGATCTCATAATGGCTGGCGTGCCACGCCGCCTGGGCGTCGCGGAGCAGGATGGCCTGGGGCGTCTGGTGGCGCACGCCGATGCGCTCGGCCAGGGCGGTCGAGACGGTGCGAGCGTTCTGCACTTCGATGACCGCGTAGACCGTTCCCTCATCGGATGCCTGCTCGGCGAAGCGCCGGAACTCGGTCCAGGCGAAGCTCGAGATGCCGCAGGTCAGGCTGTGCTTGAAGACCCAGACCGGCTTCCGGTGCGAGGTCTCGAGCAACTCGTCGAGCGTGGCGAGGCTTTCGATGGTCTGAATTTCCGTCATCGCAGTGCTTCCAGAAGCAGCTCGTGCTTGAGCTCTGCCAGTCTACCATTTCCGTCCTGCCGCCTTATAGGATCGTGTTATGTCCAAACCACCTGCGACCGTCTTCGTGCTCCTCGTTCTTGCTGCGGGGCTTCCTGTTTTCGCGGCGGAAGCTCCTGTGAAACGCCCCGAGTTGCCCGGCCGCGAGGGAGGCGGTGTCACCCTCCTGCCCAACGGCTGGCGGATCGCTCCCGCGGGGCGGCACATCACGGTCGGAGACCTGCCTCTCGCCATGGCGGAGTCTCCGGACGGCCGGACCCTCGTGGTAAGCAACAACGGCTACTCCAAACCGAGTCTCAGCGTCGTCGACGTCAACCGCTTCACCGTCCCCGCCACGGTGCCGTTGGAGAACGCCTGGCTGGGCCTGGCGTGGCATCCCGACGGACGCCGGCTGTGGGTCTCGGGAGGGGGAGCGAACACCGTCAACGAGCTGCGGGTGACCGACAAAGGCCTCGAGCCGGGAACCGTGGTGCAGCTCAAACAACCTTCCGAAGCGAGCTTCGTGGGCGGCCTCTCCATCAGCCCGGACGGCAAGCGCCTCTTCGCCGTTCACGCTCTGGGAAAGCTCCTCTCGGTCGTGGATCTCGAAGCGGGCAAGGTAGTGAAAGAGATGGAGCTGCCGGCCGAGGGCTACACGTCTCTGGTTTCGCGGGACGGCACGACGCTCTTCGTCTCGCTCTGGGGCGGCGCCCGGGTGCTGCTCTTCGACACGGCCAGCCTGACATCCAAGGGCGAGATCGCCGTCGGGGAGCACCCGAACGCGATGGCCTTTTCCCAGGACGGCGGCCGGCTTTTCGTGGCCTGCGCCAACACCAACGCCGTTTGGGCGGTCGACCTCGCGACCCGCGCCGCGAAAGAGCAGATCTCGATCTCCCTCGATCCTGCCGCGCCGCCCGGCAGCACGCCTAACGGCCTGGGTCTCTCGCCGGACGGCAAGACGCTGCTGGTGGCCAACGCCGACAACAACACCGTCGCCGTGGTGGACGTCTCCCAGCCGGGGAAGAGCGCCGTCCGCGGCTTCATCCCCACCGGCTGGTACCCGACGGCCGCACAGTTCAGCCGCGACGGCCGGCGTATCTACATCCTGAGCGGCAAGGGGCTGACCTCGGCCGCCAACCCGCGTGGCAGCCAGCCGGGGATTCGCGAGCCGGAGGGGCAGTACATCGGCGAGCTGCTGCAGGGCTCGCTCTCCATCCTCTCCGTTCCTGATGAGAAAAAGCTCGCCGAGTACACCCGCACGGTCTACCGCGTGACCCCGTACACGGCGGCGGGCCGGCTCGCTCCGGCCGGCGCGCCGCAGGGCTCGCCGATACCGGCCAAGGTCGGCGATCCCTCGCCGATCAAGTACGTCTTCTACATCATCCGCGAGAATCGCACCTACGACCAGGTGCTCGGCGATATCGAGAGCGGCAACGGCGATCCGAACCTCTGCCTCTTCGGCGAGGAGGTGACACCCAACGGGCATGCCCTGGCCCGCGAGTTCGTCCTGTTCGACAACTTCTACGTCAACGCCGAGGTGAGCTACGACGGGCACTCCTACTCGACGGGCGCCTACGCCACGGATTTCACCGAAAAGGTCTGGCCGTTCAGCTACGCCGGCCGCGGGGCCGACTATCTCATCGGGGTCAAGGGAGAGCCGCGCAACGCCTACGGCAACATCACGGCACCGTTGAACGGCTTTCTCTGGGACGCCGCCCTCCGGGCCGGCGTCAGCGTCCGCAGCTACGGCGAGTTCGCCGTCGAGAAAAGCGGCAAGCAGAAGGAGCAGGACGGCAAGGCAGGCGGGCCGTACGAAGGTGCGGGCGGAGGGCTCGTGGGCAGGGTGAATCCGGACTATCCGCCCTACGATCTCAAAGTTCCCGACGCCCGGCGAGTGGACGCCTGGCTCGCGGAGTTCCGCCGCTTTGAGAAGGACGGCAACCTGCCGCGCCTGTCGATCTTCCATCTTCCCAGCGACCACACGGCGGGCACGCGCCCCGGTTTTCCGACGCCGCGCGCGATGGTGGCGGAGAACGATCTGGCGCTGGGGCGCATGGTCGAGGCCATCTCGAAGAGCCGCTTCTGGCAAGAGTCGGCCATTTTCGTCGTTCAGGACGACGCCCAGAACGGTCCGGATCACGTGGACGCTCACCGCTCGGTGGCGCTGGTCGCGAGCCCTTATGCCCGCAGGGGAGTCGTGGACAGCACGCTCTACACCACCGCGGGCATGCTGCGGACGATCGAGCTGATCCTGGGCCTGCCGCCGATGAGCCAGTACGATGCCGCGGCCACTCCCATGTACGGCGCCTTCCAGGCCACGACGGACGCGAGGCCCTTCACCCCTCGCGAGGCGCGGATCGCGTTGGACGAGATGAACGCACCCAACGCGTGGGGAGCCGCCGCATCCATGGCGATGAATCTCGAAGAGGCGGACCGCGCTCCCGACCTGGAGCTCAGCGAGATCGTCTGGAAGTCGGTCCGCGGAGCGGATTCGCCCATGCCGCCGCCCGTCCATGCCGCCTTCGTGCGGCCGCTGGCGGAGGACGACGAGGAAGAGAGAGACGAGGATTAGGGAGGATGATCGAAGGCCGGGTCAATTCCCATCGCGAAGCACCATAGGCCCGCCTCTCAGCCCCTGACATAGAATCACCCCGCCGGCGAGAAGCCGTGCGGTCTGGAGGGAAAACGAGATGTCTGCCAAGCATGTCTACGCGTTCGGCGGTGGTACGGCGGAAGGGAACGGGAAACAGAAAGATCTCCTCGGAGGCAAGGGAGCGGGGCTGGCGGAGATGAGCCGGCTCGGGATTCCAGTGCCTCCTGGATTCACCATCACGACAGAGGTCTGCGCCTATTACCACCAGCACGGTGGCGTTTATCCCGAAGGCTTGGAGGACGAAGTAGCGCGGCATCTCGCCTTGGTCGAGGAGAGGACCGGCCAGCGCTTCGGCGATCCGGAAAACCCCCTGCTCGTCTCGGTCCGTTCGGGCGCCGCCCGGTCGATGCCGGGAATGATGGACACCGTGCTCAATCTGGGCCTCACGGACGCGATCATCGAAGCGCTGATCGCCCGCGGCGTGGACGAGCGCTTCCTGCTCGACGCCTACCGGCGCCTCCTCACCATGTACGGCGACGTGGTGCTGGGCGTGCCGCATCACGCATTCGAGAAGATCCTGGGCGACGCGCGCAAACGCCAGGGAGCCACTAACGACTTCGAGCTGACCCCGGAGTCGCTGCGCGGCGTTGTCGCGGCCTTCGAGCGCACCATCGAGGAGCACGGCAAGCTGTTCCCGCAAGAACCCAAGGAGCAGCTCTGGGGGGCCATCGGCGCCGTCTTCGAGAGCTGGAACAACCCGCGGGCGCGCGAGTACATGCGACTCGAGAAGATCACCGGCCTGCTCGGCACCGCGGTCAACGTCCAGACGATGGTGTTCGGCAATCGCGGCGCCGACTGCGCCACCGGCGTGGCCTTCACCCGCAATCCCGCCACCGGCGAGCGGCGGGTCTACGGCGAGTACCTGACCAACGCCCAGGGCGAGGACGTCGTGGCCGGCATTCGCACGCCGAAGGACATCGTCCCCGCCGACGGCAACGGCGGCCTCGGCGCCGACTTCCCCGAAGCCCACCGCCAGCTCGAGGAGATCTGCGGCCGGCTGGAGCGCCACTTCCGTGACATGCAGGACGTCGAGTTCACCATCCAGCACGGCACGCTCTACATGCTGCAGACGCGCGCCGGCAAGCGCACCGGCCCGGCGGCGATCCGCATCGCGGTCGAGATGGTGGCGGAGGGGTTGATCGACGAGCGCGAGGCCCTGGACCGTGTCCAGCCCACGCAGCTCGCCCAGATGCTGGCGCCGGAGTTCGACGCCGATCAGAAGAAGAAGGCGGTCACCGAGGGCGACCTCCTGGCCCATGGTCTGCCCGCTGGTCCCGGCGCCGCTTCCGGCAAGATCGCCTTGACCGCCGACCGCGCCGCCGAGATGGCCGCCGCCGGTCCGGTGCTCCTGGTGCGCGCCGAGACCTCGCCCGAGGACATCGTCGGCATGCACGCCTCGGCCGGTATCCTTACCTCCCGCGGCGGCATGACCTCGCACGCGGCGGTCGTCGCCCGCGGCCTCGGCAAGCCTTGCATCGTCGGCGCCGGCGCCCTGGAGGTGGACGAGCACGCCGGCGAGGTGCGGGTGGGCGACCGCGTCTTCCACGAAGGCGACGAGCTGTCCATCGACGGCTCGACCGGCGAGGTGATCGCCGGGGCCCTGGCCTCCCGTCCGTCCGAAGTGCTGCGCGTGCTCCTCGACGGCGCCGCGCCGTCGGCGGCTTCGCGCGTCTTCAACCGGCTCCTCGAGTGGGCCGACGCCGAGCGGCGCCTGCGCATCCGCGCCAACGCCGACACGCCCCGCGACGCCGCCGTGGCAGCGGCGCTGGGCGCCCAGGGCATCGGGCTCTGCCGCACCGAGCACATGTTCTTCGACGACGAGCGCATCCCCTGGGTGCGGCAGATGATCCTGGCGAGCACCGACGAGGTGCGGCGCACGGCGCTGGCGCGGCTGCTGCCCATGCAGCAGAAGGACTTCGAGGGGATCTTCGCCGCGCTGAACGGCAAACCCATCACCATCCGCCTGCTCGATCCGCCGCTGCACGAGTTCCTGCCCAAGGAGGAGAAGGCCCTGCGCGTCCTCGCCGAGCAGATGGGGATCGACGCGGCCGACGTCAAGGCGCGCGCCGAGGTCCTGGCCGAGGCCAATCCCATGCTCGGGCTCCGCGGCTGCCGTCTGGGGATCACCGCGCCCGAGATTTACGAGATGCAGGTCGAGGCCATCGTCCGCGCCGCCTGTGTCCGCAGCCGTGCCGGCGACATCGTGCTGGCCGAGATCATGCACCCCCTCGTCGGTACGGAGCAGGAGATGATTCGCCTGCGGCAGATGACGACCACCGTCGTCGAGCGTGTGCTGCGGGAAGAGGGGATGAAGCTCGATATCCTCATCGGCACCATGATCGAGGTGCCGCGGGCGGCGCTGGTGGCCGACAAGATCGCCCGCCATGCCGATTTCTTCTCCTTCGGGACCAACGACCTGACGCAGATGACCTACGGCTACTCCCGAGACGACGCCGGACGCTTCCTGCCCCAGTACGTCGAGCAGAAGGTGCTGCCGTGGGATCCTTTCCAAAGCCTCGACGACGAGGGCTGCGGCCAGCTCGTCCAGATGGCTTGCGAGAAAGGCCGCGCCACCCGCGAGCATCTGCATCTGGGCGTCTGCGGCGAGCACGGCGGCGACCCCCAGTCGATCGACTTCTTCGAGCGCGTGGGGCTCGACTACGTCTCCTGCTCGCCGTATCGGGTGCCGATCGCCCGTCTGGCCGCCGCGCAGGCGAGCCTCAAGTACAGCGGCGCCGAAAAAACGCAGCCGAGCCTCGCCACCGCGGTAGCCACCGTCGGTGCAGCCGTGGCGTCCGCGGTCGGACGCTGAAGCTTGTACCTGTAGGGGCGGCCACATAGGGCCGCCCCTACACTCGCAGCGTATCTCTGAGCACCGGCCCGCTCCTTGCAGGAATTCCCGCCAGGAGGTCGGTGTCATGGACGATTCTGAAAAGAGCTACGGCTACAGCGAAGACATCTACCACGGGCGGCGCCCGGAGAAGAGCTATGAGTACGGGGCGGAGGGCGAGACCGGCGATGCCGAAGGCAGCGATCTCGCTCCCGAAGAAGAGGCGATCCATATCGAAGGCGCGCGCAACGAGGAGCCCCAGCCCGCTGCCGAGACCCGGGAGTATGACTACGGCCGGGACGATACGGACGTCGAATCCTTCACCTGGGAAAATCCGCCAGGAGAGCGGGAGCCGCGGGATGCCGAGCCGGTGGAGGCCGGCCGCGGCGAGTCAGGATCGGAACGCTGAGCGGCCGGTCCCGCACCACCCGGAGGCCTGCACCTTGTTTATAGAACCTTCAATCACGGAGGTTCTCGATTCAAGGAGCAGATATGACGAAGCAGACGAAGGTGCGACTTTGTCTGGCCGTGTTCGTTCTCGCGGCCGCTTTGGGTTTCACGGTCCTTCCGGCTCAGAACGCGATCTCGGCTCCGTGCTGCAGCAGTTGTGACGCTCGCCAAGCCAATTGCGAGGCAGGCATCATCTACACCTGGTGCGGCGGAGATCCGGCCTGCTGCGAGCAAGAGGTCATCAACCGGTGTTGGCGGTGGTGCATCGAGTGCTGAGGAGGGACACATGAAGAGACAGACCTTGATGCGGCTTTGCTTCGCGATGCTCATGCTCGCAACCACCGTCGGCTTGGCGGCCGTCTCCGAACAGGGAGTCGACGCGGCGCCGTGCTGCAGCACTTGCGATGGGCTGTACTACGGTTGCCTTGGAGGCTCGTCCTACCCGGAGTGCGCCTGCGATCCCTGGTGCTGCGACCAGTCGACCGAGTGGTGCTACCGCCATTGCAGCTTCAGTTGCTGACCGCAACAGGCGACGCCTCGGCGAAGCCTGCTACAGTTTGATCCGTGCCCCGCATCCACCTCCTCTCCGACCATCTGGTGAGCCAGATCGCCGCCGGCGAGGTGGTGGAGCGCCCAGCGTCGGTGGTCAAGGAGCTGGCGGAGAACGCGCTCGATGCCGGTGCGGGACATCTGGAGATCCACCTCGAGAGCGGGGGAAAGACCCGGATCGAGGTGGCGGACGACGGCTGCGGCATGGGCAGGGACGACGCGCTCCTCGCTTTCGACCGCCACGCCACCAGCAAGATCGCGAGCTTCGGCGACCTCGAACGGGTGGCCACCCTGGGATTCCGCGGCGAGGCCCTCGCCTCCATCGCCGCCGTCGCCCGCGTCGAGCTGACGACCGCCGAGCAGCCGGGAGACGGCCAGCGGGTGCTCATCGAAGGCGGGCGGGTGCGGGCAGTCGAGCCGTTTTCCCGGCCGCGCGGCACGACCCTCGACATCCGCTCGCTCTTCTTCAACGTCCCGGCCCGGCGGAAGTTCCTCAAGGCCCCGCAGACCGAGCTGCGCCGCTGCCTGGAGGTGGTGCAGGGCTACGCCCTGGCGCGCCCCGACGTGCGCTTCCAGGTCTTCCACGAAGGCCGCGAGCTGCTGGACGCTCTCGCTGCCACGGGAACGGTGGGCTCCCGCGAGCGGATCGGCCAGATCTTCGGCGCCGAGTTCGCGGCGCGGCTGGTGGAGATCCCGGAGAGCGGCGACGGAGAGGAGGCGGTCCGCGGCTTCGTCGGTATGCCCGAAACGGCGCGCGGCCGGCGCCAGTTCGTCTACGTCAACCGCCGGCTGATCCGTGATCGCGCCGTAATGGCTGCGTTCTACCGCGCCGTGCGCGATGAGTGGAAGAGCGAGGATTTTCCGGCCCTGTTTCTCTTCCTCGACGTGCCGCCGGAGGAGGTGGACGTCAACGTTCATCCCCAGAAGGCGGAGGTGCGCTTCCGCGATCCCGGCCTGATCGACCGGGTCTATGACGCCCTCCGCCGCGCTCTGGAGCTCGCCCGCGGCGAAGAGGCCGCGCCGCTGCGTCCGCCCTCGGCCGAGCCCTACGTGCCCTTCGCCTGGCAGGGATTGGGCGAGAAGCGAGCGCCTGCTGCGTGGGAATCACGAGCGCCATCTCCTTCCGTCGTGGAGCTGCCTGTTATGCCTGCTCGTCTGGCGACGCCCTCCTACCTGCCTGTCGAGCGGCCGATTGTCCCGCTCTCCGGTCGCAAGGGAGAGGCGCGGCCGTTCCGCCTGCTCGGCCAGTACAAAGGGACGCTGATCCTGCTCGAGGGACCGGACGGCCTCTACGTCATCGATCAGCACGTCGCCCACGAGCGCATCCTCTATGAACGCCTGCGCCGCGCCCTCGCCGCCGAACGTCCGCCCGTCCAGTACCTTCTGACGCCGCTCCTGCTCGATCTAGCTCCCGCCGAGCGGCTGCGCCTGCTGGAGCTCGCGCCGGGTCTGGAGGAGCACGGCTTTGGTGTCAGCTCCCTCTCCGGCACAACAGTCGCCCTTACCTCGGCGCCTCCCGTTCTCTCCGCTGACGAAGCCGAAGGGCTGTTGCGAAGTCTCATTGCGGACTCCGGCGACGGCACCGGCGGCGCCGCAGACCTCTCGCGCGGCATTCTCGAATCCCTCGCCGCCAGCATGGCCTGCAAGGCGGCCGTCAAGATGCACCATCCGCTCTCCGCGCCCGAGATGGAAGCCCTGGTCGCCGAGCTCTTCGCCGCCGAGCAGCCCTACGCCTGCCCCCACGGGCGCCCGATCGTGCTGCAGATGACCGACACGGACCTCGAGCGGCGGTTCGGGCGGAGATAGTACGATTCTCACCATGGCATTCGGCCGCCGCGAGCTCACCCCTCTGGAGAAGAACCTCGCCTACCGCTTCAAGCGTCCGGACCTCCTGGAGCTCGCCGTGACCCATCGCTCCTGGGCGAACGAGCAGGGGATTCCGGAGCATTACGAGCGCCTGGAATACCTGGGCGACTCCGTGCTCGGGCTGGTCACCGCCGAGTGGCTCTACATTCAGCATCCCGAGCTGCCGGAAGGGGAGCTCTCGAAGCTCAAGGCGCAGCTCGTCAGCAAACCGACGGTAGCCAAGTACGCCGAAGAGCTGGAGCTGGGGCCCGCGCTCAGGATCGGGGTGGGGGAGGAGCGGTCCGGGGGAAGGACCAAGCTCTCGCTGCTCGGCGACTCGATGGAGGCGGTCTTCGGGGCCCTCTATCTCGACGGCGGCCTGGAGGTGGCGCGCAAGGCTATCCTGCCCATGCTGGAGGGCGCGTACGAGGGCAAGATCGAGATCGTGGTGAACGACGCCAAGACGCAGCTCCAGGAGGTCTCGCAAGCCCTCGGCTGGGAGCTTCCCGAATACCGGCTGGCCGGCTCCTCGGGTCCCGACCATAGCAAGACCTTCGTCGTCGAATGCTGGTTGGCGGGCGCGCTGGCCGGCCAGGGAGAGGGTCCCAGCAAGAAGATCGCTGAGCAGCGCGCCGCCGCCGACGCATTGGCGAAGCTGCCTGAGAGCTAGGGGAAGTTGGGGTACAATCCCGCCCCCATGAGCCAGCCTGTCCCTGTCACCTCGATTCGCGAGCTTTCCCGGAACGTCGGCCACGAGGTCGAGCTCTCGGGATGGGTCGACAACAAGCGCTCCAGCGGCAAGATCGCCTTCGTCCAGATCCGCACCGCCGGCGGCAGTGTCCAGGCCGTGGCCGGCCGCAACGACGTGTCCGAGGCCGACTGGGCCGAAATCGAGCGCGCCACGCAGGAGTCGACCGTTCGCGTCACCGGACTGGTCAAGGAGGACAAGCGCTCGCCCTCCGGCGTCGAGATCCAGTGCAAGGGCTTCAAGGTGCTCCACCTCACCGAGGACTACCCGATCACGCCCAAGGAGCACGGCACGGCGTTCCTCATGGAGCACCGCCATCTGTGGCTGCGCTCCAGCCGCCAGCGCGCGGCCCTCCGGGTGAGGAGCGAGGTGGAGCAGGGGATCCGCGACTTCTTCTACGAGCGCGACTTCACGCTCATCGACTCGCCGATCCTGACGCCCGCCGCCTGCGAGGGGACCTCGACGCTCTTCGAGACCGACTACTTCGGCGACAAGGCCTATCTCTCGCAGTCCGGCCAGCTCTACCTCGAGCCGGCCGCGGCGGCGCTCGGCAAGGTGTACTGCCTCGGCCCCACCTTCCGCGCCGAGAAGTCGAAGACCCGGCGCCACCTGATGGAGTTCTGGATGGTGGAGCCCGAGGTCGCCTTCCTGGAGTTCGAGGGCCTCTGCAAGCTGGCCGAGGAGTTCGTCGGCTATCTCGTGGCGCGCATCCTCGACCGCTCGCGCAACGATCTCAAGGTGCTGGAGCGCGACACCGCGAAGCTGGAGTCGGTGGTGCCGCCCTTCCCGCGCATCACCTACACCGAGGCGGTCGAGATCCTCAACCGCAACGGCAATCCTCTCCGGTGGGGCGACGACTTCGGCGGCGACGAGGAGACGATCCTCGCCAGCCAGTTCGACCGGCCGGTGATGGTGACCCGGTTTCCGGCGGCGTTCAAGGCCTTCTACATGCAGCCCGCGCCGGAGAACCCGGACCTCGTGCTCGGCCTCGACCTGCTGGCTCCCGAAGGCTACGGTGAGATCATCGGCGGCAGCCAGAGGATTCACGATCACGACTTGCTGCTGCAGCGCATCCAGCAGCACAACCTGCCGGTCGAGGCCTTCCAGTGGTACCTCGACGTGCGGAAGTACGGCTCCTATCCCCACAGCGGCTTCGGCATGGGGATCGAGCGCTTCGTGGCCTGGATGACGGGCCTGACGCATCTCCGCGAGACGATCCCGTACCCGCGGATGCTGTACAAGATCTATCCGTAGGGGCCGCCCGGCCCGTGAAACCCACCCGTCTCCTCACCGCGGCCGCGCTCGCGACGCTGATCCTGATCTGGGGCACCACCTGGGCCGCGATCCGCATCAGCCTGCAGGGCATTCCGCCGATCACCGGCGTCGCCCTCCGTTTCGCCATCGCCGCCGTGGTGCTGCTCGCGCTGGTGCCGGTGTTCGGCATCAAGCTGGGGCGGAGCCGCATCGAGCGGCGCCTCTGGCTGGCCAACGGGATGCTGACTTTCGCCATCCCTTACGGCGTGCTCTACTGGGCCGAGCAGTGGGTGCCTTCCGGGCTGGCCTCGGTGCTCTTCGCCACCTATCCGCTCATGGTGGCCGTGGTCGCGCACTTCCTGCTGGCCGGGGAACCGCTGAGCCTGCCGAAGATCGCCGGCGTGCTGATCGGCTTCGCCGGGCTCGCCGTGATCTTCTCCGAGGACCTCCGCGCCCTGGGCGGTCCGCGGGTCGCCACCGCCGCGGCCATCCTCCTCATCTCGCCGCTCTGCGCGTCCTTCGGCAGCGTCATCGTGAAGCGGTGGGGCGAGGGCGTCCATCCCCTCTCGATCTCCGCCATGCCGATGGCGATCACGGCGGTTGTGATGGGACCCGTCGCGTGGCTCGCCGAGTCGGGCCGCGAGGTGACGTTCAGCCTGGGGCCGGTCCTGGCGCTGCTCTATCTGGCGCTCCTCGGCTCCGCCCTGCCGTTCACGCTCTTCTTCTGGCTGCTCAAGCACCAGACGGCCACGGGCATGTCGCTGATCAACTACGCCATCCCCGTGATCGCCGTGGCCGTCGGCACGGTGTTCTTCGACGAGCCTTTCACGCTGCGCATCGTGGTCGGAACGGCGCTGGTGCTGGTCGGCGTGGCGGTGGCGATGCGGAAGAAACAAAAGGGGGCATGAAAACTCCCCTCGGAAGCGCTCCGGCAACATTTGGAGCGGCTGGAAGCGCTTCGAGAGCGCCTGAGAAGCATTTGGACGCGCTCAAAAAGCGTTTGGGAGCGGCCTGGAAATGTTCGGACGCGGTTCAAAATGCTTCCAGAGCGATCAAGAAGCGTTTTTAAGCGATTCAAAATGCTTCTACAGCGCTTCAAACGCCTTCTCGAGCGCTCCCAAATGCTTCTTGAGCGCGTCCAAATGCTTCTTCGCGACTTGTAGCGCTGCCGAAGACGCCCCGTTTTGTTCTTGGACGCTGTTTTTTGTTTTCAGGGATGGTCCTGGGAGCCGGGCTTGCGGCGATAGACGGTCGGCCGGCGGCCTCCTCCGAGCTCCCGCACCTCGATGCGGTCCCCCTCTTCCAAAGTACGGAGCGCCTTGAAGAGAGAGGCGCGGTCCGGGGTGTAGCCGAGAGCCCGGCAAACGTCGTTTTTGTCGAAGGTCTCGGGGAGCCTGTCCAGCAATCGGAGAACTTCGTCGACCAGCTCGCCGGCGGCACGGCGCGGCGACCGCGCGGGAGGGTCTGGCGCGGGCGGCTGCTTCGGCGGCACCACGGGCTCGGCCGGCGCCGCCGGCGCGTTCCGGGAAACCATCCAGAGTTGCTCGAGGGCCTGCACCTGGGTGCGGTGGGAGTTCCGCAGCAGGGCGATGCCCGCCTCGAGCTGCCGGTCCAGCGCCTGCTTGCGTTGCCTGAACTCTTCGTCGGTCATGGCAACACAAATTGCAACACAACCAGGCAACATTTACAAGGAGGGACCCTCGAGTAGTGGCTCAGTTTGGCCGTGAATTTCGGACGGACATGCCTTGCCTCCTGGCCGGCGCTTCCGCGCCGGCCTAGCGAGACGTCGCCCGGAGGGCGATCGCTCCGGAGGAGCAACGTTTCGTTAGGCCGGTGCGGAAGCGCCGGCCAGGAGGCCGAAGCTGCGGGAACGCAAACCCCCGCCGCGGGTCGTAATCTAAATATTTATAAGTTTAAGTCGACTTCGCATCATCGGTCGTGCCGTCGCCTGCGTTCGCTCTGATCACAAGAGCTGTGCAGTCATAGGAAAGTGGGCATTTTAAAAGACAAACCATGCAAGTGGCCGCGGCCGATCCATTGCGCTTTCCGCAGACTTACTTGTAGAATCCGAAAAAATTATTCGTCCACCTTCGCTGCGCACATGCTTTCCAAAACTGTCAAAGAACCTCGTAATGCTTAATGTTAAGCGCAGCCCGGATCCGGGCATCCGTGAACAGAGACCCCGAAGTTTGCGCGAGGTCAAAGCGCCTTCTGCAAGTGAAGCGCCGGCGCCGGCTGCGGCGGCACAGGGGCAACCCGTGGCGAGCCGCCGGCAGTCGCGGCTGGGGAGCCTGGCCTGGCAAGGAGTGGTCGGGCTCCTGGCGCTGTTCTCGCTGGTCTTCATGGGCATCGCGCTGGTCATGAACACTTATGGCCGGCAGCAGGTCGCGGAGCAATCCGCCGGCAAGCTGGAGGAGACCGGCAAGCGGAGAGTGGAGGAGGTGCGGCGATGGCTCGCCGGCGAGAGGCCCCTCGACCCGTCCAGCCTCCAGCGTCTCTCTCAAGGCTGGCAGCGCGAGGCGAGCGGCTACGCCTTCCTGCTCGATCGCGATCAACGGTTCCTCTCCTTTCCCCGGCCCGAGCTGGTGGAATCGACGGGCCGAGGCGTGGCTGCGAAGGGCGGGGCGACGCTCACTGCCGGCGAAGTGGCGGACCGCCATCCCGGTTTCCGGCCGATCGTGGACGCTCTCCGGCGGCTGCCAGCGGGCGGCGGAGCGGCGGCACCGGTCCGCGTCGAGGTGCCGGCCGATCCGCTCAATGGGGAGCCCTCCCTGGCGCTCGTCTTCCCGGTGCGCGGGAGCGATTGGAAACTGGTGCAGATCTCGCCCAAGGAGGAGCTCGAGGAGGCCGCCGGCCGCATCTCCCGCTCGCTGCTGGTGCTGATCTCCGGCATCCTGCTCGCCGTGCTGCTGCCCTCCTATGTGTTTCTCTCCCGCCGCTGGATCACGCCCGTCACCACTCTGGCCGAGGCCGCCACCCTGGTGCGCGACGGCGAGCTCGACGTGCGGGTCAGCATGCCGGGGCGGGACGAGATCGCGGTGCTGGCGGACTCGTTCAACGAGATGGTCGATCGGTTGGCGGCCAACACGGCCGGTCTGCAGCAGGCCAACGTCGAGCTCGGGCGCTCGCTGGGCCTCACCGACACCATCATGGGGGCGGTGCGCGAGGGTCTGTTCCTGCTCACCCCCCAGCTCGCGATCGAGGCCAAATACTCGGCCGCGACGCGGCAGATCTTCGGCCAGGAGGAGCTTGCGGGGGCGGACTTCCTCGACCTGATCCGCCGGATCACTCCCGAGCGCACCCACGAGCTCACCGTCCGCTTCCTGCGTCTGCTGTTCAACCCGGCCAAGACCGACAGCGTGATCGCCAAGATCAACCCCTTGAAGGAGATCGAGGCTTCGTTCGCCAGCCGCAGCGGGCAACTGGAGCAGAAGTTCCTGACCTTTACCTTCGAGCGTATCCGCGAGGGCGGCGAGATTCGCCACGCGATGGTGACAGTGGCCGACGTCTCCTCCCGGGTGCTGCTGGCGCAGCAGCTCCGGCAGTCGCAGCAGCGCATGGAGCGCCAGGCCGAGCTGCTGCTGTCGGTGATGCACGTCGAGCCCCAGATGCTGCGCGAGTTCATCGAGGACGCCCACACCGAGCTCGAGACCATCAACGCGCTGCTGCGCGAGGGCCGGTCGCCGGTGCTTTCGCTTCCCGATCGCAACACTTTCTATCGCCACCTGGCGGACGACATCTTCAAGAGCATTCACACCATCAAGGGCACGGCGGCGATGCTGCGCATCGACTATTTCGCCGCCGCCGCCAACCGCTTCGAGGAGAAGCTGGCCGCGCTGCGGGGTCGGACCGTTCTGGACGGCAGCGACTTCGTCCCAATCGTGCTCGAGCTGTCGGAGATGGTCGACAGCCTGAGCGAGATCCGCGACGTGCTGGCCCGCTTCGCCGAGGCCCAGCGCAACCTCAAGACAGCCTCCGGCGCCAGCGACACCGAGGGGCTCTCGGCGCTGGTGACCCGCTTCGTCGACGACCTGGCGGAGAAGTCGGGCAAGAAGGTCGTGGTGGCGTTCCGCGCTCCCGGCGATCTGGTGATCCCGTTCAAGTACAAGAGCGCGCTGCGCAACGTCATGGCCCAGTTGGTGCGCAACTCGATCGTCCACGGCATCGAGACTCCGGCCGAGCGGCAGGTGGCGGGCAAGCCGGAGGAGGGGCATATCTGGGTGGCGGCCCGGCAGAACGACGGCAATCTCGAGTTCCTGTTCAAGGACGACGGCCGGGGCATCGACTACAAGCAGGTGATCGAGCGGGTGCAGGAGCTGGCCAAGAGCGAGCCCGCGATCCTCGAGCCGCTGATCGACCGCGAGCAGAACCGGTGGAAACCGAACGCGCTCGACCAGATGATCTTCCATCCCGGCTTCTCCACCGCCGACCACGCGACCGAAGACGCCGGGCGCGGCATCGGTCTGAGCGCCGTGCGCGACGCGCTGGCCAGGCTGGGGGGCCGGATCGCGCTGCGGCAGAAGAGCGGCCACTTCTGCGAGTTCCACATCGCGTTGCCGAATGGGGGGTAGAGCCGTGCCGGGGACCAGCGGCAGATTGTTGATCGTCGACGATTCGAGCACCGTCCGGCGGAGCATCGAGCGGCACATCTTCTCGGAGCGGGTGACCGAGATCTATCAGGCCGCCAACGGCCGCGAGGCGATGGAGCTGTTCGAGCGCTACCGCCCGGAATTCGTCACCATGGATCTGACCATGCCCGAGATGGACGGCCTGACCTGCATCTCCAGGATGATGGCGCTGAAGCCGGACACCCGCCTGATGGTGATCTCGGCTCTGGGCGACGCCGAAACCGCCATCGAGGCGGTGGAACGGGGCGCCAACGAGTACGTGGTCAAGCCGTTCTCGGCCGAGGACCTCAACCTGGCGCTCGCCAACCTGGTCGCCGGAGCCTGAGGCGATGAGCGACGAGGAGATCAAGGTCTTCATCGACGGCGTGGTGCGCTACTTCGAGCGGGTCACCGGCGAGCCGGCGGAGGTCGATCCGCCGTATCTCAAGGGCGAGGACTCGGTGACGCTGGACTTCACCGGGGTGATCGGCATCTCCGGGCGCCACCGCGGTGCGGTGTACTTCACCTCCGGCGCCGAGCAACTGACCGAGCTGCTGCGCCGCTTCGGCGAGACCGAGATCGCCATCTCCGACCACGAGGATCTGGTGGGCGAGGTCGCCAACACCATCGCCGGCAACGCCCGTGAGTACTTCGGCAGCGAGTTCCTGATCTCGGTTCCGATCGTGCTCTTCGGGCGGCCGGACAAGATCTCTTTTTCCCGCCACCTGAAGAACTTCGTCATCCCGATCACCTGGCGCAGCCACCGCAGCTATCTCATCATCTGCCTCGAGCGGGCCGCGGCCGGGTATGACGCCCCGGGCTCAGGCTCACGGCCGGACGTGATCGTCGGTCTCCAATCCTGAAGCTGGGAGGTGTCATGGACACGATGCCGCACCACTACAACCTGCTCCTCGTCGCCCTCTCCTATGTGATCTCGGTCCTGGGCTCCTTCACCGCGCTCAAGCTCTGCCGCCAGCACGCCGGGGCTCGTGGCGCCGACAAGTGGCGCTCGCTCCTGGCCGGGGCGCTGGCGATGGGAGCGGGGGCGATCTGGTCGATGCATTTCATCGGCATGCTGGCCTTCGACATGGGCATGCCGGTGGCCTACGACGTGCCGATCACCCTGGCCTCGCTGGTGGTGGCGGTGGTGGTCACCGGCCTCGGGATCTACGTGGTGGGCAAGGGGCCGACCAGCCCGTGGCGGCTGATCGGCGGGGGCACCGCCATGGGAGTGGGGGTTGCCGCCATGCACTACACCGGCATGGCCGCGATGCGGATGCAGGCCCACCTGTCCTACGATCTGATGATCGTGGCGATCTCGCTGGGGATCGCGGTGGTGGCGTCGACCGTAGCCCTGTGGCTGGTCTTCAACACCACCCGCCTGTGGCAGATCGTCGCCAGCGCCGTGGTGATGGGGCTGGCGGTGTGCGGCATGCACTACACCGGCATGAAGGCGGCGATCATGCAACACGATCCGGCGCTGCCGACCCAGGTGGTGGGGCTCTCGCCCGAGATCCTGGCCTACGTGATCTTCCTGGTGACCCTGGTGATCCTGTCGCTGGCGTCGCTGCTGGGTGGCAACCGGCAGGCGATCGCGATCCGGCGCACGGCCTAGCGGAACTTCGCTCTACTCGTACAGCGCAGAGAGGACTGACGGAAGGGAAGAGCCCGCAGGCTCTCCCCTTCCGAGGAAGGGACTACACCGGCCGGCGCCGCAGGCGGCGGAAGGCGAAGGGAGGTGTTTCCCTCAGGGAAGCCTGGAAGATTCCCGCAGGCGCGGCGAGCAAAGTCACCTTTGAGCGGTGGCGGATCTTACCTAAAAAAAGCGCCGCCAGGAGAGTTTCCCGGCGGCGGGGGAGGGGATTACTGCAGGTCTGCTTACTTCTTGGCGAACGGCTCGAGCGACAGGTCGGGACGGATCGTGCCGCCGTGCATCTCGAAGTGGCGGGTGATGGCGAACGCGCGGGCGAACAGCGCCTGCCCTTCGGCGCCGAGCAGCTTGCGAGACTGGGCGACGAGGGCCTCGTAATCCGCGGGACTCTTGGCCGGGGTGATGACGATGATCAGCGGCATCTCCCAGCCCATGACGACCTTGAAGACCCGGTAGCGGTCGGGTACGTTCTTCTTGCGGAACAGCGCGGCGAACTCCTTGCAGATGGCGTCGGCCTCGACCTCGCGGCCCGGCTGGACGTAGTAAAGGTCGACGTGGAGATACTGCTCCTCCTCCGGCTTGAGGCGCGGCTGGGCCGGGGTGTAGGAGAAGCTCGGATCCTCCATGAGGATCGAGTCCCGCATCCACTCCATGGTTTGTCCGCCGCGCACCATCAGATCGTTCCACTTGGCCTCGCCCACCGCCTGGGAGAGCTTGGCGAACCCGGCGAAGATCGCCTCCACGTCGCTGAAGCCCTTGATTTCGGTCACGTAGGTATACACGTAATCGTCGCCGGCGACGCCGACGAAGTTGAACGCCGGGATCGCTTCGTGATGCTGCCGGACCGTGGCGATGAACTCCTTGGAGACATCCTCGTACTGCTTGAGCATCGAAGGCTTGGCGAGCTCCTGGTGCATCACGTACCACTTCGGCGCGGCCATCTGCTGGGCCGCCGCGAGCGAGCCGGTGACAAAGGCCGCGGCGATCAACGCGAACGCGGCGAAGGACTTTCTTCCTCTCATATCTCCTCCTGTGCAGGGGCTAAGCCCTGGATCGTAAAGGTTTGTCGCTTTCATCGCCACTACGCACGGAGCAGGCAGTTCGGATGAATCCTCGCCCGATCTTGGCCGCACTGCGGCATTCTGAAGCTCGGTCGGACCCGCAATCGCTGAACGGCGCCAGAAGTAGCGCTACTCCGATCCCTTCTATCCCTTGACTTTGGCGCCGGGCTCTGGCATCCGGCGTGGAGACCTGCTATCATCGTCGCAGTGCGGCAAAGCCGAGGGAGAATGGCGGGGCCGACGCAAAGCCAAAAGGGGACCGACATGGCGAAGGAATTGGAGCACGTCAGCGAGCTGGAATCGCGGAAGGTGGCCGAGGCTTCCCGCGAAACCGAGTGGAACCAGCCGAGCTTCCTGCGGGAGATGTTCCTCGGCAACTTCAGATTGGATCTCATCCATCCCTATCCGCAGGTCACCGAGGAGCGGGCGGAGTTCGCCGCCTTCTACAACGCCATGCGGGAGTTCCTGCGCGATGAGGTGGACTCCGTCGAGATCGACACCACGGGCGAGTACCCGGAGCACGTGGTGGACGGCCTGCGCAAGCTGGGCGCCTTCGGCATGAAGATCCCGAAGAAATATGGCGGCCTGGGCTTCACCAACATGGAGTACCAGAAGGTGATGCAGCTCCTGGGCTCGCTCGACGGCAACCTCTCGGCCCTGCTCTCGGCCCACCAGTCGATCGGCGTGCCGCAGCCGCTGAAGCTCTTCGGCTCGGACGTCCTCAAGAAGAAATACCTGCCGCGCTGCGCCGCGGGCGAGATCTCGGCCTTCGCGCTCACCGAGTCCCAGGTCGGCTCCGACCCGGCGCGGCTGCAGACCACCGCCGAGAAGACGCCCGAAGGCGACGCCTACATCGTCAACGGCGAGAAGCTGTGGTGCACCAACGGCACCATCGCCAAGCTGCTGGTGGTGATGGCGCGCGATCCGAAGTCGAAGAAGATCAGCGCCTTCGTGGTGGAGACGGGCTGGCCGGGCGTCAAGGTGGAGCACCGCTGCCACTTCATGGGCCTGCGGGCGCTGGCCAACGCCGTCATCAGCTTCAAGGACGTGCGGGTGCCGGCCGAGAACCTGATCGGCGAGGAGGGCAAGGGTCTGAAGATCGCCCTCACCACGCTGAACGACGGGCGTCTGTCGATCCCCAACGGCTCGGTGGGCACGACGAAGCTCTGCCTGGAGATCTGCCGCAAGTGGGCCAGCGAGCGGGTGCAGTGGGGCAAGCCGGTCGGCAAGCATGAGGCGATCGCCCACAAGATCGCCGACATGGCCGCCACCACCTTCGCCATGGAGTCGATCGCCACGCTGGCCACCGAGATGTCCGACCGCGGCGGTTACGACATCCGCCTGGAGGCGGCGGCGTGCAAGGAGTGGAACACGGCCCGCACCTGGGAGATCGTGGACGACACGATGCAGATCCGCGGCGGCCGGGGTTATGAGACCGAGACCTCGCTCGCGGCCCGTGGCGAAACGCCGATCGGCGTCGAGCGCATGATGCGCGACTACCGCATCAACAAGATCTTCGAAGGTTCCTCGGAGATCATGCATCTCTTCATGGCCCGCGAGGCGGTGGACAAGCACCTGCAGGTGGCCGGCGCCATGATCGATCCCGAGAAGAGCGTGGCGGAGAAGCTTTCCGAGCTGCCGAAGCTGGCCGCTTTTTATGGCTCCTGGTATCCCACGCGCTGGCTCGGCTGGGGGCAGTGGCCGCGTTACAACGAGTTCGGATCGCTGGCGACTCACCTGCGCTTCTGCGAGCGGAACACCCGGCGGCTCTCGCGCCAGATCTTCCACGGCATGATCGTCCACCAGGGCAAGCTGCAGCACAAACAGGCCTTCCTGTTCCGTGTGGTCGACGTCGCCAACGAGCTGTTCGCGATGGCGGCCTCCGTGGCCCGCGCCCATGCCATGGCCGAGGCCGGCCACTCCGACGCGGCCAACGCTGCGGAGCTGGCGGATCTCTTCTGCCGCAACTCGCGGCGCAATGTGCTTCGTCTGCTCCACGACCTGTGGGCCAATGACGACGCGCGCAAGTACAAGGTCGCGCTGCGGGTGCTCGACGGCAAGCACGCATGGCTGGAGGAAGGCATCCTCGGTCTGGAGGCCCGTGCCGAGGCGCTCAAGCCCGAAGCGGTCGGCGGCGGCAAGGCCGAGCCCGTGCCGATGCCTCGCGTGCGGCCGGTGGGGACGCACTGACGCTTCGGCGGGTCCGACCAACCGAGGATCTCAAGGACAGCAAGGACACCCAGGGCTTCTGGGTCTGTCCCTGCTGTCCCTTTCGTCCCAGCTGTCCTTGTTTCGACTCCTTCAGATAAGCTCTCCCCCGTGCGAGCCATCCTCCCTTCGGACCGCGAATCTTCAACGCCGCGCGTAGGCGATCTCCCCGATCCGACGCCGGGGCCGGGCGAGGTCCTCGTCGCCGTCGAGGCCGCCGGTCTCAACCACGCCGACGTTCTGCAGCTCCGCGGCCTGTATCCGCCGCCTCCGGGCGAGAGCACGGTGCCCGGCCTCGAGTGCGCCGGCGTCGTCGTCGAAGCGGAGAAGGGGAGCCCGTGGCAGCCCGGCGCGCGGGTGATGGCCCTGGTCGGCGGCGGTGCGCATGCCAGTCGCGCCGCCATTCCCGCGGGGCAGCTCATGCCGGTTCCCGACAATCTCTCCCTCGTCGAAGGCGCCGCCATTCCCGAGGCCGGCCTCACCGCCTGGACCAACCTCGTCGTCGAGGGCAGCTTGCAAGCCGGCGAGACGGTGCTGGTGACCGGCGCCACCGGCGGCATGGGCAGCTTCGCCGTGCAGCTCGCCCGCGAGCTGGGCGCCCGCGTCCTCGCCGCCGGCCGCAGCCGCGAGCGGCTGGAGCTGCTGCGCGGCTTGGGCATCGAAGAGGTCTGTCTGGAGGGCGGCGATCTGGCCCGCCAGGTCCGCGAGGCCACCGGCGGCCGCGGCGCCGATCTGGTCATCGACTTCACCGGCGGCCCCGGGTTCAGCAGCCATCTGGGAGCCCTGGTCGAGCGCGGCCGGCTGGTGCTGGTCGGGCTGGTGAGCGGCCGTCAGGCGGAAGTGGACTTGGGAGCGGTGCTCAGCCGGCGACTGAGCATCGTCGGCTCCGTTCTGCGTCCCCGGCTGCGCGACGAGAAGGCCCGACTGACTGCGGACTTCGCCGCTTTCGCCCTGCCGCGCCTGCGGGACGGCCGCCTGCGCCCGGTGGTGGACCGCACGTTCCCGCTCGAGCGCGCCGCCGAGGCTTACAAGGCCTTCGAACGGGGCGGCGTGTTCGGCAAGATCATTCTGACGACGGCGTGAGCTCAGCCCGGCGCTTCCGCACCGGGCGAGGAGCCCCTCAAGGCTTCACCACTGCGGCAGCGGTCGCGCCCACAGTCACGGGGCGGCTCAAGTAGGAGGTAGTGGCGCCGATCTCGTCGCGCACGGCGATGGCCACCCGCTGCTCGCCGCTCCGCATCTTGAGAGTCAGGTTGTAGAGGTAATACTTGCCCATGGCGTTCAGCACCTGCTTGCGAGGGAACTCAATCGGCACTTCGACCTGGCGCACCGGCGAGATTCCTCCTTGGTCGTCGCCGGTCGCCACCAGCAGGCGCAGCTTCGCCCGGAAGGTCTCTTGCTGGTTTAGAACGGCCAACTTGAAAATGGGGATCTTCAGCCGGATGGGCACCCCATATTCACCCTTCTCTCCCAGGGACGGGTCTCCGATCTCCATGGAGACTTCCAGGGGGTTGTCCTCGATGCCGTGGAAGAGCGCCGCAAGCGTCCGGTCCACGATCCGTTCCGCCAGCGGTTTGTCGCGATAGCTCTGGCGGTAGCGTACTTTGAGGCCCGGCCGCTTGACCTTGACCTCGATGCGGTGCTGCCTCCCGTCGCCCGCATGCGCCGGCGTGTAGGCGAGCGAGTAGTAGACGGAGAAGTCCTCTTGCATCTTGCCGAGGTCGGGCAGGAAGTCGTTGGTGTTGAGCATGGCCCGGCCGCCGGTTCCAGCGGCCATGGCGGAGAGCGAATTCTGCCAGTTGGTCCGCTGCACCTGCTGGACGGTCATCAGTTGCAGGACCCGCTCGCCGGGATCCAGGTCGGGATCGGCGGCGGCCCCCCGCAGACCGCTCGCCTGAAGTGTGTAGAAGGCCACCCGGTTGGCGTTGGCGTGCGCAGCGAGATCTTCGAAGCGTTCGGCGATGCTGTACTTCTGGGCGTCGAGGAGGGCCTGTTGGGCAGGATAGCCTGCGGCGTCCGCTCCCGGAGCCACCTTTCCGCCCTGGTTGGTCTCGGGAAGCCCGGAGGTCGCCGTGCCGCCGCCGCAGATCTCGTAAACCGCCTGGAACAGTTCCTCGCCCGGCGTGACCGGGACACCGTCGCTGACGTAGAGAACCGCCTTTCTCCCCGGGATGCCGGCCAGCGAGTTGACCAGGAACTTCAGGGCTCCAACGGTTCTCTGAGCCTCGTCGCGGCTCTGCTCGGCGTAGCTTTGGATGGGTCCCATCATCTCGAAGCTGCAGGGATTGAGCTCATGGATGGAGTACATGGCCCGGAGGGCAGAGCGCCTCGCCTGGTCGGCCTGGACGCCGAAGCTGGGCAGGGTCTCCATCTGGCGCAGAGCCGTGTCCAGGACGGCCGGATCGCCGGTGAAGGGCCGACGCACCCGCAGGCCCAGGTCGTAGCTTGCGAGCATGACCCGGTCGAGCGGGCGGACGGTCTGGGCAAGGAATTTGCGGATCTGCTCCAAGGCCCGCGCGCGGTTCTCAGGACGGAGGTGGAGATTGTCCACGAACACCGCCAGGTTCAGCCAGCTCTCGGGGCCGGGGGCCGGCTCGCCGGGCCGGGGTTCCGATGCGATCCCTGGTTTGGCAGTGATGGCGGGAGACTCAACCCTTTCGGCCACTGCCGCGAAGTTGGTGATCTCGACGGGTTTTTCTTCCTCGGAGAGGGCGAAGTCCTCTTTCTTCAAGCCGGTCACGCGGTTGCCGTTCTTGTCGGTCACGTAGACGTCGACGTTGACAACGTTGACTTCCACCGTCTCGCCGAACGAGGGTGGGGCGGGAGCCGCTGGAGGCTTGGCGGCGAAGGTGGGGAGGCAGGCGACCAGCGTCAGGAACCAACCCGTACGGATCTTCAGGTTCATTAAAACATTTTATCAGGGCCGGGCGATCGCCGCCTGCGTTGTCACGGTGACGGCTCGGCTCAAATAGGAAGTGGTGGCGGCGATCTCGTCGCGCACCGCGACCGCGACCCGCTGCTCGCCCGGCGGGAGCTGCAGCGTCAGGTTGTAGACGTAGAACTGGCCCATGGCGGTCAGCACCTGCTTGCGGGGAATCTGCAACGGCACCGCGACCTGGCGCACCGGCGACGAGCGGCCGTCCTCGCCACGGGTCGCCACCAGCAGGCGCAGGCTCCCTTCGAAGACCCCGGCCGCTTCATGGTTGAGGATGGCCAACTTGAACAGAGGGATTCTGAGGCGGATGGGAACGTTGAAGGCGCCGGATTGACCGGGAGTCTGTTCGCCTATCTCGACGGCAATGCCTAGGGGATTGTCCTCGAAGCCATAGAAGAGGGCCGTCAAGGTGCGGTCGACCGCCTTTTCGAGGGCCGGCTTGTCTCGGTAGCTCTGACGGTAGCGGAGTTGGACGCCGGGTCGTTTGAGCTTGACCTCGATGCGGTGCTCGCGGCCGTCGCCGGCGTGGGCCGGCGTATAACCGAGCGAGTAGTAGTTCTCGAAATCCTGGCGCATGCGGCCGAGATCGGGGAGGAAGTCGTTGGTATCCAGGATGGACCTCCCGCCCGTCTCGTCCGCCAGGAGCTGGAGCGAGTCGCGGTCGTTGGCCCGCAGCACGGTCCCGATGGAGGGGAACTGGAACATCCGCTCCGCGGGTCCGAGACCCGCTGCCGAGGCGTCAGGTGCCTGGAGCCCGGAGGCCTGCAACGTGTAGAGCGTCACCCGCTGCGCGTTGGCGTGCGCCGATAAAGCTTCCAGCTCCTTGCTGACATCGTAGGACTGGGCATCGAGAAAAGCCTGAGATGCCGCCTGATAGGCCTGGGGGCCGATCTCCCGCGCGTCGAAGACCTGCGCGGTATCGACGTCACGGCCGAAGCCTCCAATCTTCGGCTGACTCTCCGGGCCGGTCTTGGCGCTATGGCCCAGACCGCTGGTGGCGTTGCCACCGCAAATCTCGAACAGGAGTTGGAAGATTTCCTGACCGGGAATGAGAGGCAACCCATCGCTGACGTGGAGGACCGCCTTGCGGCCAGGCACTCCGGAAAGAGAGTTCACCATCAAAGTTACGGCGCTGATCGATCGCCGGACCTCCTGGCGGCGTGCGGCGGCGTAGCTGTGGGCCGGACCCGCGATATTCACGGCACAAGGCGGGAGGTTGGGATCGAGAATGTCCGCCTCTTGAATCGTCATGGTGTCCTGGAAGGCCTGCCTTCTCTCGCGCTCGATCTCGGCGCCATGGACCTCCAGGCGCTCGATCTCGTCGATCGCTCGCGCGATGGCGGTTCGGTCGCTGGTGAAGGGAAGCCGGATTTTGAGGCCGGGGTCCAGAGTCACCAGCATCACGCGATCCATCGGGGTGAGCTCGCGGGAAAGAAACTCCCGCAGTTGGCGCACGGCCCGCGCGTGGCTGCCCGGGTTCAGGTTGAAATCGTCGAGCAGGACCACCAGATTCCAGACATCCTCCGGTGAGCTCTGCATGGCGGAAGGCGCGGCCGAGGGCGCCGTGGAGGAGGTCGCCGGGGCCGGCGCTGCCTCCGTCTCCGCCCGCCGATCTCTGATCGCCGCGAAATTGGTGATCTCGACCGGCTTGCCGTCCTCGAAGACCTGGAAGTCCCCCTTCTTCAGGTCCGTCACTCGGTTACCGTTCTTGTCCGTCACGTAGACGTCGACGTTGACCACGTTGACCTCCACCGTCTCGCCGAACGACGGCGGAGGAGGGACCGCCGGAGGCTTGGCGGCGAGCGTGGCGGCGGAGGCGATGAGCGTCAGAACCGGGAGCAGACGGAATCGCGCGCTCATGACGGGAGGGCTCCTCTCAGGGTTGAACGATGGCGGCCTCGGTCGTGCCCACGGTCACCTTGCGGCTGAGGTACGACGTGGTGGAAGCGAGCTCGTCGCGGACGGCCACCGCGATCCGCTGCTCGCCGGGAGGGAGCTGCAGCGTCAAGGTATAGACGTAGAACTGGCCCAGGGCCGACAGGACCTCCTTGCGCGGGATCTGCAGCGGCACGGGGATCTGGCGCAGCGGCGACGAGCGGCCGTCCTCGCCCTGGGTGGCCACCAGCAGACGCAGGCTGCCCTCGAAGCTGGCCTCCCGGTTGAGGATGGCGAGCTTGAACAGCGGGATCTTCAGACGGATGGGAACGTTGACCGTCCCGGTCTGGCCGGGAGTCTGCTCACCCACCTCGACGGTGATGTTCAGCGGGTTGTCCTCGAAGCCGTGGAGGAGAGCCGCCAAGGTGCGGTCGGCCGCTCTCTCGAGGGCTGGCTTGTCACGGTAGCTCCGGCGGTAACGGAGCTGGAAGCCCGGGCGTTTGACCTTGACCTCGAGCCGGTGCTCTTTGCCGTCGCCGTGATGCGCGGGGACGAAGCCGAGGCTGTAGTAAGTTGCGAGATCCTCGCGCATGCGGGCGAGGTCGGCGCGGTAGTCGTTGGCGTCGAGCAGCGCGCGGCCGCCCGTCTCGCTGGCGAGGAGGACCAGCGGGTCCCGTAGATTGCTCGCCAGCGTCGAGGTCACCGCGGAGAGCTCCAGGAGGCGCTCGGCGGGCGCCAGACCGGCGCCGCCTCCCGCCTGCAGACCGCTCGCCTGCAGCGTGAAGAGGCTCACTCCCTGAGCGTTGGCGTGGGCCGCCAGGCGCTGGAGGTCGTCCTCGAGCGAATAGGATTGAATGTCCAGGGTGACCTCCTCGACGTTGCCGCTCTTCTCGTTGCGGCCCAGCGTGTCGCTGGGGGAGAGCTCGTCAGGGAGGCGCACGCCTTCCCGCGCCGCGCCGCCGCCGCACAGCCCGACGAAAGCCTGGAGCAGCTCTTCGCCCGGATTGAGGGGAACGCCGTCGGTGACGAGGAGCACGGCCTTGCGCCCGCCGATGCCGGCGAGTGAGTTGACGACGAAGCGGAGCCGGCTGATGGTCCGCAGCGCGTCGGCGCGCGTCGAGTTGGCGTAGTCGCGTACGAACTGCGCCACGCTGTTGCCGCAGAAGCCGCCCCGTTTGGCATGGGTTTCCTGCTCGTTCATCATGCTCTCGAACGCGCTGCGGCGGGCGACCTCGGCTTCGATGCCGGAGGCCGGAATCTTCTCGATCTCGGCCAGCACCCGCTCGAGGGCCGCACGGTCGGTGGAGAATTCCAGCCGCACCTTCAGCTCGAAGTCGTCGGTCACCACTGAAATGCGGTCGGCGGCCTGCAGGTTGGCGCGGGCGAAGTCGTTCACCTGGCGCAGCACGCGGGCGCGGTGGGCCGGCTTGAGATGCTGGTCGTCGACGTAGACGAGGAGGTGGGTCGGCTCCGCGGCTGGTGGGGGAGAGACTGGCGCAGCCGCCTCCCGCGGCGCGGCCGGAGCGGCGGCCGGCGAAGCGTCCGGCGCCGGCGGCACGAGCGACGTGAAATGGGCGATCTCCATGGGTTTGCCGTCCTCCAGGAGCTGGAAATCGCCCTTCTGCAGATCCGTGATGCGGCGGCCGTTCTTGTCCGTCACGTAGACTTCGACGTTGACGACGTCGACCTCCACCGTCTCGCCGAAGGAAGGCGGGGCGGGAGCCTCGGGAGGCTTGGCGGCGAACGCCGCGGCGCAGGCGGCCAGCGTCAGGAGCAGGGTCAAACGGAGACTCGGTTTCATGTTGGGGACGTTTCCTTTCAGGGACGGACGATGGCGGCCGACGTCCCGACGGTGACGGCGCGGCTGAGATAGGAAGCGTTGGCGGAGAGCTCGTCGCGCACCCCCACGGCGACCCGCTGCTCGCCGGGCGCAAGCTGCAGCGTCAAGGTATAGACATAGGTCTGGCCGAGGGCGGTGAGGACCTCCTTGTGCGGGATGCGGATCGGCACCGCGATCTGCTTCACCGGCGCGGTCCGGCCGTCGGCGCCGCGGGCCGCCACCAGCACCCGCAGGCTTCCCTCGTAGACACCGTCGCCGCGCAGCACGCCTACCTTGGCGAGCGGGATCTGCAAGCGCACCGGGACGGCGAAGCTGCCGTCCGGCGAAGGTGCCTGCTCGCCGATCTCCAGACCGATTTTCAAGGGGTTGTCCTCGATACTGTAGAAGAGCGCCGCGAGAGTGCGGTCCACGGCTTTCTCCACGACCGTCTTGTCGCGGTAGCTCTCTTGGTAGCGGAGCTGGACTCCCCGGCGTTTCACCTTCACCTCCAGCCGATGCTCGCCGCCGCGCTGCCGGTGCGCGGGCACGAAGCCGAGAGAGTAGTAGCTGGCGAAATCCTCCCGCATCCTGAGGAGGTCCGGGCGGAAGTCGTTGACATTGAGGATCGCCCGGCCTCCCGTGCCCGAGGCGAGCGCGTAGAGCGAGCTCTGGGCGCCGGTCCGCGCGGCGGTCTCGATGGACTGGAACTGGGTCAGCCGGTCTCCCGCTCCGAGAGCGCCTTCGGAGGCCTCGGGACGCTCGGCGCCGGAAGCTTGCAGAGTGTAGAGCGTGACCCGCTGGGCGTTGGCGTGAGCCACCAGCGCCGCGAGCTGTTGCTCCACGCTGTAGGTTGCGGCGTCGATCGGTGCCTGGGAGGCCGCCTGATAGGCGCCGGGACCGAGCATCCGCGCGTCGTAGACCGCCCGGGGATCGAGCTCGTGAGGAGCAAAATCCCGCGGTTTCGGGGCGCTGAGGGGTAGGCCGAGCTCCTGCCGCTCGGCCGTTTCTATTTTTCGCTCGAAGAGCTCGGGGTTGGCTGTGTTCTGGCCGATGCCGCCGGTGCCGCTGCCGCCGCCGCAGAGCTCGGCCAGGAACTGGAAAACCTCCTCGCCGGGAGTCGTCGGCAGACCGTCGCTGACGTGCAGCACCGCCTTGCGTCCCGGCACGCCGGAGAGGGAGTTCACCAGCACCGTCAAGCCGCTCAGGGTCCGCAGGACCTCGTCGCGCCGCGATTGGGAGAAGTCGTGGGCCGGCACGGCGATGCGCAAAGGGCACGGCAGGGGCTGAGGATCGGAGAGGGACGCTTCCTGAATGGTGAAGATCTCCGTGTAGGCGTGCCGCCTGCGGTTGTCGACGTCGTTGCCATAGACCGCGAGCCCCTCCATCCTGGCCAGGGTCTCGTCGATCGCCGCCGGATCCGAGGAGAAGGGGAGCTGGATCTTGAGTCCCAGGTCCCAGCTCACCAGCATCACCCGGTCGCCCGGCGCGAGCAGCCGGCCCAGGTTCTCCCGGAGCTGCCGCAGGGCCCGGGTCCGGCTGGCGGTGTGGAGATCGAAGTTGTCGACGTAGACGATGAGGTTCCAGGCGTTCTCGGCGGCCGGAGAGGGGGAGGGCTCCGATACCTGGCCGTCAGCCGGCGTCCCGCCCGCGCGAGCACCGCCCGTCACCTCGTCGAAGTTCGAGATGTCGACCCGCTTGCCGTCCTCGAAGAGCTCGAAGTCCCTCTTGCTCAGCCCGCTCACAGGGTTGCCCTGGGAGTCGGTGACGCGGACGTCGACGTTGACGACATTGATCTCCACGACTTCCTTGAAGGAGGGGGGAGCGAGCATCTCACCCGGTGGAGCGGCGGCAGGCGCGACCGAAGCAAGGACCAGCGGCAGCACGAAGCAGGCGAGCCGGGCTTTCACGATCGAATCCCTCCCGGAATGAAGATTGAACTTTTCTCAGTAGGAGCTTGCAAAATTTAAACCATACGCTCCTCGGGGGAAGCCTTCAGCCGGCTGTCCTCCGGAGCTGACGCCGCGGCCTCCCAACGGAGGCGGTGCCGCCGGATCCGCCACCACAACCCCGCGGCGAGCGGCAGTCCGAGCAAGGTCAGCAGCAGGCTGCCCTCCGGGCCGAAAGCGCCGCCTGTCCAGCGCTCGTCACCGGCGATCGACACGTCGAGAAGGTGGAAGAGGCGGACGCCGCTGACCGGCACCGAGAGCAGGCAGGCGACGGCGAAGTTCCAGAAGCCGTGCGCGACGGAGGCGCCCCACAGGCTGCCGCTGCGCTCGACCAGGGCCGCGAGTACCATGCCGGCGAGCACGATGTTGGCGAGCGCGATTCCCGAGACCGCCGGATTGCCGGCGTGCAGCAGCGAGAACAGGATCGAGGAAGCGAGGGCCGCCGTCCACGGGCGCCAGCGATCTTTCAAGGCCTGGTAGATGTAGCCCCGCACCACCCACTCCTCGAGCCCGCCTTGCAGCAGGAAGCCGAGCAACAGGAGAACGAGGAGCAGGATTGGATGCAGCGGCCACCAGGCCGGACCCGTCGTGAAATCCCGGCTGACGCCCGAGGCTCGGACCGCGGCCAGCGAGGAAGGTAAGAGCAGGATCAGCAGGAGCCAGCTCCCCAGCACCGCGAGGGTGGCCAGAGGCAGGGTGACGAGCTGCCGCAGGGCCGTTCGCCGGCCGCCGTCCGGCCAGCGGGCGCCGAGGCTCGCCAGCGTCCTGCGGTCGAGAAAGCGGACGAAGAGCCAGGTGACTCCGACCGTGAGAGGCAGGACCACGGCGGTGGCCAGCAGGAGGACCTCGACCGAGCTCGCGAAGCCCCCCTTCTGAAACCAGCGGTCGCTCAGCAGGTAGGAGAACGCCTTGCTGGCGAGGGCGACGACGACTTGAATGGCCACGTAGGCGGCCAGGAAGAGAACGCAGCGCGCCAGAGGGTGCCAGCGGGGGCGCGGTGGCCCGGCGGGCTTCGGCGCGGGCTCCGGGGAGACGGTCTTACCACGAGTCACGTCGACGCCAAGGGGCGGGGTCGGCTCCACGGTCCTCCTCGGATTTTCTCGCGTCCTCTTGAGAGGACGCGGGGCGGGGCCATTGTATGGCACGACAGTTGCTACTTTGCCGGGCGGGGAGAGAAAAGAACTTCAACTAAACAAGGAGGATCGTCATGAACCTGATTCTGATCCTGATCGTCGGTGGCCTCATCGGGTGGATCGCCAGCATCGTCATGCGGACGAACGCCCAGCAGGGCATCATCCTCAACATCGTCGTCGGCATCGTCGGCGCGCTGCTCGCGGGCTTGCTGCTCTCGCCGTTGTTCGGGACGGGCAACATCCTCCAGGGCAACTTCAGCTTGTCGGCCCTGCTGGTATCCTTGCTGGGGTCGGTGATCCTGCTCGCCATCGTCAACCTCTTCCGGCGCGGCGCGGTCCGCTGACGCCCCGGCAGCCGCAAACGGAAGTGCAGGGGCGGGGGCTTCGTCCCCGCCCGCGACTGTTTTCCCGCCGCGAAATACCTTTCGCCTTCAAGCCTGAGTAAGGATTACTCGACGAAATTGTCAGATCTCGGGGGCCCGGGTGGAGGCCAGCGCCTTGCTCACACCCGCCGGCCGGGTGAGCCCTTGGCGGCTCATCTCATCGTAGATCCACTGCGCCGACATCTGGTTGCCTGCTTTGGGATAGTGAAGAAAATTCTTCTTCGCCATCTGCCCTTGCGGATCGTAGCGCTCGAAGCCGGCCGCGAGGTCGATCACCCGGTAGCCCCGCTGACGTAGCTCGTCGAGAAGGGGTTGGTAGGTCACCGGCTTGCCTGCGTGGCGCAGGCGGACGTCCCGGCGCTGCGGGAAGATCACCAGGATGGGCAGCGAGCCGTTGCCGAGCGCCTCGCGGTAGAACTGATCGAGAACTCGGAACGTCACCAGGTAGGCTTCCGAGCGCCTGTTGTAGATGCCGTTCGGCCCGGCGATGGGTTGGTGAAAATACTGGTCTTCGACGATCCGCGCGAAGCGCACCGAAGGCAGGAAGTCGCAGCGGCTCCGCCGGTTGTAGCGCCGATAGTAGTAGTCGTGCTCGCCCAGACGCGGCAGCCACGTGGCGGGATCGTTCAGCAGCTCACGGTACTGCGCGATGCTCTTGACGGGATTCTCGATCAACACCAGCCGGCCGCCCTCGACGGCGAAGCGGGGCTTGCTGAAGGGGATGCCGCTGCGGGTGAAGTAGAACGGCCGGAAGGTGTTGACCATGCGGTTGATGTTCTCGGACATGAAGCCGATGAGCACCACGGCAGGGTGATACTGGACCCCCTCGCGGCGGTAGCGCAGCAGGCCCTGGCCGGGATCCGAGCCGGGGATGCCGAAGTTCATTACCTCCAGGCTCGCATCGAGCGCCTCCAGCCGCTCCTCCCAGGAGAAGCCGGTCGGCACGCCGCTCGCGTGGGTGAAAGAGTCGCCGAAGGCGGCGACCCGCACGATCCCCGGCGCCGGCCGCAGGTCGTACTCGCGGGTGGCGCGCAGCCCCTTGCTGTTGGCCTTGTACTGCGGCTTGTTGCCAAAGGGCCGGATGGTCCAGCCGAGATCGGGATCGAAGACCAGGTAGGACGACGTATCGGCGATCTGCGCGGCGAGGATGCCCTTGTGCTTGTCGTTCAGGTCCTCGACCAGGGTCGGCTGGTACTCCAGGTTCTTGTACCGCCGCAGGACCCAGAGGCCGCCGAGGCATGCCAGCTCCACGACCAGCCAGAGGAAGGCGAGGAGGACGAGCGAGAAGAGGAGCTTCTTGCGGGCGGGGAGCTGCTGGGCCATGGAGGCGGGATTGTACCTGAAGGGCGAGAGCGGCCGGGGCGCCGCCGGGCTATTCAAATGGCCTCCCCTTCGGGGCGCCTTGGATAATCCCCAGTTGGATAGGCCCCCGGTTAAGGGTAGAACCAGAGCTGGGGAAACCCTCAACACCTCGAGCTGAGGAGGCGCTCCGTGGACCGAGATGCTCTCCCGCGAGGTGATGGAGCCGCGCTACGAGGTGAGAGGACGTTCCACGAGCTGAGAAACGGTCCTGCCGGCTCGTGGCTGGCTCGTACGAGTCGAGAAAAATGCGCCGCAAGTTCAGATACGGCCCCGCAAGGTGGTGGAGGCGTTCCATGGGCCGAGATAAGGTTCCGCCAACTCATGGCGCCGCGCCGCGAGTTGAGACGGCGCTCCATGAGCCGAGAGGCGGTCCCGCCGGCTCGCAGCCAAGGATGTGCGAGTTGAATGGACAGCAGCCAGCATAGGGTCCCTCGGGAACTGTCCTTCAGCCGGCTCAGGCGATCTTTCGAGCCCTCGGAGGAGGAAGAAGAGGAGGAGCCTTTGCCTGCGCAGGACGAAATTCAGGACGCCAGCCTCGTAAACCGGCTTGCGACGGCATTCCCCAGGATGAGGGAGCCGCATCTGAGATGGTGGCGCCTTCCCGCAGGATGAGGGAGCCGTATCTGAGATGGCGGCGGCGTTCCACGATCTGACGGAGTCGCTCCCCAGGATCAGAAATCGCACCGTCAGATGAGGGCGGCGTTCCGCAAGCTGAGAAATCGCGCCCTCATCTCGTGGCGGCGCTCCGTCATCTCAGATACGGCGCCCAGGATGAGGGCGTCGCTCCGCAGGATCAGAAAACGCGCCACGATCTGACGGTGGCGTTCCCCAGGATCAGAAATCGCGCCGTCAGATAAGGGCGGCGTTCCGCAAGCTGAGAAATCGCGCCCTCTTCTCGTGGCGGCGCTCCGTCATCTGAGATACGGCGCCCCAGGATGGGGGCGGCGCTCCGCAGGATCAGAAAACGCGCCGCGATCTGACGGTGGCGCTCCCCAGGATCAGAAATCGCGCCGTCAGATGAGGGCGGCGCTCCGCAAGGTGAGAAATCGCGCCCTCATCTCGTGGCGGCGCTCCGTCATCTGAGATGCGGCGCCCCAGGATGAGGGCGGCACTCCGCAGGATCAGAAAACGCGCCGCGATCTGACGGTGGCGCTCCGCAGGATCAGAAATCGCGCCGTCAGAGGAAGGCGGCGCTCCGCAAGCTGAGAAATCGCGCCCTCATCTGGGGGAGGCGCTCCGTCATCTGAGATGAGGCGCCCCAGGATGAGGGCGGCGCTCCGCAGGATCAGAAAACACGCCGCGATCCGACGGTGGCGTCCCTCGGCGGTGCATTGCCAGGCGCTGGAGAAAGCTATCCGCGCGGCGGCTCGAGCGCCAGGACGGACGGCACCCGCTCCGGCGCGGCGAGGCGCAGCAGGCCATAGCCGATGCCGGCGAGGCCGTTCATCAAGCCGGGCGCCTCGACGGCGCCGCGGGTGCCGCAGAGCCAGCCGTCCCTCTCGATGCTGGCGAGCACAATTTGCGTCTGCCGTCGGATGCGCTCGGCGAGATCGCTCTCCCCGAACCAGTCGTGAACCTGCAGCAGGAAGTCGAGGTTGCCGAGATCGCCATGGCAGAGGCAGTGGTTCTGGCCGAAACCTTCCGCGGCCGTGATGCGCGCGGCTTCCCGGACCTCGGCTTCGAGGGCGTTCCTCGTCTCCGCGTCTTTGGCATGGCGCAAGGCCGCGAGCCGCGCCATGCCGACCCCGGGAGCGCCGTAGCACCAGGCCAGGGCGACCGTGCTCTCCAGCGGTGGGCGCGATCCGTCCCCCTTGCCGCGCCACCGCCGCAGCTCGGGCCAGAAGGCCTCGCGCTCCCAGGCGAAGGCGGCGAGGCCCGCGGCGCTGAAACGGCCGTCGCCGGCCGCGGCTCCGAGCTCGGCCAGGGCCAGTCCGATGCCGGCGTTGCCGTGGGAGAAGCCGATCTGCGGCTCGTCAGTGGCCAGCCGCGTAAGCCAGCCCAGCCCCGGTCCGGCGGCGTGCGACCGGGAGAGCAGGTGCTCGCCGCAGAGGACCGCGATCTCCAACGCCCGGCGGGAATTCGTGGCCCGGTGCAGCGCGAGGAGTCCGCCGATGGCGCCGGCGGCGCCGGCGATCACGTCGATGTCCGCGTCCGCCTCGATGCGGGGCGGGATGCGCTCGGCGAGCCTCTCCGCCTCGGCGAGGAGGTCCGCGTCGCGCCACAAGGCGCCGAGATGGGCGGCGGCATAGACGATCCCGCCCCAGCCGACGAAGGCGCCGATCGAGGCGAGGCCTTGGCCTTCGTCCGCATCCTCGAAACGCGCCAGCAGGGAATTCAATGCCGACCGGGCGAGAGCGGTCCAGCGCTCCTCGCCGCGCTTCTCGCCGATCATCGCTCCGAGATAGCCGAGGAAGAGGGCGATCCCCGGCAGGCCGGCGTACAGGTCTTCCGGCGCCGGCACGATGGACCACACGCGGTTGCGGAACTCCAGCCCGATCCAGGTGGCGACCCTCTCGTCACGCAAGGCCATGGACTCGAACCAGGCGCCCAGCTCGCAGGCGCGCGCCAGGAGCCGCTCGCGCAGTTGCTCCTCCGCCAGCGGCGGCCCCGGATCGGTCGGCGCGTAGCCGGTCCAATCCACGTCGTCGCGGTTGAGGAGCTGCGTGCCGAGCGAGAGACGGAGCAGCGAGAGTTGGCGCCGCAGATCCTCCTCGCCCATCTCCCGCAGGCGCCGGCGCACCGTCTCGAACGCGGGCTCGGTGAAGAATCCCGGGAAATGCTCGCCGCGGCTCGTCCATAGATCGGTCGACGACGGGCGGGCGGTGAAGGCGGGGATGTCGCTTGCCCACAGGTCGCGGCGCTCGAACTCCATCACGCAGGCGAGCGCGGGCTGGTCCTCGACTCCCACTGAAAGGCGATCGAAGAGCGCATCGCGGTCACGGGCGTCGCGCAGCACGTCGGGATGGAAGCTCTCGGAGAGGAGCAGGCCGTAGACGCGCGTCGGGCGCAGCACCGCGCGGACCGGCGCGTCCGCGAAGCCGGCGAGGGGACCTTCGGCATCGAGGAGCTCCTCGCGATGGCGCAGCAGCAGCCGGTACATTTCGGCGAAGCCCATCGCTATCTCGGCTGTATGCTCCCCGGCCTCGATCTCACGGCCGTCGAGGGTCGGCCGGTTGCACCCTCCTTCCATGATCACCCGCTCGCGGACGACCCGCATCTCGTCCGTGCCGGTCCCCTGCCACTGGATGACCGGCTGGGGCGTAGGCTGACCGGCGACGGCGGCCACGCCGCTCAGGTCCACACCCGCGAACTCCTCGTTCCCGCCGATGCGGAACGGCAGGAGACCGATACGCAGGATCGAGCGCGCCATCGTCTTGGCGGCCAGGCGCTCGTCCGGCCACCGCGGTTCCTTCCCGACGAGACGCGGATGGAACAACGCTTCGAGATCGACGACGACCGGCTGGTCTCGCGCCGCGATCAGGTTCTCGAAGTGGCAGTCCGTGGCCTCCAGAGCGTAGAGCAAGGCCAGCAGACCGCCGAGGCGCCGGTGATAGAGCGACACCTCGGCGGCGGTGGAGCAGCCCTCTGCGGCCACGAACTCCATCCACCCGTAGGCGCCGCGGTCGAGGATCGCGAGGCGGCGCAGGCCGGGGGCGGGGCTCTTGCCGTCGAGCCAGGCGAGGAGATCCTGGAAGCGGCGGTCAACCGCCAGGCAGCGCGGCTTATAGACGATCTTCGCCTCGGAGGCGAAGCCGGCGATCCGCACGGTGCGCCCGCCCCCGTGGCGATCTCCCGCGCCGCCGTCGAGCGAGACGAGCGGGCCAGGATCGCGTCCCGCGAAGAAGGTGGCCACCAGGTCGGGCCAATCCGCGGCGAGGCGCTCCAGCACCTCCAGCGATACGCTGACCCAGGTCCGCAGCTCTTCCACCACCAGGCGGGCGAGGACCGGGTATTCCGCAAAGAGCGCGGCGGCGGTCTCCCGGCCGCGCAGGCGATCGACGAAAGCGGCGAAACGCTCCTCGGGCGTGGCCCCTGGCAGCGAGCCTTCGATCCGTGCCACGTGCATCTCCAGCACCAGAGTGCGCGCCAGGAGAGGCAGAAGGTGCAGTGCGAGCGGCGCCGTTGCCAGCCGCTCCGCCTCGGCCGCGGAGAACGGCGGCGGCTGCCGGGCCTCGCGGACGATCGTCGCGATACCGGCCCGCAGACGAGCACGCGCCGGCGCGATGAGCGGCTGGACCAGCTCGAGGAAGCCGAGCGTCGGATCGTCCCGCAGCTCGTCGGGCAGGGGAAGGGGCTCCACGATGGCCGGCGCGCCTGTGAGCTCTTCAGCGATATGCCCTCCGAAGCCCTCACCTACGCCGCGATGCTTTGTTTGATGTCTTCCCGGCCCTCGGAGATCGGATCCCGGTTCCTGCTCAAGGTTTCGGGCAGCACCGCCGGAGGGCGGATGTGTACAGGGTGCATTCCGGAGCGGTCGTCAAGGCCTCGATCGAGATCGCCTTGAGGTGAGCTTCCGGCAGCTCGATGAGGCCGGCCGGATGGGTCGGGAGCTGATCCAGCTCGTCGCTCGTGAGGCTGGCGCGGTATAGAGGGTCTTTCCAGGCGCGGATGATCTCGCCGCTTGTCATGAAGCTACTCCTTCGCTCGCCCCCTGCGCTCCACCATGGAGCGTGGGCTACGGACAGCAACGCCGCCAGTTGCGGAAGGTGAACTCGGTGCAGTCGATCGCTGTAGTCAACGCGATGCCGCTCGGGACCGACTTGAGATCCTCTGCCCGCAGCTCGATGAGACCGGCCGGGTGGGCCGGCAGGACAGCCAGCTCGTCGCGGCTCAAGCCTGAGCGGTAGACAGGGTCCTTCCAAGCTCGGATCACATCGGTTTGTTCCATGAGTCGATCTCCTTCTCGGGACCCCCCGGCGTACGGCTCCGCGGTGTTCCTCAAAATAAGTGGTATCGGAGAAGAGCGGAACCGGGACAGGCGCACGCCGGAGAAGACGCGGCTTCAATCGTATTGATCATTGTCTATGTATCGCGTACAGTATTGCGGAGCAGCAGTGAATCGCGACTCCTGCAGCGAAGGGGGGCTCTGCCATGCAGCCGCACAGAAACCGGCGTTTTCCCCGTCTCCCAGCCACGCACGCGGTGATGGTGCGCCTGCTCGGTCCGAGCCCCTTCGAGGAGTTCGCCCGCACGCGGGTCATCGGTCCGGGCGGCTGTATGTTCGTCAGCGAGGAGTCGCTCGGCTTCGGGTCGCTGATGGAGCTCTCGATCGCCCTCCGCGGCCGGGTGGTGAAGACGGACAGCCGAGTGGTCTACGAGATCCGCAAGAGCGAGACGGAGCACCAGGTGGGCGTCGAGTTCCTGCGCATCAGCTCCACGGACCGCGCCTATCTGGAGGCGCTGGTCACGCCTCGTGGGTGAGCCGCAGAATCGTCCAGGCGCAGCTCCATGAACGCCGTTCCCGGGACCGGGTTGTAGCGGTACGCCGGGATCTCCTCAAAACCGAAGGCGCGGTAGAGCGCCCGCGCCCGTTCCATCGCGGGGACGGTGTCCAGGCGCATGCGGGCATAGCCGATCGCACGTCCTTCGGCGATGACGGCCTCGACCAGCGCGCGGCCGACCTGGAGGCCACGAAAGCCGGGCCGCACGTAGAGCCGCTTCATCTCGCAGACGTCCTTCTCCAACTCCCGCAACGCCACGCATCCCGCCGTCCGGCCGTCGTGAACGGCGAGGAGGAGGCGCCCGCGCGGCGGCGCGTAGTCTCCTGGCAGGCCGGCGAGCTCGGCGGCGAAGTCCTGAAAGCCGAGGTCGAAGCTCAACGAGGCGGCGTACTCCTCGAACAGGGTGCGGGCTTCCCGCAGGTCCTCCACGCTCTCGGCCTGGACGATCTTCAGCATTACGTCTGGAGCTTGCCGCGCAGGGTGAAGATGATGCCGCCCAGGCCCACCGCCACGAAGAGCAGGGGGACGAGGCCGAAGGCGTACTCGGAGCTGAAGTCCCGGTTCATCACGGCTTCGGACGGCTTTTCAGGGTTGACGTAGCAGGTGGTGCGGGTGAGCGGCGGCAGGCGCCGCACGATCCGTTCTTTTTCCGCGTAGCCGCCGCTGGAGCCGCCGAGGAACTGGTAGCGGCTGGATCGGTAGGCCCGGCCCCCGAAGCTGTAGACGTAGGACACGTCGACGCTGTAGGTCGTGCTGTCGTCGCCGGGGTGGCTCTGGAGCTGGCTGGTGAGGACGGTGCACGGCGTCGCCTGCCAGGATTTGGCCTTCAGCACCTGCACGGCCGGGAGCAGGAAGAACAGGGAAACGCCGGCCCCGGCGAGCAGGAACAAACCGAAGAAAGCCGCGATGCAGCCCTTGGGATTGGCGTTCTGGATCGCCTTCTGCAGGCGCGGACCCATCGGGTCGTCGGAGGGCTGCCAGAGGAGATAGATGCCGCCGCCGCCCGCGGCGATGAAGAGGAGCGGCAGGAAGAGGAAGAACGCGACCCAGAGGCTCGGCCGCCGCAGGATCGCCGCGGACGGCTTGGCGGGATCGACGTAGCAGGCGGCGCGGGACCCTCGCGGATAGCGGTCGGCCAGCTGTTGCGCGTCCTCGATTTCGGAGGAGCCGTTGTAGCCGGGCTGGTAGCGGTCGGAGGTAAAGCGCGCACCTCCGACGCTATAGGTATAGAGCACCTTGAAGCGATAGGCCTCGCTCGCTTCGGCGGCCTGCGGATTCTCGTCGACGCTGCTTTCGAGGATCAGACAGTCGGCGGGGTCCCAGGTGTAAGTCCTTGCACCGCGGTAGAGGCCGTAGACCATGAGGACGAAGAAGACGAGACCCATGGCCAGAAACGGCAGGAGGAAGAGGCTGCCGGCGATCTTGCCGCCGAGGCTCCGCCCGCCGCGCGCCGGCGACGAAATTCTGAAAGTCGCCATCGGTCCATCCCTCCTGTAGGAGACCGGTTTCTAGCCTCCATGGTACGCGAAAGGGAGGCGTTAGCGTCCGGGCGCGCCGCTCCCCGGCAGTCCCCGTCCGGTCACCAGCACGTCCTTGACCTTGATTGTCGGAGGTGACCAGGGGTTCACGGTATGATCCCCATCGCGCCTGCCGGGCGCCGGGAAGGAGGGGACCATGAAAAGGAGCGGCTGTCTGATCGCCGGCCTCGTGGCGCTGGGGCTGGTCGTGATCTTCGGGTTGTACCTCGTCGGCGTCTACAACGGCCTGGTCGGAGCGGAGCAGGCGGTGGACGCCCAATGGGCGCAGGTGCAGAACGTCTACCAGCGCCGGGCGGACCTGGTACCCAACCTGGTGGCCACGGTCAAGGGCGCCGCCAACTTCGAGCAGACGACGCTCAACCAGGTCGTCGAGGCGCGCAGCCGGGTGGGTCAGATCACTCCTCAGGCGACGGCGGAGATCCTCAACGATCCGCAGAAGTTCGCGCAGTTCCAGCAGGCCCAGGACGGCCTCTCCTCGGCCCTCTCCCGCCTGCTGGTGGTCGTCGAGCGCTACCCCGAGCTGCGCTCCGTCCAGGCCTTCCAGGACCTGATGGTGCAGCTCGAGGGGACGGAGAACCGCATCGCCGTCGAGCGCCGCAGCTTCAATCAGGTGGCCCAGGATTACAACACCCGCATCAAGCGCTTCCCGGCCGCCCTCTTCGCCCGCATGATGGGATTCGAGCCGAAGGCCTACTTCCAGGCCCAGGCGGGAGCGGAAACGGCGCCGAAGGTGGACTTCGGGACGCGGTAGGGGGAGAAGCCGCCCGAGGCGGCGGAGAATCCCTGTTCGGCGGTGGCTGTCGGCGTCAGGTTGACCTGCCCGGGAACCCCTCCGTGACGGCACCGTCTATAGGGAGAGGGACTCCGACGCCCGTCCCCCCTCTAGACAGGAATACCGGCGTGCCGTATACGTTCCTATTGAAGGAAATGATGGGAATGAAACCGATCTGCGCAGCTCTCCTCGGTCTGGCCGTCGCGGCGTCCCTCGCGGGCTGCTCGGGGGCCGGAGCGCGAGCCGAGGCGCCGCGCGAGGCGGGGGAGGAGCTGACGGTCCGCCGCGGTTCCTTCCGTCAGCGCGTGCTGCTCAGCGGCGAGCTGGCGGCGGCCCGCGGCGAGGCGCTCATCGTGCCGCGCACCAACGCCTTTCAGCTCGCCATCCGCTGGATGGCCGAGGACGGGGCGGTGGTGAAGGCCGGAGATCCGGTGGTGGCCTTCGACAACTCGCAGTTCGCCTCCGACCTGGAGGAGAAGCGGCTCAGCGCGTTCGACGCCGGCAGCAGCCTCGACCAGGCCGAGGCCGACGCGAAGACGCAGAAAGCCGAGAAGCAGTTCCAGGTGGAGAAGGAGCGCTCGGAGGTGGCGAAGGCGCGGATCGCCGCCGCTATACCCAAAGACCTCCTGTCGCTGCGCGAGTACCAGGAGCGGCAGCTCGCCCTCGCGCGCGCCCAGGCGGAGCTGGCCAAGGCGGAGGAGGACCTCGCGGCGCAGCGCCGGGGGAGCGTCGCCGACGTCCAGATCCAGAAGATCACGCTGGAGAAGTCGCGGCGGGAGATCCGCACCGCCGAGGAAGCCATCGAGGCCCTCACCCTGCGCGCCCCCCGCGCGGGCATCGTGCTGATCGCCAATCATCCCTGGGAGGGGCGCAAGCTGCAGGTGGGTGACACCATCTGGGTAGGGATGACGGTGGCCACGCTGCCGGAGCTCTCTTCGATGATCGTCCAGGCCAGCCTCTCCGACGTCGACGACGGGCGCATCGCGCCGGGGCTCGCCGCGCTGTGCACGCTCGACGCCTATCCGGGCGTCACCTACCGCGGCCGGGTGGCCGAGATCTCACCCGTGGCGCGCGAGTCGCGGCGCAGTCTGCTGCTGCGCTCGTTCCCGGTGCGGATCGATCTGGAGCGGTCGGACCCGCGGCGCATGCGGCCCGGCATGTCGGTGCGCGTCGAGGTGCTGGGGCCGGAGAGGAAGGACGCCCTGCTGGTGCCGCGGGCCGCTCTGGACCTCTCGGGCGCACGGCCGCGGGCTCTGCTCGCCGCGGGCGGCGCCTCCGCAGTGCGGCTCGGGCCCTGCGCCGCGAACGAATGCGTGGTCGAGAGCGGTCTGCGCGAGGGAACGCGGCTGCGCAGCCGCGACGGGAGGAGCGGGTGAGCCCGCGGCAGCGGCGGGCCACCCGGTTCGCGGCGGCCGGCGCGGCGGCCCTGGCGGTCGTGGCCGCGCTGTGGCTGGCGTCCGGACGGGCGGCGGCCTCGGCCAACGGCGACTGGGTGGAGGTGCGGCGGGACGACCTGGTGGTGGGCGCGCCGGTCTCGGGAACGCTCTCCTCGGTGCGCTCGCAGCGCATCGGTCCGCCGCAGATCCAGGAGCTCTGGGAGTACAAGATCGCCTTCCTCGCTCCCGAGGGCACGCCGGTGCGGGCCGGCGAGCCGGTCCTCGGCTTCGACACTTCCGAGCTGGAGCGCGAGTTGCTCGACAAGATGGCCGAGCGCGACTCGGCGCAGAAGGAGTTGGAGAAGCGCCAGACGAACCAGCAGATCGAGCTCCACGACGAAAAGCTGCAGCTCGCCGAGGCCGAGGCCCGGCAGCGGCGCGCCGCGCTCAAGGTGCAGGTGCCGTCCGAGCTGGTCGCCGCCAAGGAGCTGGCGCAGGCGCGGGAGGACCTGGCGCTCGCCAACCGCGAGATCGCCTATCTGAAGGAGAAGCTGCGCCTGGAGGCCCTCCACAGCGGCTCCGAGATCAGCACCCTGGCCAAGAGGAGGGACCGCGCCGCCGCCCGCGTGAGCGAGATGGAGGACGCCATCCGCCGCATGACCGTGACGGCGCCGAGCGCCGGCACCGTGGTCTACGTGGCCGCCGGCGACGGCGAGAAGAAGAAGGTGGGCGATTCCTGCTGGCGGGGCCAGTCGGTGCTGGAGATCCCGGACCTCCGCCGGATGCGGGCCGACGGCGAGATCGACGAGGCGGACGCCGGCCGGCTGAGCGTGGGCCAGCGCGTGAGCCTCCGCCTCGACGCCCATCCGGACGACGCCTTCACCGGCCGCGTACGGTCGATCGGCGGCAATGTGCGCAGCCGTTCGGAGGCCAATCCGCTCAAGGTGGTGAAGCTGGAGATCGATCTCGACCGCACCGATCCCCAGCGCATGCGGCCGGGCATGCGCTTCACCGGCACGGTGGAGATCGAGCGGGCGTCGCGCGTCCTGGTGGCTCCCGCCGAGACCGTGTTCAACCGGCCATCGGGCCCGGTGGTCTACCGCCGCCGGGGTTGGGGGCACGAGGAGCTGAGCCCCGTGCTCGGACGGCGCAACGAGCGGCTGGTGGAGATCGTCAAGGGGCTCGCCGCGGGCGATCTGATCTCGCGGCGCGATCTCGCAGAGGAGGATTGATGAAAGGTTCGCGCATCGGCCTCGGGGCCGGCGCCGCGGGAGCGCTGCTGGCCCTGGCGGCGTTCCTCCCCCTCACCCGCCCGAACGGCGGCGACGTGCCGATGCTCAAGGTCGAGCCGCAGGACTTCGTGCGCCGGGTGCCGGCCCAGGGGAATCTCCTGGCGGTTCGCGCGACGCCGATCACCGTGCCGGTGGGAGTGCCGGGTCCCTTCCGCATCGGCTGGGTGGCTCCGGACGGCTCGCGGGTCAAGCAGGGAGACGTGGTGATCCGCTTCGATCCCAGCGCCATCGAGAAGCGGCTCACCGACGCCGAGGACGAGCTCCACGAGACGCGGTTGAAGATGGAGAAGGAGAAGATCGAGGGCCTCGCCGAGGTCCGCAAGCTGGAGCGCGACGCGGCCATGGCGCGCACCGAGCTGCAGAACGCCCGCCAGTTTCAGAAGAAGGATGAGATGATCTTCTCCCGCCACGACATCATCGAGTCCGAGATCGATCAGGAGCTGGCGCAGGTGAAGGAAGAGCATGCGCAGGCGAACCGCCGCACCCGCGAGCGGCTCTCCGGCACCGAGACCGAGCTGCTGCAGATCAAGATCCGCCAGGCCGAGGCCAAGATCCAGCAGGCTCGCCAAGGCCTCCAGGCGCTCACCGTCACCGCCCCGCACGACGGTGTGCTGATCCTCAAGCGCGACTGGCGCGGCGAGACCACCCGGGTGGGCGACAACGTGTGGAACGGCCAGCCGCTGGCCGAAATCCCGGATCTTTCGACGATGAAGGCCGAGGTCTACGTCCTGGAAGCGGACGCCGGCGGCCTCAAGGCGGGCCGGCCGGCGACGCTCGCCGTGGAGTCCGCGCCGGGGATCTCCTACCCGGCCCGCATCGCCCGGGTCGACGCGCTCGCCAAGCCGCGCATTCCGGGCTCGCCGGTGCAGTACTTCGCCGTCACCCTGCAGCTCGACCGCACCGATCCGCGGTCGATGAAGCCGGGCCAGCGGGTGCAGGCGACGCTGGAGCTGGAGGAGCGCCGGGGCGCCCTGCTGGCGCCGCGGCAGGCCGTCTTCGACCGCGAGGGCCGCTCGGTGGTCTTTCGCAGAGGGGGCAGCGGCTTCGAGCAGGTGGCGGTCAAGCTCGGTCCCTCCACCATGGGCCGGGTGGTCGTCGAGTCGGGCCTGCGGGCCGGCGACGTGCTGGCGCTGCGCGATCCCACCCGCCCGGCGGGGACGCCGGAGGTCAAACCGGCGCCGCCGCCGGCCGCTCCCGCCACCCGCTCGGGGCGGAGGCGCAGCGTCATGATCACCATCCGCAATTGACCAGCCCCCGATGACCCCACAGGAAGCCTTCCGTTCGGCGCTCGACAGCCTCGCGGCTCACAAGCTGCGGTCGGCCCTGACCATGCTGGGCATGATCTTCGGAGTCGGCGCCGTGATCGCCATGATGTCCATCGGTGCCGGGGCCGAGCGCCAGGCCCTCGCCAGCATCGAGCGGCTGGGGTTGCGCAATATTCTCGTCCGCGCCAAGACCTTCAAGGAGGACGAGCTGGCCGAGATCCGCCAGACCTCGCTCGGCGTCTCCCAGCGCGACGCCGCAGCCATCACCGAGGCCGTCCCCGGAGTCGAGCTGGTGGCGCCGCGCATCCGTATCGATCCCTACAAGGTGCTGGCGCCCTCCGGCAAGGCCGACGGCACCGCCGTCTATGGTGTGACCCCGGAGTATGAAGATCTCGCCCATCTGGCGCTGGCCGAAGGCCGCTTTCTCGATTCCATGGACGAGAGCATCCATGCCCAGGTCTGCGTCGTCGGCCCGGGGGTGCGCCGCGATCTGTTCGGCTACGGCCCGGCCCTGGGGCGGCTGGTGAAGGTCAACGACGTCTGGCTGGAGGTGGTGGGCGTCCTCGCCGCCGCCGATGCCGCGCCGGCGGCCAAGGCCGGACCGGGGAAGCCGGACGCCGGGACGGCCGCTTCGACCTCGCGCGAGGTCTACCTGCCGCTCTCCACGGCGGACCGCAAGTTCGAGCACTCGGAGCTCGCCTCGCCGCTCGACGAGATCGTCGTCCGGCTGAAACCAGGGACGAGCGGTGAGGAGACCTCCTTCCTGATGCGCGACCTCCTGGACCGCCTGCACGGCGGCGCCGCCGACTACGAGCTGGTCGTTCCCGAGGCCCTGTTGGCGGAGAGCCGGCGGACGCAGCGGCTGTTCAACGTGGTGATGGGCGCCATCGCCGGCATCTCCCTGCTGGTGGGCGGCATCGGCATCATGAACATCATGCTGGCCACCGTGCTGGAGCGGACGCGGGAGATCGGCGTCCGCCGGGCCGTGGGGGCCCGCAGCCGGGACATCCGCTTCCAGTTCATCGTCGAGTCGTTCGCCATCAGCCTGCTCGGTGGTGTGGTGGGCATCGTGGCGGGTCTGGCGCTCGCCCGCGGCGTCGCCGCCTACGCCGGCTGGGAGACCATCGTTACCGGCGCCTCCATCCTCCTCTCGACCGGCGTCGCCATGGCGGTGGGGCTCGCCTCGGGGATCTACCCCGCGTCGCGCGCCGCGGGGCTGGATCCCATCGAAGCGCTGCGGTACGAGTGACAAGGACCGAGGACCGCGCGGCACGCTGAGCCGGGAAAGGCTCTCGTTCGTCCGTCCCTTCTCGCATGGCGACGGACTGGCCCACTCTGCTTGAGCATCTGGTAACATTCTCGTCAGCTCCAGCGCCTGACAAACCATGAAGAACGCCGCCCCCTGGCTGGTGGTTCTGCTGGCCATCTCAGCCGTGTATCCGGTTTCCCGGGTCGTCAAGCCTGCGGAAGAGAAGAAGGCCGCGGAGAAAGAGACGGCTCCGCCTGCCGCCACCGCAACGGCGACGGACGAGGACTGCCAGGGCAAAGGCGCTATCCCGGCGTGGTGCGAGCCCGTACGGCTGATCCGCGAGTTCTTCGCTCTGGAGACGTCCCCCGAGATCCAGCGTGACACGGGGCTGAGCGAGGTGGTCGCGAGGGCAAAGTTGACCCGATACGAACTGCGTCCGCTGGTGGCGCTGGTACCTATCCCGGGAGATCCCCGCTTCGATCAGGCCCTCGATGCGATCCAGCGCGGGTTCGCCCAGGCAGGGTATCTGGTCGATCGCGCCTGGCTGCCTTGGACGCTCGGCGAAGCGAAGGGGGAAGGGGGAGCGCAGAAGGCGCCGGGCACTCTGCTGTTCCGGAGATGGTCCGACGGCTCGCATCAACTGGCGGTGGTGCTCCTGGTCGGCGAGACGCCCCGGGCCGGCATCCAGAAGCAGGCGTTCCTCGCAGCCCTGGATCTCGCGTCCGCGTTGCAAGGCGCAGGCGGGGAGGGAACCGTGGGCCTTCTCGGGCCGTCCTTCTCCGGCTCGGCGGAGTCCATTCGTCTGGCGGTGGCGGCCTGGAAAAAGCAGACGTCAGACACGTCGATGCAATTCCGCATGGCCACCGGGTCGGCGACCGCGAGCGGGCTCGAAGCCATTTTTCGAGAGGTGGATTCCGGTTTTTGCCGCACCGTGCTGCCGGACTCCGACCTGCACGACGCCGCCTTATCCTTCCTGCACGCCCATCTGGGATGGGACCTCCAGCGGATCGCTCTGCTGACCGAGGCCGATACCTCGTACGGCTGGAGCTTCGTCAAGCAGGAGCAGGACGAACGGAAGCAGAACGAGCTCATGACGCAGGAGCTGACGGCGCAGGAGCGCAAGACAGAGGAGCTGCAGCAGCGGGAGCCGGCCGGTCAGGAGCTGCGGGTGCAGAAACGGCGCCTGCGGAAGCTCAAAGAGATGTTCCAAGCGAGAGGGATCGACGAGGTGCCCGACCATCTGGTGTTGGTGCCCTTCCCCAGCCACATCTCGGACTTGCGGAACGCGTTCAAGGAAAAAGAGGCCAAGCCGGCGTCGGATGTTTCTGCGCTGGAGTCCCAGATCCAGGCCGGCCGTCAGGTCCTGGACCTGGACGTGGCCGACCGCGAGCGGACCGTGGACCTCATCCCGATCTCCAATCCCCTCACCACCCGGGCGGGCGAGCTGATGCTCGCGAACCTCCTGGAGGCGATGTCGCGGGAGGGCATCCGCTACGCCGGCATCCTGGCGACCAACGTCAAGGACAAGCTCTTCCTGGCTGAGGAGATCCGCAGGTTTCTCCCGGACACGGTGCTGTTCACGTTCGACAACGATCTGCTCTATGCCCACTCTCAGTACGCCGCCTCCATGGAGGGCGCACTGGTCCTGACGACGGCTCCGCTGTTCACCGAGGGCGCGCCTGGAATTCCGTCTTCCGTTGACCTGGAGGGGCGGGAGCGGCGGCAGTTCGTCAGCGGCTTCGAGCAGGGGACCTACCAGGCGGTGAAGTACTTGCTGGAAACCGGTCCGGTCTCGCCACCCGAGGCCTGGATCGCCGCCGTTGCCAACGGTTCGCTCTGGCCGATCGCCCGCCTGCCCGTCTATTCGCCCTCAGCCCGGATCTGCGGTCCGCCGCCTACGGGTCCGCCACCGCTTGTGGCGGCGGAAGGCACCGGCTTTACCGGCAAGAACGATCTTCTGTTTCTGCTCGCCGCCCTCGTTCTCTGTGCCTTGGCGATATGGCTGGAGCGGGAGGCGCTGCTGCGGCCGGTCGCGGGCGCCCAGGTCGATCCGGCGAAAGGAAACCGCGTGCTCCTGACGTTGGGCTCGCTCCTGCTCACCGCGGCGGCGGGTACCCTCCTGGTGATCGCCAGCGTGCCGCTCTGGGCACGGGACTTCGCTGTCCACCTCCAGAGAGCGATCTGGGAGCCGGCGCAGATCATGTACCTGGGCGCCCTCGGGCTGGCCTTCGCATTCCTCGTGTTTCAGACCCTGAAGCACGCGCGGCGGACGGTGAGAGGGGGCGAGTGGATCGCCTGGGTGCTGGGAGGAGGCCTGCTGCTCGTTCTCCTGGCTTGCGGAATCCGGCGGCTCTGTATCCCCGGCGATCAGGTGGAGCTCTTCCACCTGCGGGCGCGGGCGCTGTCGAGCGGGCTCTCCCCGTTGCCCTCTCTCGCCGCTCTCGGCGCCGCGATCTACGCCTGGCTGCTCAACGAGCTGGTGCGGCGGCGGCTGATGGCCCGGCTGGCGATCGATTGTCCCTTGCCGGCGCTGTGCGAACCGTCGTCGGCGGGATGCGCCAAGGTGCTGGAGCGCCTCGGCCGTCTCCTCAACCGGACCTTGCCGCGAGATGGACGTTCATGGCTGCTCGCAGCACTGGCGTTCGTTCCTCCCGCGGTGCTGCTGTGGGGCACCATCCAGCCGATCGCGGAGACCAAGGGCTACGGCTGGTTCTTCGTGGCCTTTCTCCTGACGGCCCTCGCGCTGGCCGCGCTCTCCTTCTATCGCTTCGTACGCCTCTGGCTGGGGATGCGATGGCTGTTGGAGCGGCTGGACAACGCCTCGCTCGAGCTGGCGGCGGCTTTCGTGGCCGTGGGCAAGGAGGTGGAGTGGCGCCCCATCAAGTCGTTCGGCTGGGGGATGCCGCCGTTCAAGATCCTGACCCTCTCCGTCCGCAAGCTCCGCAAGCTCGTCGAGGCCGGCACCCTGGCCTTGCCCGGGTACCCGGAGGTGCTCGACGTCCCGCTGACCGGAATGTTCGACGGCGAGACCGGCGAGGGCGCGATCCCCGAGATCGAGCACCGCAACGAGATCGAGCACATCTTCGCCCAGGCTTGCCGCGATCTCTCTTCTCGGCTCGCCATGCCGGGAGTGAGGGAGTTCCTGGCGCTGCGGGTGACGGCTTACCTGCGCTACGGTTTCGCCCACCTACGGAGCTGCCTGATCGGGACGATGGTGCCGGGTCTGCTCATCCTCCTGGCGGTGACGTTCTACGCGTTCCAGCCGAAGCGGTTCGTTTCCACCGGAGTCTGGTTCGCTCTCGCCGTTGCCGTGGCGGTGGCGTGCTGGATCTTCGTACAGATGGACCGCAACGCCACCTTGAGCCGGATCGGCGACACGACGCCGGGTCAAGTGACGCTGGACCGCGCCTTCTGGGGAAATTTCCTCACCTACGCCGGCATCCCTCTGCTCGGCCTGGTGGCGGCGCAGATTCCAGGCTTAGGGAGAATCTTGGGTCAGCTCACCGACCAGCTCCTGCGGGTCACCGGCGGAGGGTGAAGGCTTTTCCCTGCCGTGCTAGATTTCCCGCCGCAGTAGTTCTTCGCGAAACAGGGGAGGATTCGGCATGCGCAGGATAGTCCGCGTTGGTCTGGCGCTCGCCCTGGCCGCTTTGCCGGCGGCGGCGCAGCAGCAGGATTTCTCGAAGGTGGAGATGAAGGTGGTCCCCGTCTCCGGCAACATCTACATGCTACAGGGCGCGGGCGGCAACATCGGCGTGTCGGCGGGGAGCGACGGCATACTGATCGTCGACGATCAGTACGCCCCGCTGGCGGAGAAGATCCGGGCCGCCCTCAAGGGCATCAATCTCGGCAAGCTCAAGTTCATCCTCAATACCCACTGGCACGGCGACCACACCGGCAGCAACGCCGTCTTCGGACCCGAGGCGCCGATCATCGCCCAGGAGAACGTCCGCAAGCGGCTCTCCACGCCCCAGCACGTCAGCGGCAACGACGTGGCGCCCTCGCCGGCCGAGGCGCTGCCGGTGATCACCTTCGCCGACGCGGTCTCGGTTCACTTCAACGGCGAGGAGATCAAGGCGATCCACTTCCCGCACGGCCATACGGACGGCGACAGCGTCATCTTCTTCACCAAGTCCAACGCGGTCCACATGGGCGACGACTTCTTCGCCGGCCGCTTCCCGTTCGTCGACCTCGAGAGCGGCGGCAGCGTTCAGGGGCTGATCGACAACGTGGCGAAGGTGATCGCGCAGATTCCCGCCGACGCCAAGGTCATCCCCGGCCACGGGCGCCTCTCCTCAGTGGAAGACCTGAAGGCGTATCACCGCATGCTGGCGGAAACCACTGAAGTCGTCCGCAAGGGGATGGCGGCCGGCAAGAGCCTGGAGCAACTGCAGACCGAGGGCCTGCCCGAGCAGTGGAAGGACTACGGCAGCGGGTTCACCGACACCAAGGCCTGGATCGCCACCATCCACAGCAGCCTGGGCTCCGCGGCGAAGAATCCCGGAGGATCGACGCACCACTAGGGCGCCGGCGTCCGCTTCACCGCCTCGACGAACGCCTTGGCGTTCTCGACCGGCGTCATGGGCAGGATGCCGTGGCCGAGATTGACGATGTGGCCGCCGCCTTGGCCGGCGGCCACCAGGGCAGCGGCGCGACGCTCGATCTCGGGGATCGGAGCGAGCAGGGCCGCGGGATCGAGGTTGCCCTGCAGCACCCGCGGGCCCACGGCCACCCGGACCTCGGCGAGCGGCTGCCGCCAATCCACCGACAGCACGTCCACCGCCAGCTCCCGCAGGCCGGGCAGCAGGTGCGAGCCGCCGTTGATGTAATAGATCAGAGGCACCGTGCCTTGCAGCGCCGACACGATCTTGCGCAGGGGAGGCAGGGCGAGGGTCCGCCAGCGGTCCAGGTCGAGCAGGCCTCCCCAGGTGTCGAAGAGCTGGAGGGCCTGGGCGCCGGCGTCGATCTGGCCGCGCAGGTAGGCGATGGAGGTCTCGGCGACGCGGTCGAGGAGCAGGGCCAGGCCCTCGGGATCGCCGTAGCTCCAGGCGAGGAGATGCTCGAAGTGTTTGGAGCCGCCGCCTTCGACGAGATAGGCGGCGAGGGTCCAGGGCGTGCCGCCGAAGCCCAGGACGGGCACCCGGCCGTCGAGCTCGCGCCGCACCAGGCGCATGGCGTCGAAGACGTAGCCGAGGGTCGATTCCACCTCCGGCGAGCGGAGGCGCGACACGTCCTCGCGGGTGCGCACGGGATGGGGGAAGCTGGGACCGTCCCCCTTGGCGAAGACCAGCTCGGCGCCCATGGCTTCCAACGGCAGCAGGATGTCGGCGAAGAGGATGGCGGCGTCGACGCCGAGGATATCGACTGGCTGGATGGTCACCTCGGCCGCCAGCTCGGGCGTCTTGCACAGCGTGAGGAAGTCCGCCTTCTGGCGGACCGCGCGGTACTCGGGGAGGTAGCGGCCGGCCTGCCGCATGATCCATACCGGCCGGCGCTCGGTGGCCTCGCCGCGGCAGGTGCGCAGGAAGAGGTCGTTCACGGCGGGGAGGATAGCACCGGCTGGAGTACACTTGCGGTCCCATGCTGCGACTGGTCGCCTATGCGCCGGACGGGGTCAGGCGGTTCCCCATCCATCGGAACGAGCTGATCGTCGGGAGCTGGCCCGAGTGCGACATCTGCCTGCCGTATGCGGGGGTCGCACAGCGGCATGCGCGGATCCTTTTCGACGGCACGGAGCTGCGCATCGAGGACCTGGGGACTCGCAAGGGCCTGCTGGTGAGCGGGCGGAAGGTCCGGGAGGCCTCCCTCGAGGTGCTGGACGAGATCCGTGTCGGCGGCGTGACTCTGTTGGTCGAGGATGTCTTGCCAACACCGGAGAAACCGCCGGCGGCGGTTCAGGAGGAGCCGGCGGACGGTCCGCCGCGGATCACCTCGTACCGGATGATCGAGCATCTGAACCGGATCAGCGACTGGGTGCTCGCCGACGTCGAGAGCCGCACCACGTCCGAATCCCTGGTGAGCAATGTGCTGGCGGATTTCGGGGGCGGCGCCCTATTCCTGCTGATGGGTGAGATGGAGGGCGCCGGCTTGCGGCTGGTGGTGACGAGCGATCCCACCTGGCTGGCCGGCGGCGAAGCCCTGCTCGAGCAGCTTCTCCGGCATCGCGAGGAAACTCGGAATCCGCAGAAGGGAGGCTCGTTTCTGGGCGAGCTCGGGGGCGCCCCGGCGTGGATCTTCTACCAGTTCTTCGTCGCCCTCGACCGCGACTACACGCTCCTCGTGGCGTTGCCGCGGTTCGATCCCCAGGCCTGGTCGCCAGCTGCCTCCCTCAGCACGCTCGCGCACCTGCTGGTGTTGGGGCTGGTGCATCACGTGGGCTGGTACGAGCCGATCCTGCCGGGCCATCCGGGGCAGCAGGACCTCACGCTCGATCCCGGCCTAGTGGTGGGGGAGTCGCAGGCCATGAAGCAGGTCGTCGAGCAGCTCCGAGCCGCCGTCGATCCGCCGGTTCACGTGCTGCTCTGCGGCGAGCCGGGCGTGGGCAAGGATCTGCTCGCCCGCTCGCTCCACCTCTCGGGTCCGCGCCGCAACGGTCCTTTCGTGGTCACTACCTGCGCCGGCGCCAAGCCGCAGCAGCTCGAAGCCGACCTGTTCGGCGCCGAGATTCCCGGCAAGGGCGGTCCGGTGCGGCGCGAAGGCAAGCTGCTGCTGGCCAACGGCGGCACCCTCTTTCTGGACGAGATCGAGCAGCTCCCGATGGACCTGCAGGCGCGGCTGGTGCGTTTCCTGCGCTCGGGGCAGGTGGAGCCGGCCGGCAGCAACGAGACCCATCCCGTCGAGGTGCGGCTGGTGGTGGGGAGCCGCAATCCTCTCGATTCGGCCGTCGCCCGCGACCTCTTCCGCGTGGACCTCGCCTACCGGCTGTCGCAGACCACCATCCAGGTGCCGCCCCTGCGGGAGCGGCGTGAGGATCTGCCGCTGCTGATCCAGTCCTACATCAACCGGTTCTGCCACGAGACCGGCAAGCGCCTGCAGGGGATCACGGTCAAGGCCATGTCGGCCCTGCTGAGCTACGACTATCCGGGCAACCTGGCGGAGCTGGAGAACACCGCCCGCCAGCTCGTCTATATGGCGCCGGCGGGCCGGCCGGTGGACGTCAACCTGCTGCCCGAGCGGGTCCGCAACGGCACCCTCGCGGCCACCACTCGGGTGGACGCCGCCTCCGATCTCGAGCTGGAGCGCCTGGTGAGCAACACGGAGCAGGCGGCCATCCGCGAGGCGCTGCGCCGCACCAACGGCAACAAGTCCCACGCCGCCCGCCTGCTGGGTCTGTCGCGCAACGGCCTGGCGATCAAGATGGAACGGCTAGGCGTGAAGGGCTGACCCTCACCGGGAGAGGGGCTAGGGGTGAGGGTCCGTCGCCACCGCCACGATCAGCTTCACCAGCGCCTCGACGTCCCGCAGATCCGCCACCTCGATAGGGGAGTGGGAGTAACGGCCCGGCCAGGAGAAGGGGAGCACCGCCGCGCCGCTCGCCAGGAACGGCATGCCGTCCGTCGCACCTCCGGTGAAGCCCACCTGCACCGGGATGCCGTTGCGCTCCGCCAGCGAGAGTCGAACGGGACGGGATTCTAGCGCCGCCGCCGTACCTGCCACGATCTCGCCACAATCCGGCGCAGCCTCTCCACGATTCCGCCCGCCTGGCTCCTTGGCGGGGAGGTCTACTTCCTCCGAACTTCTCAAGGAGGAAACGATCCATGGTTCCCAACGAACCCGAAAAGAAACGACTGCGCGACTCCATGGCCGTCAAGCTGCTGGTCATCGGAGGTTTGATCCTCGTCCTGCTGGCTCCCCTCGAGAGGGTGAGGGAGCTGGTCAGGGAGCGCGAATACCGGGGCAACCAAGCGTCACAGGAGATCGCCGGCACCTGGGGCTGGACCCAGGTCCTGGCCGGGCCGGTGTTGAGCATTCCCTACCGCTACCAGGGGAAGGATGAGAAAGGCAAGACCGTCACCTGGGTGACGACCGCGCACTTTCTTCCCGAGACGCTGAAAGTGGTGGGCAAGGTCTCTCCCGAGCGGCGAAACCGGGGACTCTTCGAGGCGGCGGTCTATCGCGCCGACCTCCAGGTCTCCGGTACGTTCCACCATCCGGCCTTCGCCCAGTGGGGAATCGACTCGAAGGACGTCCTATGGGACAAAGCCTCTCTGAGCGTGGGCGTGCCGGATCTGCGGGGCCTCCGTTCTGGGATCGGACTGGCCTGGGGAGAGCGCCAATTGCAATTCGAGCCTGGCGGAGCCAAGCCGGGGTTCTGGGGCTCGGGGCTGCGAGTGGCGGTGCCGGACCTGCAACAAGGTCGGGAGGGGGAGATCTACGCCTTCTCGTTCGGCCTGGGGCTCAACGGCAGCCAGAAGCTGCAATTCCTGCCATTCGGCAAGCAGACGACGGTCTCGCTGCAAGCCCCCTGGCCGTCTCCCAGCTTCAGCGGCGCCTTCCTGCCGGAGACCCGCCGCGTGACGGGCATGGGCTTCGACGCCCGCTGGAACGTCTCCTGGTTCGCCCGCAGCTATCCCCAGCAGTGGCGGGACGAGGACGAGACCAGCCTGGCGCCGAAATCCTCTCTGGACAACTCGGCGTTCGGCGTCGACCTCATACTGCCGGTGGACGCCTATCAGAAGACGGAACGCTCGGTGAAGTACGGATTGCTCTTCCTGGTCCTCACGTTCCTCACCTTCTTCCTCTACGAGATGTTCAACCCGTTCTCCCTGCATCCGATCCAGTACCTGCTGGTGGGCGCGGCGCTGTGCCTCTTCTATCTGCTGCTGCTCTCCTTCTCTGAGCACATCCCCTTCGGCTACGCCTACCTCATCGGGTCAGCCGCCACCGTGCTGCTGATCGGCGGCTACTCGATCGCCATACTGCGCGGCGCGCTGCGGGCATTCCTGATGACGCTGATCCTCGGCGTGCTCTACGGCTACTTGTACGTGCTGCTCAAGCTGGAGGATTACGCCCTGCTGCTGGGAGCGGTCGGCCTGTTCCTGATCCTCGCGCTGGTGATGTTCCTCACCCGGCGCATCGACTGGGGATCGCCGCGCCGCGCGAGGGCGGCAGCAACTCTGTCGTGACGAATCTCCAGGGAAGCCGCAATGGAGAGAGACGTCCCATGGGGCGTCTCTCTCGCACTGCCCTAGCCGAGAGCAGCCAGCGGCTAGGGCATGGTTTCCGGATCGCAGGTGTACTGTCCCATCGGCGAGCAGATGTGATCGTCCGAGTTCTCGAGGGTAGCCCCCTGGCAGCATGAGTATTCGTTCAAGGTGAAGGTGCAGTACGAGGTGTAGACGAAGTGCTTGTTGCGGGGCGGGGAGAAGCACGAGCTGGTGTCCACATAGGTTTGCTGATAGGTCACCTCGATGGTGTATCCCCAGACATGGTCGTCTCTGTCGGAGGCACAGACCGACTGCGAACCCGAGGGAACGAAGTTGCCGTTCAAGCTGTCACAGACATTGCCGCTGCCATCGCCATCGCAATCTGCCTGGTTGCTATTGGCCGTAGAGGGGCAGTTGTCGCTGCCGTCGAGGACTCCGTCGCCGTCGGTATCCCAGTACTGGCAGTTGTTCATGCAGTAATTGTAGTCGTCGAGGCAGAGTTGGTCGCAGTTGCCGCCACAACTGATGGAGCACTCGTGGTAGCTGGCCCCGCAATCATCCTGACAAGTTGCACGGGCGACGCCGGGAGAGAGCAGCGAGCAGAGGATGATGAGCGACGTCAACAGGATCGAACAGCCACGCATAGGAGTCTCCTTTAATTCAGGTCACAGTGGAATGCGCAGTTTACTCTATATCGTCTGCCTGTCCGTACGCTTCGCCGGCCCCGCGGTCCTGTGGGCTTCGTGGCGGCTGTCACGCGAAGGTGGCCTGACGGCACTAGACAAGGTGAGAGAAAGGTACTAATCTGGTCACAAATGGGTCACCGCAGCACCATCGCCACCGCCCTTCCGCCTCCAGGCCCGCGCTGCACCTGTAGCTAGCGGATGGGAACGGCTCCGGGCCGTTCGCATCCGCCCCTCCCCGGAAAGCCAATCCAAGCTTTTGAAGTCCTGACGGTCTTGTCGTGGCCGCAGGCGCCATCCCTCGACCAGCGAGGGAGCGATGGAGGTATCGATGCCCGTTGGCGAGCCCCAGGCCGAGATCACCTGGGACCTGATTCGCAAGCGCAATTTCGTCGAGCGCCTGAAGCACGAGAAGGGCGGCCTCGCGGTGATCCACGATCTGCCGGCCATGATCGAGGCCGGTTACGAAGCGGTGCCCGAGGAAGACTTCGTGCGCATGCAGTGGTACGGCCTCTACCACGACAAGCCGAAGCTCGGGTACTTCATGATGCGGGTCAAGCTGCCCGGCGGCGTCCTCTCGCCGGCGAAGCTGCGCACCATCGGCGGCATTTCGCAGCGCTTCGGCCGCGGCTACGGCGAGCTGACGACACGGCAGAACGTCCAGCTCCATTGGCTGGAGCTGGCCCGCCTGCCGGAGATCCTGGCCATCCTCGCCTCCGGCGGGCTCTCCACCACCGGCGCCTGCGGCGACAACGTGCGCAACATCACCGGCTGCCCGGTGTCCGGCATCGACCGCGGCGAGCTGTTCGAGCTCGGCGGCTTGCTGGAGGAGGCAAACGACTTCTTCGTCCGCAACCGCGAGTACTCGGACCTGCCGCGCAAGCACAAGATCACCATCTCCGCCTGCCCCCATCAGTGCAATGCGCCGGAGATCCACTGCATCGCCCTGATCGGCGCGCCGCGCGCGGGCGAGCCGGGATTCGCGGTGGGGGTGGGCGGCGGGCTCGCCAGCTGGCCCCGGCTGGCGGACGACCTCGGGGTCTGGGTGCCGGCCGCCGAGGCGGTCCCCGTGCTGCAGGCGATCGTCGACGTCTGGCGGTTCGACCTCAAGTACCGGCTCTCGCGCGCCAAGGCCCGCATGAAGTTCATGGTGCACGACCTCGGGCCGGAGGCCTTCCGCGCCCGTGTGGAGGAACGCCTCGGCCGGCGCTTGCAGGACGGCGCCGTGCCTCCCGCCCCTGAGGAGGAGCACGACCATACAGGGATCCACGCCCAGAGACAGGAGGGCCTCTGCTATGCCGGCTTCCCCGTCCACCTGGGGCTGATGAACGGCGAGACCATGCTGCGCCTCGCCGATCTCGTCGAGTCCTGGAGCGGCGAGATCCGGCTCACCCGGCGGCAGAACTTCATCCTCAGCCATATCCCGGCGGAACGGGTCGACGAGGTGGTCCGCGAAGTGGGAAAGCTCGGATTTCCCTTGCAGGGCTGCGGGCTCCGCGGCGCCAGCATCGCCTGCACGGGAGATCCCTTCTGCAATTACACGGTCGCCGAAACCAAGGGCAAGCTGCAGGAGATCGTCGAACACCTGGAGCAGGTCTTCGGCGACGAGGCGGCGGGCCTGCGCCTCAACCTGGACGGCTGCCCGCACGCCTGCGCCCATCACTGGATCGGCGACATCGGCCTCCAGGGGACGACGCTGCGCGAGCGCGGACCGGCGGGGGAGAGGTTGCACGGCTACGACCTCTTCCTGCGCGGCGGCCTCGGCCGCGCGGCGGCGATCGGCCGGCCGGTGCTGCGGCGGGTGCCGGGAACCGAGGTCCACCTGGTGATCGAGCGGCTGTTCCGCGCCTATCTCGACGGACGCCGCGAAGGGGAGCGCATCCAGCAGTTCTTCATCCGCCACGACGACGGCGAGCTGACGGCTCTGGGGCTGGCCCAGAGCGAAGCTGTTGCCATTCAAGCCTGAAAGGAATCGGACGATGTTGGAGCGAGCGACGGCGATCCGGGAAGAGCAGCGAGACCTTTTGGATGAGTTCGAGGCTGGGCAACTGGCCGTCGAGCTCGATTCGGCGACGCCGCAAGAGGTCCTCGGCTGGGCCCTCGACCGTTGGGGCGCGCAGGCCGCGATCTGTACCAGCTTCCAGGCCGAGGGCATGGCCATTCTCGACATGGCCTGGCGGATCGATCCCAAGGTGCGGGTGTTCACCGTGGATACCGGCCGCCTGCCGCAGGAGACGTACGAGGTGATGGAGGAGGTCCGAGGACGCTACGGCATCGAGGTAGAGGTGTGCTTCCCCGACGCGCGGCAGGTGGAGGCGATGGTGCGCCGGCGCGGGCCCAATCTCTTCCACCGCAGCGTCGAGGCGCGCCTACTGTGCTGCAACGTCCGCAAGGTGGAGCCGATCCGCGGCATGCTCGAAGGGCTCGACGCCTGGATCACCGGCCTGCGCCGCGATCAGTGGGCGAGCCGGGCCAACATCCGCAAGATCGAGATCGATCACGACCACGGCGGCCTGGCGAAGATCAATCCGCTGGCCGACTGGACCGTGGAAGAGGTCAAGGAGTACAACGCGGCTCACGGCGTTCCCGTGCACCCGCTCTACGCCAAGGGCTTCACCAGCATCGGGTGCGCTCCCTGCACCCGCGCCACCCGGCCGGGCGAGGATCCGCGGGCCGGCCGCTGGTGGTGGGAGAAGAACGCGCCGAAGGAGTGCGGCATTCACTGCCCGATCGAGACCGGTGCCTTCGAGCACGAGCTCGACGCTCTGCTGCATCCGCAGGCGCCCAGCCCGCTGAGGACGGTGCGTTGAGCGCGCTGGCCCTCGCCGCCGGCACTGTCGCCGTCGACCCGCTCCAGCGGGAGATCCTGCTGGAGGAGCTGGCGACTCTCATCGTTTCTCTCAGCGGCTCGGAGGCGGGCGAGCCGTGGGAAGACCTCGCCGTCGCCGTCGACGCCGGAGAGGTGGACGAACCCCTGCTGGGCCGCCTGGAGACGATCCTGGAGATGACGCTGCAGACCGGACGGACGCGGCGCGTTCACGGCGCCGACGGCGAGCAGTCCCTGCTGCGCCTCTTTCACCAGACTCCCAAGGGAGCGGCGGCACGGCGGGCGACGCAGGCCGTCAACGAGACCCTCGCCGGATTGCAGGGCCAGAGCCTCGAAGGAGCGCTGTTCACGGTCCAAGGCCCGGGGGTCTTCCGCCTTGGCCTGCAGACCGACCGCTGCAAGCTCACCCTGGAGATCGACCGCCACGGCGTGTCGGTCGAGAGCCTGGAGACCTGAGCTATGCCCCATTACCCGGTGTATCTGGATCTGCAGGACCGGTCTTGCGTCGTCGTCGGCGGCTGCGGCCTGGCGGAGGAGAAAGCGAGAGCGCTGCTCGCGGCCGGAGCGCGGGTGACCCTGATCTCGCCGGATCTCACGCCGGGCCTGGCCGACCTCGCGGTGGAGGGGCGGATCGACGTCGTCGCCCGCCGCTTCCGGCAGGGGGATCTCCGCAAGGCTTTCCTCGCCGTGGTCACCGTGAGCGAGCCGGCCGTCGTGGAGGCCGTCTGGCGGGAGAGCCGCGAGCGCAACGTCCTGGTCAACACCGTGGACGACCTGCCGCACTGCGACTTCATCGCTCCCGCCGTCGTTCGCAAGGGAGATCTCTCGGTGGCCATCTCGACCGACGGAAAGGCACCGGCGCTGGCGGTGCGCCTGCGGCAGCGCCTGGAGGCGGAGCTGGGGGAGGAGCACGCGCGGTTCCTGGAGCTCGCCGGGTCCGTCCGGGCGCCGCTCGCCAGGCTCCTGCCGGATCTCGCCGCGCGGCGGGATGTCTGGTACCGGCTGATCGACTCCGACGTCCTCCACCTGCTGCGGCGGGGCGAGGAGGCGGCGGCCGTCGCGCGGTTCGAGGAGATCCTGGGCGTGCGGCCGGAGAGCAGCGCAGCTTGAAGGGGATCGTCTATCTCGTCGGCGCCGGACCCGGAGACCCCCGGCTCATCACCGTGCTCGGCCTCGACCGCCTGCGGCGGGCCGACGTCGTGCTCTACGACCGGCTGGTCTCCCCGGAGCTGCTCGACGAGGCGCCGCCCCGGGCCGAGCGCATCTTCGTGGGCAAGGCCCCCGGCGCGCACGCCTGCCGCCAGGAGGAGATCAACTCGCTGCTGGTTCATCACGCCCGCGCCGGCCGGACGGTCGTGCGGCTCAAGGGCGGCGATCCGTTCGTCTTCGGCCGCGGCTCGGAAGAGGCCCTGGCCTGTTCCGAGGCCGGCATCGCATGGGAGGTCGTTCCAGGAGTCAGCAGCGCGGTCGGCGTGCCCGCCCGCGCCGGCATCCCGGTGACTCACCGCGGGGTCTCCGGCAGCTTCGCCGTGGTGACCGGCCACTGCGCGGAAGGAGACCGCCAGGACTGGGCGGCCCTGGCGAGGATCGAAACCCTGGTGATCCTGATGGGCCTCTCGCGCCTGCCGGAGATCGCAGCGCAGCTCCTCTTTCATGGCCGGGACGCGGACACGCCGGTGGCGGTCATCGCCTCGGGGACCCTGCCGGAGGAGCGGACCGTCATGGGGACCCTCGCCACCATCGCCGGCGACGCGGACCGCGCGGGTCTGCGCTCGCCGGCCACCATCGTGGTGGGGGAAGTCGTGCGGCTGCGGGAGCGCTTGGAATTTCCGGCTGAGGAGGTGACTCCTACTCGTGCCCGAGCACGGGGTGCGGAACATAGGGCTCCTCGAGGCGTGCCATCTCCGCTTCGCTGAGAGCCAGTGCGCGGGCGGGCGCGAGTGAGCCGTTCATATGAATTCTCCTCCCATTGATATGACGGGAACTCCCCTGCGCGCGGCCTGCCCTCCGAAGCGGAGGGCAGAGCCGTTCGGAATCCGCAACCAGACTCACGCCGCGGCTACTCGGTCTCGTTCTGTGCCGCCGCCTGCGCCTTGGCGGCGGTATCCATGAGCACGACCCGGACGTGCTTGACCTCGCCGTCGCGTCCGTGCCGGACCTTGAGCAGCACCGGCTGATTCGCCGGCAGAGCCGCGAGGCCGGGAGGCTGTTGTCCCCGCCGGCCCTTCCGCCGTTCGATCAGCCTGAAATGATCGCTGCCGATCTCGTAAGTCGCGCCGTCGGCGAGATGGATCACTACCGTGTTGCCGCGGCTCTCGATCTGCGCCAGGGCGGCGGCCCGGATTTCCCGATTCTTCGCTGCCGCTTGGACTCCGGTCGCTGCGCCGAGCGTGAGGGAAACCGCCAGCATGGGGGCTGCGAGGCCCTTCCGCCGGCGCAGCAGCAGGAAGCCGCCGAGCCCGCAGAGGGCCGCGAAGAGGAGCTTGCCGGAATCGCCGAGAGTGGGAATCGCCGGGATTGGGACCGCCTCATCGTCGTCGAGAATGGTGACCACCTCCGTCGTGATGGCACCGAGGGCGGCGCCGCCTTGGGGATTGTTAATCGTCGCGTTGAACGTCTCGTCCGGCTCGTCGTCCGGATCGTTGACGATCGTCACCTGGAACGTCTTCGGCGCTCCGTCGCCGCTCGCCCAGTTGAGGTTGCCGGCGGCAGAAGTGTAGTCGCCCGGCGCCACGGCCGTGCCGTCGCTGGTGGCGAAGCTGACCGATACGGCGCCGTCGGTGCCGCCGGTGCGCGTCGCGGTGATGGTCACGGTGCCCGCGTTCTCGTTCACCGAAGCGGCGCTCATAGTGAGCTGGATCGTCCCCGGATTGACCTCCACGGCGCCCATGTCGATCCTGCCGTTCACCACCCGGCTGAAGCCCCGCTGGTCGGTCGAGGGCGGCGGCGCGAACGCCGGATCGCCGGCGTTGACCGCCGGGCTCGTGCCCGCCGGCAGGTGGGTCTCGGTCGGCCCGCCGTTGTTCTGCAGCGGCCCAAGCTGCGGATCCTGGTTGAAGATATTGCCGCCGTTGTCGTTGACGTTGGCCGTCCCGGGATCCTCTACCAAGCTGAAGCGCAGGTTATAGGTGCCGTCGGGGCCGCACAGATCGTTGTCCGCGGCGGCCGTGTTGTCTCCCACGATCGTGTTTTCCACCTCAACGGTCGCCGCCACCGAGAACAGCCCGCCGCCGCTGCCGCTGGCCGAGTTGCCGGCGATCGTCGTATGCCGGAACGTGACATCGTTGTAGAAACTGTAGAGATACACGCCGCCGCCATCGCCCGCCGTCGCCTGGTTGCCCGAGATCGTGCTGTTCTCGATGACGAACGGGTCATCCAGACTGTAGAGAAAGAGGCCGCCGCCGATCGGGGCGCTGTTGCCGGAGATCGTCGTACCGCGGATCGTGTGGGTGCCGTCATAGCTCGTCAGGAAGAACATCCCGCCGCCGCCGTAGCCGGCTTGATTACCAGAGATCGTAGAGTCCACGATCGTCGTATCCCCGCCGGCGGCATAGAGGAAGATCCCGCCTCCCGCATATCCGGCTTGGTTGCCGGAGATCACGGTATTCTGGATGAGCAGCGGACCTCCGGTGTAGCCGAGATAGATGCCGCCGGCTGCAAGGAAGGCGGTATTGCCAGAGATGACCGAGTCGCGGATGGTCAAGGCGAAACCGTCCCCACACTCACACTCGGTGGCCGCTAACCCGCCGCCGAAGGCGCCGGCCTCGTTCTCGGTGATCGTCACGCCGTCCAGCACCAGATTCTCGCCCAAGTCGGCGATGCCGGCTCCGAGGGCCGCCATGCCGCCGGTCACCGTGAGGCCCGAGATGGTGACGTCGAGCAGCGCCGAGCCGTTGTAGAGGTAGAAGACACGCGAGCTGTCGTTGCCGCTGACCGTGAGGGCCGCGGCGCCCGGACCCTGAACGTCCACCGAGTCGGTGATCTCGAGCTGGCCGGTGGTGAGCGTGATGGTGCCGGTCAGCCCCGCCTGGAAGGTGATGACGTCCGCGCCGGCGGCGCCGTTGGCGTCTTCGATGGCCTGGCGCAGGCTGCCGGCCCCGGAGTCGTTCAGGTTGGTGACGTTGAAGGTTGCCGCCTGTGCCGCCGGTACGGACGCCAGCGCGGCTCCCAGCGTGAGCACGGCGCCCGAGGCGGCCGCCGCTCCCTTCGAGGCGTTCTTCTTTCCCTTCCTTACAGCGGCCCGACGCCGCTGGCGCGACTCCTTTTGCATAAGAGAATGATCTCCCCCTGATAGGACCTGCTGCCTACAATGGAATGCCAGTGGTGCGACCTGGACCGAAGTTGGCGAAGCATACGGCATCCCGGGGCGCCTGGTAATCCGAGCCGATCGGATATCCTTGCTCCTCGGTGACCATGAAGAGGGGAGCGGTGGCGATGCTTTGGAAAGGCAGCGTTCTAGGGGGCTTCTGCCTGTTGCAGGTCGTCTCGACCTGGGCGCAAAGCGCCGACGCTACCAAGCCGGTCGAGCGCAAACCGGCGATCGAGCTCGGCGGCCTGCTCCAGGTTCAGCTCGACGTCGGTGATCAGGGAGACAGCCGCTTCACCGATGACAACGACCGCTTCTATTTGCGACGAGCGCGGCTCAACGCCACCGGCACGCTTTTCGAAGAGCTCGATTTCCGGCTGGAGATGGACCTTGCCGGCGGTCTCTCCAACACGTCCTCGCTACGGGCGCAGATGACGGATGGCTATATCCATTGGAACCGGTGTGCCGCCGCCAACGTCCGCGCGGGACAGTTCAAGACACCGTTCGGCTTCGAGCAGCTCTATGGCGATCCGCGCCTCCTCACCATCGAGCGCAGCCTGATGAACGACCGGCTGACCGCGGGCCGGCAGATCGGCGCTCAGGTCGGCGGCGACCTGCTCGAGAAACGGCTCAGTTATGCCGTAGGCACCTTCAACGGCAACAACGTCAACAATAACTATAACGACGACGACCGCTTCTTCCTCGCCGGCAGGCTCTCGGGTGTGCCGTGGCAAGGCGGGCTCGGCGGCTCGGCCACGTGGTCCGTAGGCGGCGACGCCTTCTCCTCGCAGGACGCCAACGTTCCCCTCTCCGACTTCGGCTTCGACTCGACTCCCGCGACGCCAGACCGCGACGGCATCTTCTCCGGCGAGCGCAAGGGCGTCGGGCTCGATACGCAGCTTGTGGCAGAGCGGTTCGAGCTGTGGGCTGAGTATCTCCGTGTGCGCTTCGAGCCGGACTCCGGCGTGCCGAGCCGCAGTTTCGACGCCGACGGCTGGTACGGTCAGGGCTCGTACTTCGTGATCCCGGACCGGCTGCAGATCGTCCTCAAGTACGAGACCTTCGATCCCAACTCGCAAGCGGAAGCCGATGCCACGGACACCGCGACTGCCGGCGCCAACCTCTATCTGAAGGGGCACGACGTGAAGCTGATGCTGGACTACCTGCGCGTCGACGCTCCGGCGCCGGCCGACAGCCAGGACAAGGTCATCGCCCGGCTGCAGATCGTCTTCTGAGAAGGGAATCACCATGCGCAGGAACATCACGACAGGCATCCTGATCGCGGCGCTGGTTTTGGCGGGAGCGCGCGTCGCGGCGGCGGGGGAGATCCTCGTCTTCGCCGCCGTGAGCCTCAGCGACGCGCTGGAGGAGATCGCCGCCAACTACCAGAAATCGAGCGGCGAGAAGGTCCTGCTCAATCTCGCGGCCTCCAGCGTCCTGGCGCGGCAGATCGAAGAAGGCGCGCCCGCGGACCTCTTCCTCTCCGCCGATGAGGCCAAGATGGAGCAGCTCGAAAAGCGCCGCCTGCTGCTCGCGGGCACGCGTAGGAGCGTCCTCTCCAACACGCTGGTGGTCGTGGTGCCGGCCGGTTCCAAGCTGAAGATCGCCTCGCCGCAGGACCTGGCGAGCGCCAGGGTGCGGGCGCTGGCTCTCGCCGAGCCGCAGAGCGTGCCCGCGGGGATCTACGCCAAGGAGTACCTGCGTTCCCAGCGGTTATGGGACAAGCTCGTCGACAAGGTGATCCCCACCGAGAGCGTGCGCGCGGCTCTCGCGGCCGTGGAGTCGGGCAACCTCGAAGCGGGCATCGTCTACAAGACCGACGCCAAGATCTCGAAGAAGGTGCGGATCGCCTATGAGGTGCCGGCCGCGGAGGGCCCGAAGATCTCCTATCCGTTCGCCGTGATCGCCGGCTCCAAACGGCCGGAGGCCGCGCGCAAGTTCCTCGCTTACTTGGAATCCCCGGCCGTTCTGGACGTTTTCCGCAAGTACGGATTCCTGATCTCCGGCTCACCGTAGCGGCCCGGCTGTTGTCGGACTCCAAGCCGTCTGCGGATTCCGAACGGATCAGCCCTCCGAAGCCTCACCCCCTGTCCCCCTCTCCCTGACGGGCGAGGGGGAACCTTCCATAACCTTGATTGCCGAAAAAGGTGGCCTCGACCTCGGCAAGATCCCTTCGTATGCGTCCCCCCTCGCCCGTCGGGAGAGGGGGACAGGGGGGTGAGGCTTCGAAGGGCTGACAGTCCGCAGTCTTCGATCAAACTGAACCATCGCCGCTCGCCGGCTCCCGCTCGGATAAGATCGCCGCGGGACGATCACCCGGCCGCGCGCCGGAAGGGGAGCTATGAGCAACGAGACGAGGCAGGGGCTGGAAGGCGTCGTGGCGGCCGCGACCCGGCTGAGCAGCGTGGATGGCGAGGCGGGCGAGCTGCTCCTCGCCGGCTTCCCGGTGGAGGAGATCGCTCCGCAAGCCTCTTTCGAGGAGATGGTTCACCTGCTGTGGACCGGCAACCTGCCGACCGCCGCCGAGCTGGCGAACTTAAAGGGCCGCCTCGCCGCCCGGCGGGAGCTGCCGGGAGCCGTGCTCGACCTGCTGCGGGCGGCGGCGGGACCTCGCCTGCCGGTGATGGACGCCTTGCGGATGGGAGCGGGAGCGCTCAGCCTCGGTGAGGGAGGGGTGGAGGATCCCCGGCACAACGCGGTGACGCTGGTCGCCGCCTTCCCGGCGATCGTGGCCGCCTACTGGCGCCTCCTCCACGGTCAGCCGCCGGTGGAGCCGCGGGAGGATCTCGGCCACGCGGCGAGCTTCCTCCATCTGCTGACCGGCGAGATCCCGGCGGACGAGCGGGCGCGGGGACTGGAGACGTATCTCAACACGGTCTCCGACCACGGCCTCAACGCCTCGACCTTCACCGCCCGAGTCATCGTCTCGACCGGGTCCGACCTGATCTCGGCGGTGACCGGTGCCATCGGCGCCCTCAAAGGCCCGCTCCACGGCGGAGCGCCCGGACCGGCGCTGGACATGGTGTTCGAGATCGGTTCGCCGGAGCGCGCCGAGGCCTTGCTACGGGAGAAGCTGGACCGGGGAGAACGTCTCATGGGATTCGGTCATCGGGTCTACCGCGTGCGCGATCCGCGGGCCGACGTGCTCGGCCGGGCGGCGGAGCGCTTCTATGAGGAAGGAGGGGACAGGAGACTGTACGAGCTGGCCAGGACCGTGGAGGCGACGGCCCTGCGGCTGCTCCGCGAACGCAAGCCGGATCGCCGCCTGGATACCAACGTGGAGTTCTATACCGCTCTCCTGCTGCATGGCCTCGACCTGCCCACCGGTCTGTTCACGCCGACCTTCGCCATCGGCCGCGTGGCCGGATGGACCGCGCACGGCCTGGAGCAGCTCGCCACCGGCCGGCTGATCCGGCCGCAGTCGGAGTACGTGGGCGAACGGGGACGGCGGTGGGTGCCGATGGAGGAGCGGGAAGCTCCCGCGCGGAGATGAAGCCAGCGCCAGGCTCGCTGCCATGTCTCCCTATAGCACGCCGGTGATGGTCGACCTGGACCGGCTTCTTCGCCAGCGCGAGGGGCTGCGCCAGGTCATCGAGGAGATCTCCTCCGAGCTCGAGCTGCGTCCGCTCTTGACCCACATCGTGCGGCATGCCTGTGAGCTGTTGGAGGCTCACGACGGCTCGATCGGGCTGTATGACGAGCAGCGCGACGTCATTCGCACCGAGGCCGTCTACCGCATGCCGGAGGGTGAGCTAGGGAGCGAGATGCCTCCCGGCGTTGGCCTGGCCGGTCAGATCCTCCTGCATCGCCGGCCGTTGATCTTCGACCGCTACGGCGACGTCCCGGGGCATACTCTGAAGAGCCTGGCGGACAACGCCGTGGTGGCCGTGCCGATCTTCTGGCGCGGCGAGCTCATCGGCTTTTTCGGTCTCGGCGCGCGGCCTCCTCATCGTTTTACCAGCCAGGATGCCGAGACGCTCTCCCTGTTCGGGCGTCATGCCGCCATCGCCATCGAGAATGCGCGGCTCTTCGAGCGCGCCCAGCGGGCGGCGGCTCTGGAGGAACGCCAGCGTCTCGCTCGCGATCTTCACGACTCGGTCACCCAGATGCTCACCAGCCTCAACATGATCGCCCAGAGCCTGGCCACGGCCTGGCGGCGCGACCCGGCCGAAGGGGAGAGGCGGACGGAGCGTCTCGCTCAGCTCGCCCGCTCCGCGCTGGCCGAGATGCGCGCGCTGTTGAAGGAGCTGCGGTTACCCGCCAGCGTGAACAAGGTCGAGACATCCGACGTCCTCATCGCCGGCATCGTCCAACTGCGCAGCTTCGGCCTCGGCGCCGCGCTCCAGTGGCTCGCCCGGGATGTCCCTTCCGATGCTCCCGACGTGCGGCTCGATCTCGGAGGATACGAAGCGCAGGCGGCCGAGATCGAGGAAGTGCTCTTCCGCGTCGCGCAGGAGGCGCTGGCCAACGCCCTTCGCCACGCCGGGGCGCGCCAGGTGCGGATCGCCGCCGCGGTGGACGGGGCGGTGACGCGCCTGCAGGTGCGAGACGATGGCGCCGGCTTCGATCCCGGCAGGCTGCGAGCCCCGGACCAGGGCGACGGCCGGGGACTGGGGCTCCAGACCATGCGCGAGCGGGTAGAAGCGCTGGGAGGAAATCTGTCGATCGACACAGAGCCCGGGCGAGGGACGTTGGTCGAGGCCGCGCTGCCGGCGCGGGCGAGGGAGCAGCCGTGAGCGAGCCCGTCCGAGTGCTGATCGTCGACGATCACCAGATCGTGCGCCAGGGGATCCGGGCGGTACTGGAGGATGAGGATTTCGAAATCGTAGGGGAGGCCGGCAGCGGCGACGAGGCCGTGGCCCTGCTCGCGGGCCGGTCCTCCGCCGACGTGCCCGACGTGGTGCTGATGGACCTGGTGATGCCCGGCCTGCCGGCGATCGAGGCCATCCGGCGCATCCGCCAGGCGTCACCCTCCACGCAGGTGCTCGTCCTGACCACGTTCCTCGAGGACCGCCAGGTCCAGGAAGCGCTGGCGGCCGGGGCCATCGGCTTTCTGCTCAAGGACGTGCTGAAGAGCGACCTGGCGCGCGCCATCCGCGGCGCCCGCCAGGGGCGCCCCTGGCTCCATCCTGAAGCCCAGCGCCTCCTCATGCAGCGCGTCACCTCACGGCCCGTGCCGCCGCCGCACGAGACGCTGACCCCACGAGAGCGCACCGTTCTCGAGCTCATCGGCCGGGGATGCAGCAACAAGCAGATCGCCGCCGAGCTGCACCTTTCCGAGGGGACGGTCAAGGGTTATACCAGCCTCATCTTCGACAAGCTCGGCGTGGCGGACCGCACCCAGGCGGCCCTCTACGCCGTCCGCAACGGTCTGGTGCCCGAAAGCGAACGGTAAAACCCAGGCCGCAATCTGGCTCGTGAGGGAGAGCGGCGAAAGCCTTCTGAAGCAGCAGATCGACCGCCTCCCCGTTCGGGAGGCCGTCCCCGCACGGGGAGGCCTCGGCTCATGGCCGAGCGCTTCGCGCACCGTATACCTTTGTACGGCATCTCGTACCTTGGGGACTTCTACTGAGGCCGCCAAGCCTCGGGAGGAAGCACTCCAACGCGACGGACGTCACCGATGGAGGTAAGAGATGAAATTGCTACGTCTGGTGGGACTGGTTTCGCTCTTCGCCGTCTGTTTAATGCTGATGCCATCCGCAGGCCTCGAGACCGCTCGTGCCGCCCCTGGTCGTTATGGGTGTTATGTGGATTGTTGCGACGGAGGGTGGGCTATAGGCTACGGCGACACGGTCGACCAAGCATGGCAAAACACCTCCTGTGGAGGACCCGGTAGTATGTGCGGGACGATCGAGTGTGAGCAGCTTTCGCAGTGATCCCCAGGAGCGGGCCCGTCCCCGGTTCCGGGACCGCTCTTGATGCTTCGCTCCGCGCCAGGGTAGGCGGCTCATCTGGCCGAGATTTGGCTCGGCGCCGGCCGTACGGCGGAGGTGCGGGAGCTGGTAGCGGCCTTGGAGCCGGTCTCGGACGCCAAGGGCCTCGACCGCGCGGCACGCACGGCGCTGCGGCGGTTTTGCGAGGCTGAGAGCGGTGGCGGAGGCGTGGCGGCAGGCGGCGGGTGGAGGGCGCTGAGAGCTTGCCGCAGGCGCTGCGCTCCTTCGGTCGGCGGATCCGGTGTCTTAGGATAGACGATCTGGAAGATTTCCGCCGGCTCGATCTCCAGGGCGCGCGCGATCCTCACAATGTCTTCGAACTGCAGGTTGATGGTGCCTTTGAAGATCCTGCCGGCCCCTGCTTGGCACGGTCGAGCAGGTCCTGATCGGTCTCGATCGTGGTTCGCTTGGTCATGAATACATACTACCAGCTCGATATGTACAGCGCCTTGCGCGAACAGCTCCAGCGGCCAAGCCGGATCCGCGGTCACGCGCCGCCGCCGAGCTCGCGCGCCAGCCAGGCGCGGGCGAACGCCCAGTCGCGCTTGACCGTGCGCTCGGTGACTCCCACCACCTCGCCGATCTCCTCCAGCTCCAGCCCGCCGAAGAAGCGCAGCTCGACGACCCGCGCCGGCCGTGGGAAGGATGCGGCCAGCCGCTTCAGCGCCTGATCGACTTCCAGCACCTCGACGGCGGGATCGACGCCCACCTCCGCGACGTCGGTGAGCGTGATCGCCGCCTCGCCCGCGCCGCGCTTGTCCGCCTGGCGCGCGCGGGCGCGGTCCACCAGCACGCGCCGCATCATGGTCGCCGCCAGAGCCAGGAAGTGCCCGCGGTCGCGCCACTCCACCCGCCGCTGATCGATCAGGCGCAGGTAGGCCTCGTGGACCAGCGCCGTCGTCTGCAGGGTGGTGGCCTGCTCGCGGCGCAGCCGCCGTTGGGCCATGCCGTGCAGCTCGTCGTAAAGCACGCCGATCAGCCGCTCCTCGGCCTCGAGGTCCCCGGTGCGCCAGGCACGCAGCAGCTCCGTCACCTCGGCGGAAGGGCTGCCGGCTTGCCGCGCTTCCTCGTCGCTCGTCGTCATGGCGGTTCCGGAGTCGATTCTATCTCCCGGCTGTCCCCCGGCGGCGGATTTCCCCGCGGGAGAGAGCGGACCACGAAAAGGAGAGTCCATGAAACACCATCCTCAACATTCGCTCCTGTTCTGCTTCGGGCTGTCCGCGGCTGCACTGCTCTCGTTCACCACCGCCGCCGGCGCCCAGACGGCCGCCGTCGGCCTCTCCACCGTGCGCGCGCAGCGCTTCGGCAACGACAACCTGCAGGGCTTCTTCACGCCACAGACGACCGACCTCTTCGCCTACTCGCTCGCTGCCGGCGATTTCAACGGCGACGGCGCCGACGATCTCGCGACCGGCATGCCGTTCGACAACGGGCTCGCAGCCAGCCCGATCAACGACAGCGGCAGCGTCGTGGTGCGCTACTCGACAAAGGGGGACGGCCTTACCACGAATCCTTCGCAGGTCTACCTGCGGCAGACCTCGGATCGGGATCCAGCGGAAGCCGGCGATGAGTACGGCTACTCGCTGGCCGCCTGCGACTTCAATGGCGACGGCCAGGACGATCTAGCGATCGGCATCCCTTACGAGAACTATGCCGGGCACTATGACGCCGGCGCCGTCCAGATCCACTACAGCGCGCACCAGACAGGCGATGCCTTCTACACCGAGAGCACGACCGGTATTACCGGAGACGTCGAGGACTACGACGAGTTCGGCACCAGCCTGGCCTGCGGCGACTTCAACGCCGATGGCTTTGACGACCTCGCCATCGGTGTGCCCCAGGAAGAATGGATCGATTGGACCGATCAGCCCTGTACCCCGGGCGTCCCGTGCGAGCTGGCAATGGGAATGGTCGTCGTCATCCCTGGTTCCTCCGCGGGGCTGGTGCCCTCAGCAGGCACGCACTTCGATCAGGACGTGGATGGGATGAACGGCACCGCGGACAACGGCGACTTCTTCGGCTGGTCGCTCGCCGCCGGCGACTTCAGCGGCGACGGGTTCGACGATCTCGCGATCGGGGTGCCAGGAGAGGACGACGACCAGGGCGCGATCCACGTCGTCTTCGGCGGTTCCTCGGGACTCTCGACGGCGGGCAACCTTCTCATGGACGAGACCTTCGTCGGCGGCAACTCGGAGCAGGGAGACCGCTTCGGCGAATCGCTCGCCGCCGGCGACTTCGATCATGACGGGTTTGCCGACCTGGCGATCGGCATCCCGTTCGAGGACCTCAGCTCCTCGGCGACGAACGCGGGGCAGGTGAGCGTGCTCTATGGCTCCTCCGGGGGCTTCAACCGGAATCGCACTCAGTTCTGGTCGGAGAATCTCATCTTTGGCGCCGGCACCAGCGAAACCAACGACAGCTTCGGCTACGCGTTGACGGCAGGAGATTTCGACAAGGACGGCTTCGCCGACCTCGCGATGAGCAACCCCGCCGAGTTCATCACCGGCGGCCAGGACGGTGCCATTACAGTCATCATGGGCTCGGCCGCGGGCCTGACCAGCACCCGTCGCCGCTCGATGGCCGCCGGCGTGGAGGGCTTCCCCGGCGACTTGAACCAGCACGGGAAGTATTTCGGCTTCTCGCTCGCCAGCGGCGACTTCGACGGCGACGGGCATGGCGACCTCACGGTCGGTACGCCCTGGGAGGACGAGGGCGGCATCGCCGACGTGGGCGCCGAGACGGTGCTCTACGGCGCGCTCTTCGCCGACGGCTTCGAGAACGGCAGCACATCCTTCTGGTCGCACACCGTGGCGACGCTGTACTTCAACAAAGTGCAGGTGACCAGCGCCGCCAGGCTCGGACCCCTATCGAGCAAGGTCGGGCTCCAGGTGGATCTCTTCAACCCGACGATCCAGCGGCCCGCCGCCGCGACGTACATCCGGGTCGATCCCGACCGCGGCTTCAACAGCGAGAGGGTGCTCAAGGGCTCGTTCTTCGTCAACCCGCAGAACCTGACGATGAGCACCGCGGCCGGCGCCAACAGCTTCCAGATGATCGCCTTCAACGACGGCGTCGGCCCCGGCTCGAAGACGCGGCTGATTTTCAGCCTGGTGCGCAATCCCGCCGACGGCGACTGGTTCATCAACGTGCTGCACTTCAACGAGAATCTCGGAGCTTTCCAGGTGTCGGCCAGTGGCTTTTTCGCGCCCGACAACACGCCGTCGGCTTCCAACAACCGCATCGAGTTCGAATGGCGCGGCGGCAACCCGGGCCAGATCACGATGTGGCGAACACAGTTCGTCAACGGCGCCCCCGACGTGAACGGGCGAATCCAGATGTTCTCGGCCGGCCTGCCCGGGATGCAATTCGCGACCATCAACCACGTCTTCGCCGGCATGTTCGCGGGCCAGAGGTCCGGCACCTACGGAACGCTCTATCTCGACGAGTTCAGTTTCCGGCGTTGAGCGGTGGGTCCGCCGCAAGCCGGCGGGCCTGGGCGGCGATGCCGTTCAAGCCGCGGCGCGCCGCCTCGGCGGCGACTCCCGAGGCAGCCTTCCTTGCCGAGGCCGAATCGCCGGCCAGCCGGTCCACCTCGGCGAGCGTGAGGCGCAAGCGCAGCTCGTCGAGCTTGCGTTCGGAGCTTTGCGCCAGGGAGATCGCGGTCTCCAGGTCGCGGCGGGCCGCCGGCAGACGTCCTTCTGCGCGGAGCAGCTCGGCCCGGGCACGCAGGAAGCCGAGGCGCAGAGGCACGCTGGGCTGTACTTCCGCCCCAGGGCCGAGGGCGGCGAGATGGCGCCCCGCGTCGGCCAGCCGTCCCTGGGCCGCCGCGACCTCCGCAAGGAACGTCTCGGTTTGAAACGTGTGCGCGTCCGGCTCGTGCTGGCGAAGGGTCTGCAGCAGCTCTTCGGCGACGCGCGCTGCCGCGGTGGGATCTCCGCTTGTCTTCTCGGCCGCGGCAAGCGCGAGAGTGGTGACCGAGAGGTCATCGCCCAGACCCGTCTCGGAGAACAGCCGCCGCGCTTGGCCCAGGCGAGCTCGCGCCGTTTGGATATCACCGCGGGCGGCGGCGGCGTAGCCGCGCAGGAATTCGGCGAACCCGAGATTCGCCGTCAGGCCGCTCGTCTGCGCGCTCCGCTCGCTTTCGGCGGCCATCGCTGCGGAGCCGCCGATCTCTCCCCGGTCGATCGTGAACGTGCCATACGCGCAGAGCGCGAGACCGAGAGTATGGGCGTCACTGGTCTCGCGCAGGACGGCGACCCCTTCCTCGTAGAGTGGCTCGGCCTCTCGCGGCCGGCCCAGATCGTAAAGGGCGATCGCCAGGTGGATCAAGGTATGGCCCAGGGCGCTCGGCCCGCCGATCTGGCGGCGGATCTGAAGCGCTTCGCGCAGCCGCCGCTCCGCGAGGTCGGGGCGGCCCCGCGCGAGACCCACCACTCCCAGGTTGGTCAGCATGGTCGCGCCGCGATTCTCTTTCGACGCCGCGCGGGTGGCGGCGAGCGCCGCTTCGAGCAGCCGCTCGCCCTCCGCCAAGTGGCCGAGCTGCAGTTCCTCGATGGCGAGGTCGTTGGTGACGCGGGCCAGGGAGGCCTGGTCGCCGGCCTTGGCGAAGTCGGCGCGCGCCCGCGTCATCTCCGCGCGCGCCTCCGCGTTCCGTCCGAGGACGGTGAACAGACGGCCGCGGGAGGCGCGGATCTGGGCGACGAGCTCACCGCGGCCGCCAGCGAGAGCGTGATCGAAGGCGCGGTTGAAGAGGATCAGCGCCCGCTGAGGCTCGTCTTTTTTCGACGCCACCGACGCACCCACGTAATCGACGAGCGGATCTTCACTCCGGCCGGGGATCTGGCGCAGACGGGCGACGATGACCTCCGCTTCCTGGCTCCGACCGGCCTGGTTCAGCGCCAGCGCCAGCTCGGCCCCGGCCTCGACGCTCGCAGCGTTGGAATCGAAACGTTTCCGTGCCTCGTCGACGGACAGGAGGTTCGATGGCGAGAAGGGGAAGGGCCGTGGCGGAGGCGGCGCGGGAGCCCGCGGTCCGCGCTCGGCCTGTACGGCGAAGAGGAGGGCAGCGACGGCCAGAGCGATCGCGGCTGCCGTCGCGAGCCGCCCGCGCGATCGCCGTACGAGCTTGGCCAGGCGGTACTGGCGGCCGCCCTGACGGGCCTCGACCGGCCGGCCGGCCAGATAGCGCTGCAGATCCTCGGCAAAGGCCGCGGCGGAGGCATAGCGCTCTCCCGGCTCCTTGCGCAGGGCTTTCAGGCAGATGGCATCGAGGTCGCGGCCCAAGCCTCCCGCCGGCGAGAATCCGGCGGGCGGCGCCGTGAGCCGCCGGGCCGCCGTACTGGGCGGATCGGGATCGGACTCGAGCACGGCCCGCTCGAACGCCGCCCGTGAGCCTGTCGCATCGACGAAGGGCCGCACTCCGGCGAGCAGCTCGTAGAGCATGGCGCCCAGCGAGTAGACGTCCGAGGCTGTGGTGGCACGTTCGCCGCGCAACTGCTCGGGGCTGGCGTAGGCAGGCGTGAAGGCGCGCAGCTCCGTCCGGGTTGCCAGAGGATCCTCCGCATCCGGATCGACGATCTTCGAGATACCGAAGTCGAGGAGCCGCGCGCGCCCGTCAGCGCCCACCAGCACGTTGCCGGGCTTGAGATCGCGGTGAACGACCCGGCGGCGATGCGCGAAGTCGATCGCGTCGAGGACTTGGAGGAAAAGCTCGATGCGCGCCCGTAAGTCCAGATTGCTGCCGCGGACGAAGGCGACCAGGTCTTCGCCTTCGACGTACTCCAGCACCAGGAACCAGCTCCCGTCCTCCGCCCGTCCGGCGTCGTAAAAGCGCGCGATCCCCGGGTGCTCGAGGCCGGCGAGGATGCGCACTTCGTCGCGGAAGCGGCGGGTCGTGTCCTCCGTCACCACCGGACGGTCGATGATCTTGAGGGCCACGGTGCGGCGGAACCCCGCCCCCTCCTGCTCGGCGAGGAAGACCCGGCCCATACCGCCACGCCCGATCTCCCGCTGGATGCGATAAGGACCGACGCGTTCGGGCACCGGTCGCGCAGCCGTGCCCTCACTCAGCGGCAGGCGCAACCACGCCGGCGTCTCGAAACGCCGTCCACCGGCGGCCGAGGCCGCCAGCAGCTCCTCGACCTCGCGCGCCAGGGCCTCATCCTTGCCGCGCAGCTCGGCGAGCCAGACCGCCCGGGCCGCGCTCTCCAACTCGCTGGCTTCGGCGAAAAGGCTCGGCAGACGCGGGTCCGGAGTCACCCTGCGTGCCCCAGCTTCCGGGCTTCCAACGCTCCGTCGTCGCTCGTCGTCATGGCAATTCCAAAGTCGATTCTACCTCCCGGCGTGTCCCCCGGCGGCAGTTTCCTGCGCGGAAGGGAGAAGAACGCAAGGACCTCGCAAAAGGAGATCTCCATGAAACGCTTCTCTCTTCTCTTGAGTCTGGCCGCCGTCGCCGCGCTGGCGTTCGCCACTGCCGCCGCCGCCCAGACGACCTCGATCGGCCTGTCGACCGTGCGCGCGCAGCGCTTCGGCAACGAGAACCTGCTCGGCTTCTACACGCCGCAGGCCGGGGACCTATTCAGCTGGCGGTTGGCCACCGGCGACTTCAACGGCGACGGCGCCGACGACCTGGCCACCAGCCTTCCCCAGGATGACGGGTACACCGGCAGTCCGGTCGTCGATAGCGGCACCGTCATCGTGCGTTACGGCATCCCGGGATCCGGTCTCGCCACGCCTCTGGCCAGCACCGTCTTACGGGCGAGCTCGACGCTGCATCCGCCGAAGGCGGGAGATGCGTTCGGTTTCAGCCTCGCCAGTTGCGACTTCAACGGCGACGGCTTCGACGATCTCGCGGTGGGCGTTCCCGGCGCCGCCGTCAGCGGAGAATCCTGGGCTGGTGGAGTCCAGATCCACTATGGCGCGAGCAACGGCATCGATTGGGCCGGCAGCGCTTTCTACACCCAAGGAACGCCCGGCATGCCGGGTGACCCCGAGGAATCGGACTTTTTCGGTCATGAGCTCGCTTGCGGCGATTTCAACGCCGACGGCTTCGCCGATCTGGCCATTACCGCACTGGGCGAGGACTTTTGGGAAGGGATGATCGATATCGTTCCGGGTTCCGCGGCCGGGCTGGATCCCGCGCACGCCACGGCGTTCAAACAGGACTCGCCGGGGCTGGGCGGCACTGCCGAAGACGATGATCAGTTCGGCTTCCGTCTTGCCTCCGGCGACTTCAACGGTGACGGCTTCGCCGACCTCGCCGTCGGCGCGGTCGGCGAGGACGATTTCGCCGGCCAGCTCTCGGTCGTCTTCGGCAGCGCTTCAGGGCTCACCGGGGCCGGGAGCCTGTTCTGGAGCGAGAGCTTCCTCGGCGGCTCGTCGGAGCCGGATGATCAGTTCGCCGACGGCTTTTCCGTCGGAGACTTCGATGGCGACGGCTTCGACGATCTGGCGATCGCCACTCCTCTGGAAGAGCTCGGCTCCGGCAGCACGGTGGTGGACTCCGGGCGAGTGATCGTGCTCTACGGCGCCGCGCGCGTAGGCTTCAACAGGAACCGCACGCAGTTCTGGACGGAGGACAACATCTGGTTTGCCGGCGCGAGCGAGACGAATGACGTGTTCGGCGTCGGGCTCGCCGCCGGGGACTTCGACAAGGACGGCCGCGACGACCTGGCCATCGGGCACCCCGGCGAGTTTCTCCGGGGACCTTTGGACGGCGCCCTCACGGTGCTCATGGGCTCGGCCGCGGGCCTGACGACCGCCCGCAGGCGCGATATCGCTGCAGGCATGGAAGGGTTCCCCGGCGACATCAGCCAGCACGACAAACTATTCGCCGAAGAGCTCGCCGCCGGCGACTTCGACGGCGACGGCCATGCCGATCTGGCCATCGGCGTACCTTACGAAGACGAGAACGGCATCCCCGACGTCGGCGCCGAGACGGTGCTCTACGGCTCCCTCTTCGCCGACGGATTCGAGACGGCCAACACCGCGCTGTGGTCGCAGACCGTGTCCTCGTCGCTGCGCAATAAGGTGCTGGTCGACGCCACCGCCCGGCTCGGGCCGCCTGCCAGCAAGCTCGGGCTGCTGGTGTCCCTCTTCAATCCGACCGCCTTCTTCCCGGCCACCCCGGCCTACGTGCGGGTGGGTCCCGAGGCCGGCTTCAAGGACGAGACGGCGCTCAAGGGCTCGTTCTTCGTCGATCCGCAGGGCCTGACCATGAGCACCACCGCCAACCTCAACGCCTTCCAGATGATCGCCTTCAACGACGGCATCGGCGCCGGCAGCAAGACGCGGCTGATCTTCAGCCTCACCCGCGCCACCGCCGACGGCTGGTTCATCAACGTCACCCACTTCAACGAGACCCTCAACAGCCTGCAGGCCTCGGGCGGCGGCTTCTTCGCCTGCGCCGATCTGCCCTGCGGCAACAAGGCCGACTGGCACAACAACCGGATCGAGTTCGAATGGACGCGAGGGAATCCGGGGCAGCTCACCATGTGGCGCACCCGCTTCGTCAACGGCGTGCCGGACTCGACCGGGACGGTGCAGATGCTCTCGATCCAACTGCCGGGGATGCAGAGCGCGGTGATCAACCACGCCTTCGCCGGCATGTTCGCCGGCCAGGACCCCGGCACCTTCGGCTCGCTCTTCCTCGACGAGCTCAGCTTCAAGCGCCAGCCGTAACCCAACTTTCGTTGGTCCTCATCCAACCATAGTGTGCCTCAGATCCGGACGTCCTCCAGGGGCGTCCGGCTCCTCCAGGCGGCAGTATCTGCTGCCAGGAGGAGCACGGATGAACGTATTGCGTTGTTTTCTTTTCGGATTGCTTGCAGCATCGCTTATTGCGGCACACGCGGCTTCGCCGAACCCGGACCTCTCCGCGAAGCGAACTTCACTGCCCCTCGCCTTCGAGCCGAATGTGGGGCAGACCGATCCGCGGGTGCGCTTCCTGGCCCGCGGCGCCGGCGCCACCCTCTTCCTGACCGGACCCGAGGCGGTGCTCTCGCTGCGGGGCGGCGCGGTGCTGCGCATGCGGCTGGAAGGCGCCGGCGCCGGCACGGCCGAGGCCTTGGAGCCGCTGCCGGGCGTCACCCATTACTACACCGGTAACGATCCGGCCCGCTGGCACACCAACGTTCCGCACTCCGGGCGCGTGCGGTTCGCCGGGGTCTATCCCGGCATCGACGCGGTCTGGTACGGGCGTCAGGGTAACCCCGAAGTCGACTTTGTCGTGGCTCCCGGGGCGGATCCGGCGGCCATCGGCATCTCGTTCCAGGGGGCGGACCGCCTGGAGATCTCTCCTTCGGGGGACCTGCTGATCCACCTCGCCTCCCGCAGCCTGACGCTGCAGCGGCCGGTCTCCTACCAGGAGATCGAGGGAGTGCGCCGCGAAGTGAAGTCGAGATTCCGGTTACAGGGCGGGCGGGTCGGCTTCGAGCTTGCGGCTTATGACGCGACCCGGCCCCTGGTCATCGATCCCGTGCTCACCCTGTCCAGCTATCTCGGAGGGGACGCGACGGATGACGTGGCGGGGGTAGCCGTGAGCGCCGGAGGAGACCTCTATGCGACAGGCCTGACCGAGTCTTCGGACTTCCCGGGCGCGGACGCAGCCGCGGAGCCGGAGGGCGCCGTCTACGTCACCCGGATCGCCGGCGACCGGCGGAGCATCGTGTTCACCACGATCCTCGATGGCAGGTCCAGGGAGAGAGGGCTTGCCATTGCGGTGGACGACCTGAGGGCGGCCTATGTCACCGGGAACACTACTTCGCGAGACTTTCCCCTCCGCCTCCCCTTCGAGTCCAACCTCAACCCTGGACTCTCGAGCCCCTTCGTTGAGGAGGACGCGTTCCTGACGAAGCTCAGCGCCTCCGGCTCGATCGTCTTCTCCACCTACCTGGGAGGCCGCGACGAGGACAGCGGTAATGCCATCGCCGTCGACGCCGACCACCGGCCGTACGTGGCCGGGAGTACGCGTTCCAACAACTTCCCGCTGAAGAACGAGATCCAAGACGCTGGACGGTTCGAAGAGTCCAGCGCCTTCCTGACCGTCTTCGCCGCCGACGGGCAGAGCCTCGCCTACTCGACCCAGCTCGGGGGAGAGAGCCTCGACAGCGCTGAAGCGTTGGCCGTGGACCGGATCGGCAACGCCTACCTGGCGGGCGACACCTTCTCCAAGAACTTCCCGATCAAGAGCTTTCTCCAGTCGGAGCTTGCGGGGACTAGAGACGCCTGGGTGGCCAAGGTGAACCCGGCTTCCTCCGGTGTGGCATCGCTGGTCTACTCGACGTACCTGGGCGGAGCCGGCTTCGAACAAGACCTGGCCATCGCCGTGGACGCGGCCGGCCAGGCCCATGTCACCGGCGTCACGGATTCGAAGTCGTTCCCGCTCGTCGCGCCACCGGGCCGCGAGGTGCTCGACCGCACGCAGCGGGGCACCGAAGCCTTCATCACCAAGCTGAACGCGCGCGGCAACGGCCTCCTTTTCTCTACCTTCTTCGGTGGCTCCGGCTTCGACTTTGGAAACGCCATCGCCGTGGATAGCGGCGGTGCGGTCTATGTCGCCGGCACGACCGACTCGCTCGACTTGCAGGTGGTCAACCCATTCCAAGCGACGCTCGGCGGGGAGTCAGACGCCTTCGTGGCCAAGATCGACCCGTTCACCTCCACCCTCTTGTGGTCCAGCTACCTCGGGGGGCTGGATACCGATCTTGCCTTTGCGGTCGCCCTGGATCCCCGGGCGAACGTCTATGTGGGAGGCTTGACCTTTTCCGGTGCCACCTTCCCGCAGGTCGCTCCCTTCCAGGATGCCTTCGGCGGCGGCGATCGAGACGGCTTTCTGGTGCGGCTCGCCGCCACCTCGCCCGACACCATCGGCGTGTTTCGAGCCGTCCAGAGCAAGATGATCCTCTGCAACTCGAACACGGTCGGCAGCGCCGATTTCACGATGACGCTCGGCCAGCCGGGCGACCTGCCGGTGGCCGGCGATTGGTTCGGCTTCGGCGCTCGCCCCGGGATCTTCCGCGCGGGCACCTTCATCCTCAAACGGTTCAACAACGATCTCCTCTGCTGCAACCTCACCTTCAACTTCGGCCAGGACGGCGACCAGCCCATCGCCGGCGACTGGAACGGCGACGGTATCGACACCGTCGGTGTCTTCACCAGCACCGGCGAATTCCAGCTCATCAACAGCAACGCCTTCGGCGAACCCGAGCTGGCCTTCCTCTTCGGCAACGTGGGCGACGTGCCGCTGGCCGGCGACTGGAATGGCGACGGCATCGACACCATCGGCGTCTTCCGTCCCTCGACCGGAGAGTTTTTCCTCCGCAACACCAACGACACCGGGCCCGCCGATATCACCGTGGCCGGCTTCGCGCAGCCGGGAGACCTGCCGGTCGCCGGCGACTGGGACGGCGATGGGATCACCACCATCGGCGTCCGCCAAGGAGACACCTATCTGCTCCGCAACAGCAACAGCAGCGGTCCAGCCGACTTCACCTTGGCCTTCGGCGTCGCCACCGACCTGCCGGTCGTCGGTGACTGGGACGGCCGGCCCTGACCTCGACGTCGCTCCAGAAAAACCAAAGAAACGGAGACCCAAAGATGAGGATCTTGCGCTGCTTTCTCTTCGGGCTGCTGACGACGTCGCTCGTCGCGGCCCACGCGGTGTCGCTCGACCTGTCCAGCTTTCTCGGCGGCGACGGCGTGGATACACCCTTTGGTGTGGCGGTGGCCGGCGGCGACATCTATGTCACCGGCGGGACGGATTCGTCGGATTTCCCCGGCGCCGATGCCGCCGCCGAGCGGGCTGGCGCTGTCTTCGTCAGCCGGATCGACGGCGAGGGTCGAGGCGTCGTGTTCACGACGCTCCTCGACGGCAGATACCACGAAACCGGCAATGCGATCGCGGTGGACGACTTGGGGGCGGCCTATGTCACTGGTTTGACCTACTCTCGCAACTTCCCTCTCGCGAACGCCTTCGAGACCAACTTCAATCCCGGCGCGGTGACGGATATCCTCTCGCCGGATGGGTTCTTGGCGAAGCTCGATCGCGCCGGCACCATCGTGTTCTCCACCTACTTGGGAGGCCGGTTCGACGATGGCGGCATAGCCATCGCCCTTGACGCCGATCGCCGGCCGTACGTGGCCGGGGATACGGACTCCGGCAACTTTCCGCTCAAGAACGAGTTTCAGAACGACGGTCTGTTTTCGGGCTTCAACGCCTTCCTCACCGTGTTTGCCGCCGACGGGCAGAGTCTCGAGTATTCCACGCATCTCGGGGGAAGCGCCGACGACAGAACCGCAGGCCTGGCCGTCGACCGAGCCGGCAATGCCTATCTGGCCGGCCTCACCAAGTCCAGAGATTTCCCGGTCAAGAGCTCCTTCCAGTCATCCCTGCAGGGAGGGCAGGACGCCTGGGTGGCCAAGATCAATCCGGCTTCCTCCGGCGCCGCGTCGTTGATCTATTCGACGTATCTGGGCGGCGCCGGCACGGAACAGGCCTTTGGCATCGCAGTGGACATCGCTGGGCAGGCCCACGTGACCGGCGTCACCGACTCGTCGTCCTTTCCTCTCGCGGCGCCGCCCGGCCGGCAGGTGCTCGACAGTACGCTGGCGGGCGAGGACGCGTTCGTCACCAAGTTGAACGCGCAGGGCAACGGCCTCCTCTTTTCCACCTTCCTCGGCGGCTCCAGGGCGGATGACGGGAGCTCGATCGCCGTGGATGGCGCCGGCGCCGCGTATGTGGTGGGAGGGACCACCTCGGTCAACTTTCCGGTCGTCCATGAATTCCAGTCGGCCCTCGAGGGGGATCGCGATGCCTTCGTCGCCAAGATCGACCCGCTTGCCTCTGTCCTCCTCTGGTCCAGCTACCTCGGGGGATTGGACTTCGAAGACGCTACAGGGGTGACCCTGGACCCCCGTGCGAACGTTGTTCTGGTTGGCGCGACCGGCTCCGGCGCCACGTTCCCGCGTGTCGGCGCCTTCCAAAATACTTTCGGCGGCGCCGAACAAGACGGCTTCGTGGCGCGGATCGCGGCCACACCGCCCGACACCATCGGCGTGTTCCGGGAGACCGAGAGCAAGTTCTTTCTCCGCAACTCCAACACGTCCGGGTCTCCCGACGTCACAGTGAATCTCGGGTTGCAGGGCGACCTGCCCGTGGCCGGCAACTGGCTGGGCTTCGGCGACCGGCCTGGCGTCTTCCGCCAGGGAACCTTCATCCTCAAGCCTTTCTTCAACGATCTCGTCTGCTGCAACATCACGTTCGCGTTCGGCCAGGCGGGCGATCAGCCGGTCGCCGGAGACTGGGACGGCGATGGCATCGACACCGTCGGCGTGTTTACCAGCGTCGCCGAGTTCCAGCTCATCAACAGCAACGCCTTCGGTGAGTCCGAACTCGCCTTCCTCTTCGGCAACGTGGGCGACGTGCCGCTGGCCGGCGACTGGAACGGCGACGGGATCGACACTATCGGCGTCTTCCGCCCCTCGACCGGAGAGTTCTTCCTGCGCAACACCAATGACACGGGGATCGCGGACATCACCGTGGCCGGCTTCGCGCAGTCGGGAGACCTGCCGGTGGTGGGCGACTGGAACGGCGACGGGATCGAGACGATCGGCGTCTTTCGGGAGAGCACGCGCCAGTTCCTGCTGCGCAACAGCAACAGCGCCGGACCGGCAGACCTGAGCTTCCTCTTCGGAACGCACGGCGACCTTCCCATCACAGGAGATTGGAACGGGCGGCCCTAGCCTCGACGCCAACTCAAACCAGGGGAAACCAAGATGAAGATATTGCGCTTTTTTCTCTGCGGGCTGCTGACCACGTCGCTCGCGGCTCACGCGGTTTCGCTGAACCTGTCCAGCTTTCTCGGCGGCGATGCTGGGGATAATGTGAACGACGTGGCCGCGTCGGCCGGGGGTGACATCTATGCGGTGGGCATGACGGTTTCGTCGGATTTTCCTGGCGCGGACACGGCAACGGAGCCGGACGGCGCCGTCTTCGTGAGCCGGATTTCCGGCGACGGCCGCGGCATCGTGTTCACCACGCTCCTCGACGGCAGGGTCACCGATATCGGGATCTCGATCGCGGTGGACGATCTGGGAGCGGCCTATGTCACCGGCAAGACCTTTTCCCGCGACTTCCCCCTCCGCAATGCTTTCGAGTCGAACTTCAATCAGGGTGCCCTGGGGCCGTTCACAGGCACCTTCGCGTTCGACGCCTTCGTGACCAAGCTCAGCGCCTCCGGCGCCATCGTGTTCTCGACCTACCTGGGGGGCCGCAGCGACGACATCGGCGCCGCCATCGCGCTCGACGCCGACCGCCGTCCGTACGTGGCCGGAATCACCCTCTCGAACAACTTTCCACTCAAGAACGAATTTCAGGATGCGGCGCTCCTCTCCGCCGGCAACGCCTTCCTGACCGTCTTTGCCGCCGACGGGCAGAGCCTCGCCTACTCGACCCAGCTCGGGGGAGGGAGCGACGATAGTGCCAATGCGCTGGCCGTCGATCGCAACGGCAACGCCTATCTGGCCGGCCGCACCGCGTCGAGAAATTTCCCGCTCCGGGGCCCCATCCAGTCGTCCCTTCTCGGCAGCCAGGACGCCTGGGTGGCCAAGATCAATCCGTTTTTCTTCTTCTCCGCGTCGCTGATCTATTCGACCTACCTGGGAGGCGCCGGCTCCGAGGAGGCCTTCGGCATCGCGGTGGACGCCGCCGGACAGGCCCACGTCACCGGCGTCACCGGCTCGGGATCGTTCCCGATCGTGGCGCCGCCGGGGCTGCAGGTGCCGGATGACATCAGGGTGGGCGACGAGGCGTTCGTCACCAAGCTGAGCGCGCGGGGAACCGAGATCCTCCTTTCCACCTTCCTCGGCGGCTCCGGCGCGGACCGCGGAAACTCGATCGCCGTGGACAGCGCCGGAGCGGTGTACGTGGCAGGCGAGACCTCCTCGGCCGACTTCCAGGTCGTCAACGCCTTCCAATCGGCGTTCAGCGGAGGAGGGACGGACGGCTTCGTGGCCAAGATCGATCCGCTGAGCTCCGTTCTCCGGTGGTCCAGCTACCTCGGAGGGCGGGACTCCGATCAGGCTCAGGCGGTCGCCCTGGACTCCCGGGGGAACGTCTATCTCGGCGGAGAGACCTTCTCCGGGGCCACGTTCCCGCGAGTTGCTGCCTTCCAGAACACCTTCGGCGGCGGTGGCAGCGACGGCTTCGTGGCGCGGATCCCAGCCACACCGGCGGAATCCATCGGGGTGCTGCGAGGTATCGAGGGCAAGTTCTTCCTCCGCAACACGAACACGGCCGGTCCCGCCGATTTCACCGTGACGCTCGGGCAAGGCGGCGATGATCCGGTGGCCGGCAACTGGCTCGGCTTCGGTGACCGCCCTGGCATCTTCCGCTTCGGGACCTTCATCCTCAAGCCTTTCAACAGCGACCTCCTGTGCTGCAACATCACCTTCACGTTCGGAACCGTGGGCGATCTGCCGGTAGCGGGGGACTGGAACGGCGACGGGATCGATACCGTCGGCATCCTCCGGCCGTCCAATGGGGTGTTCGCTCTGACCGACGACCCCCGCGGTGCGACGCTGGACCACCAGTTTTTCTTCTTCTTCTTCGACGCGCCGGACGCCCTGCCTCTGGCCGGGGACTGGGACGGCGATGGGATCGATACCGTCGGCCTCTTCGTGCCGTCCCTTGGAGGTTTCATTCTGACCGACGACCCCGACGGTGGCGCGGTCAACCACATCTTCGCTTTCGGCCAGGAAGGGGATCAACCGGTGGCGGGCGATTGGGACGGCGACGGGATCACCACCATCGGCGTCCTGCGCGGAAACCAGTTCCTGCTCCGCAACAGCAACAGCGAGGGGCCGGCAGACCTGGTCTTCGAGTTCGGAGCGCCTGACAACACCCTTCCCGTCGCGGGCGATTGGGACGGCAGGCCCTAGTCATGACTCCTCTAGAAAAACCCAAAGGAACCTGGATGAGAATATTGCGCTGTTTTCTTGTCGGGCTGTTGATCGCGTCGCTCGCCCATGCGGTTTCGCTCAACCTGTCCAGCTACCTCGGCGGTGACGCCTCGGACAAGGTCGTGGACGTAGCCGTGGATGCCGGCGGCGACCTCTACGCCGTGGGCGCGACGGAATCGACCGATTTCCCGGGCGCGGATGCAGCCGCGAAGGGGGGAGGAGCCGTCTTCGTGAGCCGTATCGACGTGGACGGCCGGAGCATCGTGTTCACCACGCTTCTCGACGGCAGAGAGGGTATCGACACCGGAATTTCCATCGCGGTGGACGACCTGGGCGCTGCCTACGTCACCGGCCAGACCGTCTCGCGCGACTTCCCCCTCCGTAATGCCTTGCAGTCCACGCTCAACCCCGGCCTTTCCGGCCCTTTCGCACCCTCGGAGGATGTCTTTGTCACCAAGCTCGATGCCTCCGGCGCCATCGTGTTCTCCACCTTCCTGGGCGGCCGGAACGGTGACAGCGGCTCCGCCATTGCGCTCGATTCCCAGCGCCGGCCGTACGTGGCCGGATTCACGCTCTCCAACAACTTTCCGCTCAGGAACGAGTTTCAGGACGCGGAGGGGATCTTCACCACCGTAAACGCCTTTCTGACCGTCTTTGCCGCCGACGGGCGGAGCCTCGCGTACTCGACCCAGCTCGGAGGAGGCGATACCGATGCCGCCAAATCGTTGGCCGTGGATCGATCTGGCAACGCCTACCTGGCCGGCGTCACCGACTCCAGGTATTTTCCCACCAAAGGCCCCTTCCAATCGTCATTGCAGGGAGGGAAGGACGCCTGGGTGGCCAAGCTCAATCCGGCGTCCTCCGGCGCCGCCTCGCTGATCTATTCGACGTACCTTGGCGGCACCGGCGACGACCAGGCCTTCGGCATCGCGGTGGACGCCGCCGGACAGGCTCACGTTACCGGCGTCACCGGCTCGTCGTCCTTTCCTCTTGCGGCGCCGCCTGGCCGCAGGGTGCTCGACAGCACGGTCGCGAGCGACGACGTATTCGTCACCAAGCTGAACGCGCAGGGCAACGGCCTGCTCTTTTCCACCTTCCTCGGCGGCTCCGGCGCGGACAGCGGGAATGCCATCGCCCTGGACAGCGCCGGAGCGGTGTACGTGGCGGGCACGACCAACTCGACCAACTTCCCGACCGTCAATGAATTCCAACCGGCGCTCGGCGGTGCGGACGACGCCTTCGCGGCCAAGATCGATCCGTTTCGGCCGAGCCTCCTCTGGTCCAGCTATCTCGGGGGGCAGGACTTCGACAACGCCCGCGGGATCGCGCTCGACCTCCGGGCGAACGTCTATCTGGGCGGCGAGACCTTCTCCGGCGCCACCTTTCCACGGGTTGCCGCCTTCCAGAACGCTTTTGGCGGCGGCCCGAGCGACGGTTTTCTGGCGCGTATCGAGTCCACGGCTCCCGACACCATCGGCGTGTTCCGGGAGACCGAGGGCAAGTTCTTCCTCCGCAACTCGAACACGGCCGGCGCCCCCGACGTCACGGTGAATCTCGGGCTGCACGGCGACCTGCCGGTGGCCGGCAACTGGCTGGGCTTCGGCGACCGTCCCGGCGTCTTCCGCCAGGGGACCTTCATCCTCAAGCCGTTTTTCAGCGACCTCATCTGCTGCAACCTCATCTTCCCGTTCGGGCAGGCGAGCGACCAGCCGGTCGCGGGAGACTGGGACGGCGACGGTGTCGAGACCGTCGGCGTGTTCACCAGCATCGCCGAATTCCAGCTCATCAACAGCAACGCCTTCGGGGAACCCGAGCTGGCCTTCCTTTTCGGCAACGTGGGCGACGTGCCGCTGGCCGGCGACTGGAACGGCGACGGCATCGACACCGCCGGCGTGTTCCGGCCCTCGACCGGAGAGTTCTTCCTGCGCAACACCAATGACACCGGGATCGGCGACATCACCGTGGCCGGCTTCGCGCAGGCGGGAGACCTGCCGCTGGTCGGCGACTGGAACGGCGATGGCATCGATACCATCGGCGTCTTCCGGGGAAGCATGGGCCAGTTCTTGCTCCGCAACAAGAACACCTTCGGGCCGGCGGATCTGGTCGTCGAGTTCGGACTGCCAGGCGACGTTCCCGTCGCGGGGGATTGGGACGGAAAGCCCTAGCTCCATGAGAACGAGACGGCTCCCACCACAGGTGAACCGGCCGCGCCAATCGCGCTGGCACGAACCGCCAATGCACTGTGGTCGCCATCGCGCTGGTGATGGCGCCCGACCAGGGCCCTGCTCCTGACATAGGATCCCTTCAATGGACATCTTTGGACATCCTTAGACCAGCCCAGGGCAGAGTCAAATCTGAATAAGACGCATTATCCTACGGCGCTCGCCATGCCGCCCCGGAGTCATCAGGGTCGACATTCCTTCCCACCGCATCCTTCTGCGGCAGGATCCGCGGTGATTTCCTGAACCTCACGGCTTCGCTTTGCGGCAGTCGCTTCGGCCGCGGCTTCCTGCGGCCCGGTGGCGTCGGCTTCGACCTCGATCCGCCGCAGATCGCCTCCGTCGCAGATCGCCTCGAGCGGGCCGCCGAGGACGCCAGAGTGGCCCTGGCGGGGCGAGATCTGTCACGTCGCGCTCACCGACGAGCACGGCCGCCTCGCGCGCTACAAGATCACGGAGCCGTCGTTCCACAACTGGAGCGGCCTGCCTATGTCCTGCGCGGCCAACAGATCTCTGATTTCCCCCTCTGCAACAAGAGCTTCAACCTCTCTTACTGCGGTCACGACCTATAAGGACGAACATGCTCAAGATCCTCCTCGCGCGGCGGCGGCAGGGGCATCGGACCCTGGCCTATCCGGAAGGTCCGCCGCCGCCCCTTCCAGAGCGGTTCCGGGGGGCCCCTCAGATCGATGCCACGAAGTGCGCTGACGGGTGCCGGCGTTGCGCCGAGGCCTGCCCTACGGGCGCCATTTCCCTTGCTCCAGATCCGGCGGTGGACCTCGGCTGCGCCATCTCCGGCGGTCCCTACATCGACCATCCCGAGGTCCACAACGGCGCCGGCGATGTGCTGCCCGTGGACCTCTACGTTCCCGGCTGCCCTCCGCACCCGCTCACTATTCTCGACGGGCTGCTGCGCCTTCTCGGCCGCATCAAGGAAAATGATGGCCTGCGCCCCGCTCTGCGCAGGCGAGGAGGTGAATGATGCCCCGACGCTACGAGGCTCCACACGGAGCCGTCCCCTCCTCTTTCCCCTTGCGGCTGGGGACCGCCCTGCGCCAGGGCCTGAGGCATGGTTACGGACTGCCAGGACTGCGCTCGGACCTGCTCGCCGGCATGGTGGTCGGCATCGTCGCTCTGCCGCTCTCCATGGCCCTGGCGGTGGCTTCGGGCGTGGCGCCGCAGCACGGGCTCTACACGGCGATCGTGGCCGGCGCTGCCGTTGCGGCGCTCGGCGGCTCCATGGTCCAGGTCTCGGGCCCCACGGCGGCCTTCGTCGTGCTGCTGGCGCCGATCTCCGCCCGCTTCGGCCTCGGCGGATTGATTCTGGCTACCCTCATGGCCGGCATCCTTCTGGTGGTGCTTGGGGTCGCGCGGCTCGGCAGCCTGATTCAATTCGTCCCCTATCCGGTTACCACGGGCTTTACGGCCGGCATCGCGGTGGTCATCGCGACACTGCAGCTCAAAGATCTGCTGGGCCTGACCGTTGCCAAGATGCCTGAGAGCTACGTCGAGCGGGTGGCCGCGTTGGCGCGGGCGTTGCCGAGCGTGCGCTGGCCGGACCTCCTCATCGGGCTCTTTACCCTCACCGTACTCCTCGTATGGCCGCGGATCACGCGCAAGGTCCCGGCGCCGCTCATCGCCCTCGGGCTTGGCGGCGTGCTGGCAGCGCTGCTGGCGCGCTGGGTTCCCGGTTTCGAGGTGGCGACGATCCAAAGCCGGTTCCAGGACGGCATTCCGCAACTCCCACCGCTGCCGGGCATCCCCTGGCACCTGCCGGGGCCGGACGGCCATCCGATCGGCCTCTCCTTCGGCCTCATCCGCGCGCTGGTCCCCTCCGCCTTCGCCATCGCCATGCTGGGCGCCATCGAGTCGCTGCTCTCCGCTGTGGTGGCCGACGGCATGACCGGCGGCTCGCACGACCCGGACGCCGAGCTGGTGGCGCAGGGAATCGGCAATGTCGTGGCGCCCTTCTTCGGCGGCATCGCGGCCACCGGCGCGCTCGCCCGCACGGCCACCAACGTCCGCTCCGGCGCACGCTCGCCGCTCGCCTCGATCTTCCACTCGCTCTTCGTGCTGCTCGCCGTGCTGCTGCTGGCGCCGGTCCTCAACTACCTTCCCATGGCCTCGCTCGCCGCCCTGCTGCTAATCGTGGCCTGGAACATGAGCGAGGTGAAGCACTTTCTGCACGCCCTGCGGGTGGCGCCGCGGAGCGACGTCATCGTGCTGCTCACCTGCTTTACCCTCACGGTGGTCTTCGACATGGTGGTCTCGGTGACCGTGGGCGTGCTGCTCGCCGCACTGCTCTTCATGCGGCGCATGGCCGAGGTATCGCAGGTGCGGCTGGTGGACCAGCACCCGATTGCCGCCGCGGGTCTGCCGCACGACGTGCTGATCTACGAGGTGGCGGGTCCGCTCTTCTTCGGCGTGGCGCAGAGGGCGATGAACGCGCTTCAGCGGGTGCCGACGGGGGTGAAGGTGGTCGTGCTCGACCTCTCCTCCGTGCCAGCCATGGATGCCACCGGTCTCGTCAGCCTGGAGTCGGCCGTGTCGCGCCTTCATCAGCTCGGAATGTTCGTCGTCCTGGGCGGGGTTGGCGGGCAGCCGCTGCGAGTGCTCGCCAGGTCCGGGATCCGCAGCCGGCGCGAGCGCATCTCCGTGCACCGGACGATGGAGCGGGCCCTGCAGGTGGCGCGAGAGAAGTCCGGCACAGGGATGGAGGAGACGAAGGTCATTCTTCGGCCGCCCGGTGTCAGCAGGTCGGCCAGGGGCTAGGCAAGATCTGAACGCGTTCAAAACCTCTTGACATCCTCGACGGGGCGTGTATCCTCTAGTTGAACGCGTTCAAAACGACGCGTTTCTCCTGGAGGAGGCGAAGTCATGAGGCTTTCCCTGCTCTTCGGTTTTCACGATCGCGTAGATCGGAGGCTCTATCTCCGGACGGGCTTCACGCTGATGGCGCTGAAGTACCTTGTCGATGCGGTGGTGATCCGGCTGGTATCGGGGGAGACCTGGACACCGATCGATTACTTCCTCCCTCTGCTCTCGATCCGCGGCGCCAAGGTGAATGCCTTCCCAGCTTGGCTCTCCGTCGTCCTGATCGTATGGACGATCCCCTTCCTCTGGATCGGCGTCAGCATGACGCTCCGGCGGGCCCTCGACGCGGGCCGTTCGCCCTGGCTGTGTCTTCTCTTCTTCGTTCCGGTGGTGAACTATGCCGTGATGCTCTGGCTGTGCACGCTGCCGAGCTCGCCGGATGTCCGGTCGATCGATGAGGGGGTGACACCCAGCGCGACCGCCCGCGTCAGCAGCGCGATGGCCGGCATGCTTGCCGCCGTTGGGCTCGGAGCTCTGGCGCTCCTGTTGAATGTATTTCTTCTGGAGGAATACGGAACGGCCCTGTTCGTCGCCACCCCGTTCCTGGCCGGCGCGGCGTGCGGGCTCATCTACAACCAGGGGCATGCTCGTACCCCCGGACAGACCGCCGCGGTGGTGACGGTGAGCCTGGTATTGATCGCAGGCTGCTTCCTCTTATTCGCCCTTGAAGGAGTGGTCTGTCTTGCGATGGCCTTCCCCCTCGCCTGGATGCCCGCATTGCTCGGCGGTGCGGTCGGCCGAGCGGTTGCCATCCGCAGGGGCGGAAACCGTTGGAGCTTTGCGCCCTGCCTTTTGCTCTTGCCGGTGGCGTCCCTGCTCGACCTTGGCCTGTCCTCTGATCCGGTCCGCGAGGTGGTGACCGCCATCGAGATCGACGCCCCACCCGCGCAGGTCTGGAAACAGGTGGTGTCCTTCAGCCGGATCGAGAGCGAGCCGGAGTGGCCTTTCCGGCTGGGCCTCGCGTATCCCGTCGAGGCCACCATCGCCGGGACGGGAGTCGGAGCGATCCGCCGTTGCGAGTTTTCGACCGGCGCGTTCGTCGAGCCCATCACCGTCTGGGACGAGCCGCACCGGCTGTCGTTCTCCGTGACTGATCAACCGCCGGCGCTGGAGGAGTGGAGCCCTTACAGGCAGGTCTACGCGCCGCACGTGAAAGGGTATTTCCGTTCCGTGAAGGGGGAGTTCCGCCTGGTGAGCCTGCCGGGCGGGCGGACGCGGCTGGAAGGGAGCACGTGGTATACGCTCGACATCCACCCGAGGCTGTACTGGACGCCGATCACCGACATGATTCTGCATCGCATTCACGGCCGGGTTCTCGCGCAGGTCCGAGAAAAAGCCGAAGCCGCGGCTCGGGCCGCCGTAGCCGAGAGGGTTGCTCATGGGGCCTGAAGATTCACGCTCGCAGGAAACGGAAACGACCGCGACGCCGAAACCCCGCAAGAGCGAGCAGACGCGGGCGAAGATCTTGGAGACGGCTCTCGTGCTGTTCCGCGAGCGGGGCTACGAGGAGACCACCATGCGGGCCATCGCCGAGGAGGCGGGGGTCGCGGTGGGCAACGCCTACTACTATTTCAAGTCGAAAGAGCACCTGATCCAGGCGTTCTACGAGCGTACCCATCACGAGCATCTCGCCGCCAGCCGGGAGGTGCTCGACCGGGAACGGGGCCTGCGGGAGCGCCTGCTCGGCGTCATGCAGGCCAAGCTCGATACGATCGAGCCCTATCACCGCTTCGCCGGCGTGCTCTTCAAGACGGCCGCCAATCCGTCCAGCCCGCTCAACCCGTTCAGCGACGAGTCGCTGCCGGTCCGCCGGCAGTCGACCGAGCTCTTCGCCGAGCTGATCGCGGGCGCGGACACCCGCCTCACGGCGGAATTGACGGCCGAGCTGCCGAACCTCCTCTGGATCTACCACATGGGGATCATTCTCTACTGGATTCACGACACCTCGCCGGGGTGCGCCAAAAGCTACCGCCTCATGGAGCGCTCGGCGAAGCTGGTCCTGCGGCTGATCTCCCTCTTCCAGTTGCCGGTGCTGCGGCCGTTCCTCAAGGAGTTGCTGGCGATGGTGTCGCTACTGCGGGTCGAGGCGCCGTCGGAGGCGGCGGTTTCGACCGTAGAATAGGGGCGTGATCAAGCCGCCTGTCCTTCTAGCAGCCCTTCTCCTCGCCTCACCGAGCGCGGTCCCTGGAGCATCCCCGTCGCCGGCCTCGATCGAGCTTCCCGTTCAGATCCTCGACTCCAAGGGCGAGGTCCCCCATGCCCTGCAGACCGGTGATTTCACGGTCGTCGACGACGGCCAGCCCCAGCCGGTCGCCGAGCTGGCGCCGCTCGCCAAGCCTTGGCGCATCACCGTCTATGTCGACCGCGTGCTGACCAGCTCGCGGACGCTGCGTGCCGCGGGCGGCTCGCTCGCCGAGCGTGCGGCGGAGCTGGCGGCCCTGGGCACCGTCGAGGTGATCGTGGCCGAACCCGAGCCACGGGTGGTGCTGCCTGCGACCCGTACCGTGCAGGCCATCGACGAGGCCCTCTCCAAGCTCTGGCTCACCGGTGAGGGACGGGACGACGTCCGCGTCCTGCGGCAGCGGTTTCGCGAGAGCAAGGCTGAGGAAGGGGTGGAGTCCGCGGACCGCGTCTCCGAGGCGATCGCGGCCGAGGCGCGGCTGGTACGCCGGCAGCAGGACGCCCTGGCCGAGTGGCTGGTCTCCCAGGAAGGCGGCGGTCCCCGCGCCTTGCTCCTGGTGAGCGACGGCTTCGACGTCGATCCAGGGAAGTTCTACCGCGCGGAGTCGCTGTCATCCGCGGCTGGCGATGCTACGCCCGCCGAAGGCGCGCTGGAGAAGGTCGCCCTGGAGACGGCGCGGACGGCCGCGGCTCTCGGCTGGACGGCCCTGCCTCTACCGGTGGGGGACGCCGGCCTGCCCGACCTGGGGCGGTTCCGGAACCGCCCCACCCCGCAGTTGCCGGTCGGCGGCACCATCACCCTGGGCCGGAAGAAACCGGCCGAAGCGGGTAAGAGCCAGCCGGCGCTGCCCGCTCTCCTGGCGCCGAACGAGCCGCTCGTCTGGATGGCGGAGGCTACCGGCGGCGAGGTCGTCCTGCAGTCGCCGAATCTGGCCACGGCCCTCGCCCGTCTGCGCTCCCGGTTCTGGCTGCGCTACGCGGCGCCGCGGGAGCTGGACGGCCGCCCTCGCGCCGTTGCGGTGCAGACCCAGCGGCCCGACCTCACCGTGCGGGCGCGCCGCTGGGACGTGGCAGGGATTCCCGAAGGGGTCGCCGTGGCGCGTGCCAGGCGGCTGCTGGATGGGGAGGAGGACGGCGGCGGATTGGAGATCTCGGTGCGAATCCAGCCCGCTGAAACACCGGGTGGGAGCCAAGGAACGCTCGATCTCCGTGTCGAATCTCCCGACGTCCAGGGCCCGCTTCGCGTGACGGTGGCGGGGCCGGATGGCGACGCCACGCATCACGTGCTCGAAGCGGCCGATCTCGCCGGCGGCGAGGCGGGCGTCTATCGCGTTGCCATTCCCCTGGCTGACGAGGCGGACGCCGTCGCGGTGATCGTCGAGCCACTCGGCGGAGAGCCCTGGGGAGGCAAGGTGGTGACGCTCGCGGCGCCGGCCGCAGCGGACGCGATCTCGGTCAGCCGGGCCGCCCTGCGGCTCGTGCCGCCGTCGGGCAACGCTCTCGCAGGCAAAGTCCGGCTGCGGGTCAACGGCGGGGGAGAGGAGATCGCCCGCGTCGAGCTGCGGCTCGGTGAGCGGCCGGCCGGGAAGTGCGAGCGTGTTCCTTGCGAGGCCGAGGTCGATCTTGGCCGGCGGATCCGGCCGCAGGTGCTGCAGGCCGTCGCCTACGACGCGGCCGGCAAGGAGCTGGCCCGGGACTCGGTGCGGATCAACGAGCCTGGGGACGAGTTCGAGGTGCGCATCGTCGAGCCGGCGGTGAAGAAGGGGATCGGTCCGGTGGACGTGGAGGCGGACGTGCGGGCCCCGGCCGGCAAGCGCGTCGAGCGCGTCGAGTTCTTCTGGAACGACGAGCTGGCCGGAACGGTCTATGCGCCGCCCTACCGACATCGCGTCCTGGTGCCGCGAAGTCAGCCGCTCGGCTACCTGCGGGTCGCCGCCCGCCTGGACGACGGCTCCACGGCCGAGGACGCCGTTCCCTTGAACGCCTCGGACATCGCCGACCGCATCGACGTGCGGTTGATCGAGCTGGCAGTGGTGGTTACGGACGCCACGGGCAAGCCGGTGCCGGGCCTGCCGAAGGACTCCTTCCGGGTGCGCCAGGACGGCCGGGAGCAGGAGATCGCCGCCTTCGAGAACGCCGGCGAGCTGCCGCTCACCCTGGCGCTCGCCATCGACTCCTCGGCCAGCATGTTCCTCAAGCTGCCGGACGTGCGCAAGGCGGTCGCCTCGCTGCTCGGCGACGGCCTCACCAACCGCGACCGCGCCATGCTGATCGACTTCGACACCGAGCCGCGGCTCATCAAGCCGGTGACCCGCGATCTCGACGCCGTCTCGACCGCCCTGCAGGCCTTGTCCGCCGACGGCGGCACGGCGCTGTGGGACGCCGTCTCCTTCTCGCTGTCGCAGCTGCGGCGGATCTCCGGCCGCAAGGCGCTGGTGATCTACTCGGACGGCATCGACGAGGGCGAGCGGTTCTCCTTCTCTTCGTGCCTGAGCTCCGCCCGCGAGAGCGGCATCCCGATCTACCTCATCGTCGCCAATCCGCGGGCGGAGCGGGGCGAGGACGGCGGCTTTCTCTCCGAGCCTTCGTCGGTCAAGTTCAAGAAGCTCGCCGAGGCCGGGGGAGGCCAGGTCTACTTCATCGCGGCGAACCAGAACCTGACCGGTGTCTATCAGCAGATCCTCTCCGAGCTGCGCAGCCAGTACACGCTGGGCTTCTATCCTCAGGAGACGGCGTCGGTGGAAGGGTGGAAAAAGATCGAGGTGGAGGTGAAAGGGAAGGGGCTCACTGCGCGCACGGTGAGCGGATTGCCGGGCAGACGCTAGGGCGCCGAGTTTGCAGGGGAATGCGACATGAGGAGGAAACCGTGACCGACTCCGATCCGCTCGTCCGGCAGGTCATCGACATCATCGCCGATAAAGGAGGCAAGCCTCCCGAGACGATCGGGCTGGACACCACCTTCGAGGAGCTCGGCTTCGACTCCCTGGACGGCATCAACATCCTCTTCGCGCTCGAAGACACCTTCTCGGTCAGCATTCCGGACACCATCGCCCAGGAGATCACGAGCATCCGCATGGCGGTGGAGAAGCTGCGTCCCCTGGTGGAAGGCGCCGCCGGCTGATGCGGCGCGTGGTCGTCACGGGCCTCGGCGCCGTCTCCGCGCTGGGGCTCACGGCCGGCGAGCTCTGGCGCGCGCTGGCGGAGGGCCGCTCCGGCATCCAGCCGATCGAGGGGTTCGACGTCAGCCAGCTCCGCTTCAAGAACGGCGCGCAGGTGCGCGGCTTCGCGGCGGACCAGTTCTTCGACCGCAAGGCCTGCGAGCTCCTCGACCGGTTCGCGCAGCTTCTGGTCGTCGCCACCCGCGAGGCGGTTCGCGCCTCCGGTCTTGTTTTGGATGACGAGCTGCGCAGCCGCACCGCGGTGGTGACGGGCTCCAGCCTCGGCGGCCAGTTGACGGAAGAGCGGGCCTACACGGACCTCTATCGCGACCAGCGGCCCCGCATCGAGCCGCTCACCATTCCGCGGGCCATGGCCAACGCGGGCGCCAGCCACATCTCCATGGAGCTGGGGATCAGCGGCCCCAGCTTCACCCTGTCCACTGCTTGCTCCTCCTCCGCACACGCCGTCGGTCTCGCCTTCTGGATGGTGCGGTTGGGGCTGGTGGATGCGGCGATCGCCGGCGGTAGCGAGACGCCGTTCACCTGGGCCAACCTCAAGGCCTGGGAGGCGCTGCGCGTGGTGGCTCCGGAGGTCTGCCGGCCGTTCTCGAAGGACCGTCAAGGCATGGTGCTGGGGGAAGGTGGCGCGGCCCTCGTCCTGGAGACGCTCGAGCGGGCGGAGTCGCGCGGCGCGCCGATCCTCGCCGAGATCACCGGCTGCGGGATGTCCTCGGACGCGCACCACATCACGCTTCCCCTCTCAGAAGGCGCGGCGAAGGCGATCGCCGGCTGCCTCGTGGATGCCGGACTTCAGCCCGAAGAGGTGGACTACATCAACGCCCACGGCACGGGAACCCTGGCGAACGATCCGATGGAGGCGCGCGCCATTAGAAAGGTTTTCGGAACCCATGCCGACCAGCTTCCGGTGAGCTCGACTAAATCGATGCACGGCCACACGCTGGGAGCGGCGGGAGCCCTCGAGTGCGTCGCCACGGTGCTCGCGCTGCGCAATGGCCTGCTGCCGCCGACGATCGGGTTCACGGTTCCCGATCCGGAGTGCGATCTCGACGTGGTTCCCAACGAGGCGCGGCGGGCGGAGATCCGCACCGCGCTCTCCAACTCCTTCGCCTTCGGCGGCTTGAACGTGGTGCTGGCGTTTCGGCGGTGGGAAGAATCAAGGACTTAAAGAGCAGCAAGGACCTCGAAGTTGCAGCGGATTCGGGTGGGATAGAGGCGACCTCGACTCGTCAAATGCGCGACGATGACCGTCCTGATGTACTGGTTCATCTCGTCCGGCGAGACCACCAGGGTTTGGTCTTCTGGATTTCGCTGCCGACTGTCGGGTCCAGGTTCACGAGGTAGACTTCGGACCGCGCTACCACTCCCACTCCTCTTCATCCCAGCGCGTCAAAGAAAGAGTCTCGCCATCCAGGAGAACGTCGTCCCCGTGTTGGGCCATCGCTTGGAACGCTTCGGCCCATCCAGCGCGTGGGTGGCCCACTGCGCGGATTACCAGATGGTCGTCCTCGACCTCGATCTCAACGTTATCTCGAAGTCCTGTCTGCTCCAGGAGCGGTTTCGGGATGCGGACTCCCTGAGAATTCCCAATCCGCACAATGCGTGCTTTCATAGATCCTCCGTGATTACATTGTATGTACCTGGAGGAGGAGGAGTTGCAACCCGGTGGCTGTCAGCGTCCCGCCACCGGCTCGCCTTCCGGCCGCACACGCACATGGCTCCGCCGCCGGAAGAGCCCTCAGTACCGCCCCCGCCACACACGGGGAGGCGGTTCAGCCCGCGGGCTGCTCGGAGGGAGGGCGGCGCGCCAGACGGTCGCTCCCGCCGCGCCGCCCGGGAGTGAAGGCATAGGCGCCGCTGCGATAGAGGCGATCCGCGCCATTGAAGTAGGCGATGGCGTCTTCGATCAGCTCCCGGCTTTCGGCATCCATCGTCTCGAACCGGGTCATCCCTTCGGTCGCCGGATCGACCTCATAGACGCCGACAGACTCGTGGAGCCCGAGCACCGCCATGCGCGAGCCGCGAAGGAGCGCGATCTCGTTGTTATGGGTCATCAGCGCCCGCCCCCCGGAAGGAGGGGTGCGGAAGATGTCGTGGCCGAAGAACTTCGAGTCGTACTCCATCCCCATCCGACCGAGAACGGAGGGGGGCACGTCCAACGACGAGGCGAGCGTGGCGATCCGCGCTCCCGCCGGCACCGCGCCGGGAGCTATGAAGAGGATCGGCACCTCGTAGCTGGCGAGCGGAATCGCGGCGGCGCCATAGACCCGGGCGCCGTGGTCGCCCATCAGCACGAAAAGAGTGTTGCCGTAAAAGGCGTGGCCCTTGGCCTGGCGCATGAAGCGGCCCAGGGCGTAGTCGGCGTAGCGCACGGCGTTCTCCCGCCGGTGGTACCGCGGATCGGCCCGGAGATGGTCCTGCGGGAAGGTGAACGGCCGGTGGTTCGAGACGCTGAGCACCAGCGAGTAGAAAGGCCGGCCGGTGGCGTGGAGGCGGTCCATCTCGGTCAGTGCCTTGTCGAAGATCGCTTCGTCGCAGGCGCCCCAGGCGGTGGTGAAGGTGCCGTCCGGGAAATCCCTCTGGTCGACGATCCGGTCGACGCCGTTGTGGCTCAGGTACTTGCCCATGCCGTCGAAGAGCGCCCGGCCGCCGTAGACGAACATCGTCTGATAGCCCCGGCCGCGCAGCAACTCGGGGAGGGTGAACAGGTCGACCGAGCGGTCGCGCCGCACGATCGATTCGCCCGGCAGCGGCGGCAGCGACGAGGTGGTCGCCTCGATCGCCCGGATGGTCCGGTTGCCGGTCGAGTAGGCGTGAGTGAGCAGCGTTCCTTCCCGGGTCAAGGCATCGAACTGCGGCGTCAGGCTTTCCTGGCCGGGATGGAGAGCGCCGATGAACTCCGAGCCCAGACTCTCCTCCAGCACCACGACCACGTTCATCCGCCGCTGCGGACCGGGGTTCGCGACGTGGCGCAAGGTCGAGTCCGGAGCGAACGAGCCGGGCTCGGCGGCCGGCTCGGCGAGCAGGCCGTGCAGCCGCCGGAGCACCGCCGCCTGCGGCCGTGTGGCGTAGAGGCCTTCGTAGGGAGCGTCGCTCCCCAGCAGCGCCAGCCAGAAGGTGTAGTAGCCGTTCTCCGCGATCTCGTTGAGCGCCCGGTCCTCCGAGACGTGGGCGAGAGCCGGAGAGACGGCCTCGGTGGTGCCGGCGAGCAGCGCGACGAACACGAGCACGAAGACGAGGCGCGGCGCCGCCGGCGTTGCCTGCTCCCACACCGAGCGCATCCGCCGACTGAGCAGCGCGATCAACCCGACCGTCGCCAGACCGACGAAGGTGAGGATCAGCCCGGTGTGATAGCTCTGCCAGATGTTATCCACCACCTCGGTGGGGTAGACCAGGTAGTCCACCGCCACGAAGTTGAACCGGCCGTTGAACTCCTGGAAGAAGTAGTACTCGATCAAGGCCACGAACAGGGCCGTGAAAGCGGCGATCCCCAGTGCGCCGCAGAGAAAGACCTTCTGCAATCGCCGCCGAAACCACCGCTCCGGAACCACGGCAAGGTAGATCACCAGCGGCAACGCCAGCCACAGGGCTGCGACGCCGTCGAACAGCTCGCCCACACCCAGGGCCTCCAGAACGGGAAGGACTCCGTCTTGAGAGACGGTGTTCTGGACGATCAGCAGGCCCAGGCGCGTGAGCAACCAGACCGTCATGTAGAAGCTGATGAAGATCAGGGCCACCCGATAGCGGGAGCCGAGCAGGAGGGAACGGGCTTGCTTCAGCAGATTTGGCGCAGGCATTGTCGGTTCCTGGCAGAGTCTCCGCTGGGTACAACGCGGCTGCGGAGCGGATTCCTTCCCGCTCCGCCCGTTTCAGCGATGCGGCACTACTTTCCCTTCGCGTCCTTCCACCCCGTCCACCCCGGCCCCCGCACCACCCGCCCCGCCGCGGCTCCGGTCGGTTCGCCGTCCTTGAGCACTTGGACGCCGTTGACGAAGACGTGCTTGACGCCCGTCGCGTACTGGTGCGGCTTGTCGAATGTGGCATGGTCCTGGACCTTCGCCGGATCGAAAACCGCGACGTCGGCGAAGTAGCCCTCTTTGAGCAGCCCGCGCTCGCGGATCTTGAGGTTGCCCGCTGGCAGCGAGGTCAGCTTGCGGATCGCTTCTTCGAGGGGGATCACCTTCTCGTCGCGGACGTACTTGCCGAGCACTCGGGCGAAGTTGCCATAGGCCCGCGGATGGGGGTTGGACTTGAGGAACACGCCTTCGGTAGCCGGGGCCTCGGCATCGGAGCCGAAGCTCAGCCACGGCAGGGCGACCTGGCGGCGGACGTTGTCCTCGGACATCAGGAAGTAGACGGTCCCCACCCGGCTGTCGTCCTCGACCACGAGATCCATCGCCGTCTCCGCGGGCGACGTGCCGCGCATCTTGGCCACCTCGGCGAGGGTCTTGCCGGTCAACGGCTTCAGCTTGTCGTTCTTGAACGCGACGAGGAGGATCTTCTCCGGTCCGGCGGCGACGAAGAAGTTCTCCCAGGCGTCGGTCGGCGTCTCCATCTCCTTCTTGACCTTGGCGCGGGTGGCCGGGTCTTTCATCCGGGCGATCCAGGCTTCGAGGCCGCCCTCCTGGACCCAGGGCGGCATGGAGGCGTCGAGACCCGTGGCGCCGGCCGTGTAGGTGTACATGTCGGCGGTGATCTTGAGGCCGGAAGCGCGGGCGTCCTCGACCTTCTTGAGGACGGCGTCGAGCTTGCCCCAGTTCTGCTGGCCGGCGGCTTTGAGGTGGTAGATCTCGGCCGGCAGCTTGGCCCGGCGGGAGATGTCGATGAGCTCGTCGACGGCCTCGAGCAGGCGGTTGCCCTCGCTGCGCATGTGAGAGATGTACATGCCGCCGTACTTCGCCGCTTCCTCGCAGAGGGCCACCAGCTCGTCGGTGCCGGCGTAGAAGGCGGGAGCGTAGATCAGCGACGAGCCCACGCCGAGCGCTCCCTCTTCCATGGCCTGATCGACCAGCTTGCGCATGCGCGCCAGCTCCTCGGGCGTGGGGGGGCGGTTCGCGTAGCCGACCTCGTGGATGCGCACCGATGTGGCGCCCACGAAAGAGGCGACGTTGGGAGCGATGCCGCGCGCGGCGACCTGATCGAGGTACTCGCCGAGGGTGGTCCAGGTGACGTCGTACTTGATGTCCCCCTGCTGCTCGACCATCTCCTTTTTCATCGCGTCGTTGAGCGGACCCATCGATCCGCCTTCGCCCATCACCTCCAGGGTCACACCCTGCCGGATGTCGCTCTGGGCGCGCCCGTCCACCAGGAGCGATTCCGTGGCCCAGCTCAGCATGTTGATGAAGCCGGGCGAGACGGCGAGCCCCTTGGCGTCGATCTCCGTCTTGCCTTTCGCGCCGCTCAGCTTGCCGACGGCCGCGATGCGGTCGCCGTTCACCGCCACGTCGCCCACGAACGGCTTGCCGCCCGCGCCGTCATAGACGGTCCCCCCTCGCAGGATAAGGTCGTAGGTCTTCAGCTCGTCGGCATGGAGGCCGGAGAAGGCCGGCAGCAGCAGGCAGAGCAGGGAAGCGCAGGCGGTGGGTCGGATCATCGGATCTCCTCGCGAAAAGTGAGGGAGATTCTAGCGCCGACCGCCCTACTTCGCCGCCAACTTTTCCTCGCCGGTCTGGTCGAAGTCGGGCATGAAGACCACCAGGCCCTTGTCGGAGAGCGTGCGCGAGTAGCCGGCGACCAACTGCCGGCTGTACTGAGCCAGATAGAAATTGAAGGGATCCGTGGAATCCGCGTCGATGATCTGCAGATCGGCTCCGTGCATGGTCAGCTTGCCGAAGCTCAGCTCGCCGCCGCGGTAGAACATGTAGTGGTCCGCCTTGGGGAAGGGAGGCTTCAGCGATGCCTTCTCGGCGCCGCCGCCGAAGATCTGGACGATGCGGTCTCCCTCGATGCGGACCGCCGTCACCCGCCCGACGATGCGGGGCGGCGGCGTCACCCGCTCGGGATCGAGGATCAAGTCGTTCTCGTCGATGCGCACGCCTCGCGCCTTGACGGTGTCGATCATCTCGGAGAGCTCGATGTCGAGAAGGTTGAGGAGCCCTTTGACCGGCAGATCTCCGGCCTTGATCGAAGTGGGATGCAACCGGATGTCCCCATCCGGCGTGGCGGAGAGGTCGCCTTCGAGAGTGGTCTCGATCTTGATCTTCTTGTTGAGGGTCGCGGACTGGCGGAGCTTGCCGTCGTGGATCTCGATCTTGATGTTGCTGACCGGGGCCTTGGGGTAGTTGAAGACGTAGTTGTTCATCAGGGCGCTCATGCTGGCGGGCGAGAGCGCGATCTCTCCCGCGTCGATCTTGACCTGGAAGGTGCTCGGATCGTCGAACCAGGGCGGCTTGCCCTTTTCGGTCGCCACGAGCTCGCCGCGCAACCAGCGGACCTCCATCACCGTCGACGGATCGATCCGGAGGTCCACTCCCTTCATCTCGGCGCGGACGGTGCCGCCCGAGCCCGGCTCGCGCGGAGGCGGCGTCGCGGCCACCGGATGGGTCGTGTCCGCGTTACCGCCGCCGCAGCCTGAAAGGGCCAGCGCCAGGAGCAGCGGCAGGCACGGAAGGCAGGTCCTCAATCGCATGCTGAGATTTCACTGCAGCATGCGTGCCTGCCGTGGCGTGCCGGCGCCTCACCAGGCCCCTGCCACCGGTTTCCAGCCGCTCCGCCGCGGCCCGAAACGGAACGTGAGGTCGGGGTTGCCGCCGCTGAGCCCGTTCTTCAGGCGGAAGACGGCGGAGGAGGGATCGTAGACGCCGACCGTGTCCCTGCCGTCGCCGTCCCAGTCTCCCGCCACCGGGAGGGAGCCGCGGCCGCGGGGACCGAACTGGAACTGGAGGTCGGGACCGCCGCCGGCAAAAGAGTTTGCCAGCGTGAAGACCGACTCCCTGGGATCGAAGAGGCCGATGCCGTCGGCGCCGTTGCCGTCCCAATCACCCGCCAGGGGCGTTCTCACCTCGCCCGGCGGGCCGAAGTCGACCGTCAGGTCGAAACCGGAGCCGGCCAGAGAGTTCTTGAGATGAAAGATGCCGGTCGTGCCATCGTAGAGGCCGACGGTGTCCTTGCCGTCGCCGTCCCAATCCCCGACCACGGGGACCACTCCGGCGGAGGGCGGATCGACGTGGAGGATGACATCGGCGCCGCCTCCCGGGGTCGCGTTCTTGAGCCGGAAGAGTGCGAGCCCCGGGTCGTAGAATCCGACCGTGGTCGTGCCGTCGCCGTCCCAGTCGCCGGCGATGGGAATCCAGCCGCTGCGGCGGGGGCCGAAGCGGAGGACGCGCACGCCGGCGGTGGCGGAGTTCGCCGCCTTCAATTGGAACTTGGAGGTCTGCGGATCGTAGAGCCCGACGGTCTCCGCCCTGCCGCCGGTCGACGAGCCCGCGATCCGGAAAAGCTTGCCGGTGAGGGTCGCCGCATAGAGCTCGCCGGCCGCATCCTCGCCGAAGGTCGTGATCGTCGACGCTCCCCCGGAGATCGTGCGAACGGTGAAGCCGGCGCCCTGGCGGAACGCGGCCCAGACCACGCCGGTGCAGTAGTCGGTGAAGACGTAAGCGCCGCGGAGCTGGGCCAACCGGCTGCCCCGGTAGACGTAGCCGCCGGTGACCGAGCAGGGAGGATCGTGATCGTACTCGAGCGCGGGCGGCGTGAACGCTGTCGAATCGCACGCCGGCGTCGACGCTGGACAGGCGTCGGTCGAGGAGCAGGCGGTTCCTTCCATGACTTTCCAGCCGTAGTTCTCCCCGCCGTGCGAGGCCGCCGGCTGGAAGTCGATCTCCTCGCGATGGTTCTGCCCGACGTCGCCGATCCACAGGTCGCCGGTCTCGCGGTCGAAGGAGAAGCGCCATGGATTGCGGAAGCCGCTCGCCCAGATCTCGTCCAGCGGATCGCCCGCGCCGCGGAACGGGTTGGACGCCGGAATGCCGTAGAACGGCGGCGTCGCGACGTTCTGGTCGACGTCGATGCGCAGCATCTTGCCGAGCAGGGTGCTCGTCTTCTGCGCCCGGCAGTCCGGATCGAAGGCGGAGCCGCCGTCACCCATGCCGATGTAGAGGAAGCCGTCGGGTCCGAACTGGACCTGGCCGCCGTTGTGGTTCGAGAAGGGCTGAGAGATCGTCAGTAGTGTCCGCGCGCTCGCCACGTCGGCGCGGTTGGGATCGCCGGCCGCGACCTGATAGCGGGCGATGACGGTGTCCCCCGAGAGGTTCGTATAGTTGATGAAGAAGAACCCGTTCTCCGCATAACGCGGGTGGAACGCCGCCGACAGCAGGCCGCGCTCGCTGTCCGTGGTGGTCTGGCCGCGGATGTCGAGGAAGGGCTGGGAACGCACGCCGCCGTTCTCGAAGATGACGATCCGGCCGTCGCGAAGGGTGAGGAACAGCCGGCCGTCTCCGGCGTTCGTGATCCCGGTCAGCGAGCCCAGGTTCTCCGCGATCTGCTGGAGGCTCAAGCCTTGCACGGACCCGGAGACGGTGAAAGGACCTTTGGCGGGCTCGGGGTCGGCTTGAGGAGCGGACGAGCGCGGGAGCGAGATCAGCAGGAGGAGCGCGGGGCCGAGAAATCGGCGAAGATGTCTGGACATGCGGGATCTCCTTGCATGGGCAAACATCATATCCTCAAAGCTAAATCATGATTCCAGTCAGCGCAGAGCTTTCCATTCCCGACGAGGAGGTCGTCTTCACGACTTCGCGGAGCGGCGGGCCAGGAGGCCAGAACGTCAACAAGCTGGAAACGCGGGTGACGCTCCGCTTCGATCTGGCCGGTTCGCCCAGCCTTTCGCCGGAGCAGAAGGTCCGGCTGCGGGAGCGGCTGGCGACGCGCATCACGAAGCAGGGAATCCTTCACGTCACCGCGCAGCGCCACCGTACCCAGGCCGCGAACCGCGAGGCGGCCGTGGAACGCTTCGCCGAGCTCCTGCGGGAGAACCTGCGCGAGGAGGCGCCCCGCAAGAAGACCCGGCCGTCGCGGGCGGCAAAGGCGCGCCGCCTGGAAGAGAAGCGCCGGCATAGCCAGCGCAAGCGGGAGAGGGCGGCGCCGGTGCCGGGGGAGTAGGGGTCGCCCCGCAAGCCCCGGACCTCTGAGATAGGATCGCCAACACGCCATGACCCCTGACCGCCTCTTCAACCAGGCCGACCTCGAGGCCATCCAGTCTGCCGTGCGGGAAGCGGAGGCGCGGACCTCGGGCGAGATCGTCCCCTACGTCGTCGAGCGGAGCGATGAGTATCCGTCGGCCGCTTGGAAGGGCGCGGCTCTCGGAGCCCTCCTCGCGCCGCTGGTGGCGCTCGCCGTTCATCTGTGGAGCAGCGTTTGGGGAATCCCGCTCGCCTGGTGGATCGCGCTGCCGGCGCCGGTCGGCGCCGCCGTAGGCTATCTCCTCACCTCCGGGCTGCCGCCCGTCCGGCGCTGGATGGCGGGCGAGGAATCGCTGGAGATGCGCGCTCGCCGGCGCGCCGCCGTGGCCTTTCTCGAGCAGGAAGTCTTTCGCACCCGCGATCGCACCGGCATTCTCCTCTTCCTGTCGCTTTTCGAGCAGCGGGTGGTGCTGCTGGCCGACTCGGGAATCCATCAGAAGGTGGAGGAGGGGCGCTGGGAGGCGATCACGCACGACGTTGCCGAAGGGATCCGCAGCGGCCGGCCCGGCCCGGCGCTCGTCGAGGCCATCCGCGCCTGCGGCGAGCTGCTGGAGCGCCACGGAGTCGAGCGCCGAACCGACGACCAGGACGAGCTCTCGAACGAGCTGCGCCAGGAGAGGGAGTGAGATGATCCGGCGCTTGTCCTTGTTTGTCCTAGTTGTCCTTTTCGTTCTCGCGCCAGCATCCGCCAAGGACGTTCCCTACCTCACGGGTCACGTCAACGATTACGCGAACCTGATCCCGGCGGACCAGCGCCAGCCCATCGAAGCGAAGCTGGCGCAGTTCGAGCGCGAGACCGGCAACCAGGTCGCCGTCCTCACCGTCGACAGCCTGGAGGGCGAAGCGATCGAGGACTATGCCAATAAGGTGGGTCGCACCTGGGCTCTCGGCCAGAAAGGGAAAGACAACGGCGTGCTGCTGTTGGTATCGAAGCAGGACCGCCAGATGCGGATCGAGGTCGGCTACGGCCTGGAGCCCGTTCTGACGGACCTGCAGACGAACATCATCCAGAACCGGGTCATCATTCCCTATTACAAGCGCGGGGACTTCGGCGGCGGCATCGAAGCCGGAGTCGACGCCATCCTGAGCACGATTCAGGGCAAGGCGGTGGAGCCGGCGCCGGTCGACCAGCCCGCCGGTGGAGGAGATCGCGCCGGTTGGCTGCCGTACCTGCTGTTCGGCCTCTTCGCGTTCGGCCCGTTCCTCCTCAACGCCATCCGCAGCGGGAGCTGGATCGTCTACGCCGTCTTCCTGCCCATCCTCTTCATCGCGGGCGCGATCTTCAGTCCCATCGCCGGACTGATCCTGGCCGGGTTGTGGCTGGTTCTCTTTCCGATCCTGCGGCTGATCCTGCCGAAGCGTCCGACCTCAGGACGCTTCCGCGGCCCCGGCGGCTGGTGGATCGGGCCGGGCTGGGGCGGTGGGGGAGGCTGGGGTGGCGGGCGTGGAGGCGGCGGCTTTTCCGGAGGCGGTGGCAGCTTCGGCGGCGGAGGCTCCTCGAGCAGTTGGTGATCAGTCCGCTCCCTCGAACGCCTCCATCGCCTCCCGGATCAACTGTTCCTCCTCCTCGGCGTGCTTGGGGGAGAAATGGAAGGGGACCAGCCGCTTCACCTCCGCGGCGCGAGCCAGCTCGCCGGCTTGGCGTGCCGTCAGGTGATACTTCTCGGCGGCCCGCTTCTCCTCCTCGTGGGTGAAGGCGGTCTCGATGAATAACGTATCCGCGCCGCGGGCGAGATCGACGATGGCCGCGGCGTTCTCCGGCGTGTATCCGGCGTCCGTGACGTAGGCGATCTTCTGGCCGGGCACGATCCGCAGCACCTTCTCGCGCAGCTCGCCGAGGGAGACCGACCGCTCGCGGAGAGCTCCGTCCTCGCGCCAGCGCACGGTCACCGGCGCCTCGGACGGCTCGCCGCGAGCCACCGCCGACTTGAGGTCCCGCAGCCATGGCCCGGTCGGCAGTCCCAGCTCTTCGAGGCCGTTCTTCCATACGTTCACGTGGAACTTCTCCTCCAAGGCGAACGCCAGGCAGGGGATCTGGTGGTCGAGGAACGCCACCCGCACCTGGAACGTCTCCTCGTCGAGAAGCACTCCCGGAGGGCTCGGGGAGGCTTCGGCCATCTCACGGCGGAACCCCGTGCGGCTGCGAAACAGGGCTGTGTCAGGACCGTTCTCCGGACTCACTTCTGACGCTCGAACGACGAAATCGCTCTCGTAGTTGGCGACCAGGTTCCAGGTGTAGCCGGCGAGCTTGTGCTCGACCCGGTCGACGAAACCCGGCGGACCGAAGAGCTGGAGGACCTTGTCGCGGCCGAGGAAGAGGCGCAGCAGGGTATCGAAGCCTGCAAAGTGGTCCATGTGGGTATGGGAGACGAGGGCGTGCGTCACCTTCAGCAACTGCCTCGCCGGCAGAGGTGAAAGATCGCCGAGGTCGAAGAGCAGGGCTCGCCGCTCGAAGAGGAAGTCCACGTACAACCCGGGATCCCCGAACGGATCGTTCACCAGCCGCGGGTGGAAGAGGGGCTTCATGGCGAGAGGATCGTACCTCCCCGAGTACGCGAATACATCGCGGACCCTTGACATGCCTTCGGGCCATGCTGTATTTAGCCTATTGGTTACGTAACCTGGAGGTTCAGTAGCATGACGCCCGATCACCTCAGCACCACCTTCGCCGCTCTCGCCGATCCCACGCGGCGCGCGATCCTCGCCCGCCTGAGCTCAGGGGAGGCTTCGGTCACCGACCTGGCCGCGCCCTTCGATATGAGCCTTCCCGCCATCTCCAAGCACCTCAAGGTACTCGAGCGGGCGGGCCTCATCACGCGCGGCCGCGAGGCGCAGAAGCGACCGTGCCGTCTGGAGGCGAAGCCGCTCCGGGAGATCGCGGACTGGATCGAGCACTACCGCCGCTTCTGGCAGGAGAGCTTCGATCGCCTGGACGAATATCTGTACGAGCTGCAAGGGAAGGAGAAGAGACATGGCCGCAGAAGGAAGTGAGGCCGGCACCGCGGATCGGGAGATCGTCGCCACGCGCGTCTTCGATGCCCCGCGGGAGCTGGTGTTCAAGATGTGGACCGATCCGGAGCACATCGTGCAGTGGTGGGGACCGAAGGGATTCACGACTACGACCTACGCGGCGGACGTGCGTCCGGGAGGCGTGTGGCGATTCGTGATGCACGGCCCGGACGGCACCGACTATCAGAATCGAATCGTCTTTTTGGAGATCGTGGAACCCGAGCGCCTGGTCTATAAGCACGACCCGGACAAAGAGACCGAACCGGTGAGCTTCGAGGTGACGGTGACCTTCGCGGAAGAAGGCGGCAAGACGCGGATCACCGTGCGGATGCTCTTCCCCTCGGCGACGGCCCGCGATTACGTCATCAAGACGTATGGAGCCGAAGAGGGGCTGCAGCAGACCCTGGATCGCCTGGGGGAGTACGTGCAGACGAAAGCCTGAAAGGAGACCGCGTTGAAGACGAACAACCGACGAGCGCTCGTCGCGGCAGCCGTGCTGCTGGCGAACTGCGACTACGCGCGTGGCGCTGCCCCACAATCGAAGCCGTTGGAGAGCGGTCACGCCCCCGTCAATGGCATCTCCATGTACTACGAAGTGCATGGCCGCAGAGACGGCGTTCCGCTGGTCCTCCTGCACGGCGGCGGCTCCACCCTGGAGGTGACGTTCGGCAGAGTGATCCCGATCTTCGCAAGCAGCCGCAGGGTCATCGCGGTGGAGGAGCAGGGGCACGGCCGTACCACCGACCGCGATCAGCCCGTCACCTTCGAATCCTCCGCGGACGACGTCGCGGCCCTGCTGCGCTATCTCAAGGTCGATCAGGCGGATCTCTTCGGGTTCAGCAATGGAGCCAGCGTCGCCCTGCAGGTCGCCATCCGGCATCCGGATCTCGTGCGCAAGCTGATCTTCGCTTCATCGATCACCAAACGAGACGGCGCACGTCCGCAGCTGTGGGAGTTCATCAAGCAGGCGGACTTCTCGAACATGCCGCAGCCGCTCAAGGACGCGTTCCTGCGGGTGAACCCGGACGTGCAGAAGCTGAAGACCATGCACGACAAGGACGCGGAGAGGATGCGGAGCTTCAAGGACGTGCCGGACGACCTGGTCCGGTCGGTCCGTGCGCCGACGTTGATCGTCCTTGGAGATCAGGACATCGTGAAGCCCGAGCACGCCGTCGAGCTGACCCGCCTGATTTCGGGTGCGCGCCTGCTGGTCCTCCCCGGTGGGCACGGGGACTACCTCGGCGAAGCCGTCGTGACGCAGAAGGAAACCCGCTATCCCGAGCTGACCGCGGGGCTGATCGAGGAGTTTCTCGACTCGGGGAGCTGATATCGTCCACGAGAAATCTTCCGAGGAGTGGAGCGATGAACATGAACCGGGCTGCTCAAATCGCGTATTTCTTGCTGCGCGTCGTGGCGGGTCTGCTGTTCCTCCATGCTGGAGGCATGAAGCTCTTCGGGTGGTTCGGCGGCATGCCGCCCGACGGTGGTACGGCGGAGCTGATGACGCAAGTCGGGATCGGCGGCGTGCTGGAGTTCTTCGGCGGTCTGTTGATCATGCTGGGGCTGTTCACGCGGCCCGTCGCGTTCATCGTCTCCGGCGAGATGGCGGTCGCCTACTGGCAGTTCCATGCACCGAGCGGCACGTGGCCGATTCAGAACCACGGCGAGCCCGCGGTCCTGCTCTGCTTCATCTTTCTGTTCTTCGCAGCTCAGGGCGGCGGCGACTGGAGCCTGGACGCGCTGATCTGGCGCAAGCGCAGGGCGGTGGCAGCGACGGCCTGAGAATCAGCGCTCCACCCAGTAGTTCGGCGCTTCTTTGGTGATCACCACGTCGTGGGCGTGGCCCTCCTTGAGGCCGGCCGGGGAGATGCGCACGAAGCTGGCCTTCGTGCGCAGCTCGGCGATCGAGGAGCAGCCGGCGAGCCCCATCCCGGAGCGCAAACCGCCGGTGAGCTGGGGCAGCATCTGGTGGAGGCTCCCCTTGTGCGGGACCATGCCCTCGATTCCCTCGGGCACCAGCTTGGCCAGGCTGCCGCCGCCGTTCTCCTGGAAGTAGCGGTCGGCGCTGCCGCTCGCCATGGCCGACAGCGAGCCCATGCCGCGGTAGGCCTTGAAAGTACGCCCCTGGTAGAGGATGGTCTCGCCGGGGCTCTCCTCGGTGCCGGCGAGAAGCGAGCCGATCATCACCGACTCGGCGCCGGCCACCAACGCTTTCGTGACGTCGCCGGAGAACTTGATGCCGCCGTCGGCGATGACCGGCACGCCGTGCTCGGCGGCGGCGCGAGCACAGTCCATGATGGCGGTGACCTGCGGCACGCCGGCGCCGGTGACGACGCGGGTGGTGCAGATGCTGCCCGGACCGATGCCGACCTTGACGGCGTCGGCGCCGCGCTCGACCAGGGCGCGGGTCGCCTCGGCCGTGGCGACGTTGCCGATGATGAGCTTCACTTCCGGAAAGCGCTCGCGCAGGCGGCCGGCGGCGGCGAGCACGCCGGTGCTGTGAGCATGCGAGGAGTCGAGGACGAGGAGGTCCACCTTGGCTTTGACGAGGGCCGCCGCGCGCTCCAGATAATCGCCGCTGGCGCCCACCGCCGCGCCGACCCGCAGGCGTCCCAGCTCGTCCTTGCAGGCGCTGGGATACTGCATCATCTTCTGGATGTCCTTGACGGTGATGAGCCCTTTGAGGTTGCCCTCCCGGTCGACCACGAGCACCTTCTCGATGCGGTGCTTGTGCAGCATGGCCTTGGCCTGCTCCAGGGTCGTCCCCTCGGGGACCGTGACCAGATCGTCCTTGGTCATCAGCTCGCCGATCAGCTTGTCGAGGTTCTCCTCGAAGCGCAGGTCGCGGTTGGTGAGAATGCCGACCAGATGGCCCTCGGCGGACGTCACCGGCACGCCGGAGATCTTGTAGCGGGCCATCACCGCCAGCGCCTCGCGGATGGTCTGGTCGGGCCGCATGGTCACCGGATCGACGATCATCCCCGCCTCGCTGCGCTTCACCTTGTCCACCTCGTCGGCCTGGACCTCGACGGGCAAGTTCTTGTGGACGATGCCGATCCCTCCCTCCTGTGCCAGGGCGATGGCCAGGCGGGACTCGGTGACGGTGTCCATCGCGGCCGAGAGGATCGGGATGTTCATGCTGATCCCGCGGCAGACGCGGGTGCGCAGATCCACCTCGTTCGGGTGGGTATCCGAAAGGCCGGGGACGACGGAGACGTCGTCGAAGGTGAGAGCGAGGCGCGGCTCGAGGTCGTTCATGGGTGGAGCGAGAGGATAGCAGAAGGGTCTTGGGTCCTGGGTCTTGGGTCTTGGGAGAAAAAGGGAGAGATCTGATGTGGAGAAGGCGGCCCGAAGACCGCCCTCCCCTCAACTCCGGTCCTGGTTTTCAAGACCCAGGACCCAAGACCCAAGACGCTTTTCTTCATCCCACCGTCACCGCGGCGCCGTGACACTTCTTGTACTTCTTCCCCGAGCCGCACGGACAGGGATCGTTGCGGCCAATTTTGACGTCCCGATGGGCCGGCTGCGGGCGTTGCCCTTCGGCCTTCGGCGGGGCGGAGAGCTCGACCTTGGGCGCCGTCCGCTGCTGGCGGACGCGCTGCTCGACCATCTGCTCCTCGGTCACCGGCTCGTAGCGGAACAGTTTCTGGATGATGTCGTTCTCCACCCGCTCGCGCATCATCTCGAAGAGATCGAAGCTCTCCTTCTTGTACTCCTGGAGCGGATCGCGCTGGCCGTAGCCGCGCAGACCGATGCCTTCCTTCAGGTGGTCGAGCGCCAGGAGGTGGTCCTTCCAGGCCACGTCCACGGCATGCAGCATGATCGCCCGCTCGAAGCTGCGCATGACCTCGGGAGCGTGGCGGGACTCCTTCTCCTGATAGCGCGTCTCGATGGCCTTCCACAAGGCCTCGCGCAGCTCGTCGATGCCGAGCTCGTCGAGTCGCATCTCGCCGGCGTTGATGTTGAAGTACGCCAGCATCTCGGTGCGCAGGCCGGTCAGGTCCCACTCCTGCGGATCGGTCTTCTCCGGGCAGTGGGCGTCGAGCAGGCCGTCGACGATCTCCTCGGCGACGCCCATGACGTAGTCGCGGCCCTCGCGGCCGTCCAGGATGTCGCGGCGGAGCTTGTAGATCGCCTCCCGCTGCTTGTTCATCACGTCGTCGTACTCGAGCAGGTGCTTGCGGATCTCGAAGTTCCGCGCCTCCACCTGCTTCTGGGCGCGCTCGATGGCCTTGCTCACCATGCCGTGCTCGATCGCCTCTCCTTCTTCCATGCCGAGCCGCCCCATCAGCCCCTGGATGCGGTCGGAGCCGAAGATACGCATGAGATCGTCCTCGAGCGAGAGATAGAACCGCGACGAGCCGGGATCTCCCTGGCGCCCGGAGCGGCCGCGGAGCTGGTTGTCGATGCGCCGCGACTCGTGCCGCTCGGTGCCGAGGATGTGGAGGCCGCCGGCGTCGAGGACTTCCTCGCGCTCGCGGGCCCACATCTCCTGGTAGCGTTCGAGCGCCGCCTGGTAAGCCTCCGGCTCGGTCTCAGGGTCGGCCTCGGCCCTGGCGAGGCCCTCGGGGTTGCCGCCGAGGACGATGTCCGTGCCGCGGCCCGCCATGTTGGTGGCGATGGTGATAGCGCCTTTGCGCCCCGCCTGCGCCACGATGGAAGCTTCGCGCTCATGGTACTTGGCATTGAGCACCACGTGCGGCACCTTGGGCGGCCGGTTGAGCAGCTTCGAGAGCATCTCGCTCTTCTCGATCGACACCGTGCCCACCAGCACCGGCTGGCCGCGCTGCTGGCACTCGCGGATCTCCTCGACCACGGCGTTCCACTTCTCCTGGGCCGAGCGGTAGACGAGGTCGGCGCGGTCATCGCGGATCATCGGCTGATTGGTGGGGATGGTGTTGACGTCGAGCTTGTAGATCTGATGGAACTCGGACGCCTCGGTGTCGGCGGTCCCGGTCATGCCCGCCAGCTTCTTGTACATCCGGAAGTAGTTCTGGAAGGTGATCGTGGCCAGCGTCTGGTTCTCGCGCTCGATCCGCACTCCCTCCTTGGCCTCGACCGCCTGGTGCAGGCCATCCGACCACCGCCGGCCGGGCATCATGCGGCCGGTGAACTCGTCGACGATGACCACCTTGCCATCCTTGATCAGGTAGTCCACGTCGCGGTGGTAAAGGGCATGGGCGCGCAGCGCCTGGTTGACGCCGTGAAGGATCTCCATGTTCTCGGGGTCATAGAGATTGCGGATGCCGAGGAGCTGCTCGACCTTCTCGACGCCTTCGTCGGTGAGGCTCGCCTGATGAGCCTTCTCGTCGATGACGAAATCGCCGGTGGTGCTCTTCTTGCCGTCCCCCTCGTCGATCTCCTCGCCCTTGACCAGGCGGGGGATGATGCGGTCGATGCGGTAGTACTTGTCGATCGACTCCTCGGAGGGGCCGGAGATGATCAGCGGCGTCCGCGCCTCGTCGATGAGGATCGAATCGACCTCGTCGACGATGGCGTAATGGTGCGGGCGCTGAACCATCGACTCGAGGTCGAACTTCATGTTGTCGCGCAGGTAGTCGAAGCCGAACTCGTTGTTGGTGCCGTAGGTGACGTCGCAGGCATAGGCGAGCTTGCGCTCGGCGTCGGGCATGTCGTGCTGGATGACGCCGACCGAGAGGCCGAGGAAACGGTAGATCTCGCCCATCCATTCCGAGTCGCGGCGGGCCAGATAGTCGTTGACCGTGACGACGTGGACGCCCTTGCCTTCCAGCGCGTTGAGGTAGACGGGCAGGGTGGCTACCAGCGTCTTGCCCTCGCCGGTCTTCATCTCGGAGATGCGGCCGCGGTGGAGCACGATGCCGCCCATCAACTGCACGTCGAACGGCCGCATGTGGACGGAGCGCCAGGCGGCCTCCCGCGCCACCGCGAAGGCCGGAACCAGGATGTCGTCCAGCGTCTCGCCGGCGGCGAGGCGGGAGCGGAACTCCACGGTCTTGGCCCGCAGCTCCGCGTCCGAGAGCGATTTGATCTGGGGCTCCATCTCGTTGATGGCCGCCACGATCGGCAGCATCTTCTTCACTTCGCGCTCATGCGCACTGCCGAAAATCTTGGTCAGGATCGTGTTGATCATCGCGGTCTCGCTAGGGTTCTGGGGAAGGCTCGCGGTCGAGTCGAGCGGCAGCGCTTACAACCGTCAGTCTAGCAGAAAGATTCCGCGGGAACGGCGCTGGAGGGGCGGCCCGATGTGGCCGCCCTGTGCGGCAGGGCGCCCACGCAGGGGCGCCCCTACAACAGAGACTGCGGCGCCCGCCTAGGAGGCGCCGGCGCTGTCGAGGATGTAGGCGAGGGGATTGACCGGATCGCCGTCCACCCGTACCTCGTAGTGCAGGTGGTATCCGGTCGAGCGGCCGGTGTTGCCGACGCGGCCGACGACGTCGCCGCGCTTGATCCGCTGGCCGGGCCGCACCTCGATACGGGACATGTGCCCGTAGCGCGTGGTCAAGCCGAAGCCGTGGGCGACGTACACCGCCTGGCCGAGGCCGCCGATCGTGCCGGCCCGCACCACCACGCCGTCCGCGCTCGCCCGCACCGGCTGGCCGGGGGCGGCGGCGATGTCGACGCCCTGGTGGACGCCGCGGCCGTGGGTGAGCGGGTCGGCGCGGTAGCCGAAGCCGCTGGTGAAGATCCCCTTGACCGGCATGATGGCCGGGGTGGAGGAGATCCAGCGCACCTGTTCGTCGAGCTTCGCCTCGACCGCGTCGAGCGCGCCGGCGATCTGGCCGGCCCGTTCCTCCATCGCCGGCAGATCGCCGACCTCGACCTCGTCCGCCGGGGTGCCGCCGCCGATTCCTGCCTCGGTGCCGCTCTCCAGGCTCTCGACGCCGGCGACGATGGCGAGCTGCCGGGTGCGGTCCTCGTACTCGGCGAGCTGGTTCTGCAGCTTCTTGAGGCTCGATTCGAAAGTCAGGTTCGTCTTGTGGAGCCGGTCATTCTCGTGCTTGAGCCGCGCGATCTCGACCGGATTGACGTTGGTGCTGAAGTGTAACCAGATGAAGAAGGCGGTGGCGAGGGTGAGAAGGAGGAGGGCGGCGGCTGCGATCCCGACCTGGAGGTTGGTCACCTGCCACTTGCGCAGCTTTGCGTGCGCATGGGGGATCAGGATGATCGTGTGGTGCCGTTTTGCCATGAAAACGCCGTCTTACAGGGAAACCAGCGGACTGGTCACCACCATTTGAACCCATAACCAAGAGGCTATGCGCCCGGCTATTGTAGACGGCGGAAATTGGATGTCAAGAGGCAAATAAAATATGGCGAAGTGCCATGCCGGAGCGTGTAAAACGGTAAATCACGCTACTTCGTACGTCCCTTCTGGCGGCGGGTCCTCAACCCGGATTTCTCCAACGATGGAGGATCGATGATCTCAATCTCGCCTCCTGGCTTCCTCGATCACCAAGAGCTCCGAGCGAGACTTGGTCTCGAAGTACTGCGCCCTTAGCTCTCGCGAAGCCAGGATCTCGCTGCGAGGGACCTCCACCTTCGCGAAGCTCGTGCAGACGATCCGATGGCTGTCGCCGTCGAAAAACAGAACCCTCGGCTCCAGCCCACGCGGTCCTCGCAGCTCGAAGATTTCGCCGTCCAGTGGTTTGCAGATCTGGTGATTGCAGGTGGGGGGACCCTCGAGTGGCAGGTAGATCTGCAAGAGCACGGACAAGAAATTTCGCGCGGTGCAGGAACCCGCAGAGGTACCGTCGAGCAGATCGAGCACCTGGCAACGGTCGCGAGGATCGACGACCGCCAAGACGTCCCAGCGCCCTTTGGCAATCCGTATGAGCTTCATCCGACCACCCGCCTATCCAGGCTCCGGTACTGGATCGCCTCGGCCAGATGCGCGGCGCGGATCGCATCGCTGCCCACGAGGTCGGCGATGGTGCGGGCCACCTTGAGGACGCGGTCGAGGGCGCGGGCGGAGAGGCCGAGCCTCTCGAAGGCGCGGTCGAGGAGGTTGCGGCCGGCCGGATCGACGGCGCAGAAGCGGCGGAGCTGCTCGGGGCCCATGGCGGCGTTGTTCGGCGTGGGCGTGCCGAGGCCGAAGCGGTCGAGCTGGAGGGCGCGGGCGTCGGCGACGCGGCGGGCCACCGTCTCGGTGCACTCGCCGGCCGAGGAGCGCAGCTCCTTGAGGCTGACCGCCGGCACCTCGACGTGCAGGTCGATGCGGTCGAGGAGCGGTCCGGAGACACGGCCGCGATAGCGCTCGATGAGCGGCGGAGGACAGCGGCAGGCGTAGCGCGGATCTCCCAGGTGGCCGCACGGGCAGGGGTTCATCGCCGCGAGGAGGGAGAAGCGGGCGGGGAACTGCAGGCGGGCGCGGGCGCGAACGACGCTGACGTTCCCCTCCTCCAGCGGCTGGCGGAGGGCTTCCAAGGTATCGCGCCGGAACTCGGGCAGCTCGTCCAGGAAGAGGACGCCGTTGTGCGCCAGGCTCGCCTCGCCGGGACGCGGATTGCTGCCGCCGCCGATCATGCCGGCCGTGCTGGTCCCCGTATGAGGACTGCGGAACGGCCGCTGCTGCAGGAGGCCCGCCGGCGGCTCCTCGGCCACCAGCGAATGGATCTTGGTCACCGCGATCGACTCCGCCAAAGTGAGCGGCGGCAGCAGACCGGGCAGGCGGCGGGCGAGCATCGTCTTCCCCGAGCCTGGAGGACCCAGGAAGAGAAGGTTGTGACCGCCGGCGGCGGCCACCTCCAGGGCGCGTTTCGCCGTCTCCTGGCCGCGCACCTCCGAGAGGTCGGGAACCGTCCCGAAGCCGTTGCCGCTGAACGGCGGAGCGGGGGAGGACGGCAGCGGTCCGGCTCCCGTCAGGTGCTGAACGGCTTCGGCGAGGCCGCGCAGGCCGATGACCGGCACCGCCTCCAGCGCCGCTGCCTCGGGAGCGTTGGCCGCCGGCAGCAGGACCTCGCGCGATGCGAGACGGTAGCCGAGGTCCGCGATGGCGAGTCCGCCGCGCACCGAGCGGACGGCCCCGTCGAGCCCCAGCTCGCCGGAGATCAGCCGGCCGTCCAGGGCTTCCTGGGGAAGCTGCTCGTAGGCGGCGAGCATCGCCAGCGCAATGGCGAGGTCGAGGTGGTTGCCTTCCTTGCGCAGGTCGGCGGGCGCGAGATTGATGATGATGGACTTGGGCTCCAGGTCGAAACCGCAGTTCTTGATCGCGGCGCGCACCCGCTCACGGCTCTCGCGTACCGCGACGTCGGCGAGACCGACGATCTGCACCTGCGGCAGTCCGTTGTGGACGTCGACTTCGACCTGGACAGGACGGGCTTCGATCCCCCATGGGGTTGCTGCTGTGGCTCTGGCTAGCATCAACCCACAGAAGACGGAAAATCTCGCCGCTTCTTACAAACCCTTATTCCAGGCGGGTTTCAAGACCCCCTTTTCGCTCATTTCGATAGTTTTAGAAGCTTGGCGGCTGAATTTCAGGGCGTTCCTCGTGGCCCCTCCCTACGGCGCAGGCGCTCCGTGCTAGGCTGCGGACAGGAACGAACCTTCAATTGAAGGGAGGGCCTCATGCAAGGGAGCCGCGTGCGCCGTCCGCTGTCGTGGCTGCTCATCGGTCTGCTCGCTCTGCTGCTGCCCATGGCTTGGAGCTGCAAACTGCCACAGAGCGGCTCATCCTCGACGCAGACCGAATCCTCCACGGCTCAAGCCGAGCGGACCCGCAAGATGGAGGAGAAAGCCGCCGAGATCGAGCGCCATGCGGAGGAGATCCGCAACATGCAGGGCACCGAGCAGGAGAAGATCGACGCCATGAGCCGCCTCGACGAGGAGCGGCGGGAGCTGAACGAGATGCAGGAGCAGGGCAAGTAGCGCGCCGCGTCTGCAGCTCCGTCCTCGCGTGAACGTCCTCGTCGTCGCCACCAAGGCTCCCTGGCCGCCGATCGACGGCGGCCGGCTCCTTCTGCTCAACACCCTCCAGGGGCTCGCCGCCGCGGGCTGCCGCGTGACGCTCGTGGCGCCGGTCGATCCCGCCGCCTTCGATCTCGACGAGGTCGCCCGCGCGCTGGCTCCCTGGTGTACCCCCCGGCTGATCGCCAAAGCTCCACGCCCTCTCCTCCTGGCGTTGCTCAGGTCCGCCGGCGCGCCGCTGTCGATCGCACGCCACTCTCTGCCCGCCGTGAGACATGAGGTGGAGCGCCTGCTCACGGCGGAGCGCTGCGACCTCGTCCATGCCGAGCAGCTCCAGGCGATGCCGCAAGCGGAGCCGGCCTTCTCGCGAGGGATACCGGTGGTCCTGCGCGCTCAGAACGTGGAGAGCAATCTCTGGTCGGAAGCGGCATTCCGCGCCAGTGGGTTGCGCGGCAGGCTTCTTTGGCGCGAAGCCTTCCGGTTGGCGAAGTGGGAAGGGAAGGCGGTGGAACGGGCAGCCGCGACTCTGGCGCTGACCGAGAAGGACGCCGCCTGGCTGCGCACCCTGAGCGGCGAGAACGAGCGCGTCAGGGTCGTGCGCGCGCCGTTTCCGGAGCTGCCGGCCGGGACGGGACGGCTACAGGGTGAGCCGGCGGTCGTGGTCTTCGGCAGCCGGGGTTGGCTGCCCAACGAGGAATCCGTCTCCTGGTTCCTCCATGAGGTCTGGCCCGCCGTGCGCGCCGCGATTCCTGGAGCGGTCCTCCACCTGTTCGGAGCGGATTCAAAAGAGGCGGCGCCGGATGTCGTCTCTCACCCCTCGCCGAAGGACAGCGCCGAGGTCTACGCACCGGGCTCGATCCTGGTCGTGCCGCTGCGCTTCGCCTCCGGGGTGCGCATCAAGATCCTGGAAGCCTGGGCGCGGGGTGTGCCGGTCGTCGCGACGCCGCCGGCCGTGGCCGGTCTGGAGGTCGAGGATGGCAGGGAAATCCTAATTGCGCAGGATCCGCGCGGTTTCGCTGACGCCATCGCACGTCTGCACCACGAGCCCGCGCTGGCCGCTGCCCTCGTCGAGGCCGGCCGGCGGGCGCTGCGGGAACGGCATGATCCGGGGGTGGTGGGGGGGAGGATGGTGGGGGAGTATGGAAACGTTCTACGTTTCGCGGACCGGCCTGCCCGTTGAAACCTCACCCCCGGCCCCTCTCCAGCGAAGCTGGAGAGGGGGGACGCAGGCGAAGGCGATTGCCGAAGAGCGGGCTTCGCAGGACAGGTTGTGGATCGTTCCCCCTCTCCAGCTCCGCTGGAGAGGGGGCCAGGGGGTGAGGTTTCGGAGGGGATGCCCCTCCGCCGTCCTCGATCCCCCTAAAACTCCCCCACCAAAGAAATCTCCACCTCCAACTTGTACCCTAGCCTCTCCTCGACCACCTCCTGACACCTGGCGATCAGCGCCCGCACGTCGGCCGCCGTGGCGCCGCCGGTATTGATGAAGATGTTGGCGTGGCGGTGGGTGACCATGGCGCCGCCGATCTGCGTGCCCTTGAGGCCGCACTCGTCGATCAAGCGGCCGGCGCCGATCCCTTCGATCTTCTTGAAGATGGAGCCGGCGCTCGGCTCGGTGTCGAGCGGCGGGTGGCGCTCGCGGCGCCATTCGAGGTTCTCCTCGACGATCCGCCGCATGCGCGCCGGATCATCGGGCTCCAACTCGAAGGTCGCAGTCAGCACGACGTCCGGCCGGTGGTGGAGGATCGAGGTGTCGTAGCCGAACTGGAAGTAGCCGGCGTCCACCGTGCGTCGCTCGCCCGCGACGGTGAGGATCTCGGCTTCGCGGGTGACCTCGGCGATGAACATCGTCCGCTCGCGGGCCGGCGCGGGGGCGAGAAAGTGGAGGTTCTGCCAGAGCGCACCGCCGACCGTGGAGGGAATCCCCACGTAGTGCTCCAGCCCGGAGAGGCCGTGCGCGATGGCCGTCTCGATCAGGTCGGGATGGACGACGGTGCCGCTCTCGGCGCGCACCCGTCCGCCGGGCAAGAGCTCGATGCCGTGCGCCACATTGCGGATCACCAGGCCGCGGAAGCCGCGGTCGCCGATCAGGATGTTGGCCCCGAGGCCGAGCAGGAAGAACGGCACGCCGCGCTCACGAGCGGCGAGGATGGCCCGCGCCAGCTCGTCCGCGCTCCCCGCCTCGTAGAAGAGGTCGGCCGGACCGCCGATCTTGAAGGTGGTGTAGGGCGCCAGCACCTCGCCCCTCCGCACGCGGTCGGAGCCGAGGTCCTGGCGCAGCGCGTCGTAGGGGCTCACGGCGCGTCGAGCATCTGGATGCGGCGGACGTGGCGGCCGCCCTCGAACGGCGTATCGAGCCAGATCCGCACCAGCTCGAGGGCGGTCTCGAGCGGCATCATCCGTTGGCCGAGGGAGATCATGTTGGCGTCGTTGTGCTGGCGGCCGAGCCGCGCCGACTCCTCGTTCCAGCAGAGGGCGCAGCGCACGCCGCGCACGCGGTTGGCCGCCATGGCCTCGCCGTTGCCCGAGCCGCCGAGCACGACGCCGCGCTCGAGCTCGCCGCTCGCCACCGCCTCGGCCACGGGACGGATGAACGCCGGGTAGTCCACGGACATCTCCGAGTTCGTGCCGAAGTCCTGCACCTTATGGCCGAGCTTGGCGAGGAGCTTCTTGATCTCCTCCTTGTAGCGATATCCGGCGTGGTCCGAGCCGATGCCGATTTTCATGCTTGCGCTCTCCCGATTGGTTCTCGGGTCGGGGATTGTATGCGATGTCCAGGCGCGGAGCTGGAGGGGGGAATCCGAACGCGCAAACCGATCCTATTTAGGCCGCGCCACCTGCAACCCGAGATGTTTCTCGAACGGCTCGTAGCCGGGCGAGCAGTGGAGAAGGGCGAGGCCCTCCTGAATGCAGAAGGTGGCGAGTCGGCACTGGGCGGGCCGTATGTCGAGCCCGCGGGCGCGGAGAGCGTGATAGTTCCGGGCCGATTTCCAGGCGAGATGGACTCCGCGGACCTCGATCAGCCAGAACCGGACCAGCACCTCCCACACCTTGTCCCGGTGGGGCTCGTCCCGCAGACTGTAGAGGATCTCCTCGATCACCATGTCGGGCACCACCAGAGCCGCCTCGCCGATCAGGGAGTCCAGGTAGTCCGTCTCAGGCGTGATCGTGCCCTTGAAGTAGTCGATCCAGACGGACGAGTCGACGAGGATCTGCATCGGCGGCTACCGCAGGTCATCGTACTTTTCGCCGTCCCACACCAGCTTGCCGCGCAGCGCCTTCGCCCGCGTCTGGTCGTGGACCTTCACGAATGTCTTCAAAGCCAGGTCGATAAGCGCCTTCTTCGAGATCTTGGGCGCGTAGTAGCGGGCCCTGGCCAGCACATCTTCGTCGAGGTCTACGCTCGTAACCATCGTTCCCTCCCTGGAACGCAGCCGTGCGGTCCCGTCGGGTCAGGGACCTCAGAGGCTCTTCAGTGGTCCTGTTGAGGATGAAGTATACCTCGCACGGGCTCTCCCGCCAGTATAGAGGAGGAATCCCTGAAGGGCCTGCTGACCGCCGTCGGGCGGCGACTCAGCGGAGGTGGTCTGCTGTCGCTCCTTCGAAGCTTCCCCTGATGTTCTTCGTCGCCTACCTGGGGGCTGACGCCGCCAGGCTACACGCCTTGGCTCCTCCGGAGCCCGGTATGAGGACTACGTTTGTTGTGGAGAGTCGGCAGGCTTGGAGTCGGCGCTCGTAGGCGGCCCCTGCATCGCCTTGCGGACATTCTCGAGCACCTGCTCGAGCTGCTCGGGAGTGGCCTTCCCCACCCCGGGAACGTGGCGGCCGGCCCACTCGATCATGGCACGCAGGATGGGAAAGAGATCCGCCCCCTTTGGCGTGAGGTGGTACTCAAAACGCTGGGGACGCGAAGAGTAGGGGACCTTCACCACGACGCCGGCATCCTCCAGGCGGCGCAGGCGGTCGGTGAGGATGTTGGTGGGAATCCCCTCGAGCGAGTTGGTGAAGTCGCCGAAGCGGTGCTTGTCGAAGAAGAGCAGGTCGCGGACGACCAGCAGCGTCCACTTGTCGCCCAAGAGATCCAGGGCATTGGCGATCGGGCAGATGGAGCGCGCGCCCGGAGGCGGAGCACAGTTGTCGGACGGCGGCATGACAGGAGAGTAGGGCAGGGGCTTGCAAAATGCAAGTGACTGGGTTAGAGTCCTCACTTGCAGAACGCAAGTCACTATCTCGCAAGGAGGCGATACATGTCAGGAATCACGCAGCCCTACATCTCGGAGCTGGAGCAGGAGGCGAAGTCGACCCGGAAGGTGCTGGAGCGGGTCCCGGCGGACAAGTTGGATTGGCAACCGCACCCGAAGTCGATGAAATTGGGCCAGCTCGCACTCCACGTGGCGAACCTTCCTGGAGCCTTCGCGCGTATGGGTCGCCTCGACAGCTTCGATGCATCGCAGACCAGGTTCAACCCTCCGATGCCGCAGGGCGTCGACGAGCTGCTGCCGACTCTGGAGGCCGGGGTCGCGGACGCGCGGACCTTCCTGGGCGAGCTCGATGACGAGGCGGCCATGGCACCTTGGCGGTTCACCCACGGCGAGCGGGAGCTGTTCACGGTGCCTCGTCTCGGTCTGGTGCGCAGTCTGATGTTCAACCACATGTATCACCACCGCGGCCAGCTCGTGGTGTACCTGCGGCTCCTCGACATTCCCGTGCCGTCGGTCTACGGGCCGAGCGCGGACGAGAATCCGTTCGCGGCTGCGGTGAAGGTCTGAGAAAGCGCGTGTAAGCGGGTCTTGCCGGTCCAAGCGGCGTACCCTCCGAAGCCTCACCCCCTGTCCCCCTCTCCCGGACGGGAGAGGGGGGACGATTCACAACCGCATTGCCGATAGGTGGCCACGACCTCGGCAAGGTCCCTTCGTATGCGTTCCCCCTCGCCCGTCAGGGAGAGGGGGACAGGGGGTGAGGCTTCGGAGGGGATACGGTCCGAGCTGCCTCAGATCCTTGAATCGCTCCTACATCCTCCCCTCATCCGCTGAAGGTCCGTACAGCCCCGGCGCGGGCGCCTTGTGTCCTTGTTGTCCTTTCTGTCCTTGCTTCGTCGTTCCCCTGTAACGGCAAATGCAGCGCCTATGGGGCACAATCCTCAGGCCTCTTCGAACAGACCCGGCTGATCGCCGGCGGTTCCCGAGTAGAGGAGCCGGCCGCCGGGCAGGACGCGGGCGTTCGGGTCGAGCTCGTGCGGCCCGGCATGGCCCGGGCCCAGGATATGCAGAACTTCGATGCCACGTGCGGCCAAGGCGTCGGAGATGAGCCGGCGGTGGCAGCGCCAGGGCACGGCCTCGGCGCAGAGAATGGCGGTGGGAGTCTCGGCGGCGCGCCGCATGAGCCGCTCCAGGGCGGCGGCGAACTCCGCGGTTTCCATGTAGTCCGCGTAGCCGCGGAACGCTTCGACCCGCCAGGCGGTATGCTGGGAATCGGGACGGGCGGCGCGCCGGCCGCCGAGGTCCGGCTCGTGGACGTACTCGATGCCGGCGCCGGCGAGGGAAGCCGCCAGCGCGGCGCGCGAGAATTGCGGGTGGCGCCGGGAGCCGGGATAGCGCCGGACGTCCACGAGCACCTCGATGCCGTGCTCGGCCAATAACTGTAGGAGCTCTGCGATGGTACGGGTGGAATGGCCGATGGTGAAGACGGGAGGCACCCGGCTACTATACCGCTGGCGGGCTCTGCGGGCCGCGAAGTGGAAGAAAATAAGGGAGATCCGCGTTCACGAGACCGAGGCCGACCAGAGAGTGAAGCTGCGGGTCATCACCTACAACATCCATCGCGCCATCGGCGTCGATCGCCGGTTCCGGCCGCAGCGGATCGTGGACATCCTGAAGCATTACGACGTCGACATCGTCATGCTCCAGGAGGTCGACGAGGGCGCGCCCCGCTCGCGCGAGCTGAACCTCGCGAAGGAGCTGGCGGAGGCGGCCGGCTATCCACACTTCGCCCTCGGCCATAACGTCAGCCTGCGCCGGGGGCGCTACGGCAACGCCACGCTGAGCCGCTTTCCCATCCTGCGCGAGCGGAACATCGATCTCTCCGTGGCCGAGAGCTGGATCCGGCGGGGGTGCCAGCACACCACTCTGGAGCTGAACGGCACCGGCCGGCACCTGGAGGTCTTCAACCTGCATTTGGGTCTCTCAGCCCGCGAGCGCGACAAGCAGGTCGACCTGCTGAAGCGCTCCCATGAGTTCAGCTCGGTCGATCCCGAGACGCCGGTACTTGTGGCCGGCGACTTCAACGACTGGCGCTCGCTGCTCCAGCCGACGTTCACCAACGGCTTCGGCTTCGGCTGCGCCACGGAACGCCGGCGCGGCCCCTACCGCTGCATCCCCACCTATCCTTCTTTCTCCCCCCAGGGCGGCCTCGATCGCATCTACTACCGGGGTCCCCTCCATCTGCTGTCGGTCCATTCCATCCGCATGCAGGTCGCCCGCGTGGCGAGCGATCACCTGCCGGTCGTGGCCGAGTTCCAGGTGGAGTAGACCCTCACCTCCCCGGCCCTCCTCTCCCTCCCGAGCCGGCGGCGCCACGACCGTTCGAGTCGAGAGGAGCGGTCGGATCGGTCGGGCGAGAGGGGGTTGGGGGAGTGAGGGAAAAGGTTTAAGCTTCTCTAGCTCCCTGGAGAGGCTCATCGCCCGTGTTTTGAAGGAGTTAAGAGAAGGGTAATGTCCGGATCCTCCGTGCTGTTCGTCGATCCCGAGGCCACGCGCCGCAGGGGGATCGCGCCGTTGCTGGCCGGCTTCGGGTACGAGGTGATTCCGGCGGTGGGCCCTGAGGAGGGGCGGCGCTACGCCGAGTCCCTAGGCCTCGGGATCGTGGTGGCTCCGGTGGAGCTGGCGCGCGGCGCCGACGGCTCGGTGGTCGAGCGTTTCGCCTCGGACCGGCCGGCGGCCGAGCATACGCTGCTGCTCCTCGGCAAGACGGAGGACGAGGGCAAGGAGCTGCCGGAGGACGTGCTCTTCCTGAAGGGCGACGGCCTGCCGCTGGAAGATCTGGTGCGGCGCATCCACCTGGTGCTGCTCGGCCGCGAAATGGGGATCGAGCCGGACGCGGATCTCGAGTCGCTCGTCGGCGACCTGGCGCTCCTGCCGTTCCTGGAGCTGCTGCGGGTGGCCGAACGGGTGCGCCTGACGGGGAAGATCGTTTGCGCCGACGGCAGCGTGGTGATCGCGGACGGCGAGGTGATCGCTGCCGCGTCGGGACGCGCTCAAGGTATCAAGGCCTTCCTGCGGCTCAGCCGCCTCGACGCTGGACCGTTCTGGGTGTGGCTGCGGACGCCGGCCGGAGCGGAGCGGGAGATCCAACAGGACCTGAAGTCGCTCATCTTCCTGGCGCTGGAGGACCGGGTCCACGACGCTCCCGATCCGCGGGCGCGGGCGCGGGTGAAGCTCGGTCCGGCGTTTTTCGAGGCCCGTTTCACGCCCCGCCAGCAGGAGCTGCTGGCCGTGCTGCCGGCGTGCGTCACCGTCGGCCGGCTGCTCGACGCCATGCCGGCGACCGACGGCGAGATCCTGCGCGACCTGCTGGGTCTGCGGGAGCTGGGGATCGTCACCCTGGAGGAGCCGGAGGAGATCGTCCGCGTCGTCACCGACTCGACCTCCGATCTGCCGCCGGAGCTCGCCCGCGCGCACGGCATCCACGTCGTTCCCGTGCTGGTGCTGTTCGGCGACCGGGTGTACCACGACGGGGTCGATCTCAAGGCCAAGGAGTTCTACGAGCTGCTGGAGAAGGGGCCGGCCCTGCCGCGCACCAACCCCACGCCGAAAGCGGACTTCCTCGACGCCTACCGCTCGCTCGCGCCGCAGAAGGACATCGTCTCGGTCCACATCTCGGAGAAGCTTTCGCAGACGGTGGTCCATGCCCGGCAGGCGGCGGAGGAGGGCCTGCCGCAGTATCAGGAGCTGCGCGGCGAGGCCGAGCGGGTGACCCTGAAGGTGGTGGACAGCCGCAGCGCCAGCCTGGGGCTCGGCATGCTCGCATTGTTCGCGGCCCGCATGGCGCGGCGGGGCATCGAGCCGGAGGCCATCGTCGCGCGCCTGGAGGCGATGCGCGATCGGATGCAGGTGCTCTTCGTGGTGGATACGCTGGAGTACCTGGCGCGCGGCGGCCGCATCGGCAAGGCGCGGGCGTTGCTGGGGAACATCCTGGGCATCAAGCCGATCCTGGGCGTGGTCGACGGCGAGATCGTGCCGGTCGACCGCGTGCGGGGCGGCCGTGCGGCTCATCCGCGGCTGATCGAGCTGTTTCGCGAGCGGATCCAGCCCAAGCGGCCCGTGATCGTGACCGTTGCCCACGCCAAGGCGCCGGTCTGGGGCGACCGCCTGCGGAGCTTGATCGAGAAGAGCTTCCAGGTGCGCGAGATCCTCACCGGCGAGATGGGACCCGTCGTGGTCGCCAACGCCGGCCCCGGCACCGTCGGCGCGGCGCTGTTCCAGCCCACGGAGGAGGAGATGGAGTGGATCGGGCCGGTGGGGGAGACGGGGTAATTGCGCTCGGTGCTGCTCAGTCACGGCGTTTGTTGTCGGTCATGCGGTGGCTGGCCGAGGCACCGAGGTCGAGGCCATAGATGCGCTTCAGCTCAGCGATTTTGCGCAGGGAGTCATCGCCAAACGGGAGCTTGCCCTCGAAGACGTGCAGCACGATTCCCTCCAGCAGGTCGCCGAGCGTCATGTCGTGCAGCTCCGCCAGCGCCTTCAAGACCTTGAGGATCCTGCGTTCCATCCGCAGGCCCGTCTGCACGCGCTCGACCGCCAGTTCGTCCTTGGCTGCGGGGGGTTGGCTCGCAGGCCGGCTCACCGCTGTTTTCTTTTTCGCTTTCGCCACGGATTCCCTCCGTCGGCGTAGGATCGCACAGCCGGCCGCCTGCACCAATGGGCCGCGCCCAACCCCCCTGATTACGGGTCACGACCGCGCGGCGACCATGGCGGCGTGGAGCGGATCCAGAGTTGTGAGCTCGGGAAGAATTCGGGTCGCCATGAGCTCCATCGAAGCGCGCACGCTCGCGTAGGGCAGGTCGCCGAAATTCATCCATGCGATGACGTGCCGGATGCCCAGGGCGTGCAGCTCGAGCAGCCCCTCGCGGACAGTCGCCGGAGTCCCCACGCATCCCCCTTCGAGAGAGGTGGCGGCGGCGACCTGCGAGCCGTCGGCAAGGGTTGGCGGCGTCCGGCTGGGCGGACCCGCCTCGTGCACTCGCCTCGCCGTCTCGCGCTCCCAGGCGAGGGCTTGATGGGCCTGTGCCAGGGCTTCCTGATCGCTTGCGCCGACGACGATGCGCCGTAGCACTCGCAGCTCCGCCACCTCGTCATCGATCTGGCCGGGGGTGCGGCCCAGTCGCGCCCGCACCTCACGGTAGAGAGCGACGAGCTCGGCGATCTCCCCGATGGATTTGAGCCCGAGCATCACCGGCGTGCCTTCCGCGGCTGCCCGTCGCAAGGACTCGACGCTGGAGATGGCGCGAAACAGAGGGGGACCCGTCTTGCTGTAAGGGCGTGGCTTGGGGGTCACGGCGGGAATCGTCCAATACCGCCCCGAGTGGCTCAAGCTTGGCGACGCGAAGGCGCTGCGCAGGATCTCCAGACCCTCGTCGAGCCGGCCATGGCGTTCCTCCAGGGGCACGCCGAAGGCGCCGAATTCATAGGCGCTGAAGCCGGGACCGACGCCGACGAGCAGCCGGCCTTCACTGAGGTGGTCCACCCAGAGGAGCTCCTCGGCCAGGCGGAGGGGGTGATGGAGGGGCACCACGGCCACCGCATAGCCGATCCTGATTCGCCGGGTTCGCTGCGCCAAGGCCGCCGCGTACACCGAGGGCGCGCCGATGAGGCCAAAGGGCGAAAGGTGATGCTCGGTGACCCAGACACTGTCATAACCGGCAGCGTCGGCGAAATCCGCCTCCCAGAGGGCCTGCTCGATCACCTCGCGGTCCGAGACCGTCTCCGGCTGCGGCAGCAACTGGAAGACTCCGACGTGCATGGCGCCATTCATTTCCGGTTCGCCTCCTTGAGGTATGCGTTCAGCTCTTGCTCCCACGCGGCGGCATCTTTTCTTTCCTTTCCGCGGCGTGTTCTCAGTGCCTCTATCTATGTATATTGGTACCAAAGTACCCAGCCTCTGTCAAGGGATGCGCCTGTGCCGATCTCCTATCCCGGTGGGCGGGTGTGAGGTGGGAGAGGAGGGCTGAGGAGGTGAGAGGCCCGGTGCGCGGAATCACGTCGACGTAGAGCTACTCTATGCCCTTTCCATTCCCACCGCCATCTGTTAGAAAGGTCCCTGATGTCCGACGACCGGAAATACCGCCAGCGGGGCTACCAGGACTCCGGCCGCAGCGACGAACGGCCGCGGCCGGGCCTCCAGGGTCCGCGCGAAAAGAAGGAAGGGCCGCGGGGACGGGGCCTCGGCGCCCCTTCGGAGTCGGTTTTCCGCTGCGCCGCCTGCGGCGAGAAGCGGCCCATCCTTGGCGATGAGCCGTTGCCAGTCGACGCCACCTGCACCCGCTGCGGCGCGGATCTCCATACCTGTTCGAACTGCGTCCACTTCGACACTTCGGTCCGCTGGGAGTGCCGCAAGAACGCCGAGATCCCGGCGCGGGTCGCCAAGAAGCGCGACCGCAACGACTGCGTCCTCTTCGCTCCCAAGCTGGCCCAGGAGTTCGGCAAGGAGAGCGAAAAGCCCTCCCCGGGCGACGCCCGCTCCGCGTTCGACGCGCTGTTCAAGTTTTGACCGGCGAGGCGTCAACCTACCGCCGCCAAACTGCCGTTCATCGAGGCGGTATTCGCGCCTGAACTATGTTTGCAGTCATTTGCTCCGGGGAAAGATCATGCGCCCTCTCGTCCTGCTGCCGTTGCTCTCACCCCATCGCGGCGCGGCGTCTCAGCCCGCCCCATTGCGCAGCAACTGGGCGTAGAAGCGCACGACCTCGGCGTAGCTCTCGAGGCTCACGCGCTCGTCGGTGCCATGGAATCGGCCGAGGTCTTCCCGCTTCATACGGATCGGCAGGAAGCGGTAGACATTGCGGCTCAGGCGGAGGTAATGCCTGGAGTCCGTGCCGCCGGAAAGGAGGTTGGGCGCGACGACCGTCCCTGGCAGGGTCTGAGCGAGCGTGCGCTGGATCAGACGGAACCCCGGCGCTTCTGCGTCGGACTCCGGTGAAGGCTCGCGGAGGGAGGCGCGTCCGGATGCTACATGGATATCCGGTCCCACTGTCTCCCGCACGTACCGCAGCACACTCGCGATGGTGTCGCCGGGGAGGATGCGGAAGTTGAGGACGGCGCGCGCTCGGTGGGGGAGGACGTTCTCCTTGATTCCAGCCTGAAAGATCGTGGCCGCCGCCGTCGTGCGAATACTGGCGTTGCCGGCGGGCTCCGAGGCGAATTGCCGCTCCGCCAGCGGTGCGAAGAGCCAGAGGTTGGCCAGCACGAGGCGGGGGCCGAACGGCATCTCGGGGGCCAGGTACTCGAAGGAATGTTTCGTGGCGCCGTCGATGCGAGCCGGCATCGGGTTGTCTTCGAGCTTCTTGATGGCGGCAGCGAGCTTGCCGACGGCACTGTGAGGGGGCGGCATGGAAGAGTGGCCTCCCGCGTCCGCAACCACCAGCTCGACAGTCACGGAGCCCTTCTCGGCGGTGCCGACGAAGGCCACCGGCCGCGCCACTCCGGGCACGATGCCTTCAACGATGGCGCCTCCCTCGTCGAGGATGAGCTCCGGGCGGACTCCCCGCCGCTCGAGGAGCGCCCCGATGGCCGCGGCTCCCTTCGAGCCTCCTACCTCCTCGTCATGACCGAAGGCGAAGTAGAGGGTACGCTGGGGCTGGAAGTCACGGGCGAGGAGCGTTTCGGCCGCTTCCAGGATAGCCAGCACGCTCACCTTGTCGTCCATCGTGCCGCGGCCCCAGACATAGACGCCGTCGATCAGGCCGGAGAAGGGCGGCTGGGTCCAGTCTCTCTCCGTCCCCGGCTCGATCGGCACCACGTCCAGGTGGGACATCAGCAGGATCGGCGCGAGGTTTGGGTTCCGTCCCTTCCACGTGTAGAGCAGGCTGTAATCCGCCACTGTCTCGCGGGTCAGCACGGCGTGGACCCGAGGGAAGCTCTGCGCGAGGTGCGAGTGGAGGCCGCGAAACGCCTCCGCCTCGACGGTCTTTCCGTCTTCGTGGGAGACGGTCGGAAAGCGGATGGCTCCGGCGAGCCGTTCGGCAGCGGCGCGGGCGTCGATCGCCAGGTCTGTCACCGGCGCCGCCTCGACTTGGCGGGATTTCACGGCCGCCGCGCGGGCGGTGAGAATGGCAACGAGGATGAGGAGGACAAGGACGAGGACGGCGAGGGCTTTCTTCATGCGTGGCTCCGGTCAACAGCCTGACTGACGGGCGGCACGGGCGGGCGTCTCAGCCCGCCCCGTTGCGCAGCAACTGGGCGTAGAAACGGATCGCCTCGCCGTAGCTCTCCACGCCCACGCGCTCGTTGGTGCCGTGAAGGCGCGCGAGATCCTCCGCCTGTATCCGGATCGGCAGGAAGCGGTACACGTTGTGGCTGAGGCGCTGGTAGTGCTTGGTATCCGTGCCGCCGGACAGGAGGTTGGGAGCCACGACCGATCCCGGAAAGGTCTGAGCCACCGTCCGTTGGAGGAGACCGAAGGCCGGCGCGCCGGTCGCGGACTCCGGCGAGGGCTCGGCTTCCGCGACGCCGGTGGCTCTCACCCGGATGTCCGGTCCCACGGCTTCCCGCACGTGCCGCAGCACGTCGGCGATGCTGTCGCCCGGCAGGATGCGGAAGTTGACGACGGCACGGGCGCGGTGGGGGAGGACGTTCTCCTTGACCCCGGCCTGGAAGACGGTCGCCGCCGTGGAGGTGCGGATGCGGGCATTGCCGGCAGGGTCGGCCGCGAACTGCTTTTCCGCGAGCGGACCGAACAGCCAGAGGTTGGCGAGCACCAGCCGCGGACCAAACGGCATTTCAGGCGCGAGATACTCGAAGGAGGACTTGGTGGCGCCCGCGATGCGCGCCGGCATCGGATGGTTCTCCAGCTTCTCGACGGCTGCGGCGAGCTTGCCGATCGCGCTGTGAGGCGGCGGCATGGAGGAGTGCCCTCCTGACGCTTCAGCCACCAGCTCGACGCTCAGGTAACCCTTCTCGGCGGTGCCGATGAGGGCCACCGGCTTCGCGACTCCGGGCACCATCCCTTCGGCGATGATGCCTCCTTCGTCAAGGATGAGCTCCGGACGGATTCCCCGCCGTTCGAGGAGCGCCCCGATGGCCGCGGCTCCGTGAGTGCCGCCGACTTCCTCGTCGTGGCCGAACGCGAAGTAAACCGTGCGCTGCGGCTGAAACCCGCGGGCGAGGAGAGTCTCGGCGGCCTCGAGGATGGCCAGCACGCCCACCTTGTCGTCGAGCGTTCCGCGGCCCCAGACGTAGCCGCCGTCGATCGCACCGGAGAAGGCGGGATGCGTCCAGTCTTTCTCCGTCCCCGGCTCGACCGGGACGACGTCCTGATGGGACATGAGCAGGATCGGCGCGAGGGCCGGGTCCTTCCCCTTCCACGTATAGAGAAGGCTGTGGTCCGCCACGACCTCGCGGGTCAGCGCGGCGTGCACCCGGGGGAAGGTCTGCTGGAGGTATTGATGAAGGCCGCGAAACGCCTCCGCCTCGACGTTCCGGCCGTCCTCGTGGGAGATGGTCGGAAAGCGGATGGCTCCCGCGAGCCGCTCGGCGGCGGCGCGGGAGTCGATCGCCAAGTCCTTCACCGGCGCCGCCTGGACTTGGCGGGACTTCACGGTGGCCGTGCGGACGGTGAGCACGGCGATGAGGACGAGTAAGGCAAGGCCAAGGACGAGCAGAAACTTTTTCATGAGATCTCCCGAGATCATCTCAACTAGAGCACGAACATCCCTACCGCCGCCGCGAACATCAGCAGAGCCGCCAAGCCGACGGCGAAACGGGCGAGGCGCGAGCTGGGCTGCTGCTGCATGATCGTCTTATCGGAGGCCACGATCAGGATTCCCACCAGCAGGAAGGGCGAGAGCAGACCGTTGAGGACGGCGGACCAGAACAAGGCTCGGTAGGGGTTCGTCAGGAGGAAGTCGAACAGGATGCCGAGGACGGTGGAGAAGATGACGACGGAGTAGAAGCCCCGTGCCTTCCTCGGCTTCTGGTCGAGCCCCTCGCGCCAGGCGAAGGTCTCGGCAAAGGCGTAGGCCGCGGAGCCCGAGAGCGTCGGGATGGCCAGAAAGCCGACGCCGAAGAGGCCCAGAGTGTAGAGGGCGGCCGCGAAGTCGCCGGCGAGCGGCTGCAGGGCCTCGGCGGCCTGGCGCGAATTCTCGATCCGGATCATGCCGTGGAGGTTGAGAGTGAGCGCGGTGGTGAGCATGACGAAGAACATCACCAGGATCGCGGAGCCCGTTCCGACGCCGACGTCGATGTCACGATCGATCAGCTCCTTGCGCGTCGCACCCAGACGCTTCATCAGCATCCTGCGACCGAGGGCTTTCTCCTCCTCCACCTCCTGCGAGGCCTGCCAGAAGAAGAGGTAAGGGCTGATCGTCGTCCCCAGGATGGCGACCAGCGTCTGCCATCCTTCCTTACCCTTCGGGAGGGAAGGAACGAAAGCATCGCGCAGCACGCTTCCCCAGTTCGGCCGCAAGAGCAGCGCGGCGGCGACGTAGGCACCGAGCGCGAGGGCAAGCCATTTGAGAATCGCGGCGATCCGGTGGTAGGGCAGCCAGATGGTGGCGGCGGCGATGGCCACGCCGAAGAGGACGACGAAGATATGCGAGTCGAGCCCCGTCAGCATCTCGGCCGCGTCGGCCATGCCCGCGAGGTCGGCGGCGATGTTGAACGTATTGGCCGCCAGCAAGGCGACCGCGACCAAGATGAGCACAGGCTGCGGAAACTTCTTCCGCCACACGCTGATCAGGCCTCGGCCGGTGACCATGCCGATGCGTGCGCACGTCATCTGCACGGCCGCCATCAACGGCCAGGTCAGCAAGGCCGTCCAGAGCAGGCTCGTGCCGAAGCGCGCGCCGGCGATGGAGTAGGTGGCGATCCCCGAGGGATCGTCGTCCGCGGCTCCGGTGATGACGCCGGGTCCGAAGGCCGTGAAGAAGTCCCGGATCCGGGACTTGCGATCGGTCTTCGGTTTTCCCTCCTCGGCCGGGCTTTCCTTGGGGTGCGTCACCTCATCCCTGCCGCGAGGTCGGCGGTGGGCAGGAAGCGGGGCGGCCGGCGCGCCTTCGTCGCCTGCTCGAAGGCATAGGCCAGCTTGATCAGCGTCGGCTCGCTCCACGCCCGGCCGATGAACGAGATCCCCAACGGCAGGCCGAACGCCCAGCCCGCCGGCACGGTGACGTTGGGATAGCCGGAGACGGCGGCGAGCGACGAGCTGCCGCCGGTGCCGGAGTCGCCGTTGACGAGGTCGATGAGCCACGCGGGACCGCCGCTCGAGGCGACGATGGCGTCCAGCTTGTGCGCGGTGAACACCGCGTCGAGCCCTTCCTTGCGGGCGTATTGAACGCAAGCCGCGCGCGCTTTCTTGTAGGCCGCGTCGGTGAGCGGTCCCTTGGCCTGCGCCTTGAGGAAGGTGTCCTGCCCGAAGTAGGGCATCACCCGGTCGCTGTTCTTGTCGTTGAACTCGATCACCTCGCGAAGCGTCTTGACCGGCGCGCCGGGCCCCAGGTCCGCCAGGTAGCGGTTGAGGTCCGCCTTGAACTCGTAGAGCAGCACCTCGAACTCGTTCTCGCCGACCTTGGAGGCGGACTCGATCTTGACCGGATCGACGATCACGGCGCCGCGCTCCTTCATCACCGCGAGAGCTTCCTTCATGACCGCGTCCGTCAGCGGATTGTCTTCGAGCGAGCGGGGATGGAAGACGCCGATGCGCGCCCCTTTGAAGCCGTCCGGATCGAGGAACTTCGTGTAATCCGCCGCCGCCTTGCCGCGGCTGGCCTTGGTGGCCTCGTCGCGCTCGTCGACTCCGGCCATGGCGCCGAGGAGGATGGCGGTGTCGGCGACGGTGCGGCACATGGGGCCGGCGGTGTCCTGGCTGTGCGCGATCGGGATGATCCCGGAGCGGCCCAGCAGGCCGAGGGTGGGCTTGATGCCGACGAGGCCACACCGCGAGGAAGGGGAGATGATCGAGCCGTCCGTTTCCGAGCCGACGGCGCCGGCGCAGAGGTTCGCCGCAGCGGCAGCGGCCGAGCCCGAGCTGGAGCCCGAGGGGCATCGATCGAGAGCGTAGGGGTTGCGGCACTGCCCGCCGCGGCTGCTCCAGCCGCTGCTCGAGCGGTCGGAGCGAAAGTTGGCCCATTCCGAAAGGTTCGTCTTGCCGAGCAGCACGGCACCTGCCGCGCGCAGCCGTTCGGCGATGAAGGCGTCCCGCGGGGGGATCGACCCTTCGAGGGCGAGCGAGCCGGCGGTGGTGGTCGTGCGGTCGGCCGTGCCGATGTTGTCCTTCAAGAGGATGGGGATGCCGTGCAGCGGCCCGCGCGGTCCCTTCTCCTTGCGCTCGGCGTCGAGCGCGTCGGCGATCGCGTGCGCGTCCGGATTGACCTCGAGCACCGCCCGCAGCTCCGGCCACTCGAGGTTCACCTCCTCGATGCGGGCGATGTACCTGTCGACGAGCGAGACGGAGGAGTACTCTCCGGATTGGAGACCTGCCTGGAGCTGCGCGATCGTGGCTTCCTCGAACTCGAAGGTCGCGGGCGAGGCCGGCTCCTCCGCGTTGGCGTACGCGGCCGAAGGGAGGAGCGGACCCGCCGCCGCCAGCGCGCCGCCCGCGATCCCGGCCTTGAACAAGGACCTGCGCGTGAACGATCCCGACTCGGAGCCTGCGTGGTTTCTCGAGCTCAAGAGATCCTCCTGCCCTCAGGGGCGTCATGTCGAACGGCAGACTGTGGTTACCCATTCTAAACGAGGTGGAGGTGGTATCCTCAGGGAGAGGCCGGTATGCACATCGACCCCCGCAACATCGAGGTGCTCGACGACGATATGGCGGAGGTGTTTCGCCGCATGACCGGTGCCCAGCGCCTGAAGGTCGCCAGCGACATGTTCAGCTCGGCGCGGCGGATGATCCTGAGCCACCTTGCCGCGGAGCATCCGGACTGGGACGAGGAACGGCTGCATCAGGAGGCAGCGCGGAGACTCTCGCATGGAGCAGTCTGAGCTGCTCCGCTACGTCACCGAAACTCTGGAAAGAATCGGCCTCCGGTACTTCGTCACCGGTTCGATGGCGACGATTTTCTTCGGCGAACCGCGGTTCACGAACGATATCGACATCGTCGTGGATCTCCCGGTCAGCAAGATTCCTGAATTCTGCTCCGCCTTTCCTGCTCCGGAGTACTACCTGAGTGAGGAGACAGTGCGGCGTGCTGTATCGCGACGAGGGCAGTTCAACATCATCCGACCGTCTTCCGGCCTCAAGGTGGACATCATGGTTCCGGCGGACTCTCCGTTCAACCGGAGCCGCTTCGCGCGGGCCACGAGGGTCAAGCCTCAGCCCGATGTCGACGCGATCTTCTCCTCAGCCGAGGACGTCATCGTGAAAAAGCTGGAGGCCTATCGTGAGGGCGGATCCGAGAAGCATCTGCGGGATATCGCAGGGGTTCTGAGGATCTCCGGATCTCACCTTGACCGTGCCTATATCAGCGAGTGGGCCGAGCGGCTTGGCGTCACCGACATCTGGCGCCAGGTCCTGAGGCGAACCGGCGAAGCTTGAGCCGGACCACGGATTTTTCGTCAAGTCAAGCTTGCGCCTCGCGACGCGTCGCGGGAGAATGAGGGTAGTCGTTCTCACTTCCTCAACCTCTCCTCTGATGATCGACATACTGCCCGAGCAGAAGACGCTGCCGCATAGCGAAGAGTCGGAGCGGGCGGTACTCGGCGGCGTGTTGCTGGACTCCTCGATCCTGCCGACCATCTCGGGGAGGCTACGCGCCGAGGACTTCTACCACGAGCGTCATCAGATCCTCTACCAGGCGATGCTGGACCTGCGTGAGGAGCTGGTGGAGATCGACCTGCGGACGGTGCAGGCCAAGCTGGAGCAGCGGGGCCAGTTCGAAGCGGTCGGCGGCCTCGCCTACCTGACCGGCCTCGATCTCGACCTGCCGGACATCGGCCGGATCGACACCTACGTCGAGATCATCAAGGAGCGGTCGGTCCGCCGGCGGCTGATCCAGACCTCGGGGCAGATCATCCGTAACTGTCTCGACGGCGGCCTCGAGGCGCAGGAGGCTCTCGGGCGTGCCGAGCAGTCCATCCTCAGCCTGGGCGAGGAGGCCATCCAGCGCGGCTTCGCGCAGCTCTCGCATGTTCTGCACACCACGCTGGAGGAGCTGGAGGAACGCCCCGGCACCATGCTCACCGGTGTGCCGAGCGGCTTCATGGACTTCGACCGCATCAGCCAGGGCCTCAACCGCGGCAACCTCATCATCATCGCCGGCCGGCCCGGCATGGGCAAGACGAGCTTCGCGCTCAACGTCGCCCAGCACGTCACCATCCGCGAGCGAAAGACGGTGGGCATCTTCTCCCTGGAGATGAGCCAGCAGGAGCTGGCGCTGCGCATCCTCTGCTCGGAGGCGGACATCTCGTTCTCCCGCCTGCGCTCGAACCGCGTCTCGCAGAAGGAGTGGACGCGCATCATCCAGACCGTCCGCACGATCGGCGATGCGCCCCTGTTCATCGACGACACGGCGAGCCCTTCGCTGCTGGAGGTCGCCTCCAAGGCCCGCCGGCTCAAGGCGGAGAGGGGGCTCGCCCTGCTGGTGCTCGACTACCTGCAGCTCATGCAGGCGGGCGGCAAGTACGAGAACCGCAATCTGGAGATCGCCGCCATCAGCCGCGGCATGAAGCAGCTCGCCAAGGAGCTGGAGATCCCGGTTCTCGCCTTGTCCCAGCTCTCGCGCCAGCCCGAGCGGCGGGGCAGCGACCACCGGCCGCAGCTCGCCGACCTGCGCGAGTCGGGCTCGCTCGAGCAGGACGCCGACATGGTGGCCTTCATCTACCGCGACGAGATCTACAACCCCAAGGAGGAGAACAAAGGGCTCGCCGAGCTGATCATCGCCAAGCACCGCAACGGCGAGACCGGCACCGTCGAGCTCGTCTTCCTTGGCGAGACCACCAGCTTCCGCAACCTCGACCGGCATGGCATCGAACCGGGCGCCCCGTTCTGAGGTCCCGCCGCTGCCTCCAGCGGGGCAGGGAGTGGAGGACCTCGAGGCCGCGCTGCGGCCGGCGTGGGTGGACGTAGATCTCGCCGCTCTGGAGCACAACCTGGCCCGGCTGCGCGAACGGCTGGCGACTTCCGGCACCCGAACCATGGCGGTGGTGAAGGCGGACGCCTACGGCCACGGCGCCGTCGGCGTCTCCCGCGTTCTGGAGGCGGCCGGCGTGGACTGGCTCGGCGTTGCGCTTCTGGAGGAGGGAGCCGAGATCCGCCGCGCCGGCGTCGAGGTGCCCATCTTGGTGCTGGGAACGGCGCGGCCCTCGAAGATCGCCCTCTACGCCCGCTACCGGCTCACTCCGACCGTCTCCTCGCTCGCCGAGCTGGCGCTGTGGCGCGACTGGATGGCCGGACACTCGGAGCCGCAGCCGGTTCACCTCAAGGTCGACACCGGGATGGGCCGGCTCGGCGTGGCGGTGGAGGAGGTGGCGCAGGCGCTGGAGGTCCTGCGGACGCATCCGCGGCTCCGCCTGGCCGGCCTGCTCTCCCATTTCGGCGACGCGGACGATCTCGCGAGCCCGCGCAATCCGGCTCAGGAGGCGCGCTTCGCGGCTGTCCTCGCCCTGCTGACCGGGGAGGAACGTGAGCGGACGCTGATCCACATGGCCAACAGCGCCGCCGCGCTCCACCGTCCCGCCAGCCGCTTCGCTCTGGCACGCCTGGGGATTGCGATATATGGTCTCGATCCGGCCGAGCGGCCGGACCGTCCCTTGCCGCCGACGGCGCGGACCGATCTGCGGCCGGTCATGTCCGTCAAGGCGCGCATCGTCCAGTTGAGGGAGGTGCCGGCGGGCACGCCGGTCTCCTACGGTGGCCGCACGGTGACGCGGCGGCGGAGCCGCATCGCCGTCGTTCCGGTCGGCTACGCGGACGGCTATGCCTGGCGCCTGACGGGCAAGGCCGAGGCGCTGGTGCGAGGGCGCCGGGTGCCGGTCGCCGGATCGGTCACGATGGACATGACCCTCCTCGACGTGACCGACGCCGGGGCCGAGCAGGGAGAAGAGGTGGTGCTGCTCGGCCGGCAGGGAGACGAGGAGATCACGGCCACGGAGCTGGCGGCCCACGCCGGCACGATCTCATGGGAGATCCTCTGCCATCTGGGGCTCCGGCTGCCGCGGCGTTACGTGCGGGAAGGGAGAGTGGAGGAGCTGATGTCGCGTTTTTCGCGGGAGGAATCGTGACGCTGGCGCGCCCCGTCGAAGGCTTCTTCGAGGAGATGGGGCGCTTCGTCCAGATGGCCGGCCGGGTCTTCGCCTGGACGCCGCGGCCGCCTTACGACTGGCGGGAGCTGCTGCGCCAGATGGTCAAGGTGGGGGTCAACTCCGTGCCGGTCGTCCTGCTCACCACGCTGTTCACCGGCATGGTGCTGGCCCTGCAGACCTTCACCACGCTCCGCCGATTCAATGCCGAGAGCTTCGTCGGCTCGCTGGTCGCCTTGTCGGTGGTGCGCGAGCTGTCGTCCGTGCTCTCGGGCCTGATCGTGGCCGGCCGCGCCGGCTCGGCCATGGGAGCGGAGCTCGGCACCATGCGCGTCACCGAGCAGATCGACGCGCTGGAAGTGATGGCGACCGATCCGGTCCACTACCTCGTAGTGCCGCGCGTCTGGGCCACCACGATCATGCTGCCGCTCCTGGTGGCCATGGGCAACGGCATCGGCATCTTCGGCGGCTATCTGGTCTCGGTGGTGCTGATGAAGGCCAATCCGGTCTCCTACGTCGACCGCACCTTCCAGTACATGGATCTCAACGACCTCTTCTCGGGGCTGATCAAGGCCGCGGTGTTCGGCTTCCTCCTCGCCCTCATCGGCTGCCAGCAGGGGTTCTACACCACCGGCGGCGCCGAAGGGGTGGGGCGGTCCACCACGGCGGCCGTGGTGGTAGCGTCGATCGCCATCCTGATCTCGGATTTCTTCCTGACGCGGCTGCTTTTTTGATGGCCACCGACAACCCCAAGATCCGCATCCGCGATCTCCGCAAGTCGTTCGGCCCCAAGCAGGTGCTCGACGGCGTGGACGTGGACGTCGCGCCGGCCGAGTCGCTGGTGATCATCGGCGGCTCGGGCACGGGCAAGAGCGTCCTGCTGAAGCACGTCATCGGCCTGCTCAAGCCGGACTCCGGCACGATCGAGGTCGACGGCACGGCGGTCGAGACCCTCGGCAACAGGGAGATCACCGAGTTCCGCCGCAAGTTCGGCATGTCGTTTCAGGAGGGGGCGCTGTTCGACTCGATGACGATCTGGCAGAACGTGGCTTTTCCCCTGCAGCGCCTGACCCGGATGTCGCGCCGCGAGATCGACGACCGGGTGGAGGAGTGCCTCGCGATGGTGCGCCTCGAAGGGGTGAGCGAGAAGATGCCCTCGCAGCTCTCCGGCGGCATGCGCCGTCGGGTGGGCTTCGCGCGGGCCATCGCGCACAGCCCGGAGATCCTGCTGTTCGACGAGCCCACCACCGGTCTCGACCCGGTAACCACGGCGCTGATCGACGAGGTGATCGTGGACCTCAACGACCGGCTGAAGACGACGACGGTCACCATCACGCACGACATGGAGAGCGCCTTTCGCATCGGCGACCGGATTGCCATGATCCATCACGGTAAGATCATCGCCGAGGCGCCGCCGGTGGAGTTCCGGCGGCTGGAGGATCCTTGCGTCCAGCAGTTCATCCACGGGCACGCCGAGGGGCCGCTTTCCGAGGAAAGGAGTGCTCCGGAGAACCTATGAGCTCACTGATCAAGGTCGGCATCTTCGCGACCGTTTGCCTGGTCATCGTGGCGGTCCTGATCTGGAAGATCGAGGACCTGAACCCCTTCGCCGCCAAGGGACAGCGGATTGACGCCGTGTTTCCTTCCGTGGCCGGCCTCGACGACAAGGCCACGGTGCGGGTGGCGGGCGTACGCGTCGGACGGGTCGACGGCGTCGGCCTGCAGGATACCCATGCCCGCATCACGCTGGCATTGGAGAAGCCGCTGCCGCTGACCGTCGGCACGACGGCCCGCATCGCCAACCTCGGCCTGCTGGGAGAGAAGTACGTCGAGCTGGTCCCCGGTCCGCCGGGAGCCCCGCCGCTGCCGGAGAACGCCGTGCTCATCGGCACCTCGCCACCCACGTTCGACGACGCCATGGCCAAGCTCGAGGACATCGGCACGTCGATCCAGCAGGTGACCGGCGCCATCTCCGGCGAGAACATCAACCGCCTGGTGAGCGACATCCAATTGACCAGCGCCGAGATCCGCGCCCTGGTGGCGGAGAACCGCGCCAACGTCGCCTCGACGGTGCGCAACTTCGACCAGATGAGCGCGATCCTCGCTCGCGAGCTGCCGCGCCTGGCGGATCAGATAAGCCGCTCGCTCGACCAGATCTCCGACCTGGTGCAGGAGAACCGCGGCAACGTCTCGGCCAGCATGGGCAACATCCGCGAGCTGACGTCGAAGCTCCAGACCTCGGCCGACAACCTCAACGCCATCTCCAGCAAGATCGCCAGCGGCCAGGGGACGATCGGCAAGCTGATCAACGACGATCAGGCCTACAACGAAGTCCTCTCCACTCTCGACAGCATCCAGGGCGGCGTCATCACTCTGAGCAATACCGTCGGCGCGTTCAACAAGTTCAAGATCGATCTCGACATGCAGGGCTATTACCTGCCGGACGCCGACGGCTCACAGACCAGCTTCCGGCTCGATATCGATCCGCAGGACAACAAGCATCTGTATCGCGCCGGCCTCGTCAGCAGCCCTTTCGGCAAGCGGCGGGAGAAGACGGAGACCGTCACCGTCACGGGCCCGGACGGCATCCCCGTGACCACGACGACTCAAAAAATCACTCAGGATCGTACTTACGCCGCCACGGGCCTCTTCGGCTTCAAGGCGCCGGGGGACGTGCGACTCTGGGCCGGGCTGATCGAGAACACCGGCGGCGCGCAGGTCGAGTATCCGCTGCCGCTGCTCGACCGCAAGCTCTGGCTCTCCTTCGAGGCTTTCGACTTCAACCGCCCGCAGGATCTGCAGCCGCACCTGCGCCTGCTCGGGCGCTATCAGTTCCATCCCAATCTCTACCTGGTGGGCGGCTACGACGACTTCCTGGAGGACGATTCACTGTTCCTGGGCGGCGGTATCCGCTGGACGGACGAGAACATCAAGTCCCTGCTGGGGCTGGTGGGCGGAGCGATCCGGTAGAAGATCTCGTCAGGGCCGACGGGGAGAGGGGCGGACGCATGGTTCCGCCCCTCCGAAAGAAACCTGATCCTTCACTTGAGCTGGCCGCGGATCTCCCCGCTGGGGTGCTTGTCCGTATGCACGTTCACGTAGGTCACGTCCCGGCGCATGGCCCTGATGAGCTCGCCGAGCTCGCCGGCGGCGATGCCCTGTCCGGCGGGTCCGACGACGTCCGCGGCGATGATCGTGCCCGACACCGATCCGGAGACGGCCGGGCAGGCCGGTTTGCCGCCCCCTCCGCACAGGAAGGCGCTCACGCCGCCGCTCACGCCGCGCTGGCCCAGGTGGATGTGGGCCGCCGTGGTGGTCGTCCCTTCGAGATCCTCATAGCTCAGCGTGTACTCGAGCGCGCTTTCGTCGTGCGCGAGCCTGGCCAGGAAGTTGCCCGTTCCGGTGCTGGAGACGGCCGGGACCTCGTCAAACCCCCTCAAGTCCGCCTTCATCTGCCGGCCGCTCCGGTCCGATAAGGCCGGCCCGGCGATGCCGACGATGGCGAGCATAGCGACGGTAGCCACGAGCGCGGTGATCCTGGGATGTCTCATGATCGTGTCCTCCTTCTTGGTTACGACGGCCCTTGCGGGCATTCTCAATCGTGCATGAGCAGGACGCGTTTGGCAACACTCGGCACGCCCTGGCTGTCCACCACGAACAGCATGTAGATTCCCGGCACCGCCTGGGCAGGAAGCCTCGGAGTGAAGATCCTCAGCCCACCCTGATCGGGGTTGCCATGAATCTCGAAGCCGAGGTCGACGAAACGATCGCCGCCGGTGAAGCTGTGGGTGTTGTGGTCGCTGCGGATGATCACCACCGAGGCGATGCGGTCGGACCTTCCCTGGACGCTGATCTCGAAGTGCTCGTCGTAGTGGATCACTTCGGGAGCCGTCGCGATCACCGGCCGCTCCGCCGGGCTGCCGTCCTTCTTGAACAGGTAAGGCGGCCGGAAAATCTGGCCGTTGGGAACGCCGAGATCGGGATCGCCCTTCGGAAAGCCGCCCAGCGGGAACGACGGGTCGTCCGTGCGGATCAGGGCTTCGCGGTTCTCGCCGGCGAAGAACACTGTGGCGTCCGGCAGCAGCGTCGCCGTGCCATGAAGGCCGCGCACCACCGTGGTCTTGGCCAGCCCTCGTGTGGTGCCCCTGGCGGGATCGTAGAGCTGAAATCGTAGGCCGGCTCGCTCGTCGAAAGTGGCTCCCTGAGCGAAGGTGCCCTGGCCGATGAGCACCTTGCCGTCGGGCAGCACCACGGCCTTCGACGTGACGCTCGGATGGATGAGATCACCCGCCTTCCTCCACTTGGGCGACTTGGCGGTGAGCTCCATCTCCTCGATCGTCGAGACGATCGCCGCGGAGTCGGTCCGGCCTGAGATCATCAGCCACCGGTGCGAGCGCGTCTTGCCGCTGCGGTCGGTCTTGACCAGGCTGGCGGTGGGGCAGCAGTAGTGACGGTTCACCTGGGCTTCGGCTGAAAAGGTCCAGTGGTTCTCGGCGGCGACCTCGCGCTTGGGATCTTTGAGCGCGGCCAGGACGTCGAGGCACCAGGTCTGCTTGCTGAAGGGTCCGAAGAAGCGGTCGCCTCCGGGTGGCACCGGATTGCGGACGCGATCCATGCCGCCCATCGTGCAGACCACCCAGTCGTCTTCGTCCGGGCCGGTCTGCACGACTTCGGCCTGAGGGTAGAGCGGGAAAGTCTTGCGTGCGTTCTCCAGCGCGATGGTGCGGTCCGTCTGTGGATCGTAGACCTCCGGCACGACCTGCGTGACCCGAGTGGCCGAGAAAGCGGCGTCGGTCTGCACGATGCCCTGCAGGCCCTTCTCCTCGGCCTGCGGATCGGGCCCGACGGAGGCGTCCTGGTCGGTACCCGCGAGGATCAGCACCCTGCCATCGGGGAGGGCGACGGCGCTTGGATACCAGCGCGCGTACTTCATGTCGGAGGGGTCCGGAGGCTGGGTGCTGCGGACGTCGCGTTGGTCGCAGCCCGGATAGTTTTGCGCCTCGGGATCCTGCGCGAAGAGCTGAGCTCCGAAGGGATCGCGGTGCCAGTTGTCCAGCGTGCACGGCTTCGCCCGCGGCGCCCAGGTCTCCGTCTCGGGATCGAAGATGTTCACCTTGTAGAGCCCGTTCTGGCTCTGCATGTCGTGACCTCCGAAGACGTAGACGCGCCCGTCGGCCAGTGTCACGCGGGCGTTGCAATAGGTGTTGTAGAACATCCCGCGCGAGGATCCCACTTCGGTAAACGCCGCCCGGTTGAGCGCGAAGTCCTCCTCGTCGAGCAGCGCGGTGTGGAACTTCCCGTTGTTCTTGAAGGCGTCCGGGTGGCCGATGTCGAACAGGAGCTGGCGCTCCATCGTGCGGTTGGCGACGATGCGCGTCGGCACGCTCTGGCTCAAGCCCTGCCGGAGCAGGTAGCCGCCATAGGTGAGCCGCTGAAACGAATCCGCGTGAGGATCGCTGCCGTCTCTCTTTGCCGGATGGAGCACGTCCCGCAGCGACGGATTGAAGTCGTTGACGCCGTTGGTCAGGGCCCCCGCCGCGAGGGCGGCGTCGACGACGGCCGGATCGGCAACGTCGTTCGGCGTGTACTCAGGAAATCGCGCGTGGAACAAGATCTTGGGGGTCTGCGAGTCCCGCTTCCACACGAGGCCCATATGGATCGCCTCGGTGCTCTGCATGGGGATGAGTGGTGAGACTTCGCCGCAGACCGAGCGGTCGGTGCAGTCGCTTCCCTGCGCGAAAGCGGCGGTGGAGCCGGTGAGCGGAGCCCAGGACAACATTCCCAGAAGCAGGGCCGACGGCCCTCGGTGCCGATTTTTCATGGATGACCTCCTCACTTGTCGTTGAATGCGGCACTGCGGGAGCAGCGGCGAACGACAAGCGAGGACGACCTGGAGTGCGGTGCGGCGATCCCGTTGCGTGTCGACGCCCGGTGCTCCGCGGCGGCGACTCTCACGGGTGGGTTCCCTCACGGTGCTGGAGGGTTCATCGCCGCTGGAATTTGGCCTCCGCGGCAGCCGGCCACCGCCCGCGCGTCGCCCGCGCGCCGGCAGGCCACCCTCAGATTGCCCCACGCGGGCTCGAATCGCGCGTCGACCTCCACCGCGCGCTCCAGATGGGCCCGCGCCTCGTCGAGATGGCCCGCCAGCAGCAGCTCGGCGCCGCGATTGGAGTGGTAGATCGCCACGGCGGTGCGGTCTTCGAGCACGCGGAAGGTATGGCCCCCGGGGGAGACGACGCCGTCGCGATCGATGACCTGAAGCGCGTCGCCCTGCCGTACCCCGACCGCCAGATGCCGGTGCCGGATCGAGAGGCCGCCCCGTCGCTCCTCGCGAACCACGTCGGAGACCTCGACCACCACGGCCGCGACCCCGAGGCTGCGGGCCAGCCCGCTCACCAGGAAGGCGAAACCGGCGCAGTTGGCGCGGCGGGAGTGGAAGACCTCGCGAGCGGTGCCGGTCTCGAGCTCGATCGCGCGGAGAGTCCGGCCCTCGACCCAAGCCAGACGCCGCAGCATGCGCTCCGGCGTCCTCTCCCTGCCGACGGCATCGCGAGCCCATGACGCCATCTCCGGATCGACCGCAAAAGGGGAGCTCGCCGCCACAGCTCCGTCCATCGCACCGAAGGCGGACGACAGTCCCAGAAAATGACCTACTAGAAGGTAGACAAGCAGGTAGACAAAGAACCGGCATCCAGACAACAGAGAGTCCGGGAGGCGACGATCGGTACCGGCGGCTACGGCCATGAAGCCCCTCCTCCGGGAATGAATCTGTACCTGGATCGCATTCTACCTACCAAAAGGTAGACATGCAATCCCTATTTGCCAGCGTGACCGTCGACAAGGTAAGTTGAGACCCATGGCCAGACAGCGTGATGGGGCCGGAGATCGAAAGGCCAGATCCGGCTCGGCCGCAGGTGCAGGCCGCGAGGACACCCGCGAAGCCATCCTCGACGTGGCCAAGGAGCTGCTCCAGAACCGCAGCTTCAACGCCTTCAGCTACCAGGACATCGCCGACCGCGTGGGAATCCGCAAGGCCAGCATCCACTACCACTTCGCGGGCAAGGAGGAGCTGGGCGTGGCCCTGGTCGACCGCTTCCGCCGCGAAGGCCGCGCCTGGGCACGGGAGCTGGCGGCACGGGGAGCCTCCCCGCAGGAGAAGCTGGAAGCGCTCTTCGCCTACTATCGGGAGACCGTCGTGCTCCGCGGCGACAAGATCTGCGCCTACGGCATCCTCAGTGCCGAGTACAACGCCTTGCCCGACGACATGCGGGTCGGCATTCGCGCCTTTCACTCCGCCCACATCCGTTGGTTGACCGACGTGCTGACCGCCGGCCGCGAGGCGGGCGTTTTCCAGGCGGAGGACACCGCTGAAGACCAGGCGCTGCTGGTCGCCTCAGCTCTCCAGGGGGCGGTGCAGATCGCCCGCACCGCCGGCGATCCCGGCCGCTATGAGGCGACGGTCCAGCAGCTCCGGCGCCTGCTTCTCCGTCCCGAGCTTGGATCGAAGCCGAGTCCCTGAATCATCCGGTTTCCCCTTCCTTCCTCTCGTAGCGCGTTCCGAACACCACCAGCATGAACAGCATGCAGCCGAAGGCGAAGACGGTCAGGAACCCGCCGTCGATCGACAGCCAGAGATTCAGCATCGCCGTGTCGGGCTTGTAGTAGAAACCCGGCGAGAAACGGCCGATGAGCCGGTACCCGAAGGTTCCGTTGAACCAGACCCCAAGGACCCCCGTCACGGATAGCCAGAAGTGTCCTGTGGCGAGCTTCACCGCGCTCGGGCTCGGCGTGCCCCAGTCGGGTAGCGCGCGATAGACCAATCCGAACAAGGTGAGGCCCATCCAGCCGAGGAGCGCGACGTGGCCGTGGACGGGTGCCCAAGGACAGGCGACTTTGACGCCCCCGTGCAGGTAGTGGCCCAAAGGTCCGTAGCCCGTCAACAGACCGAGCGTCAGCAGACCCGTGCCCCACTTAACGAAGCGCAGCGCGATTTCTCTCATGGAGATTGCCTCCTGCAGCGGATGATAACTGCCGGAAGCGAGGCCAGGCGAGGGTTGCAGCTACAATCACTCCCTCATGTCCGCCCCCGATCGACCGGACCCGCCGCGGGAGACCTATACCTCCCGCTTCAGCCTCATCCTCACCATGCTGGGCGTGGCCGTGGGCCTGGGGAACGTATGGCGCTTTCCCTACATGGTCGGCAAGTTCGGCGGCGCGGCTTTCGTCCTGGTCTACGTGCTGGCGGCGGTGCTGCTGGGTATCCCGGCGCTGGCGGCGGAGTGGGCGCTCGGCCGGCATACCCGCCGCGGGCCGGTGGGGGCCTTCGAGCGCGCCGGCTTTCCTCTCGGCCGCGCCGTGGGGTGGCTCCTCTTCGCCGTCATGTTCGCCGCCACCGGCTACTACATCAACGCCTTGGGCTGGGTGCTCTATTACGCGGTGGGCGAGGCGGCCCGCCTCGTCGGCGCACCCTGGGTGGAAGGAGCGATCCTGCCGCCCGCCACAGGATTCGAGCTCCGTTCGTTTCTCCTCCAGGTCGGGTTCACGGGCGCTCTCATCGCCGCCTGCGCCGCCGTGCTCGTGCGGGGTCTGCGGGCCGGCATCGAACGGACGAGTAAGGTCCTCATCCCGGCCCTCTTCTTCAGCCTCCTGGTGCTCATCGCCCGCGCCGTGACGCTGCCTGGAGCCGGCGAAGGGGTGCAGTGGTTCATCGGCAAGTTCGACCTCGCCGCCTTCACCCCGCGGGTGTTGGCCGCCGCCTTCGGGCAGGTGTTTTTCACCTTGTCGCTGGGCGGCACCATGATGGTGATCTACGGGTCCTACCTCGCGCCCGAGGACCGCCTGCCGAGCAACGCCGCCATCACCGTCGCCGGCGATACGGCCTCCGGCATCCTGGCCGGTTTCGCCATTCTGCCGGCCGTCGTCAGTCTCGGTCTGCTGCCGGCGAGCGGACCGGACCTCATCTTCATCACCTTGCCGCGCGTGTTTGCGGCCATCCCGATGGGCGGGCTGTTCGGCCTGGTCTTTTTCCTCGGCCTCCTGGGCTCGGGCTTCCTCTCCGCCATCGCCGCCTATGAAGTGCAGGTGGCGGCTCTCACCGACAACACCTCCCTCTCCCGCAGGCAGGCCGTCTGGTGGCTCGCGCTACTGATCTTTCTCATCGCCCTGCCGCCGATGCCGAACCAGAAGATCTTCCTCGCATGGGATCTGACCTTCGGCTCGGGGATGCAGACGCTGGGCTCGCTGCTGGCCGTCGTGGCCGTCTGCTGGTGCATGAACCGCACCACGGTGCTGCGCGAGCTGGGGGGGCCGGCGCCCGGCCCGGCGATCCGCCTGCTCTATCTCTGGCTGCGTTTCGTCGTGCCGGTGCTCATCCTGCTCGTCGGTCTGTGGTGGCTGGCGAGCGAGGTGCTGGGATTCGCCGCCGGGGGCGCCGGAGGCGCCGGAGGATAGCCGAGCCGTCAGGAGCTGCCGATCAGGATCCCGGTGAGGAACACCAGCACGCCGCCCACGACGACCTGGAAGGCAGCGGAGAGCAGGGGCGTATCCATGTAGCGGTGACGGATGTACGAGATCGCCGCCAGCTCCGCCGCGACCACGGCGACGGCGACGCCGGTGGCGATGCGGAAGTCAGAGATGAGATAGGGGAGGGTGTGGCCGATGCCGCCGAGCGTGGTCATCACGCCGCAGACCAGACCGCGCAGCCACGGGTGGCCGCGCCCGGTGAGCGCGCCGTCGTCCGACAGCGCCTCGGCGAAGCCCATGCTGATCCCCGCGCCGATCGATGCGGCCAGGCCGACGAGAAACGCGTCCCAACTGTCGCGGGTGGCGAAGGCGGCCGCGAAGAGGGGAGCGAGCGTCGAGACCGAGCCGTCCATCAGCCCCGCGAGCCCGGGCTGGACGACTTGAAGGACGAACAGCCGGCGGCGCGTGCGCTCCTCGTTCTCGCGCGCCTCCGGAGTCAGCTTCTCCTCCATCAGCTCGCCGGCGAGCGACTCGTGGCGGCTCTCCTCGTCGGCCAGGTCGTCCAGCAGCTTGCGGATTCCGGTGTCGGTCGACTGGGCGGCGGCACGGCGATAGAAGCGCTTGGCCTCGAGCTCCATGACCGCCGCCTGCCCGCGGACCGCGTCGAGGCCCCGGGGCCAGATCATCCACGGCGGCTTGCGCCGCACGAATCCCTTGACGTCCTCCCGTCGGATCAGGGGGATGTGGTTGCCGAAGCGCTGGCTGTAGAGCTCGGTGAGCCGTTGCCGGTGGCCGATCTCCTCGTCCCGCATCTGCGTGAAGACCTCGGCCGTCGCCGGGTACTTGTCACGCAGGCCGGCGGCGAAATCATCGTAGATTCGCGAGTCCTCCTCCTCGGCGGCGATGGCCAGGGCGAGGATCTCCCGTTCGGGGAGGCTCTTGAAGGGGCGGGCCATGAGGGAGGATTATGTTCCGCGGCGGATTCGCCGAACAAGTGAGCGAGCATGCCCATGCGACGCAATCCGTTCCTCGACTTCCTCGCCGCCGTCGTGCCGGCGGCGGAGCGGGAGGAGCTCGTCCGCCGCTACGGCGCCGAGCCGTTCGTGTGGTCGGCCATCCTCGGCGTTCTCGAGTTCTATCTCGGCGGCCGGCTGCTGCTGAAGAACGCGATCGCCTATTTTCAGACGGTCACGGACGCCCTGGCCGCCCAGGTGCTGGAGCTGGACCCGCGGCACCTCAACAGCTTCGAAAACCGGGTGGGCATCTTCTGGAGCGGCTCGTTCGTCTGGCTGTCCTGGCTGCTCGCTCCTCTGACGTGGCTCCTCCTCAGCATCCCGCTGGTCGGCATCGCGCGGCTGGTGGCGTTCGGCGTGAACCACGACGCCGTAGGCGAGCCCACCGTCTGGGTGGTGGTACGCGCGGCCCAAGCCCTACGCGGATGGATCGGCCGCCTCCAGCGCCGTCGCCGCTTCGGGCCGCTGCGGCCGGACCGAGTGCTGCGCGGGCGGAACGGCGCTCTCGTCGTGCTGAGCTGCCGGCCCAAGCCGGACTGGAACGAACGCATCACCATCGAGATCGGCGAGCGGTTCTATCGCCTGCAGCGGATCGAGGAGCGCCGGGACGGCGCCTGGTGGGCCCACGCCCATCTGCTGCAAGAGGCCCATCCGAACGAGATCTTCCGCGGCCTGATCCGGTACGCTCCGCCGAGATGAGAGCTGCGTCACTTGACCCGGCTGTACGGCTGGCAGATCCACTCTCGATTCTCGTCCCGGACCTTGCGGTAGAAGCGGACGATGGCACCGCTGGCCTCGTCCGCCAAGCTCTCCACCAACTCGTAGCAGCCGTCCTCCTCGAGGAACCGGCAGTGTTCCCGAACGGGACGGAGCTCGACGTTGTCCATGCCGATCACCCCTCCCACCTTGAGATGACGATCGATGTAATGCCAGTCAAGGGCGGGGAAGGGATAGCCGTGGCAGCCGTCGATGTACGCGAAGTCCAGAGGCGCCGCAGGCGCGAGCCGGGGCAGGGTTTGGTCCGTTGAACCGATCGTGAACGTCACTCGGTCCCGCGAGACGCCCAGACGGTCGAGATATTCACCGATTCTCCGGGCCTCCGTCTCAGCCATGGTATGGCAGTAGTGGTGCCCCGCCAAGGCGGCGAGGACCACCGTCGTGTGACCGGCGCCCGTCTCGACCGTCAACATCTCTGGGCCTACATAGTTCGCGATCCAGCGGAGCACCGCCGATCCCACCGCCCAACTGTAGTCACCCGGCTGCACGTTGAAGCCCGCCTCGGCAAGCAGGCCCACAGCCTCGGGCGGAACGCTGTGAAATAGAGGGACATCCTCTTCGAGGGAACGCAGAATCTCGTCGGGCGTAGGACGGCCCGTGGCGGAGTGGATCGGCATGCGCCCTATTGTAGCTTTTCCCAGCTCTCAGGGCCGGAGCGCCACGTTGAGCGCCTCCGAGCCGGCCTTGGCGAGGACAACTTCGCCGGAGCCCACCGACGTTACGCGCGCATCGAGAAGCTGCTGATCGGTGGCAAGGAGCATGAGCCGCCGCGATGGGGTATAGACGTAAGCCTTCCATGCGTCACCCGCGCGGACGAGTCCGGCCAGCTCGAGCTCGGCGGCGGCGAGCCGCGGCAGCGGCACCGGCGACCCTTCGAGCCGCGGAATCGAACCCAGCTCTTCGATCGAGTCGACCGGCGGCTTGCAGTAAGGCACCAACCCCGGCAGGCTGGGGAGCTTTTCCGCCGGCCCGGGGCCGACCAACAGGCGGTCCTCGTCGAGCACGGCCACCAGCCCGGCCGAGGCGGCCAGCCCGTCGAGCACCTGGTCCCAAGGCACGTCCTTGACGAACATGTTGAACCGGCTTTTGAGGTCCGCCAGGCTCCAGACCCGCCGCTCGGAGATTTGCCCGAGGGTGCAGAGAAACGTACCCAGATCGGTGTCGTGGACCGACACGTCGATGGGCTCGCCGGTGTAGCCGGGCCGGGGCGATGCCGGCGCCGCGGCCTCGTTTCCCGCCCGCGACACTCGGCGCAAGGGACCCGGCCCCACGATCACCCCCGCCGCGCTCATCGCCGCCAGCGTCTCCTCCAACCCTGCCCCCTCGACGTCCACGCTGACCCGCCCCTTCACGTCCGCATCGATGACGAAGTTTGCGGCGGTGAGGTCATGAAGGATGAAGAAGGCGTCGACCAGGTTGACGTCGCGCAGGTGCAGGGCGAGAGCGTCGCCCTCCGGGACGGGCGTCTTGCCGCGCACCACGACCCGGCCGGCCGACGGTGCGAGCTCGCAGAACGCCGCCGTCTGATCGTCGAAGAGACCGTTCCAGATCACGACGTCAGGCTCCTCGAGGGGCTCGCGCTCTTCCGGCCGCGCCGTGACGGCGAACTTGTGGCAGGCGCCGGCGGGGGACATCTGCATGCCGGTGACGCGGAAGCCCGCTTTCTCGAGAGTCGGCTTCAGTCCGGCCGGCCCCGAAGCACCGGCGACCACACCCTCCAGGACGGCCTCCTCCGCGAGCCGGACCTCGGTCAGCGCCACGCCCCGGCCCCGGGTCGCGCCATCGAACGCCGCCAGCGCCTCGGCGAACCGGGCCGGTTTGGAACGCGTGGTGAGCTCGGTCACTTTCTCGAACATGGTCCGCTGCCGGGCCAGGGTTTGAGCGACGAAGTCGTGCAGCGACAGGGGCGGTGTTTCCTTCGCCGCTTTCTCCGGCTGCGGCTCCGAGTAGCAGGGCAGCGCGAGGCGCGCCGTGTAGCTCACGGTCGTGCCCGCCTCGGCCTCGAGATGCAGCCTCTCGAGATCGATCAGGCGGTTGCGAAGCCCCATGCGGATGAGGAAGAGATGCACCTTGGAGTAAGGGTCGCGGCCCGAGACCTCCAGCCGATTCAGTTGCACCGGCGTCGGAGTGCCGTCCGCAAAGAGCAATCGCTCGCTGCCGGCGGACTTGATCTCGGGCGAGACCAGCTCCCCGCCTTTCTCGGCCCACAACCTCACCGCGCGCTCCTCTTCGGCGGGATCACAGAAGGGCACGCGGCGATAGAGCTCGTCGACCTTCTGCGTGAGCTCCACCAGCTCTTTCTGCATCTTGTCGATCTCGTCCCTCTCGTCCGCGTGGGCAGGGACGTGCAACGCCAGGCAGCAGCAGCCGGCGGCGGTCAAGACGATAGCGACGGCACGACGGACAGCGAGCGAAGGCATGGTAGCTCCCCAGATCGAAGACAGGCGGCGTTGGCGCGCGCCAGAAAAATTTCGGGGGAGGCTATCACGGGGCGAGGAGGAACCGAACAGGCGGACGCGTCGGCGGGTCAGCAGATCCGGAAGGTCGTCTTGGAGAAGTCGGTGATCGTGCCCGTGCAGGCCGTAGCGCAGACTCACTCTCTCTCTTTGTCACAAAGATTTCGTCTCGCCGGCGCCCTCGGCCACATCGCCCGCGCTCAAGCACTGCTCGCGGAGGAACTGTTCGGGCTGCCTGATGAGTCTAAACAGGAGAAGGCAGCAGGCGAGTCCGCGGAAGCCGGCGAGGACGACACGCCGGTCGACGGCCTCCGCCCGAGGTGACGATATGGACAGGCCCCAGTGGTTTAACGTATACAACGGACGACAGGTCCCTGTGGAGAGAGCTTTCATGAAACGGAACCGGCCCCCGATGTGCCTGCTGCTCGTGCTGCTGCTCCCGCTGGCGAAACCGGCGAGCGGGCAGACTCCACCCCCTGCCAAGCCGGACCCACGCATCGCCTTCGAGGAGAGCGCGGTGGTGGCGACCGGACTGGCGCCGGGGGAGAAGGTGGTCTGGTTCGCCGTCGAGGACCGCGTGGACCTCGCCGACTTCTCGCGCACGGTGGTGGAGCATTACGACCTGGGCGACGCGGCGGCGGACGGCTCGGTGCGGCTCGCCTTGAAGAGCCCGCCGGAGAAGCGGTCCTTCTGGGTGGCGGCGGGCCTGAAGAGCGGCGCCTTCGCCCTGGCCACGCCGGAGGGCTTCGCTCCCCGACGGCCGGGGCGGCCTTCGCGCCTCGGCGTGGGAGCCGGCTCGGCGGCCGACGAGATCCTCGACGAACGGCTGTGGATCATCGGCATCGTGGTGAGAGCGGGCGATGGGGAAGGGGCCGGAGCCTGGCGCTTCAGGGTGGGCGACGGCCGCGAGAACGACGCCGACGGCGTGCCCAACGGCCTGGCGCACCTCCCCCTCGACAGCCTCCATCCGTTGCCGGGCAGCCCCGCGCCGCCGGCCAAAGTCAAAGGCGACGATCTCTGGTTCATCGCCGATCCCCGCAGGATGGAGATCTCCGTGCACAAGGGAGGGGTGGCGCAATGAACCGCTCGCAAGCGCTCCTTCTTGTTCTCGGCCTTCTCGCTTCCGCCGCGCAGGCGGACATCCATCCGAACACCGCGCCGGGGTTCCAGCCCGATCAGTCGTTCCACGTCGGCGACGTCGACAACGTCAACCTTTTCAACGGCTCGCTCACGTTGACCCTTCCTCTCGGAGGAACCTACCCGGTCAACGGCGGCTTCTCCTATGGCGTGAAGCTGACCTACAACGCCAATGATTGGGATTGGATCGACGGCGAGTACGTCGATCCCGAGGACCCGAACCACCACATCAAGACGACCGCGGCTTTTCCGGGCTCGTGCAACAACGCCGGGCTGGGCTGGCGGATCAGCTTCGGCCGGCTCGATCCTCCCTGCCAGCCGCCCAATCCGCCGTTCGTCTTCTATCAGGACGAGAACGGCACCAACCACATCTTTTTCGAGACCCTGCACGCCAACGATCCGGAGGATGCCTCAGTGAGCGGCATTTCACGGATCCTCTACACGCGGGACGGCAGCTATCTGCGGCTCATCGTCTTCAACGATGGCACGCGAGAGGTCGAGTCTCCCGATGGGACCATTCGGCGATTCAACGGTACAGGCCTGCCGGAACACATTCGCGACCGGTTTGGTAACAAGTTGAACTTCTTCTACGGAGAGCTGCATCCGACGACCCATCAGCCGGTTTGGCGCTTGACCGACAGCCAGAACCGAACGCATTACATCGTTTTCCGCAATGATTTCCTGTCGCTGTGGGGCGAGGTGGTGGACCGCGTCGAGCTGGCGGCCTTCGGCGGCGCCACGGCCACCTATCAGTTCAGCTACGCGTCCGCCGACATCGGCCTGCCCTGCCCGAGCGCCGGCGCTGTAGGCCAGACGGGAAAAGTGTTTTTCCTGACCTCGGTCGCGCTGCCGGACGGCTCGGCCTGGAGCATGCCGCTTAGCGACTACATCACCGCCCCGCCTCCGGCCGGCGCGAGCTGCACGGACCACGCGGGCAACCTCATCGGACTGACCTTGCCGACGCGAGGGCGGCTGGAGTGGACCTGGCAGGAGTACAAATTCCATCAGGGCTCCAGCTCGAAACCCCGCCTGCAACGCAACTCGGGAGTGGCGGCACGGACCATGCGCGATATCGGGGGCGCCGTGCTGGGGACTTGGACCTACGTCTCGGCGCCCGCGGTGCCTCTCACCAGCAACGAGCACACCACCACGGTGATCGATCCCTTGGGGCACAAGACCGTCAACTACTTCTCTATGGCGGTGGTGCCCAACTACACCGGCTGGAGCTATTTCGACTACTCCCTGCCGTTCACCCGCAACCAGACGCTGAACGTGGCGGCGGGCGTGGACCTCAACCTCTCGCGGCAGATCTACAACGCCGCGGGGACCCTGCTGCGCTCCGAGTACGTGCTCTACGAACGCGACCCCGTACAATTCACCTCGCTTCCGCCCGAAAACACCAACCGCCGGATGCTGCGCAGCCGCACGCTGTATCACGACGATCCGGCGGTTCCTTACGCCGGGATCGTCAACTCGGATTTCGACGGTCTCGGCCATTACCGTATCCAGCAGACCGAGGGCAACTTTTCGGCCGGCTCGAACCTCCGCGGCCGCTATGCCACCTACAATCCCTTGCGCGGCACCTACACGGTCAATCAGGCCGCCAATACCGGCTCGGGCTTCTCCGTCTTCCCTCCCGGTTCCAACTGGGTGCTGGAGGCCCCGACTCTCTCGCGCGATTACGAGAACGGCACCTACTCGATGACCGAGTACTGTTACCACCCCGGCACGGCGACGGTGGTGCGGGAGCGCATTCACCGGCTGAACAGTCCCACGCCGGCGGCCAGCCAGAGCGCGCAGGACCTGATGGTAGTCCACGAGCTGCGCGATGCCCTGGGAGTCCTCGCTCAGGGCAACGTCCTGGCCGATAAATTCTATGGCGGCGACGCCCAGGCCGGTCTGGCTACAGGCGTCCTCGATATCTGCACCATGGCGCTTCCGCCCTCGCCGGAATATCAGATCAATCACACCTACGTCTCCGGCGTGCGCGCCACCTCGCAGTATGCGGGCACCGGCGTCGTCTTCCTGAACAATACGGTCATCGACGCCAACACCGGCCTCGTCGCCACGAGCAAGGATCTCTCCGACGTCGGCACCGGCTTCGAGTACGACGCCATGGGCCGGCTGACCTGGGTCAAGCCGGACGCGGGCCACGGCGGCTGGACGCAGTACGTCTATACGCCGGCCGCGGGCTCCTCGCGCGCGAACGTGACCATCCGGCGGCGCGACAACGGCAGCAAGACGGCGGCCATTCTCAACGCCAGCCAGATCGTCTTCGACGGCCACGGCCGCGTCTTCCAGGAGACCCGGAACCTGCCGGGCGGCACCTTCAACAAGCGCGAGACGGTCTACGACGCCGCGGGCAACAAGGCCTCCGTCTCCGAGTGGGTGACCGGCACGCCGACGCAGAAGACCCTCTTCTCGGGCTACGACCCCTTCGGCCGGCCGTCGACGATCACGCCGCCGGACGGCGTCGCCCACAACGTGACGATGAGCTACGCGGGCGTGCGGCAGGTCAACCGCACCGTCAAGATCGCCACAGCAGCGGGTCTCAACCCCGCGACCACCACCGAGACCTACGACCGCCACGGCCGGCTGATCCAGGTCACTGAACCCTCCGGCACCGCCGACGCCAACGTCATCACCTCCTACGGCTACGACGTGGGCAACCGGCTGATCTCGGTCTCGATGCCGTCGCAGACGCGGACTTTCTCTTACGATCGCGCCGGGTTCCTGCAGTCCGAAACGCATCCGGAGCTGGGCGTCTCCGGCAACGGCACCACCTTCTACACCCGTTACGACTCCCGCGGCCATGTGCTGCGCAAGGTGGATGGCAACAACAGCCTGACCCACGTCTACGACCCGGCCGAACGGCTGTTCCAGGTGAAGGAGACCACGGGAGCGCAACGGCTCCTCAAGACCTTCAGCTACGCGAACGCCAACGGCAACTACACCGACCCGCTCACCGGCGTGGTGTGCTTCGACTACCGCAAGAACAAGATCACCCAGCAGAGCCGGTACAACTACGTGACCGTCGTCGGCTCGCCGTTCACGGTCGAGCTGCGCGAGGGGATGACCTACTGCGGGCGGGACGGCCGCCTGTCGCGCCGGTCGCTGGACAACTATGTCAACGGCGGCGCCACGCCCAGTGAATCGTTCGTCCTGCCCAGCGTCGCTTACGACGCCCTGGGCAACGTCACCACGCTCGGCTATCCGCAGTGCACGCACGCCGCCTGCACGGCTCCTGCGCCGCGCACCGTGACCTTCTCCTACACGGAGGACCTGCTGAGCTCGGTAGGAATTCTCGGCAACTCCGGCTACTACGCCAGCTCGATCACGTATCACCCGAACCTGATGGTCAACCAGGTGGTGCACAACAACAACCCGGCGGACTCGACGAAGCGGCTGACGGACACGTACGCCATCGACACCAACAACATGATGCGCCGCCCCGCCTCGATCACGGTAACGACGCCGACGGGTGTGGCGCGCTGGTCCACCGGCACCTACGCCTACGACGGCGCTGGCAACATCTCGGCCATCGGCCCCGACACCTTCAACTATGACAAGGTGAGCCGCCTGAAGACGGCGAACCTCTACCTCGAGCCCACCAGCTCGGTGACGTT
>DASYTJ010000086.1:0-4006 GCA_036002325.1 Thermoanaerobaculia bacterium | reverse complement strand
CTCCCGCCCCCTCCCTTCCCACCTCACCGGGAGAGGGGGAAGGGTTCTGAGGGCTTCGCGCGACGAGGCCGAGAATTCCGACAACTCCCAGCACCGCCGCCACCACACCCATCGTCCGAGGCTCCGTGGCGAGCGGATGATAGATCCCCGGGAAGACCGCCCGGAACCCCAAATCCAGAATCTCGTGATGCTTCGACTCCAGCGCCGAGAAGACCGCGAAGCCGGCCGCCAGGAGCAGGGCCAGCGCGCCGAGCCGGCGGAACCGGCGCCAGCCGGCGCTCAAGCCCTGGCGCAGGAGGACCACCCAGCAGGCTCCCGTGACCAGGGCCCAGAGGACGAAGACAGTGCGGTCCGCGAGGGCGCTGTAAAGAAAACCCAGAAGCAGCAGGGGAAGAAGCCCGCCGAGCACGCCGGCGTACCAGGCGACGAGCAGCGACCGGTCGCCGCTCACACTTCCTCCACCGTGACCTCGATGCGGCTCTCCACCTCTTCCCGCGCCAGGAGCGCCGGCCAGTAGGCGACGATCTCCTGCGGCTTCGGCCGGCCGCCGGCGAAGCCCGTCACTCCCGGCGGGCCGGCGGTCACCAGCGGCGCGATCTCCTTGCCGAAGCGCTCCACCTTGAGCGAGTCCGCATGCCGCACGCCGAGTCGGAGGACGACTTCGGGCAGCTCCTCCGGCGCCGCGAAGATCCCCGGCAGGCAGGCGCCCGTCCCCAGCAGCTCGGTCTCGCGGTCCTCCGGCGCGAAGACGACGCCGGCCCGCTCCAGGCGCTTCCAGACGATCTCGGCCGCGAGCTTCGCCTTCTCCACGGCGCGCGGCCCGGAGAGGGTGATCTGCCCCGAAGCCTTGTAGCCGGCGAGGTAGGAGGCCGAGACCTTGAGGAACGGCGTGTTCGGCCGGCCCTGGATGCCGGAGACCTCCACCCGGTCCTTACCGTCCGGGCGCAGGCGGATCGTCGTGAAGTCGGCCGTCACGTCCGGAGTCACGTAGCTCGCGGGATCTCCCATCTCATAGACGAGCTGCTCGGCGATCGTGTCCACCGTCACCATGCCGCCCGTTCCCTCGTGCTTGGTGACCACGAAGCTACCGTCCTCCCGCGCCTCGACGACGGGGTAGCCGACGTTCCAGAGATCCGGCACCTCCCACCAGCGGCTGAAGTTGCCGCCCGTGCACTGGGCGCCGCACTCGATGATGTGGCCGGCGATGGTGCCCGCGGCGAGCCGGTTCCAGTCGTTTTCGCTCCAGCCGAACTCGTGGAGCATCGGCGCCAGCGCCAGGGCCGTGTCCGTCACCCGGCCGCAGAGCACGATATGCGCGCCCTTGGCGAGAGCCTCCACCACCGGCTTCGCGCCGAGGTAGGCGTTGGCAGACATCACCTTGTCGACGAGCGGCGCCAGCGGCGCGCCGGTGTCCATGTTCTTGAGCGCGTGGCCGGCGGCGATCAGCTCCTTGAGGCGCGGCAAAAGGTCGTCCCCTTCGACGACGCCGACCCGCAAGCCCTTGATGCCGCGGTCCCGCGCCACCTCGAAGATGCGGTTGCGGCAGGCTTTGGGGTTCAGCCCGCCGGCGTTGGTGAGGACGCGGACGTTGCGCTCCTTCAGCTCCGGGAGCACCCGGCGGATGAAACCGATGAAGTCCGTCGCGTAGCCCAGCTTCGGGTTCTTCAGCTTCTGCCGCATCATGATCGACAGGGTCACTTCGGCCAGGTAATCCATGCCGATGTAGTCGATCTCGCCGCCACGCAGCAGCTCGACCGGGGCGTCGACGTTGTCGCCCCAGAAACCCTGGCCGTTGCCGATCCGGATCGTCCTCATGAGTCCGCCAAGCCTAGCATGGGGCTCTCCGCGGTCGGAGTTTTGCATAGGAATCCGGCGCGAAAGGAGAGATGTATCTATGGCGACCAAGACGATGGAAGAAACCGAGGTGGCAGCCGGCCAGATCTCGCCGGAGCAGTTCCTGGAGGGGCTGAACGTCGACCTCGCGAACGAATTTTCCGCGGTGATCCTCTACCGCACCTACGCCAGCCAAGTGCAGGGCCAATGGCGGATGGAGCTCCGCCAGTTCTTCGAAGCCGAGATCCCGGACGAGCTCGGCCACGCGCAGATCCTCGCCGACAAGATCGTCGCCCTGGGCGGCACGCCCACCACCGTTCCGGCGCCCGTCAAGCCGGCCCGCGACGCCAAGGAGATGCTGCGCAACGCGCTCGACGCCGAGATCGAGACCATCGACCGCTACGTCAAGCGCCGTAGCCAGGCCGCGGCTCTGGGGCATCATGGCCTCGCCGTGGACTTCGACGACCTGATCCAGGACGAAACGAAGCACCGCGACGAGATCCAGCTCATTCTGCGGCGGTGGGATACGGGGTAGAGGCGGGGGACGGCGGACCTCGCTCACGTGCTGAGCTGGAAACATGAAGCCCGTCGTGGAAGAAGTCACGCACAGCGCTCTCGGCACCTCACCGAAGCCGGCGGCGCTTCACCGGAAATAACGGCGCCTCTCCGCAGCTGACAGCGTCTCACCGAAGCTTACGGCGCCTCACCGAAGCTGCGGCGCCTCACCGAAGCTGCGGCGCCTTGTCGAAGCTGCGGAGGCCCACCGAAGCTGCGGAGCGCCGCCGATCCTGCGAAGTGGGATTGCCCGGGTTTTGCGGACACCTCGAAAAGCCCATAATGGGCGAGGAGGTGTTGGATGGGCGAGAAACGGCGCAGGTTCAATCGGGAGTTCAAGTTAGAAGCAGTTCGGATGGTGGTTGAAGGAGGTCATCGGGTCTCGCAGGTGGCTCGAGATCTGGATCTGGGTCCGGACATGCTTCAACGGTGGCGGCGCGAGTTGCAGAAAGATCAGCAGCAGGCCTTTCCCGGCCAGGGACACCTCAAGGCAGAGGAGGAGGAGATGCGGCGCCTGCGTCGCGAGCTCGAGCGGGTTCGTGAGGAGAGAGACATTCTAAAAAAAGCGTTGGCGATCTTCTCGGGACCGTCGCGATGAAGTACGTCTTCATCCGGAAGCACGTCGGCCAGCACAGCGTCGTAGGTCTGTGCGAGGTTCTGGGCGTGTCGCGCGGCGGGTACTACAGCTGGCGCTCGCGAGCGGAGAGCCAGAGGGTCCGTGAAGATCGCCAACTCTTGCCTCGGATTCGCGCGGCGTTTCGGGAGAGCCATCGGAGCTACGGCAGCCCGCGGGTGCATGCCGAGTTGCGGGAAGAGGGGATTCGCTGTGGGCGTCACCGCGTGGCGCGTTTGATGCGACAGGACCAGTTGCAGGCCCGTGTCCGACGCCGCTTCAAGAGCACGACTCAGTCCTGTCATGCCCACACGGTGGCACCCAACGAGCTGCAGAGGCAGTTCAAAGTCGCCGTTCCCAATACCTGCTGGGCCGCTGACATCACCTACATCTGGACCCAGGAGGGCTGGTTGTACTTGGCCGTCCTGCTGGACCTGTGCTCGCGTCGGATCGTCGGCTGGGCGGTCAGTGATCGGCTCACCGAAGAGCTGTCGCTTAAGGCCTTGGAACAGGCCCATGCTCACCGCCGGCCACCGGCGGGTCTTCTCCATCACAGCGATCGTGGCAGCCAGTACGCCGCCCTCAGATATCGAGACCGGCTCGCCCGCTACGGCATGCGAGCCAGCATGAGTCGGCGCGGCGACTGCTGGGACAACGCAGTAGTGGAGAGTTTCTTCAGCTCGTTGAAGACGGAGCTGTTCGCCGGGCGACGATGGCCAGAGACGCGCCAACAGGCTCGCCGCGAGCTCTTCGAATACCTCGAGATCTTCTACAATCGCAAGCGCCGACACTCAGCCCTTGGCTACTTGAGCCCCAACCGGTTTGAGGAGAATCGACGAGCAGAAGCAGCATGATGCGGGCGGCCGCGTTATGGAAGCTGACAGGCTATGGAAATCGCTCCGCGATTCCCACAGCCCTTGGAAAACGCTGCGCGTTTCCCACAGCTCCCACAGCGCCGACGGCGACGAGTTCTAACCAGGTGTCTGCAGGATCCGGGCAAGCGCA
>DASYTJ010000085.1:0-2579 GCA_036002325.1 Thermoanaerobaculia bacterium | reverse complement strand
CTCGACGTGCGCCGTGGCGATCGTGATGCCCCGCTCGCGCTCCTCCGGCGCCTTGTCGATCTGATCGAAGGCCACGAAGTTCGCCAGACCCTTCGTCGCCAGCACCTTCGTGATCGCCGCCGTCAGGGTCGTCTTGCCGTGATCGACGTGGCCGATCGTCCCGATGTTGACGTGCGGCTTCGTGCGCTGAAACTTCTCCTTGCCCATGGCGCTGTCAGATGCCTCCTCAACGGGTGTTTGTTATCGAGAACCCAGCGTAATTGGCAGTTCCTACGGCCTTGTTGCTAAGGCCGCAGGCTATGGAGCCCACGACCGGATTTGAACCGGTGACCCCTTCCTTACCAAGGAAGTGCTCTACCCCTGAGCCACGTGGGCTTGAGACACCAATGGATTCGCCCGAGGCCCGCACCTGGGCGTTTCCAACAGTCAAACCGTGCGATCCTACAACCTCCTCCCACAACCTGTAAAGACCCTTTCCCTTCGCGCGAGACCAGCTTTCAGGGAGCCCAGCGAGGGCGTCCTAGAAAGAGGACGCCCGAGGAGAAGGACGTGTAGTATGCCAGAGGCATGCCGGGTTGTCTAGAGCCCGGTGCGGAAGCGCCGGGCGTATGCAGCCGGTTTGCCCGCTCCATAACCCCAAACCGCCCCCTCGAATTCCCGCGGGAAAGGAGGGGGCGGATTGCGAGCGGTCAGGCAGGGACTACGGATCGATGAACGGCTTGACCGTCGCGAAATAGAACGCCAGGGCGCCGTCCACCGTGGCGTTGTCTTCGCCGGGTCCGCTGCTGCAGACCTCGCTGGGGGCGAAGCCGCAGGTGCCGCTGAGCTGGCCGACGATCTGCGTCGAGGCGTTGACGATCGGCGAGCCGCTGCTGCCGCCGTCGATGGCGCCGGTGACGTCGCGGCTGTAGATGCGCTCGCCGCGCGGCCAGCCGGAGCAGGTGGGAGCGCTCGTGTCCACGTCATGCGCCGAGTAGACCTGCGGCCCGAAGCCCGGGTTGCTGATCCGGAACAGGTGCGCGTTGTTGGTGTTGGCCACGGGCGCGCTCGTCCAGCCCAGGAAGACCGAGCCGGCCGGCGGGTTGGCGTTCAGGTGCAGCAGAGTGAAGTCGCCCTTCCGGTTGCTCGCCGAGACCGTGGATCCCGTCGTGTGGTAGGGCCAGCCGTTGTTGGCCGGGCAGGTACCGTTGCAGGACGAGGTGGCGAACCGCCAGTAGAAGTTGACGTTCTGGGCATTGCTGTTCTTGCTCAGGCAGTGGTTGGCGGTAAGGAAGAAGTTGCTCTGCGACGGATTGTTGTCGGCCACCAGGCCGCCGGTGCAGGTATAAATGAACGCGCCCGCGATCCACTCCATCTTCGCCACGGCGAGCTTCGCGCTCTCGGCGGGGCTGTTGGTGTTGCACGACGCGTCGATGATGCAGCTCTGGTTGCCGCAAGGCCAGACCGCGTCCGTTCCCGCCTTCTCGAGCGGCGGCTCCGGGGTCAGGAAGCCCTCGTTCAGGGCACCGGCGAAATGGCGAGTGATGAAGCCCGCCTCCGCGACCTTGAAGGAGACGCCGCGCAGATCGGCGTCGCTCGCCGGTTGTGAGAAGCGGAGCTGGAGGATCACCTCCGAGCCGAAGACGGTGGTCGTCCAGAGCTCTCCGGTGCCGTTGGGGCCTAGGCCCGTATACGGGCCATAGGCTTCACCCGTGCGGCTATAGACGTAGAGCTCGGCGCCGGGAGGAAGCAGCAGGCCCTGAACGTGCAGCCGGATGGCGCCCGCCTCCTCCGCCTTCACCACGGCCGCCCACACCAGCCCGTCCTGCTCGGAGAGGCCGCCCGCGAGCGGCCGCAGCTTCAGCGATTCGCGGTCCAGCCCGGCGACCACGACCGCCGGCTCCAGCGCTTGGACGAACCCGATCTTGAGCGGGCTGATCCACCGCGGAGCCTGATCGATGGCGGCGATCTCCGCGGAGGCGAGAGGCACCCGGATGGCCTTCTCCAGCGCCTCGGCGGGCAGCTCGCCGGCCAGCCGCTGGCTCAGCGCGACCTGCCGCATCAGATGTTCCTCGGCCCGCAACCCCTTGGTCATGACCTGCATCGGAGCCTCGGAATAGGACCGGCCCGCCGCGACGGCGGGCAGCGCCCAGCCGAGAGCGGCGAGACCAACGACCAGCAGCGCCCACGCCAGCACTCTTTTCGGGACAGGGGATGACTTCGCCATCTGACAAGCTCCTTTCGAGTCGGGGGGATCTCGGATGTCCACACCGCTGGCCGCAGCCCGACCTCGGGCCCCCCAAGCCGTTCGACGGCGAGCCGCAGCCAATGCTTTCCGATAATTAGAGGTGCCGGAGACGGCGAAAAGAGAGCAAGTGCCGGGGCTACCTTCCTGCGGTCTCCAGTCACCGCCGGGATCCCGCGGGCAGCGTCAATCAGCCTGGGAACGGCGCTCGTCCGTCACGATCCGCCCCGGCGCGGCTTCCTTTTATAGAGCGCCTCCCGATTGGCCGTGCCTTTCCGGACGAGTTGGATCTCACCCTGGGCGAGCATGCGGCGCAGGGCGTCCGAGGCGGTCCGCGAGCCGACGGGCTTTTCGA
>DASYTJ010000084.1:0-4250 GCA_036002325.1 Thermoanaerobaculia bacterium | reverse complement strand
GGCCGTACGGAAAGCGATAGCCGGGCGGGACGCGCTGGTAGCTCAGGGCGGATTTCTCGAGCTCGAGCGCCTTGGTCGCCGCGCGGAACTCCAGGTCCGGCGCGCCGTCGAACCTAGGGCCGATGTCCTCCAGATCCTCCTTGATGTTGCTGAGCGTGAACGGCACGGCGCAATCCTATGGCGCCTCTGGCTGGGGTCGCCCGATCTGAGCGGATTACACGCAGACCACCACCCCGTTTCTGGTTGAGGGTGGATGGGTCAAAGCGGGTGAGCGCACGAGCAAAGACCTCTCGGGACGCTCAGTCTTCCTGTGCGGCCCGCGGCGCCCACGCGGCTGCCGCCGCGACGGGCTGCCGGCAGGCCGCTAAGGAGCTCGAGCTGCAGCTGGCCACGCACCAGCAACCATGATCGTTCTTGCGAGCTCGATTCCAGACCACGACGGAGCCGGAAGCCAGCCCAGCCGGATCGCCCACAGCTGCCGGCACATTCGCCGACGCCGCATGGTGAAACCGGTCTCACCGTGACCGCCGGATTGAGCCAGATCAGCATTCGCGAAGGTGTGGATTCCGTGCGTTCTCCCGGAGTTGCGCCTTCTCACCGGAGCCCTTCACGAAGTAGCTCGACAAGTAGGCAGCCGCGCGCTCCGGAGCGAGGATTTGAGCGCTTACTCCTTCCTTCGTCCCCACGAACCCGAACTCATGCCTTGGAGCGAGGCGGGCGAGCTCATCGAAGTACGCCTTGGCGAGCACAGCATCATGCGGTTGCCTCAGTGCTAAGACGGGATGGACGTGTGCTGCCCCGCGTGCTTGCGGTTCCCACGCCCGCGTAAGCAGTGTCAGGCAACGGCCGTGGCGCCGCTTGACAGCGTTCCGAGCTGCGTTGTGGAGACGCTTCCAACGACGCGAGATATCGCGTGACCACTCTGCAAGGGCGTCTTCGTCAAGCTGGCAGCCGAAGCGCTTCCCATGCAGGTGCGGACCTAGGTGCGCACAGTGGCGACCGTCGTACGGCAGCACGTCGCGCCCGGGCGGCGTAACAGCAGAGAGCATGACTGGCACCCCGACGTGTTGGAGGTTGACCCGCAGCACCATTCGCCAGTCACGTGCCCACGTCAAGCCGCAGATCGCACAGGTCCGCTTCTTGCATGAATGTCCGTGGTGTCCGGCTCTGCACCGCTGCCGGCCCGGGCTGCCGCTAAGCTCAGTCGGGCGGCTCATCTGCCACCCGAGGCTCTTGTGTCGCAGATTCGTCCGTCGGCCCGCGTTGCGAGCGCGGGTCGTCGTCTATTGAGGCATCGTCACCCCACGCCTGCCCCACAGCGCGATCCGGTGAACCCGGATCCGAGCCGGCGTAAGCCGGCTCCCCGCCTTCTAAATCGCCTGCTGAGCCGCCCTTTTCCGGCTCAGAACGGTTTCGGCCGGATTCCCCCGATTGGGCTTTGCAAGCCGGAGGTCGCCGGTTCGATCCCGGCACGCTCCACCTCACTACGCGCAGGTTCGAATCCTGCCAGGCGCATCGCTCTAGAGGTGTGCGGGAGCGTGCTCGATCTCTTCCTCCAGGAGCCCTGGAGACGAAGTCTCGGGCCGGCGAGCGAAGTATGAGCGGTACCGCGTCCAGGCGAGGACGAGGAGAGGAACGCCGAGCAAAAGCGTCCCGATGCCGATCACGATCGGGATCTGGATGCCGAACAGCGGCGTCGAGAAGCCGGCGCCGGGCTGGCTGTAGTCGTGGAACGCCTTTGCGAAGACCCCGAACATGATGAGGCAACCGGCCAGAGGCACGATCCCGGCCAGGAGGAGGTTGCGCCAACGGCGGCGCAGCTCGTGCCGGTAGTAGACGAAGCAGGCGAGCCCGGTGAAGCCGTAATAGAAGGCGATCGAGAATCCGAGCGCCGTGATCGAGTCGCCGAGGACGTTCTGGGCCGGGTTGAACGCCAGGAGCACGGTCGTCCAGACGATCGAGAGCGCTCCCATGCCGAGAGTCGACACCGACGGCGTCCGGAACCGCGGGTGGATCCGGCCGAAGACGGAGGGAATCGCTCCCCAATGCGCCATCGACAGGGTCGTCCTCGCCGTCGGCAGGATCGTCGTCTGCGTCGATGCGGCCGCCGACGTGAGGACCGCGATGATGAGGAGCTTGTCCCAGCCGGAGCCGAACACCCGCCCGCCCAGGACGCTCAGCACATCGTTGGAGTTTTTCGCGAGGTACCCGGTCCCGGCGTAGGCCTGCGCGGCGGTGGAGACAACGACATAGATGAGCAGAAGGACGATCGTCGAGAGCACCGCCGCCCGCCCCGGGCCTTCGGCCGAGTCCTCGGACTCCTCGTTGACGGAGACGCCAGAGTCCCAGCCCCAGTAGATGAAGAGACCGAGGAGCACTCCGTCGACGAGCGCCGTCCAGCTCATATCGAAGGGGTTGAACCACGACCCGGAGACATGGATTCCGCCGGCCGGGCTCGAGGTGTACGCCTTGACCAGCGCGACGACCGCGAAGACGCCCAGGATGACGATCTCCGCGCTGAGCAGGAAGAGCTGCACGCGGGCGGAGAGCTCGATGCCGCGGTAGCAGATCCACGTCATCAGGGCGATCCAGACGGCCGCGCCGATGATGATCGCGATGGTCGAGTCGGCCGCCGAATTCCAGCCGAACAGCAGATAGGTGTAGGTGGCCGCGATCACCGAGAGCGACGCCATGACGATGACGTCGGCGACGAAGATCGCCCATCCGTTCAACCAGCCGAGCTGCGGGCCGAGTGCCCGGGTCACCCAGGCGAACGTCGTGCCGGCGTCGGGATCGGCTCGGTTCAGGTAGCGGTAGCCGAACGAGATCAAGAGCATCGGGACGAACGAGACGATGAGGACCGCGGGCGCGTGGACGCCGACACCCCCCACCGCGACGATGAAGCCGAGGGTCGCCGCGAGCGAGTAGGCGGGCGCCGTCGACGCCACTCCGATGACCATGTTCGAGAGGAACCCGATGGCGTTGGTCTTCAGCCCCTTCTCGCCGATCAGCGGCTCCTGCGGAGCCGCGTGGATCGGGGGTGGTGGCGCTAGCGTCTCACTCGTTGCCATGCTTCCTCCAAGCCGGTCAACGTCTTTTCACAAGGCCGGTGTCGACAACCACCGCACGGATCAGCTCGGGTCGATCAAGGAGACGCCTGCGGCATTCGCTCGAAAGTGGACGCAGATACGAGTCGTCGAGGATCTCGCGGAAAGATCGGCCGCAGCGGTGCTCGCGAGCGACGTGCGCGGCGTAGCGGTCCCCTCCGGGAATGTCGTCGGAAAGCTTCACGACGCAACGATCTCAACGAGCACCGCGGGTCGGAATCGGCCGAACCGAGGATCTTGCGAAGGACGCAGGGTCAGCCGGTCGCTACGCCGAGCGAGCGATTGACGTGCGTCCCAACTTTTCAGAACCTTTCGGGGACAAAAGCCCCCGGGGACGTCGGGGGCTCTTGGCTTTCTCTTATGCGGGCTCCTCCTACGGTTTCAGGAAGCCGTTCAGGAACGCGCGCGAGTACGGCGTGTCGTCGCGCTGGTAGCTGCCTGTTGCGTTGCAGCTGAACGAGTTGACGTAGGAGGCATCGCCGAGCACGAAGCCGTTGAGGAACACGGCTCCTCCCGAGTCGCCGAAGCACGACCCGCGGCCGCTCTTCCGCAAGCGCTCCTCCACCGGCGCGCGGTTGGTGGATTCGACCGCACCGACGGCTACCTTGGGGATATGCCTCCGGGAGGAACGATCCTTGCCCGTGCGGCACCGGCTTGAAGTACAAGCGCTGCTGCCTCGATGCGGACCGGACGCCCGCGCGCCTGATCTCTGCGGCCGCCGCGGCTTGGCGGCGAGGGGCCGCCGGCTGGGGCCGGCAGCGCCGAGATGACGCTCTTCGTCGAGACACCCACCGGTTTGCTGATCCACAACGTGCCGAATCTTGAGACCGATACCGCCTGCCGCTCTTGACACGTAACCATATGGTTACGTATTATCGGCGGCATGGATGCGGTGTTCAGAGCCCTTGCCGACCCGACGCGGCGGAGCCTGCTCGATGACCTGTTCAAGGAGGATGGCCAAACGCTGAGCGCGCTTGAGGCGCGTCTGCCGATGACGCGCATAGGCGTCATGAAGCACCTTCGAATCCTCGAGACGGCAGGTCTGGTCACCACCAAGCGGCGCGGTCGCGAGAAGCTGCATTTTCTGAACGCTATCCCGATCAGGCTCGTCCACGACCGCTGGGTGAGCAAATACGCCGAGCC
>DASYTJ010000083.1:0-30620 GCA_036002325.1 Thermoanaerobaculia bacterium | reverse complement strand
TCATCGTAACTATACATTTACGCGGTCCAGACCAGAGATCGATTGTGCTTTGAAGCATTGCCTTCGGAAGCGGATGGCGGGTCACAAAGACGCCAAAGCGGCCGAAGTGATCGGCGAGATAGCGATTGAGCTGGTTAACGTGTTCGCGTTCGATCGTCTGGACATTCTTCAACTCGAAAACGATTTGTCGGCTGCTGTAGGTCTCATGAATGTCTTTGAGAAAGTCGGTCGAGCGATTGTTGTAGAAGATGAGATCACGAATAAGCACACCTGATTCAGTCCTGCTCTGAAGGTCCGCATAGTCGAGATCGGGATAAAGTAGCGATGCCAGAAGCTCGGAAACTGCCTGCTCGTACTTGCGGTCTGCATTGTCGGACTTCCCTGAGGGTAAGGCCTTGATCGTGGCGAGCTTTCGCTTGGCGAATGTTACCGGGATCGGTTTGAACAAAGGATCGTTCTTACAATCCTCCTGCCTCAGCTCACGTGCACGAACATACTCCTGCACCACCCCGTAGTTATGTCGGTTGTAGTTAAGCACGGCAACGCGGTCGCGCTTGCCGTCCGGTCCTGGCGGCACCCCTTCAACAAAGCTTGATGTGAAGAAATCATCGAAATTCAGCCAGGGCAGGAATCGAAGCCACCGCTTTGGAACGAGAAGCAGCGGTGCCTGTGTCTCAGGGTTCACGGGAACGTCAACTACCTCGTCAACGAAACGATGCGTCGTATGGTTATAGACATTCGGAACAACAACCCGTTCAACGGGCACTCCAAATCTTCGGCACGCGTCCGTCGTGTAATCGATGAGAAACGATTTAAGCAGGCAGCACGCGAAATCGCTGATGCGATCCTTCGAGATATGTTCTACAAAGAATTGTATTTCCTCGAAGTGGGTGAATCCAAATTCGGCGATTTGCGGGAGGTCCTGAAACAACTGGAGTATCTCATTCGCCGTTCCCGTTCCAATGCGCAAGCCGCGCCTGGTGGCGGCTGTGCCCATCCCTACTTCCTGGCATTCCGAAAGCGTAATGAGCGCACTCGCTGCTTCCTCGGCACGTCCGCGACGTACAAGCCAGCCAAGGCGGTTGAACGAGTTAACGATCAATCCATGTAGAGCTTGGTCCTGCTGTGATGGCGACTTGAACAACAGGAAGGGATCGACATAAAGAGGAATGTCTTCGTGCAGGAATGGGATAGCGAAGTCCGCCTGTTCCTGCGTAAACGGAAGGTCGAAATAATCATTGAGCCGTGGCTTAACGAGCGCCATTCCGTCTCACTCGTTTGGGCCTGACAAATTCTTTAATAGCTCATCAACCCCTGGGTCACTAAGCAGGTCGTCCAACTCGCGAGCCTTGCCGCTTTCGGCTGGCGGCGTCGATGTTGCGAACTTATTAAGAAAGCTCTTTGCAATTGACCAACTTCTTTGGCCTTTGCCTATAGGCTTCCAAACATACCGTCCGCGTGCATGGCTTTCCATGGCTACTTCATATTGTGCAAGTAACAAGACAACGTCGCTATTACACGGGATCCGATCACCATCGAGCCTCTCCAGAAACGGAAAGATTTCTTCATCCTTGAGGATCTCTCGGAGTTCATCAAGACGGCGGCTGATCATCTCGATCTTCATGGGAGTGACTGGCCCATCCTGTTTCCTTTTCGCGAATTCCCGCATCTCTGTTAGTAGTGCCATCAACATGTCATAGTGAAGTTTGAACCGGGAAAGCTCCGCGAGCGCCAGTGTCTCGCGGCGCTTCATCTCGGCTTTCTCTTCCTCTGCTGCAATATGTTCGCGCTCTAGGCGCTTTTCCTCCTCTATCTCCTCTTGTTCGAGGCGCGCCTCTTCTTCCTCACGTAATCGCTTGGCCCTTGCTCGCCCTTCAGCCATGCGTTTTACGAGTTCGTCCTTGCTCAAGGGTACCTTCGACTCGCCTGATTCGTCTCTTGTCACCGGGATTCCTCCAGAAGGCAATGCTGTATCAGTCTTTCCTATTTTACAGCTCTTGGGCTACAGCGTTATAGCCCGAGCGGCGAAGCCGGTTTCTTGGCCCACGGCAGCTATCACGGCATCGCTCCAGAGTTCCAGGTTGTACACGCCGCGAAGCCCGCCCTCGCTGGCGCTCAGCTAAGGCCAATCTCGACGCCGGGTAGCGGGACCGCCGCTCAGTGGCCCTCGGTCGCTACGCTCCCTTGTCCAGGGCCTGCTGGCGGCGGAAGGGTTAGCTCCTGGCCGCGAGGTGAACGTTCCAGATGCGGGTTCCCACCGCGGGCTTTAGGGCGAGGCAAGGGAGCGAAGCAACCGGGGGCCGCCGCGGCGGTTCCTCGCGGGCGGTCCCGGATCGACACGCCCGCGCAGTCCGTCCCCGGCTAGGCCGCCTCTGGCACGTCTTGCGCCGTCAGTCTCTCCAGCTTGGCATGCCAGAGCTTCAAGGCATCTTTCCTCTCCTGCCAATAGGTATAGAGGTTGTAGACCCCGTTCACCTGCTCCTTGGCATGGTTCAAGAGCGCTTCGGCGACCTCATCCCGGACGCCTAAGCCCGAGATGTGGGTGCGTCCCGTACGGCGGAAGTCGTGTGGCCGGATGTCCGGCAGCTCGGCCAGCTCGCGGAGTTGCCGGTTGGCATTCTTCAGCGGTTGAGGGTACTCCACTCCGCCCGTGTTCCAGAAAAGGGGGCCCTCCCCTCCGACCAAAGCTAGACGACGGTCGATTACCTCGGCGATGGGGCCCATGAGCGGGATGAGGAAGTCCTGCCCATTCTTCGGATCGGCCACCTTCCACACCCTCTCGCCGTTCAACTGGACAACATCCTCAGCCTGGATCCCCGCCGCCTCTCCCGGTCTACACATCGAGGCCAGAATCAGGGCGTACACGTCGGCCGCCTTCTGGTCCTTCAGCTTGGGAAGCGCCGCGAAGACGGCAGAGATCTCAGAATCGGTCAAGAAGCGCTTGCGCTGGCCCTTCTTCACAGTGACCTTGACCGCTATGCAGGGGTTGAACCTGATTCCTTGGACGTGTTGCTTGCCATACTCGAAGGCACAGGAAAGCACCGTCTTGGCGGACCGCACGCATTGCGGCGCCCTCCTGGTCAGCGCGGAGAGGAGATTCCTCACGTCGTCCTCTCCGAACTGGAGGATAGGAACCTTGAAGACGGGAGCGAGATAGGTCCGGGTCGTGTCCCGGTAGTTCTGATAGCCGCGTGCCGTGAGGTTGCTCGCGTGGTTCTGGAGGAAGTCCGCGAGCAGCGCTCCCACGGTCCCCTCGATGAATCCATCCGGGAACACCTTCCGCAGCTCCGGCGGCAGGACCTCGGAGGGGATGAGCTTCGCCGTCGCCGGGTCCACCTGGGCGGTCTTCTGCTGCGGGTCGATCCCCTTGGCGAGATCCCCGCGGGCGATGGTGTACTCCCGTTCAAACTCCTTGAGGGTCAGATAGCGCCTCTCGCCGAGCTTGCCGTTAGGATGCTCGCCGAAGTAATAGCGTCGCTTCTTGCTCGTGCCGGGGGCGTAGTAGAGGAGGAACCAGGTCTTGCGCCCCTCGCGGGTGAGCCGGAGGCCGGCTCCCGGCGTCGGGAGGTGGAAGATGTCCTCTTGTGGGAGACTGGTACGGAGGGAGGGGATGCAACCTTCTGTAAGCCGTCGCTTCATGGTCGCTACCTCAGGGGAAACCCGCCTGCCAAGCGGGGGAAATCGGGAGTGATTTCCTAGGGGTGCCAGCCCATATGAGGTACTCTATAGGTACTGAAACCGGAAGTCAAGGCCAACGCGCTGCGGAATCAAAAGGAACAATAAGGAGCACGCAAACCATGAGAAATGAGGGAGATAGCTAGTATTTTGCCCTGTTATGAGACATTCTGGAATCATCGGGAAAAACCCCTGTCCCCCTCTCAGGGAGAGGGGGACAGGGGGTGAGGCTTCGGAGGGCACGCCGGTTTCCTTCTTGTTCCTCACCGAATGAACGTCACCGATCTCCGGGCGATCCGCCACCAGTGAGATTGGCCCAGATTCCGGGGAGTTTGGCGTAAATTCCGGTGAGATTGGCGTACTACCTGGAGAACTTGGCGTATTACTCGGGGAGCTTGGCGTAAAACTGGGTGAGATTGGCGTAAAACCCGGGGAGTTTGGCGTCACCTTCGGTGAGATTGGCGTACAACCTGGGGAACTTGGCGTCAAATTGGGTGAGTTTGGCGTAAAACTCGGGGAATCTGGCGTCCACTCAGGGGAATTTGGCGGGGGATTGCAGGTCGCGGATCTCCTTCCCGCTCATTCCCGCCGCTTTCAGGACCTCCACGGTGTGTTCGCCGAGCGCGGGAACGGATGCAACGGGGTTGGCTCGCCGGCCGTCGAAGAGGAAGGGAGCGGCGAGGGTGGGCAGGATCCCGTAAGCGCCGGCGGGGAGATCCACGACCTGACCGCGCGCCCGGGCTTTCCCGACCGCCTCGCCGACCGTGGCGGGCGGCCCCGCCGGCACCCGATGGGCCCGCATCGCGGCGTCCCAATGTGCGATCGGCCGGCCGGCGAAGACCTCGCCGAGCAGGGCGTCCAGCTCATGCCGGTTCCGCACCCGCGCCTCGTTGTCCTGGAAGCGGGGATCGTCCGCGAGCTCCGGCCGGCCGAGGGCGGCGCAGATGCGGCGCCAGAGGTCCTGGCTGCCGACGCCGACCACGAACCAACCGTCCGCCGCCCGGAAGGCCTGATACGGAGCGAGATTGGGGTGCGCCGACCCGAGCCGCGCGGGTTGGCGGCCGTCGGCGAGCCACGACTGCGTGGCGTAGGAGAGGAAGGCGGCGCCGGCGTCCACCATGGAGACCTCGACGTGGCTCCCGCGGCCGGTGGCGTCCCGCCGGCGCAATGCCGCCAGCACCGCCGACAGGCCGTAGAGGGCCGAGAGGATGTCGACGATGGCCACTCCCACCCGCACCGGCTCGCCGTCCGCGAAGCCGGTGAGCGACATCAGGCCGGACTCGGCCTGCAGCACAACGTCATAAGCGGGCCGGTCGGCCTCCGGACCGGCGGTGCCGTAGCTGGTGACCGTGCACTGCACGAGGCGGTGGTAGACGCGATGGAACCGGCTCCGCCGGAATCCCAGCCGCCGCCATTCCGCGGGGAGGAAGTTCTCCACCAGCACGTCGGCCCCGGCGAGCAGCCGCTCGAAGGCCGCCCGCGCCGCGGGCCGCTTGAGGTCGAGCGCCACCGACCGCTTGTTACGGTTGGCGGAGACGAAATAGGCGCTGACACGCGCCGTGTCTTGACCCACCCAGGGCGGTCCCCAGGCGCGGGTCTGGTCGCCGCTGCCGGGCCTCTCGATCTTCACCACGTCGGCCCCGAGGTCGCCCAGCAGCATGGCGAGGTAGGGGCCGGCGAGGACGCGCGAGGCGTCGATCACCCGCAGGCCCGCCAGGGGACCGCGGCGGCGAGGCATGGTGGCCGGGATCGTAGCACTGGGTTACGATTCCTCCGCGATGCCCCTGGTCAACGACGTCCACTCCCGTCTCAACGAGACGCGGGTCGAGCGCATCGTGCCGGTCGATTCGGCCGCCGCCGTGGTGGCCGCCGTGCGGGAGGCGCGGGCCGCCGGACGGGCGGTTTCGATCGCCGGATCGCGGCACGCCATGGGCGGCCAGCAGTTCGGCACGGACACCGTGCTGCTCGACCTGCGTCCGCTGCGGCGGGTGCTCGCCTTCGATCCCGAGGCCGGGACAGTCGAGGCCGAGGCCGGCATCGAATGGCCGGAGCTGATGGCGGGCTATCTGGCCTTGCAGGGCGAGCACGGCTGGGGCATCGCGCAGAAGCAGACCGGCGCCGATCGCCTGACGCTGGGCGGCTCGATCGCGGTCAACGGCCACGGCCGCGGCCTGGCCCTGCGGCCGTTGATCGGCGACGCCGAATCGTTCACGCTGATCGACGCGGACGGCGAGGTCCGCCGCTGTTCCCGATCTGAGGATCCCGAGCTGTTCCGGCTGGCCATCGGAGGCTACGGCCTCTTCGGCGTCATCACCTCGGTCGTCCTCCGCCTCACGCCTCGGCGCAAGCTGGAGCGGGTGGTCGAGCTGGGGAGGATGGGCGGCCTGATGGCCGCTTTCGAGGAGCGGATCGGGGGTGGCTTTCTCTACGGCGATTTCCAATTCTCGATCGACGACCGGTCCCCTGACTTCCTCGATCAGGGGGTCTTCTCGTGCTACCGGCCGGTGGACCCCGAGACGCCGATTCCCGAAGCGCAGCGCGAGCTCTCGGATGAGGACTGGAAGGAGCTGCTCTGGCTCGCCCACGCCGACAAGTCGCGCGCCTTCGATCTCTACGCGCGGTATTACCTCGGGAGCTCCGGCCAGATCTACTGGTCGGACACCCATCAGCTCACGCCCTACTTCGACGGCTACCACGCCGGGATCGACCGCCGCCTGGACGCGGCCCATCCCGGAACGGAGATGATCGGCGAGCTCTACGTCCCGCGGCAGCGCCTGGCAGACTTCATGGCTGCGGCGGCGGAGGAGCTGCGGCGTCTCGAAGCCGAGGTCATCTACGGCACCGTGCGGCTGATCGAGCGCGACGGCGAGAGCGTTCTGGCCTGGGCGCGGGAGCCGTGGGCCTGCATCGTCTTCAACCTTTGCGTCGCCCATACGCCCGAGGGCAAGGAGCGTGCGGCGGAGGCGTTCCGGGCGTTGACCGATCTCGCCATGGCGCGCGGCGGCAGCTACTTCCTCACCTATCACCGCTGGGTCCGGCGCGATCAGGTCGAGGCCTGCCATCCGCGCCTGCGGGAGCTCCTGGCGGCGAAGCAACAGCACGATCCGGAGGAGAGGTTCCAGAGCGACTGGTACCGCTTCTATCGGGAGATGCTCGCTTGAGAAAGGGCCGTCCCAGCCAGACCGCCATCCTGATCGCCCGCTCGACCTATCTGTTGTCACGCGACCCGCGGTTCTCGCGTCTGGTGCCTCCGGGGGCGGGAGAAGCGTGCCGGCGCTTCCTGCTGGCCGCCGGCATGCCGAGCCGGCAGCTCAGCCTGGCGGACCGCCCCTGGTTCCGCTCGTTCGCCCTCTCCATGGAGCGCTTCGCCATCCCCGGCGTCTCGTTCCACTACGCGGCGCGCAAACGGTGGCTGGAGGACGTTGCCCGGCAGGCCCTGGCCGCAGGGACCGCTCAGGTCGTGATCCTCGGAGCGGGGCTCGATACGCTGGCGCTGCGCCTCCACCGGGAGTTCCCGGGCGTGCTGTTCGTCGAGACCGATCATCCCGCGACCCAGGAGGTGAAGCGGCGGGCGCTGGCGGAGTGGGGAGAGCTCGATCCGAATTTGCAGCTCGCCGGGCTCGATCTGGCGCACGCGCGGCCCGAGGAGGTGATCGCGGCGCTGCCCGAGTACCGGCCGGAGAAGGCCACGCTGTTCATCGCCGAGGGGCTCACCATGTATCTGCGGCCGGAGGAGATGGACGCCATCTTCGCTTTCATGCGGAGCCAGGCAGGTCCCGGCAGCCGCTTCGCCTTCACCTTCATCGAGCCGCAGGCAGACGGAACGTTGAACTTTCCGTCCGCGAGCCCCCTGGTGCGTCCCTGGCTGGCGCTCGTCGGCGAGCCCTTCACCTGGGGGATCCGCCGCGCGGACCTGCCCCGCTATCTTGAAGAACGCGGCTTTGTCCTCATGGAGCTGGCCGGAGCGGACGAGCTGCATGAGCGGTATCTGGTCCCGGCCGGTCTCGCCGATCGCCGGCCGGCGGTGGGTGAGTACCTGGCTGTAGCCCGGCGCAAGTAGCTCGGCCGGCGCATTCCATGGGACAATGAGGACATGCCCATCTACGAGTACCGCTGCCGCGACTGCGGTCACCGTTTCGAGATCCTGCAGCGGCTCGGCCAGGGACCGGAAGGCCTGGTCTGTCCCCGGTGCAGCGCCGACCAACTCGAGAAGCAGTACTCCACGTTCGCGGGCAACGTCGGCGAGTCCGCCCAGCGCAGCGCCTCTCCCTCCGGCTGCGGCCCCGGCTTCACCTGAGCGCGGTGAATGGGGCGGCCCGGGCGGCTGTCTTTTGAGCCCAGCTATCCCGCCGGCGGCTCCACGATCCGGTGGCGGATGGCGTAGCTTACGACCTGCGCGCGGTTGTGGAGATGCAGCTTGTCGAGGATGTTGCGGACGTGAAACTTGACGGTGTTCTCACTGACGCCGAGCTGCTTGGCCAGCCGCCGGTTCGAGGTGATGCCGTTGACCAGCAGCTCGAGGACCTCGCGCTCGCGGTCGGTGAGAGCGTCGGGATCCTGGTGGACCGGAGGAGCCGTGGCCGGGCGGGCGAACTCCTGCAGCAGCTTGCGGGCCAGCGCCGGGGTCAGGGCCGGCTCGCCGCGGTTGACGCCGTCGAGGAGGGTGAAGAATTCCCCGGATTCGAGGTTCTTGAGCAGATAGCCCTGCGCGCCGGATTTGATGGCCTCGAAGAGCTTGGCGTCCTCGTCGGAGGCGGTGAGGACGACGACCTTGACCTCCGGCTGGTCGGCGCTGATGAGCCGGGTGGCCGCCAGGCCGTCCATCTCCGGCATCGAGAGGTCCATGAGGACGACCTCCGGCTTGAGCTCGCGCGCCAGCTCGACGGCTTCGCGGCCGTTCTTCGCCTCGCCGATCACCTCGAGGCCGTGAGCCTCCAGCAGGCTGCGCAGGCTGTCGCGGAAAAGGGCGTGGTCGTCGGCGATCAGGATCTTCATGGGCTCTCCTGTCTCAGGACGCTTGCGGCCGGTTGCATCGGCAGCTCGACCGTGATCCGGGTCCCCTCTCCGGGGGCGGAGTCTAGGCGGAACGTGCCGCCGAGAGCCTCGGCGCGTTCACGCATGGTGGAAAGGCCGAAGCGCGGATATTCCGAGCGGCTGAGAACCGACGGATTGAAGCCGGCGCCGTCGTCCTGCACGATCATGCGCAGGCGGTCGTCGGTCTGCTCGAGGCGCACCTCCACCTGAGTGGCGCCGGCGTGCTTGCGGACGTTGGCGAGGGACTCCTGCACGATGCGCAGCACCTGGAGCTGGGCGTTCGAGGCCAGGCGCGGCTCGCCGTCGATGCGCAGGCTGCAATCGATCCCGGCGTGGGCCTGCCAGGTGTTGCAGTACTCCTCCAGCGCCTCGGTGACCGATTGTCCCGGATGGGCGGCGCTGCGCAGGCCGATGATCGACTCGCGGACGTCGGCAAAAACTTCACGGGCGGAGCCGGCGAGCTCGTCGAGCTGGCGCGTCGCATCTTCCTCCCGGCCGGTGCGCAGGAGCTGCTTGACGGCCTGCGCCTTGGTGTTCACGTACGCCAGCACCTGGGCGAGGCCGTCCTGCATCTCATGGGCGATGCGCAGCCGCTCCTCGGCCACGGCGAGGTCGTTGAGACGGTGGTGCAGGTGCGCGCTGTCGATGGCGAGGGCGGCCGTCGTGGCGAAGCGGACGAGGCTCTCCTCGTCTTCGGGCGTGAACTCGGCGCCTCCTGCCTTCTCGGCCAGATAGAGATTGCCGCGGAACGGACCTTTGCAGAGGATCGGCACCGCCAGCACGCCGCCGGCCACGCCATGCCCCACCGCCGGCGGACCGATGCGGGCGCCCTCCTCGGCGGCGATGCCGGAGGTGACGAAGGACTCGATGCGGTTGGTGTCGTCGATCACGGAAAGGGCGCCGTAGCGGGCGTTGACCAGCGTGCGGGCGCGGTCCATAACGTTCTGCAGCACGGCCTCGAGGGCCAGCTCGGCGTAGACGCCGAGGGCGGCCTCATGGAGCACCAGCAGCTCGCGGTTGCGCCGTTCGAGGCGGCCCTGCATCCGCTCGAGCACGCTGAACAGCGCGCCGAAGAAGAAGAGGCAGCCGGTGAAGACCGCCGCGCTCATCAGCAGCATGCCCGTGAGCGACGGCAGGTAGGGATTCAGCGCCCGCCGCACCAGCTCCAGCAGGACGATGAAGGCGAGAGCGGCGAGCAGGGCCGCCCACTTGAGCCGCCGCAGGGCGAACGCTCCGTCCACCTTGGGGTTGAGGTGCCCCGGACCCTTCACATCGGGCATGTGCCGAAGAATTCTATCGGAAGCATGCGAGGGCGGGCCTGCGGAATCAGCGATGTGCAGCCTCCTGTCCGGGCTTGCGGGTGCTGAAGCCCAGCAGCGCGTAGATGGGACACCAGCCGATCAGCCCCGTGATCAGGGGCACCCATCCGAAGACCTCGAGGGCGATCTTCCAGACGCCGCCGGCGAGCCCGGCCCAGCCTGCCGCCAGCATCAACAGGCCGAGCGCCACGCGGATGCCGCGGTCCAGGGTCGAGAGATTGCGATAGCTCATGGTGATCTCGGGCCGGTGACCCGGACGCTAGGATGCGCAGTCTCCACGTCCTTGGTAACCTCCCGCGGGGTGGTTTTGGCCCTATCTTTTGGGATAGGCCGGGAGCCCGCGGCCTCCAGGCGTGCTAAACTCATCCCCTCCAAAATGGTGACTGCATGATCGTCGAGAAGCGCCACCAGGACGGGTTCACCCTTCTCAACGTCGAAGGAGTGATCAAGCTCGGCGAAAGCGCCCAGTTTTTCGCCCAGACGCTGGAGCGCACCCTCTCCGACGACCATGGCCACGTGATCATCGACTTCAGCAAGATCAACTTCATCGATTCCACCGGCATCGGCGAGCTGGTCGGCTACCTGGGCCGCTTCCGCAACTCCAAGCGCGAGCTCATCCTGGTCAATCCTTCGGATCGCATCCGTAAGCTGCTGCACGTCGCCCGCCTGAGCGAATTGTTTCCCACCTACGATTCGGTGGACGCGGCGATCGCCGCGGAGCGGTAGTTTTCTGGGCCCGCAGCTCGCCATGCTCCGGCCGCGCTGCTTACCGCTCCTGGTACTCGTCCTGCCGCTCCTCGCGGGGTGCGCGGCCTTCCGCGGGTCGGCGAAGCGTCCGCCTTACAAGAAGCTCAGCCCTCCCATCGCCTACGAGATCATGCGCGACAGCCCAGAGATGCTGATTCTCGATCTGCGGACGCCTCAGGAGTACAACGGCGAGACCGGCCATCTCCGCCGCTCGCAGAACATCCCGCTGGAGCGCCTGCCCTTCCGCCTGCTGGAGATCAGCGCCTTCCGCGATGAGACCATCCTGGTCTATTGCCGGGCCGACGACTGCGGCCAGAAAGGGATGGCGATCCTGATCGCCAGCGGTTTCGAGAACGCCATCCTCATGGATGGCGGTGTCGACGCCTGGATCAAAGCCGGTTTCAAGACCGTTCTGCCCGCCGAGGCGGCGGGCGCCTCTCACCAGCCCGCCGACGGCCGCGGCCCGCTGAGGCCGAGACGTCCGGGGGAGGCCGAGATCGCTCCCCGGCAGGAGGTGCCGATCAAGCCGCCGTCCCCGCGTCCGCTTGCCGCGCCGCGACAAATCGGCTAAAAAGGGGCGGCTGCAACTGAGATCCTTCGCGGTGGTGTCGCCGTTCCAATGACTATTCAGGGAGACTTTATGACCGTCCATACCTCGATTTCGACCGCCGATGCTCTGCGCGAGCTTCAGGAGATCCTGGGCGACCGCATCCTGCTCGACGAGGAGGTGCGCTCGCTCTACCGCTCCGACTTCGGACGGGTCGTGGACCGGCTGCCCGGTGCCGTGGCCCGCTGCACCTCCGCCGAGGAGGTCGCCGAAGTCGTCCGCTTCTGCCGCGAGCGCGGGATTCCTCTGGTCCCCCGCGGCCAGGCCCATACCCAGACCGGCCAGGCCACGACCGAGGGAGGCGTGCTGCTGGACACCTCGACGATGCGGACGATCCACGAAATCGACGAGGCGAACGAGACGGCGACGGTGGACTGCGGCGTCATCTGGCGCGACCTGGTGAGCGCCTCGTTGGAGAAGGGCCTCGTGCCGCGCGTGCTGACCAACAACCTCGGCGTGCAGATCTCCGGCACGCTGTCGATGGCCGGCTTGGGGGTGGCGAGCTTCCGCTACGGCACGCAGGCGGACAACGCCGTCGAGCTGCAGGTGGTCACCGGTGCAGGCGAGATCGTCACCTGCTCGCGCGAGCAGAACCGCGATCTCTTCGACGTCGTCCGCTGCGGTCTCGGACAGTTCGGCGTCATCACCTGCGCCAAGGTCCGGCTGCGGCGGTGCAAGAGCATGGTGCGCAAGTACTTCCTCGTCTACGACGATCTCGGCGCCGTGATGGAGGACGCCAAGAAGGTGATGCACCCGGACAACCCCACCTTCTCGTCGATCGAGTCCTGGTGCACGCCTTGCCTCCAGGGCATCAAGAAGATCGGCGAGGGCATGGAGCTGGGCGAGGGGATGCAGACTTTCGCTTACTGGCTCTACCCGTTCCACGTGACGGTGGAGTTCGCTCCCGGCGAGGAGCCTGACGACCAGGCGGCGCTCGCGGGCTTGACCCCCTACCGGCACGTCCACACCGAAGACTTCACCCAGCACGAGTTCTGCAACCGCATGGATCCCGTCTTCGAGCTGTGGCGCCGCAGCGGCTACTGGGACATGGCGCACCCCTGGATGGAGACGACCCTCCCCTGGGACACCGCCCGCGAGTTCATCGAGTCGGCGCTGGCCATCACGCCGCCGCAGGCCCTGGGTCCGGGCGGCCACATCCTGCTCTGGCCGGCCTACACCGGCACCTCGGACGTTCCTCTGTTCATGCATCCCGAGGGGGAGTTCGTGATGGGCTGGGGCATTCTGCCCGGCGTGCCGGCCAGGTTCCTCGACCGCGCTCTCGCGCAGCTCGACATGGCGAGCGAGCTGTCGATCGCCTACGGCGGCAAGCGCTACCTCTCCGGCTACATCACCTTCGATACGGCGGAGAAGTGGGCGCAGCACTTCGGCGACCGCTGGCCGATGATCCTGGAGGCGAAGAAAAAATATGACCCCGACGGCATCATGGCGCCGGGGTTCATTCAGTACGAGTAGGGTTAGGGCTAGTCGATCTCCTGGACGTCGATCGCCGGTCCGCCGCAGCGCGAGCGGCTGCCGAGGAAGCCGATCACTCGGGCGTGATCGCCGTCCTGGAACCCCCGCAGGTCGCCGACGAGGTCGTAGTACTCGCCGTTGTCCCCGCGGATCGCCGGGCAGCGCCCGCTGTCGTCGAGCCGGCCGTCGAGCGAGATCAACTGGCGGTTGCCGCTGCGATCGTAGCGGTCGTCGTAGTACCCGTTGTCATAGCGGCCGGAGCGGTTGTCATAGCGATCGCGGTAGCTGCCGAAGTAGTCGCCGTCGTAGCGGCGGTCGAACAGCACCGTGCGGTGGCTGGCGTCGGCCCAGACCCGATCCACGCTGAAGACGCGGAACGCCGTCCCGCAGGACGTGCCGTTCTCCACCCGGCCCGTGAGGAGGAACTGCTCACCGCGGCGCGGCACCATGGGATCGAAGCCGACCAGCGGGATCACCTGCCCGGAGCGGTCCTGAATGAGGGCGCAGCCGTACTGCCGGTCCACGAAGGTACCCTCGAGCTGGAACGTCCCGGTGGTGGCGTAGCGGCTGTAACGGCGGTTCCAGCCATCCCAGGCATAGCGTCGGCCACCAGGGGCCACGTAGCGGGGCTGCGCGACCACCACCCGATTGCGGGGCGCCACCACACGCTGCGGCACCACGACCACGCGCTGCTGGCCGACCACACGCCGCGGAGCGGCCTGCCGGACCACGACCCGTCGGGGAGCCGCCTGCCGGACCACGATGGGGCGGGCCTTCACGGCCTGCCTCTGGGCCTTGCGGGCGTGCTGAGTGGCCTTGGCGGCCTGTTTCCGGGCCTGCTGGGCGTGCTGCTGAGCCTGCCTGGCCTGCCGCTCGACCTTCACCTTCTGCACCTTCTGCTGCTTGTTCCTGTTCGCCTTATCGGCCGCATGGGCCTTGCCGTTCAGCGAAGGGGCGGCCACGCTCGCGGCGGGTATGGACAACGCCGCTGAGAGGAGCAGGGCCGGCAACAGGCCCTTCGCGAGAGTGCGTTTCATCGTCGTCATGATGGACCTCCTAGCTGACGGAGGGGGCGGCCCCTCTGGCCGTTGTTCCCTCTCCTGGCAGTCCTTCAGTACAAGGAGCGTGCCATCGCCTTAAACATTGGAAACAAGGGGTTTACTCGAGGGGTGTGGGGAACGGCTTTGGAATAATTGTCCTCGGAAAAGGACAGTTCGCATATCCTCCCGAGGGGCGTCGGCGTCCTCGATTCTGATACCCTCCGGCGCCATGACCGAAGCTCAGACCATCCGCATCGCCCACAGCCCGGACTCGGACGATGCCTTCATGTTCTACGCCCTCACGCAGGGCCAGCTCGATACCCAGGGGCTGGAGATTCAGCACGTCCTCCAGGACATCGAGAGCTTGAATCAGGCGGCGTTCGCGGGCACCTACGAGATCACCGCCCTCTCCTTCCACGCCTACGCCTATCTGGCCGACCGGTACCAGCTCATGCCTTCCGGGGCGAGCTTCGGCGACGGCTACGGGCCCGTAGTCGTGGCTCGGGAGTCGCTGGCCCGGACCGACCTGCCGGGGCGCAAGGTGGCGATCCCCGGCAAGCTGACGACCGCGCACCTCGCGTTGCGCCTATGGCAGCCGGAGGTGACGACCGAGATCCTCCCCTTCGACCGCATTCTGGAGGCGGTCCTCGCCGGCGAGGTGGACGCCGGAGTGGTGATCCACGAAGGGCAGCTCACCTACGGGGATCTCGGGCTGCGCTCGGTGGTGGATCTCGGCGCCTGGTGGAAAGAGGAGACCGGCGGGCCGCTGCCGCTCGGTGGCAACGGCATTCGGCGGGACCTCGATCCGCAGCTCAAGCAGCGGCTCTGCCGGCTGCTGACGGAGAGCATCGAGTACGGGCTCGGCCACCGCGGCGAGGCGCTCTCCTACGCCGTCCGCTACGCGCGAGGTCTCGAGGACGACCCCGTGCGTTCGGACCGCTTCGTCGGCATGTACGTCAACGACTGGACCCGGGACTACGGCCAGGCCGGCCGCCGCGCCGTGCAGCTTCTTCTCGACCGCGGTTACGAGGCTGGAGTGCTGCCGCGACGGGTCGAGGCCGAGTTCGTCGAGATCTGAAGGATGGTCCGTCCGGCCGCCCTGGTCTTCGACCTCGACGGAACGCTCATCGATTCCCGGCGCGACATCACCACCGCGATCAACCGCATGCGGTCCGAGCTGGGCCTGCCGGCTTTGGCGCTGGAGCAGGTGGTGACGATGGTGGGGGAGGGAGCCCGCCTGCTGGTCGAGCGGGCCCTCGGCCCCGAATACCCGCCCGATCGGATCGACGTTGCCCTGATGCGCTACCTTGCGCATTACCGGGAAGTCTGTCTGGAGACGACTCGTCCCTACCCCGGGATCGAGGAGATGCTCGCAGCGCTCGCTACCCTCTATCCCCTGGCCCTCCTCAGCAACAAGGGCGAGGCGCTCTCGCGCAAGATCCTCGACGGTCTAGGCCTCTCCCGTTACTTCCGCGAGATTCTCGGCGGCGACAGCCTCGCCACTCGCAAGCCGGATCCGAGCGGCCTGCTCCTGCTGGCCGACCGCCTAGGGATTCCTGTCGAGCGCCTGCTGCTGGTGGGAGACACCTGGATCGACGCCGAGACCGCCCGCAACGCCGGCTGCTCCTTCGCCCTCGTCGAGTGGGGGTTCGTGCTCCCGCGGAAGCTGGATGGGGTGGAGGCCGATCTCGAGGTGGCGAAGGCGGAAGAGCTGACGGCGGCGCTGAAATAGCGACACCTACACCCGAAAATCCCGCCGCACCTGGCCATTCTCCAAGTCGAGCACCATGACGCGCCCGCGGTCGTCGGCGAGGGTGAGGGACTGGGGTGTCAGGCGGAGCGTCACCTGGGCGGCGCGGTCCAGGGCGATCTCGGCGCGGACGGCCGCGCTGGGCAGGTGCACCAGATGGATGAGGATCGCCTCCGGCGTGTGGACCGGCAGGGCGGCCCAGTCGCCGGCGACCGCCGGCTCGGCTGGCTTTCCCTGTCCTCGCAGCGTCACCGCGAAGCGCGAGGCGCCCTGGACGTGGAGCACGATCCTCCTGCCGCTGCCGCCGAACGTCTCCACGAGCATCCCTTCGGGCGAAAGCGCCATGAGCGGAGAGCGCCGGAGCCCTACCGCCGGCGGCACCGAGTCGCGGCGGCGCAGGGTGAGCGAGGGCAGCTCGTAGGTCCATACCTCGGGCCCATCGCCATCGAAAGCCAGCGAGCAGCGAGTGGAGGAGCGCGCGATGGCGAGCGTCTCGCCGGGGAGCCGGGAGACGCCCCAGGAGCCGTCGAAACGCTCGGCGGCGGGCTCGACGGCGACCAGGCCGTCCGCTCCGGCCACGAACCAGAGGGCACCATCAAAGGCGGGAGCGAAGGCCTGGAGGCGCGCCTCGCACCAGGTCTCCGCTTTGCGGGAGAGGAAATCGAGCCGCGCCAGACGCCAGGCGTCTCCCCGGCGGGCCAGGGCGATGGCCCGGTCCCCGTGGTCGGAGACGACCAGGCGGTGCGCCGGCTGGTCGAGCTCGGCCACCGTGCGGCCGGCACGCGAAAGGAGCCTGACGCCGGCCTCGCCGAGCGCCACGGCGGTGAGGCCGTTCGGCAGGAACGCCGCGTCGTGCACGGGCATGGTGCCGGCGTCGCAGGCCGCGATTTCGACGCGCCAGGTCTCGCGGCGCGAGATCCAGGGCTCCCGCGCAGGCAGCGGCAGCGCCAGGACGTCGGCCCGCAGCGTGGGGTCTCCGGCGAAGCTTGCGAGCTGGCGGAGATCCTCCTTCTCCATGCGGGCGCCGAAACGCCCCGAGTCGCGGACGACGGCCCGCAGGGCCGCCCGCGCCAGGCTCGTGGCCGCCGGAGTCTGCGGTCCGCGGCGGATGGCGTCGGCGAACGCCAGGCGGCCGGCCGCTCCCTCGGCGCGCCAGCTCTCGAGGAAGGCCAGGGCCGGACCGCGGAGCTCGGCGAAGAGCTCGGGCGCCAGGGCCACCTTGCGCGCCAGCATCCTGCCGGCCGGCGCGCCGCCCTCTTCGATGGCGCGGTCCATCCATTCCAGGGTCCGTCGGCGCTCGTCGGGGAGGGGCCAGAGGACGTCCACGGCGGCGGCATAGTCGCCGGCGCCGGCAAGCTCCCGGGCCCACAGGCGCCGGAGCTCGACGGCCTCGGCCGCCCTCCGGCTCCGCTCCAGACGGGTCACGGCGTCGGCGAAGGCGCTGGCGCGGCGAGCGATCCGCAGGCCGCGGCGCTGGTCTCCGGCCAGGAACCACTGCCGCACCACCAGCCCCGGCGGCAGGTCGCGGGCCTCGGCCATCTCGGCGGCCAGCCGGAGCCGCCCGTGGCGCTCGAGGAAGGCGACGGCCTCCTCGTCGGCGTGAAGCACCTCGGCGAGGAGAAAGGCCGCTTCCTCGATGCGGTCCTGGGCCTCCAGCCGATGAAAAGCGTCGCGGTAGAGCCGCCGCAGCTCCCCGTGCAGGGCTGGCGAAATCTCCGCTGTCGACCAGGGACGGGAGCGCTCGGGCCGGATGTGCAGGTCGGAACGTGGAGCGAACGAGCGCACCGGCAGCCGGCGCGGGCCTGCCTCGGCGGTCAGGGGAATGGCGTGCCGCAGGACGTTGTCGATGTCGCCGCTCTCGAACATCTCCTGCAGCTTGCGAACGTAGGCCGCATGACGCCGGCCGACGGCTCGCGACAGGCGCGACGCCAGGGCCGTGCGGCCGGTCAACTGGCGGAGGCTGGTGGCGAACCGCATGCCGAGGCCGCCGGCCGGCCGCTGCCGATGCGGCTCGCCGGACTCTTCAGGTGGGGAAGGCGTAGATGGGCTCTCCTCTTCCACGAGATCCACCCGCGCCGCGGCGGCGGGAGCTTCGAGCTCCTCCATCGGCAACGAGGGAGAGGCCGCGCCGCGCAGCAAGCGAACGCAGGCACTTTCCTCAGGGGGATCGAGCCAGACTTCGCCGGCCGCCCACTCGCCGCGGCGCAACACCACGCCCAGGCGTCGCGCCTCGGGATCGAGCGGATCGCGGATCAGCAGATGAGCGGCGCCGTTGAGCTCGGGCGGTGGACCGAGCCGGGGTGCCCCGATCACCCAGATCTCATCCCCCTCGGTCCCGTCCTCCAGCCGCGCGCGCCAGGCCGCGATCTGCGCTTCGCTCGCCTCGCGGGCCGTCCGCGCGGCCAGCAGGCGCCGAAAGGACTCCGGCGTGGAATCGGTGACCAGGGGAGCTCCCGGTTCCTGCAGGATCCCCCAGGCCAGCCGGCCCCCGATCTCCTCGGCGCGGCGGGCGAGGGCGAGGAGGACGGCGACCTGCGTGACGCGCGGCAGGCCGAGCTGTCCGGGGCCGGTGTCGAACAGCGCGAGGCAGGTCCGTCCCGCCGCCGGTTTCAGAGTATCGAGAAGCGCGGCGAGCTGATCGAGCAGAGGAATGAAGGAAGGAGCGATCCCAGATGGGAGCACCTCGGCATAGCCCGCCCACACCGAGCCCGAGCCGGCTGACTCCATACTGCAGCATCCTCTCCGCAAGGCCGCCTACGCGGCTAAAACATCGAAAAAGAAAAGAGGTCCCGTAATTATAGGTGCGTTTTGCGAGGAATGGGGAGACGGACTCGCGAAACCCCGGTCCAAGCGCGCTTTGGCCTGCGAGGGGGTCTACGCTCCGAAACCTCACCCCCTGACCCCCTCTCCACGAAGTGGAGAGGGGGGACGATTCATGACCGGTTGAGCTCGTAGGACGCGGGGTGTGCCTCATAGAGGTCTTCAGGCTCGGCAACTCTCCTCCGTCGGCGTTCCCCCTCTCCAGCTCCGCTGGAGAGGGGGTCAGGGGGTGAGGTTTCGGAGCGTAGACCCCTCGCAGGCCAAAGCGCGCTTGGACCGGGGGCTGGGAGGTGAGGCCCCTACCCCGGCAGCGAAAACGGATACGGCAGCAGCTCGGCGAGGCTCGTCTCCTCGCGGCCACCCTCGGGGTTGACCACCAGGATGGGCAGGTCGCGGGTGAACTCGGCCAGGGTCTGCCGGCAGAGGCCGCAGGGGCGGGCGGGAGGATTCATCGCGGTCACCACGGCGAGAGCCCGGGGGTGGCGCAAGCCCGCCGAGGCCGCGGCGGCGATGGCGTTGCGCTCGGCGCAGATGGCGAGCGAGGGGATGCAGTTCTCGACGTTGGCGGCGGCGTGGATCGAGCCGTCCTCCATCAGCACCGCGGCGCCGACGGCGAAACGGCTGTAGGGCGCGTACGCTTTGTCGCGGACCGCCGCGGCGGCGGCGACCAGAGGTTCCCACTCCATGGGGTGGGAATCTAACATGGCCTGTGTGGTAGCGTACGGCGGGCCTCCGAGGCCCGCTGTCCGATGCATTCTTTTCTTTTAGCCTTCCAGGAGGACGTTTTGATATGACATCCGACGAGTCAGCGCCGTCGGCCAACGGCCAGGAGATCATCTGGCATGAGCAAGGACGCCGTCTGCAAGTCCCGGACCGGCCGATCATCCCGTTCATCGAGGGCGACGGCACGGGCCCGGACATCTGGCGGGCCACGCGGCGGGTGCTCGACGGCGCGGTCGAGAAGGCGTACGACGGCTCCCGCTCCATCTCCTGGCTCGAAGTGCTGGCGGGCGAGAAGGCTTACACGCAGAAGAACGAGTGGCTCCCCCAGGACACGCTCGACGCCATCCAGCGCTACCGGGTGGCGATCAAAGGACCGTTGACCACCCCGGTGGGCGGCGGCATCCGCAGCTTGAACGTCACCCTCCGCCAGGTGCTCGACCTCTACGCCTGCGTGCGGCCCGTCCGCTACTACGAAGGGGTGCCCTCGCCGGTCAAAGCGCCGCAGAAGGTGGACATGGTCATCTTCCGCGAGAACACGGAGGACGTCTACGCCGGTATCGAGTGGCGGGCCGGCTCGGAGGAGGCGAAGCGGATCATCGAGTTTCTGGCCGGCCTCGGCAAGCAGGTGCGGGCGGACAGCGGCATCGGCATCAAGCCCATCTCGACGACCGGCAGCAAGCGGCTCGTGCGCAAGGCGATCGAGTACGCCCGCGCCGCCGGACGCGAGAGCATCACCCTGGTGCACAAGGGCAACATCATGAAGTACACCGAGGGAGCCTTCAAGGACTGGGGCTACGAGGTGGCGCGCGAGGAGTTCGGCGACGTCACCATCGCCGAGCAGGAGGTCTGGGACCAGCACGGCGGCATAGGGCCCGCGGGGAAGATCATGATCAAGGACCGCATCGCGGACTCGACCTTCCAGCAGGTCCTCCTTCGTCCGGAGGAGTACTCCGTCCTGGCGACGACGAATCTCAATGGCGATTACCTCTCCGATGCCCTCGCCGCCCAGGTGGGAGGGCTCGGCATGGCGCCCGGCAGCAACGAGGGCGACGGCATCGCCGTCTTCGAGGCGACCCACGGGACCGCCCCCAAGTACGCGAATCAGGACAAGGTCAATCCCGGCTCGCTCATCCTCTCCGGCGTGATGATGCTCCGCTGGCTGGGTTGGGGCGAAGCCGCCGACGCAATCGAGTCCGCTCTCGGCCGCACCATCGTGCAAAAGCGGGTGACCTACGACCTCGAGCGGCAGATGGCGGGGGCGACCCTGCTCAGCACCTCGGAGTTCGCGGGCGCGATCCTGGAAAACATTTGAGGAGATCTCCATGCGTTACAAAGTCACCGTGGTGGGCGCCGGCAACGTCGGCGCCACCTGCGCACAATTGATTGCTCAGTCCGATCTCGCCGACGTGGTGATGGTGGACATGCTCGCCGACCTCGCCACCGGCAAGGCGCTGGACATGATGGAGTCCGCTCCCGTGCTGGGCTTCAACGCCCGCATCAGCGGCGGCGGCGACTACGAACCCACCGCGGGTTCGCACGTCTGCGTCGTCACCGCCGGCCTCGCCCGCAAGCCCGGCATGAGCCGCGACGACCTGCTGGCCAAGAACACCGAGATCGTCTCCGAGGTGGTGCGCCAGCTCGTTCAGCGCTCTCCCGAGACCATCCTCATCATCGTCACCAACCCGCTCGACGCCATGTGCGAAGTGGCCCGCCGCGTCTCCGGCTTCCCCCGCGAGCGCGTCTTCGGCATGGCCGGCGTGCTCGACGCGGCCCGCATGCGCTGGTTCATCGCCGAGAAGCTGAACGTCTCGGTGGAGGACGTCGACGCCTTCGTGCTCGGCGGCCACGGCGACACCATGGTGCCGCTGCCGCGCTTCGCCACGGTCAACGGCATCCCCCTGCCGCAGCTCCTCGACGCGGCGGCCATCGAGGCGATCAACGACCGCACCCGCAACGGCGGCATCGAGATCGTCAACTACTACAAGACCGGCTCGGCCTACTACGCGCCGGGAGCCTCCGCCTACGAGATGGTGGCGGCCATCCTCAAGGACAAGAAGAAGATCCTCCCCTGCGCCGTTCTCCTCAAAGGCGAGTACGGCTACGAGGACCTTTTCATCGGCGTGCCCTGCGTGCTCGGCAGCGGCGGCATGGAGAAGGTCGTCCAGCTCTCGCTGACGGTGGAGGAGAAGGGGATGCTGGACAAGTCGGCCCAGGCGGTTCGCGGCCTGATGGAGGCGCTGCCGAAGGGGTGACTCGCCGTTAAGTCGCCCCGCAGGGGCTCTCTTCTTCGTAGCCCGGCACTCCCGTACCGGCCGCCGAGATCGAGACGGTGTCCAAGATCTACGAGGCGTTCAAGGCCACGGCGGAGGGCGCGGTTGCCGTCGCCGCGCGCTCCGTGGCTGCGGCCCCTCTGGGCGACGGATCGTCGTCCGTGGGCTATGCGTCATCGTCCGCGGAATTCGCGACAATTTCCCTGGGCTATGCGTCATCTCCGGCGGCTGCGCGTCGGTTCCTACGGATCTCCAAGAGTGGACCGCGGTAGACTACCGCTAAGATAGTTCTGCCGAGACACTCGCTCCAAGAAGTGGAGAAGGATGCATCATGAAAAACGCCAGAGGCCAGACGGCAATACAGGTTCTGGTTGCGGGCAGCCTTGCGACCTGGCTCATGGCTGGGCCTGCCGGGGCGGAGCCACCACGAATGCTGGCGGATCTTGTACCCGGTCCGACTATCTACCCTCCGGCGCCAAGCGGTTTCCTGGATCTCGGTACGTTCACCGTCTACAGTGATCGCGATCCAGCCAGCGGTGGGCCGGCTCTGTGGCGTAGTGATGGTACCGTCACAGGTACACACTTGCTCCGCGCTCTCGTGCCACCTGGTTTCGGCGAAACCCAAGCGATTGGTACCGCGGGAGGCCGCGCCTTCTACGGCTCCTACACCTATTGGGCGTCGGGGTATGACTTGCGCTTTTGGGTGACCGATGGCAACCCGGAAGGCACGGAGCTGCTTACGCCACAGCGACACCCCGTCTGGTGGCAGGCGGCAGCCGGCGGTCCAGGACTTTTCTTTACTACCTGTGAACGGAACGTAGGCTGCTCGTTTTGGTCTTCTGACGGCACACTGGAAGGAACCGCACAGCGTGGCGCGCTCTCCTCGGGTGGCGCTGAGATAGAGCTGCTTGGGCTCGTGGCGCTGAAACAGGTCGGCCTGCAACTGATCCGCAAGGGTGATCGGGTGGATCTGTTGGCGATCGATCCGGCAGGCGGCATCAAGAGTTTGCGTCGCTTTCGAGCTCCGGTCAGGCCGCGTCTGCTGACCGCCGTCGGCTTGCGCGCTTTCTTTCTGGCTCCCGTCGCCGGACGGCTGCAGCTCTGGACTAGCGACGGCACTTCCGGCGGCACCCGCGCGCTGACGCAGTTCGCAGGAGCGCGAGCATTTGAGACCACGCATTTTCTTCAACCGATCGGCGACAGCGTCTACTTCATAGCCGACGATGGCAAGCACGGCGTGGAATTGTGGGCAAACGACGGCACCCCGGGCGGCAGCCGGCGCTTGACCGATCTCGCACCCGCGCGGCCGTTCGATGTGGGTTACCGGGAAGATCCTGGCTTAGGAGCCATGATTGGCCGCCTCGGGAATTTGATCGTCTTTCCTGCAGACGCCGGTCACGGCTCCAGGCTCTGGACGACACGGGGAACCCTGGCGTCGACGCATCCGTTGACTGGATGCCCGGCCGGCTGCCCCGAGGCCGGAACGACTTACTTCGCGCCTATCAAAAACCGTCTGGTGTTCGCTGCCTCCGACCGGCAGCACGGCCGCGAGCTGTGGACGACCGATGGCACCGGACGAGGAACCCATCTGGTGGCTGACCTCACACCTGGACCCTCCTCACAACGGCTGCGGTTCTTCACCAAAGTGGGCCAACTCGTCGTCTTCCCTGGCTCGGCGATCGTCTCCTGACAAGCATCGCGCGCCACGACACCCGCGAGTTAGTGGCGCTTGGCGACGGCGCGGTGGAGGGTCTCCTCGGTTGGCCTGACAGCCACCCGATCCTCATCGGGAACCGCGCGGTCGTTAGCGCCTATCCACCCGCCGACAGCAATAATCCGGGTGAGCGTGGGATCTATCAAATCTGGGGAACAGACGGTACCGCGGCTGGCATGGTGCAATTGCTGACCGATCCACACCTGGTCCCCTTTCCGCCTTCTTCTTCATCGCGCTGGGGTGCGATATTCTTCGCGTATCCAGCGGATGACGAACAAGATCTTTTGCTCGGTGAGCCCGTAACGATCTACCAGACCGACGGAACGGTGGCCGGCACGCTGCCTCTCCTCGAATTGCCCCGCGGCATGATTCCTGACGACCCTGTCGACATCGGGGGACATCTCTATTTCCTCGCTTACGAGTACGACCGGGACGGTTTCCGTCTTTGGACTTCCGATGGCACCATCAAAGGTACAGCAGCTTTCTTCGCTGGCACAACGGTCGGATTCCATCCTCCCTATTTTCAGAGGTTCGGGAACTCGATCGTCTTTCTCGCTCTTGGCGTTGACGGGATCGTTGGCCTCTGGCGCACCGATGGCACACCCGAGGGCACCACACTGGTGGCCCGGCTGGCGGACGACGAGCTCTGGAACGGGGAACAGAGGTGGTCCTTTAGAGTCGTGGCTGGGAAGATCTACTTCTGGGCACCAGCGTCCCCCGATGTGGCCGGTCCGCTCCATCCCTGGGTTTCTGACGGTACCGCCGCCGGCACACACAGGCTCGCCGACGTGGCTCTCGCCGAGCCGCCCTACATTCTTGCCGGTTGGGGACAGTTTGCTGCCGCTGGCCAAAAGGTCTTCTTCGCCGCTGACGACGGCATCCATGGCAACGAGCTATGGTCGACAGATGGCACACCCGGTGGCACCGTGCTCGCCGCCGACCTGTGGCCCGGGTACTTGAGCAGCGATCCGCGCGAGCTCACCGCGATCGGTGAGGAATTGGTTCTCGTCGCCCAAACGCCTCTCACGGGCGCCGAGCTCCATGTCTTCGCACTCTGTACAGGAGCTGCTCAAAGGGTGGCCGACCTTGCGTCGGGGCCCTCCTGGGGCGAACCGGAAAACCTGCTTTGGGATTCGAATCGCCAGATTCTGGTCTTCGCAGCGAACAACGGCCTTCACGGACGCGAACCATGGGCATGGGTGCCATCCGGTGACTCCGGCCCCTGCTCGTCAAAGGCTCCTCTGCCTGCCGTTTCCGTTCGGTGACGTGTTCCGCTGGATGATCGGCTGTTCTTCCCCCGCTATGATCCGGTGATTGGAGGGGAGCCTTGGGCGCAGCCAAGACAGGTGCCATGAGATTTATCAGGGACGAAGGCGCTCGAAAGAATGAGCGCCCGAAGATAGGTGCCATGCGATTCGCCGACTCCCCACTCCCAAGGACCCCTGAACGGCTGCTCCCTAGCCGCGCCGCTCAGCTTCTGGCGGACCACTGACCCACTTCGGCCGTTCGCCTCGCCGGACGAGCGCCATCTCGTGCTCGATGTCGTTCCCTGGAAAGCCCGCCCGGGAGGTCAGATCGAGGGCTTCGCGGAGCTTCGCGAGGATCGCGTCGATATCTTTTGGGATTCCTCGATTCTCCGTCCATGAACGGACCCAGAGGATCCGGGCGTGGAGGCGCTCGACCTCGGCCTTGTTGTAGTCGCTGTTGAGCGTCGCGATGATCTCCCTCCCCGCCGCGAGCCATCTCTCCGCCGCGGCAAGATCGCCGAGCTGCAGACAGATGATTCCAGCAACGACCTCGCCTTGCGCGGAATCCCTGCCCAGGCCGAAGGTGGCGCAGATCTCGCGGTCGAGCTCGATCAGGCTCAGCGCCTCTCTCAGGTGGCCATCGTCGGCCGCCTGCTTGCACAGCGTGTGACCGAGGTTGAAGAGAGCCGCCTGCAGCGTGGGCAGATCGAAGGAGGCGATCAGCAGCGTCGCGGCATAACGCAGGCACTTCTGCGCCAGCTCGAACTCTCCGGCGCGCCGGAAGAGGACCCCGAGGGCGTTGTAGGCGTTGCCCAACCCGTTGATGTCGGGCGCGGCTTCCGAGCGCAGCGTCAAGCCGCGGATGTTCTCGATGGCGAGGCCCAGGTTCTCGAAGTCGGGCGCCAGCGCCTGCGCGATGCTCGCGCGGATGGCCAGGGCTTTGCCGATGTTCCCGCCGCACCGGCCCAAGTACTCGCAGTCTTCGACGTCCGGGTACTCGCCGCGACGGGCGTACAGCCGCAGCTCGACGATCTCCGCGACGGCCCCCAGCAGATCGGAGCCCGCGGAGCTCTTCTTGGCGCTCTGGATGAGGCTCAGGCCCTCCTCGATGCGTCCCTGCTCGAGGCGAATCACCGCCCTCGTCGTATGGGAGAGCCACTCCAGGATCTCATGGGGGATGACCTCGATGCTCCCGAGGACGTCCCCACTGCTGTTGACGAAGCCACGCCTCGCACTGCTCCGGGGAGGGCCGGAGGCTGATGTCCGACGCCGGCACTCCAAGCCGCCAGCGCTTCGTGCGTCCGTCGTGGGCGACCAGGTCCGCCATTCCCCAATCGGCAAGGTCCTGAAGATGGCGGGCGATCTCCTTGCCGACGCTGCCGGACTTCTTCAGAAACCAGGGTCCGAGCAGCCGCAGCTCATGGCTTTCCAGGTAGGGCGAAACCTCGTCACGTGGTAGCAGCCGCAGAGCCATAGCCAAATAGAAAATTACCCATTGGCCATGAAGAACGCGGGAACCCCTTCCACTCTTGAGGGTTACCGTCTCCTCTGAAGCGTCGACTGTGATCCTGTACATTGTGAAAACTTGTGAATTCTGGGATGGCGGAGACTCACGGTAGGCCGGTTCATCGCTCGCGCCGGCTGCCGAGGACGACGGGAAACCATATGCGTCACTTTGCATGAACGATATTCCAGTATAGCACCGTTCCCCAGGCCATCTGTGGAGAAGGCGATCAATGATGGATAGCAATGGCTGCAAGTGTGCGGTGCCTTCGCCGCACGTTACCAAGCCGCGGGGAAGAGCCGATCCCATGGCACATAAACATTTGCCGAGCGATAGTTACATATTCTTAGGTAGCTGCCTATGCCTGTAAGTTGGCCTATTACTGGCTGGCTGTGCTCCGCGATGACAACGACAATCTTTGGAGAGGTAAATCCATGAGTCATGCTACCGCACATGCTGCAACTTACTCAGTAGCTCCATGCCGCATTCAGTGCTCTAGAACGATCGTCTTTATCACTGCTATCTGGATCTTGACTTTTTGCCTACCTGTTTCGGCGCAGCCTGGCGCACTGTATTTGTTGGTTACCCCAGATACAGATGCTTCGATTTCCATCAGACTGGCCAATCCTCGGCATACTCCAACAGCCGCCGTAGTGACGGCCCGTGATCGGTTCGGTGAAGTCTTGGAGAAGATCTCGCTGGCCGTGGAACCAGGATTGACCGAGCTGCCTTTGGACTCCCTCCTCGAATCCCGCTTGCCGAGAGAGATGCTGTTGCTCGAGATGCGTACCGCGAAACCTGTGGGAGCGGCGATAGTCTTGCGCGGAGCCGGTGCCTCGCTCGAAGTTGTTCCAGCCGCCACAGAGATCAAGGAGGGAGTATTTCTACCCGTGGCCGGCTTCGATTACTTTATCTCCAACCTGAGCACCGACGCGACGGATCTGAGCCTGGAGCTCGTAGGCCCCGAGGGCAATACTCTTGCCAGCGCTCGCGAGCAGGGCTTGGGCGTGTTTGAAACACGGCATCTGGATCTCCTGAGCCTGTTCAAGAATCAAGATATCGAGATGGCAGCGCACGTACGGTTTGTTGCCGATCAATCGATCGCCGGTTTCGCCGTTGTTTCGAAGGACCTCCAGGGTCGCGGCGAGGGAGTGATCACCGATCGTGCGGCGACTGCGACGCTTGCGGAGAAATCAGCCTCGTTTATTTGGCCTGTAGAAGGCAATGACAGGGGAAGGCTGGGCAACGACTTCGCGCACTACAACTACGTGTCGACAAAAGAGTACCATACGGGTATTGACATTGGTGCCGCCGCAGGGACCAAGGTCTTTGCTGCGGGCAGCGGCGCCGTGGTGGAGATTCAGGAAAACGACGCTGGCGGCCCGAGCTGCGATAATAAGCGTTTCTGCGACCATGGCTATGGCAATACCATCATTATTCAGCACTCCTTGCCCGATGGCCAGAACATCTACACGCAATATTCTCATCTTTCCTGGATCGATCCGGAGCTCCTCGAGAAGTGCGGGCCCGGCGGATCCAAAAAGCGGCATATCTGTCCCTCCCTGGTACAAGTTACGGCTGGACAGACTGTCGCCAAGGTGGGCTGTAGCCGATATGGGTTGACAAAATGTGATAAGGATTTCTCCTCCCACCTTCACTTCGAGACCAAGACCTTTGGCACTCTCGGCACGAAAAATGACGATCAGGGAGAATTCGGATATTCCCCTTCTCACCCTGACAGCTATGGATACAAGGATCCAATCTCGTTTCTGCACTCGCTCTCGTCCCGGTCCGGGACGGTCCGTCTTGCGGACAACAGTGTTTGTTTCCGTGTCGGTCCTGGAGGAGCGGGGTCGACGGCCTATCGCCGCATCGGCTGCGGACCTGCTGTCACCTCGCTGGGGCCTGTATTTAATTCCTTGGCTGTGAGCGGCTCGACATCGACGCCTGTCTGCCAGAGAGGGTGGTACCAAATCGCTCCCATCCAGGGAGGTGGTTTTCCAGATACGACGAATGGTGATCCAGACGATACAATTTCCGAAGCTTGGGTCTGTGGTGACTTTCTGGAGGAGGCCGACCATGGCAACAGCTTCGAGTTCTCCGCCGCCGCATACCCGGTCAGCGAGTCCACGCGAACCGTGACGATCACGGTCGTGCGGACCGGGGCCTCTGCGGCCGTGGCCAAAGTCAGCTATGTGACGAGCGGCGGTACCGCTTCCCGTGGAATCGATTATCGGTTTGCCTCTGGAGATCTCAATTTTGGCGCCGGAGAGAAAAGCAAGACGTTCTCTGTTGCGATCATTCCCGATTCCCTGACGGAAAGCGATGAGACGATCAACCTGGCGCTGAGTGGTCCGACCGAGGGAGCGAGCTTAGGAGCTCTCAAGAACGCCGTGATCACCATCCTCGACGACGACCATGGACCGAAGCTCGAGTTCAGCTCCGCCAACGTGAATGTTCGGGAAAATGCCGGCAGCGTGACGGTGACGGTGAACCGCGTTGGGCCCGCGGGTAGTACGGTCGATGTGGGTTACTCGACTGAAAGCGGCTCTGCCGGCGGGGACGTGGACTTCAAGCAACGCAGCGGCCGTCTCACTTTCGTGACAGGCGCGACCTTGCGGACGATCACGGTTCCCATCCTCGATGACTTTCTCCGCGAGGGTGCCGAGACTTTCTCGTTACGGCTCTTCGATGCTTCCGCCGGCGCTTCCATCGGCAAGCAAGACCGCCTTACGGTGCTCATCGAGGATGACGAAACTCTCGTTACTCCGCCATTCGTGGAGCGCGTTTCGCCGGCCTCCTACCCGGCATCGAGCGGCAGCCAAACGATGACCATCCAGGGTAGTAACTTCCAGAACGGCGCAGCGTTGATTTTCGGTCCTCCGACCGGTCCGAACATCCCTAGCAACCCTGCGAAGCTGACCTTCGTTTCCAGCAGCCAGTTGAGCTACCAATTCAACAACGGCAACCAAGTCGGTACTTGGACCGTTATGGTCAAAAACCCGGATGGTCAGCAATCGAACGCGGCACCTTTCACAGTGCAGGCTCAAAGCGGGTCAACACCCTCGATCAGCAGTGTCTCGCCTAATCCGGTGCCGGGCTTGAACAGCAGCCAGACGCTGACGATCTACGGCGGCAATTTTGTATCGGGAGCCACAGTCACGCTGAAGAACCTGGCCAACGGCGGGACTTACAGCAAGTCCACGAACTACTCCAACAGCGGTCAGCTCTCGCTCAGCGCCAACTTCACGAACAACACGGCGACATGGTCCGCGCAGGTGATCAACCCCAACGGCAACTCGTCGAACGTCTTCAACTTCCAGGTTCAGACGAGCTCGTCGTCGTTGCCATTGATCAGCAGCGTTTCTCCAAATCCGGTTACAGGGTCGAATAGCTCTCAGCCGTTCACGATATTCGGCGGTAATTTCGTCGTTGGGGCAAATGTAACGCTGCGGGATCTTTCGGCGGGCCAGACGTTCCCGAATCGGGCGGCGAGCTCGTTCAGCAGCACGCAGATCGTAATCAACCCGACCTTCACCACGGCGGCGCACACATGGTCGGTGGAGGTGATCAATCCGGACGGTAAGTCTTCTGGTCAATACCAGTTTCAAGTGGTTTCCCCCAGCGCCCCGTCGCCGGTAATCTACAGCGTATCTCCGAACCCGGTGACGGGATCCAACAGCGCGCAGCCTTTCACAGTCTATGGGAACAACTTCGTATCAGGAGCGAACGTGACACTGCGGGATCTCTCGGCCGGCCAGACGTTCCCGGATCGGGCGCCGAGCTCGTTCAGTAGTACGCAGATTGTCCTAAATCCAACTTTCACTGCGGCGGCGCATACATGGTCGGTGGAAGTTACCAATCCCGATGGCAAGTCTTCGGGTCAATTCCAGTTCCAGGTGGTCGCTCCAAACGCGGCGGCACCCGTCATCAGTAGTGTGTCTCCGAACCCGGTAACCGGCTCCAACAGCTCTCAGCCGTTCACGATCTTTGGAAGCAACTTCGTCTCTGGAGCGAACGTGACGCTGCGAGACCTTTCAACGGGTCAGACATTTCCGGACCGGGCGCCGAGCTCTTTCAGTAACACGAAGATCGTGCTGAGCCCGACGTTCACGACGGCTGCTCACACGTGGTCAGTGGAGGTTATCAATCCCGATGGCAAGTCTTCGGGTCAATTCCAGTTTCAGGTGGTCGCCCCAGGCGCGGCGGCGCCCTCGATCAGCAGCGTGTCTCCCAACCCGGTGACGGGGTCGAACAGTTCGCAACCATTCACGATCTACGGCAGCAGCTTTGTCTCGGGCGCCAACGTGACGTTGCGAGATCTCTCGGCGGGTCAGACGTTCCCGAATCGGGCGGCGAGCTCGTTCAGCAGCACGCAGATCGTCGTCAATCCGACGTTCACGACGGCGGCGCACACGTGGTCGGTGGAGGTGATCAACCCGGATGGGAAGTCTTCGGGTCAGTACCAGTTCCAAGTGGTCGCTCCGAGTGCGGCGGCGCCCTCGATCAGCAGCGTGTCTCCGAACCCGGTGACGGGGTCGAACAGTTCGCAACCATTCACGATCTACGGCAGCAACTTTGTTTCGGGAGCGAACGTGACGTTGCGGGATCTCTCGGCGGGTCAGACCTTCCCGAACCGTGCGGCGAGCTCGTTCAGCAGCACGCAGATCGTCATCAATCCGACGTTCACGACGGCG
>DASYTJ010000082.1:0-58591 GCA_036002325.1 Thermoanaerobaculia bacterium | reverse complement strand
TTCCGAATAACTTGCATAACTTAAACTGAAGTTTGCCAATCTTCTGCTTCGGCGCTGGAATGCCAGTCTTCGATTCTATTGAGGGTGGCGGTGGCGGAGGCGGATGAGATGGGTGCTGCCCAGGAGGCGGCGGCGGCGGTGGCGGAGGAGGAGGTGGTGGTGGCGGTGGTGGAGGGGGCGGAGGGGAGGGCGGGGGCGCGAAGATCCCCTGGGCCTCGATCGACTCCCAGATCGGGCGGCCGCCCTTGAAATTGGCGACGTAGCGCAGGTCGATGTAGTCGAGCTCCGTCACCACGTAGGACGCGTTCGACGCCAGGCCGCACGGGTTGTCGGGTTTCCGCACCCGGGCCTGCAGCTCCAGCTTGTCCGGCACGCGGCCTTCGCCGATCGGGCTCCCCCAATTGATAAAGGGGAGGCCGTAGCGGCCCTCGAACTGGGCGCTCGAGGTGGTAATCTGATCGCCCGGCGCGGACGGATTGAAGGTGCCGTAAATCAGCTTGTGATCGGGCTGGCGGAAGCAGCAGGCGCTGCGAGCGCCAAGGCCCGAGAACAGCCACTCTCCGAGGGTGTTGAAGGCCATGGGCATCCCTCCCGGCGGCATGGCGCCGCGGTTCATTCCCAAGTAAATGCGCGATGATTGTATCACGCGGGCACTGCGCTTGCCTTTTCCGCTCCGCCGTGTACAATCTGCCTTCTTGTCACGGGCGGGCCGGGCTCCGGCGCCGCCGATCTGTCAACCTCTCTGTTCCGCGTGAAGCGGGACCGACCCAGGCCATAGGGAGGAGTTCCACCACCCATGCGCACTTATGAGCTGATGTTCTTGGTCGACCCTCGCGTACCCGACGAGGACGTCGTCACCATGACCCAGGAATACAAGACCATGCTCACCGCCGGCGGATCGCAGATCACCGGCGAGGAGAACTGGGGCCGGCGCAAGCTCGCCTACCCCATCGACAAGCTGAACGAGGGCAAGTACGTCCTGCTCTACATCTCCAGCGAGAACGGCAAGACCGCGCTGCCGGAGGTGGAGCACCGGATGCGCCAGAACGACAAGATCCTGCGCTACCTGACGGTGCGCACGGACGAGGACCTGAAGCGGGCCGCGCGCCGGCAGCCGGCGGGCGGGGGAGCCAGCCCGGCCTCGGCCGGCGGCGCCGGTGAGTCTCCGGCGTTCGAGAGCGGATCCGTGGAAGAGGAGGTCTGATCATGGCACGCGCGAGAAAAGTCTTCTTCCGCCGGCGCAAGGTCTGTAAGTTCTGCGCCGACAAGATCGATTACATCGATTACAAGGACGTCAAGCTCCTGCAGCAGTTCATTCCCGAGCGCTCGAAGATCCTGCCGCGGCGGATCTCCGGGACCTGCGCCAACCATCAACGCCCGTTGCAGCAGGCGATCAAGCGGGCGCGCCACCTGGCGCTGATCCCGTTCACCACGGATTAGGAGGGAAGCGTGAGAGTCATCCTGCTCAGCGACCAGCGTCATCTCGGCAAGCGTGGCGAGGTGGTGGACGTCAAGCCGGGCTTCGGCCGCAACTATCTCGTTCCTCAGGGGTTCGCGCTCGAGGCGACGCACGCCAACATCAAGTACTTCGAGCAGCAGCGGACCAAGATCGACGCCCAGCACGCCAAGGAACGCGATGCCGCCTCCGCGATCGCCAAGACGATGGAGGGGCTGCGTCTCGAGATCGCCAAGCGGGTCGGCGAGACCGGCACGCTCTACGGCTCGGTCACCGCGGGCGACGTGGCCGAGGTGCTGGAGAAGAAAGGATTCGTCGTCGACCGCCGGCGCATCGATCTCGAGGGGGGTATCAAATCCCTTGGCGATCACCCGGTGCGCATCGAGCTGCACCCCGAGGTCATCGCCGAGGTGACCGTCGCGGTGGTGGCGGAAGAGTAGCGGACTGCCCGGGGGCGCGATGGCGAACGGACCCGGTGTCCCGGAGCGTCGCGCCCCATCGATCGACGATTTCCTCGTCGAGCCTACCCGTGATCTCGCCGATTGGCGGTGGCTGTGGGCGGGGGACCGCGAGTTCCCCATCCGTAGCCATCGCGGTTTGCTGGGGCGTCTGCTGGTCGGCCTCAAGCGCCTCCTCCGCCCCCTCGTCAAAGTCCCCCAGAACGATCTCTGGGAGCGCCAGCGCACCTTCAATCTCATCCTGCTGGAACAGTTGGAGCGCCTGGAGGCGGCTCGCGCCGACCACCTGCGGCGGATCGAGTACCAGGAGGCCCTCGACTCCGAGGGCGTCCACGAGATCATGCGCCACAACGACGCGCTCTTCGCCCGGGCCGACCAGAAGCTGGATCGCTACCGGCGCGAGGCCCGCGACCTCCTCGGCAGCCTCGGGGCCGCCCTCGCCACGGTGCGGACGCTGCCGGAAGGATCGACGTCCGCCGTCGAGGCCGTGGCCCGCGCCCACCAGGAGCACGGCTACCTGGAGCTCGAGCGGCGCTACCGCGGCACCGAGGAGGAGATCCGGGAGCGGATCGCCGCCTATCTCCCCGATCTGAAGGAAGCGCCCGCCGGAGCGCCGGTGCTCGACCTCGGCTGCGGACGCGGCGAGGCGCTCGCCCTGCTGCGCGACCACGGCATCGCCGGCCGCGGCGTCGACTCCTCCGCCCGCATGGTCCAGCTTTGCCGCGACCGGGGGCTGGCGGCGGAGGAGGGGGACCTCTTCGACGTCCTCGCCGGCGTGCCCGAAGGGAGCCTCGGTGGCGTTGTCTCCTTCCACGTCATCGAGCACCTCCCGGCCGGCGCCCTCGACCGCCTGGTGCGCCTCGCGTATCGCGCCTTGAAGCCGGGCGGCGTGCTGATCCTGGAGACTCCGAACCCCCTCTCAGTGGTCGTCGCGGCCCGCAACTTCTGGCTCGACCCCACTCACGTTCGCCCGGTCCATCCGGAGAGCCTCAAGCTCCTCTACGAGCTGGCCGGCTTCGACCCCGTGGAACGGCTCGACCTCCGTCCCTTCGTCGCCAGCGAGCGCCTGCCCGAAATCGACCTTGCGAAGCTGCCGCCGGAGCAGCACCAACTCGCCGATCAGGTCAACCGTCTGCGCGACCGCCTCGACGAGCTGCTGTTCGGGTATCAGGACTTCGGGATGGTGGGGAAGAAGCCGTAGGCGCGATTCGAAGGGCAAGGCGGTCTGGTAGAGTCCGCCTTGTTGATCCGATTCACATCCCGGAGATCCCGATGCGTCAACTTTTTACGATCCTCGTCTTGCTCGGCTCCGGCCTGCCCGCCGCGGCGGCGGAGCCTCATCCCTTCACCGTACACGACCTGCTCGCCATGGACCGGATCACCGAGCCCCAGCCCTCGCCGCAGGGCGACAAGGTGGTCTTCGTCGTCCGCACTACGGATCTTGAGGCGAATCGGGGCAGGACGGACCTCTGGCGGGTCAACATCGACGGCACCGGCCTGACCCGCCTGACGACCGATCCGGCCGCGGACAACAACCCCCGCTGGGCGCCGGACGGCAAGAGCGTCTATTTCCTCTCGAGCCGTTCCGGGTCCAACCAGGTCTGGCGCCTTGCGGCGACGGGTGGCGACCCGGTCCAGGTGACGAAGCTGCCGCTGGATGTCTCGAACCTCACCATCTCGCCCGACGGCTCGCGAATCGCCTTCAGCCTGGAGGTCTTCGTCGACTGCCCGACCCTCGCCTGCACCAAGGAGCGGCTCGACCAGGAGGAGAAGCGGAAGTCCTCGGGGCGGCTCTACCAGGGCGGCGTCGGCTTCTTCCGCCATTGGGATACCTGGTCGGACGGGCGGCGCAACCATCTCTTCACGATGCCCCTCGCCGGTGGCGAGCCGGTGGACCTCTCGCGCGGCATGAACGCCGACGTGCCATCGCGCCCCTTCGGTGGCACGGAAGAGTTCACCTTCTCACCGGACGGTCGAACCGTGATCTTCGCCGCCCGCGATGCGGGCCGCGAGGAGCCCTGGTCGACGGACTTCGACCTCTACCGTGTGCCGGCGGACGGCTTGCGGACTGCCGAGAACTTGACCGACGCCAATCCAGCCTGGGATACCCAACCCGCCTTCTCGCCGGACGGCAGGACGCTGGCCTATCTCGCGATGTCGCGCCCGGGGTTCGAAGCCGACCGGTTCCGCATCAAGCTGCGCGACCTGGCGACCGGCCGCGAGAGAGTGCTGGCCGAGGAGTGGGACCGCTCGCCCGACGGAGTGTTCTTCTCGGCGGACGGGCGCACCCTCTTCACCGCCGCGGGTGACGTCGGCCAGCACCCACTTTTCGCCATCGACGTAGCCAGCGGCAAAGTGACGAAGCTGTTGAGCGACGGCCATGTGCGCGAGCCGCAAAGGGCGGGCGACCGGCTCGTCTTCGGCCGTGACACCCTGCGCTCGCCGGTCGAGCTGTACGCCGTCGGGCGCGACGGCTCGGCCCTCACCCAGATCACCCGGATCAACCAGGAGAAGGTCGCCGCGGCGGTGACGGGCGAGTCCGTGCAGTTCCATTTTCAGGGCGCCAACGGCGACACGGTCTACGGCTGGGTGACCAAGCCGGCCGGGTTTCAGCCGGACCGCAAGTACCCGCTCGCCTTCCTCATTCACGGCGGCCCGCAGGGCTCCTTCAACAACGAATTCCACTACCGTTGGAACCCGCAGGTCTACGCCGGCGCCGGCTATGCCGTGGTGACCGTCGATTTCCACGGGTCCACCGGTTACGGCCAGGCCTTTACCGACGCCATCCGCCTGGACTGGGGCGGCAAGCCGCTGGTCGACCTGCAGAAGGGCCTGGAAGCCGCACTGCAGCAGAATCCCTGGATCGACGGCGACCGCGCCTGCGCTCTGGGTGCCTCGTACGGCGGGTTCATGGTCAACTGGATCGCCGGCAACTGGCCCGGGCGCTTCAAATGTCTGGTCAGCCACGACGGCACTTTCGATCAGCGGATGATGTATTACGGGACGGAAGAGCTCTGGTTCCCGGAGTGGGAGATGGGAGGCCCCTACTGGCAGAGCCCCGCGAGCTTCGAAAAGCACAATCCCGTGCAGTTCGTCGACCGTTGGGAGACGCCCATGCTGGTGGTCCATGGTGGCCTCGACTACCGCATCCCCGACAATCAAGGGGTCGCCGCCTTCACCGCGCTGCAGCGGCGCGGCATTCCCAGCCAGTTCCTCCAATTTCCTGATGAAAACCATTGGGTGCTCAAACCCGCCAACAGCATCCTCTGGCACGACACCGTGCTGGCCTGGCTGGCGCGCTGGCTGCAGCCGGCCGCACCTTCCTCTTCGAGGTAGCGATTTTCCTCAATCATTGAGGGCGGATCCTGACCCGTCCTCGATGATTTGCATTCATTTTTCCTTGCGAATTGTGGCGAGAATTATGAAAACTGCAGAAAATCGGCGTCTCGCAAAAAATTTGGAGGATTTTGTCCCGAAAAATGCCCCAGCGGTAACGTTGGTATTAGAGAGAGGCGAAATGGAAAGGCTGTCCCCGCCACCTGGAGTAGAGGGGACGGTCTACCGTCGCCGGCGTAACCAGGAGGAAGACGAGCCATGCTTCACGTCACCCCCATGCCCATGCCCGGCGCCCTGCGGCTGAGGGCCCTGCACCCTTTGATCGAGGGTGACGGCTCTTGCGGTCTGCTTTATGACCTCGAGCGCGCGGCGGTAGTGGAGGTGCCGGAGGATCTGCAGTTCTACATCGCTCCGGCGCTGGAGACCGGTGACTTGGACGAGGCGTTGCTCGGCTGGCTCGTCAACGAGGACCTGCTGACGACCGAGGGTGGAGCCGGCGGTCTTCCCGAGGCGGCCGCTTGGTGGAACCTCGGCGCCATTTACCGCGTCGACGGCGAGCTGCACGCCCGCATCGAAGGGGTGCGCGAGGAGGCGATTCTGGAATTCCTGGCTTTCGTCTTCAAGCAGAGCCATGGCACCAGCCGGGTCAAGCTGCACCTGAGCTGGGACGGCGCCTATCCGGGCAATCGCCTGCTGGAGCGGATCGTCGTCGAGTCCTCCCGCCTCGCCGGGTTGCAGGGTCAGGAGGTCGCCTTCGAGCTGACCCTCGCCGCTGCGGAGGTGACGGCTGCCAGGGCCGAGTTCCTCGCCGGCTACTCGTTCCAGGTGCGGCTGCTGTGCGGAAGCTACCCCGTCTCTTCCCTTGCCGACCGTTGCGCCGCGCGAACGGCCTGGAAGATCGATCCGGTGGTGCGGCTGCTGCTGGACAGTCTGGGCGATCGCCTGACGGTCCACTGTGTGCTGGACCACGGCCGGCTGCTTGATCTCTGGGAGTGGGCCAAGAGCACGGGAATCCGCCATCTGGATGCCACGGTCACCGCCGACTCGGCCGCGGGCGACGGTCTGGCACACCCGGGGCGCCGGCTGGAGCTGCGGAACGATCTGCTCGCCCTCTGCGAGGAGATGGCCGACGAGCTCGCGGCGCAGCGCTTCCCGATCGACTACAAGCCGCTGACCCGGGTCGTCGACCGCCTGATGCGCAGCGAGCCTCTGGCCCATTCCTACGATGAGCGGGGAGGCTTCGCCGGTCCGGTGCCGATCGCCGACTCCTATCCCCGCGCCTTCCTGGAGAGCTTTGATCTGCTCTCGCCGGCGGGTCTCGGCGACGTCGCCGGTGAGGATACGGAGCTGGAGGCGGTGGAGGCCGGGGAAGCCGCTTTCCCCTGCCAGGGATGCTGGGCCCGGCACGTCTGCAACCACAGCATGTACGTGGCCGCGGCCCAGGAGAGCGAGGAGGCACCCGAGATCTCGGAAGAGAGCTGCTCGCTGTGGCGGGCGGAGGTCGAGGTGGCCCTCCGGTTCTATCATCGCCTTGCTCACACGGACCCACTCCAGGTCCGCAGGTTCTTTGACGATCTCACCCGCGAGCCGGCCCCCGCGCCAGCGCTTCGCGAGGATCTTGGCTACCTGAGGATGCCGTTCTGAGTCCCGTACCCGGCGGCTCCGGCTCCTTGTAAGATCTCCCCTCGGGTAGAGGCGCTCCCCCTCCGGGGCGCCTCTACCCACCCTTTTTCTCCTCGGCAAGGCATGCCCTCGAACGCCTGGTACCGGTTCCGCTACACCCTCTGGGCTCCCCACTACGACCGGGTGACGAAGTTTCCCCGCGAGCGCCGGCATTCCATCGATCTGCTGCAGCTCCAGCCCACCGAGCGCCTGCTCATCGTCGGCTGCGGCACGGGAGCCGATCTCGCGTTCGTCCCCGGGGAAATCGAGGTGCTGGCGACGGATCTGACGCCCGCGATGCTGCGCCAGGCCAAGGCCCACGCCCGCCCCGGTATCGAGTTTCGGCAGATGGATGGCATGGCGCTCGACCTGCCCGGCGGCTCCTTCGACGCCGCGATCCTCCACATGGTGCTGGAGGTGATCCCCGATCCGGTCCTCTGTCTACGAGAGGTGGCGAGGGTGCTCCGCGTGGGAGGGCGCCTGGGGGTCTTCGACAAGTTCCTACCCGAGGGCTCCTGTCCCGGGCTCCTGCGGCGGGCGTGCTTGGCCCTGCTCGACTTCGTCTTCACCAGTACGAACCGTCGGATGGGGGAGATCCTCTCCCGCTCCCGGGCACCTTTCGTGGTGGAGCATGACGAGCCCGCCGTCGGCGCCTACCGGCACGTCCTGCTGAGACGGATTTGAGCTCTCGGAGTGCAGTAAGATCGGTGCACTTTGCTGGCGTTGGAGGAGAGAACCGGTGGGCGCGTCCCAGAGCTGGACGGCGTGCGTGGCCTCGCGATCCTCGGGGTCGTACTGTGGCATTACGTGGTGTTCCCGCTTCAGGGGGTGTTCGGCTCCCCAATGCCCTTCGCGCTCCGGGTCCTCGGTCTCGCGGTCAGCGGCGTCGACCTGTTCTTTGTGCTCTCGGGATTCCTCATCGGCGGTCTGCTGCTCGACCATCGGGAGTCTGCGAACTATTTCCGCGCCTTCTACAGCCGGCGCTTCTGCCGCATTTTGCCGCTGTATTTCGTCTGGCTCGGCCTGTTTTACCTTCTCGTCAAGGTGGGCCCGACGTTGGTGGCTTCGCCGGTCCTCGGTAGGCTCTTCCAGCAGCCGTTTCCCTTCTGGTCCTACTTCACCTTCACGCAGAACCTCCTGATGGCGAGGGTAGAGACATTTGGCCCCGAATGGCTGGGCATCACCTGGTCGCTGGCGGTGGAAGAGCAGTTCTATCTCCTGCTGCCCCTGATGGTCCGCTTTATTTCCCCGCGCCGGCTGCCGTTCGCCTTCGGCGTGCTCGTGCTGGCGGCGCCGGTGCACCGGGCGATCGCGGATTTCCGGGGCGGGTTCGGGGCACTCGTGCTCATGCCCTGCCGGGCCGATGCCCTGCTCCTCGGCGTGCTCTGCGCCTATCTGCTGCGGCGCGACGGGGGGCGCAGACTGGTTGCCCGGAGCCGGTGGGCGCTCTATGGCATTGTTCTGAGCGCGTCCCTGACCTGCCTGGCGGCGCTCGGTTATCAGCAGAGCGTGGGCTTCCCATCTCTGCTCGCCGTTCTCTATGCCGCCCTGCTGCTGATCGCGGTGACGGAGCGCCGGGGCCCTGTCACCTGGCTGGTTCGCCAGCGGTGGCTACGCGGTCTGGGGCTGCTGGCCTACGGCTTCTATCTCATCCATCAGGCGGTCAACGGATTTGCCCACGGCCTGATCCTGGGACGGCCGCCGGGATTTGGAACGATGCTCGAGATCGTTGTGACTCTGGGAGCCTTCGCCGCCACCCTCGCCCTTGCCACTCTTTCTTGGCGCCAGCTGGAGCAGCCGTTCATCCAATGGGGTCACGCGGTGCGGTACGCTAGCGGTTCCGACCGGAAGGACCTGGCCGGCGTCCCGGCGGCCGGTTGAACGGCGCTCTACGGCAAGCCGCGGCTGGCGTATGATCGCCGCCTTCGGGCTATGCACGGAGGTCGAATCGTATGACGGGAGACGCTCGGTTTCGTGGCGCGGGAGGAACCCCGGGAGGCCTGGGAGAGTTCCTGATCGGCTTCGTAATGGCCTGCGCCGGAGGCTACCTGCTGACCCAGCAGGTTACGGTCACCAGCGGCTTCTGGGTGCTCTGGGGACACAACGCCTTCGGGCTGACCCTGGTGCCTCTCCTCATCGGCGTCGCCCTGCTGTTCTTCAATGGCCGCTCCGTGCTCGGCTGGCTGCTGCTGATCGCCGGCGCCACGATCCTCGTCGCCGGCATCCTGATGAACCTCGAGATCTACTTCCGCAACACCAGCCTGTTCAACACTCTCGTCATGCTGGTGCTGCTCTTCGGTGGCATCGGGCTGATCGCCCGCTCCCTGCGGGCTCGCTGATCCCGCCTACCAGGCCAGCATCGCCGCCACTGCCAGGGCGAGCGAAATCAGGGTCACCGGCAATCCGACGCTCAGGTGCTCGCGGAAGCCGAGCTTGATCCCCAGCCGGCCCGCCTGCTCGGCCACGATGAGATTGGCGATGCTGCCCACCAGCACGGCGTTGCCGGCGAAGGTGCTGGAGAGCGCCATAGCATAGCCTGCCGCCGGCTGGCGGCCCACGAAAGGCAGCAGCAGCATGACGGCCGGTACGTTCCCCACCACCAGTCCCAGCAACGATACGGAGACCACCAGCACCGCCGGATGCGTGAGGTCGGCCCCCGCCGCGGCCAGCGCGCCGCGCGACGCCTGCGTCCAGCCCGAAAGCTCGAAGCCGCGGCCCACGATGAAGAGGGCGATGAAGAGGGCCAGCAGGTGCCAATCGACCAGGGCCAGCATGTCGCGCGTATGCATGCGCCGGCTGGTCAGCACGACCCCCGCGATGCCGAGCGCGGTCAGCGGCGCCGGGACCGACGAGAGGAAGAGGACAATGGCGGCCGCCGTGAGCAGGACTGCCTTGGCCGCATCCTGGCGATAGAGAGGAACGGCGTTCGAGGATCCGGCCAGCGGCGCCGCGGTGGGCTCCTTTTCTACCGCACCGAGCCGTCGAGAGACGATGGCATAGAGCGCGGCCAGGGAGGCCAGGGCGGGCGCCGCGCAGGCCAGCATGAAGCCGAGGAAGGGGAGGTGCAGGGTCTGGGCGATCAGGATGTTCTGCGGGTTGCCCACCGGGGTGAGGGCGCTACCGAGGTTGGCCGCGCAGGCGAGAGCCAGCAGGTAGGGGAGGGGAGGGCGCCCCGCGGCTACCAGGGCGCCGGCGAGGAGCGGCGTCAGGGCAAAGCACGTCACGTCGTTGGTGAGGACCGCCGAAAGCAAGGCCGTCACCACGATCGTACCGAGCAGCAGACGCCTGGGCTGGTCCACGCGGGCGAGGCGGAGGCCGATGGCCGCGTAGAGCCCCGACTCCTGGTAGAGGGCCGAGAGCAGCATCATGCCGAAGAGCACGGCGATGGTCGGCGCATCCACCGCCGCCTTGGCGTCCTCGACGGAGATCGAGCCCGTGGCGAGGAAGGCGACGGCACCCAGCACGGCGAAGCCGGTGCGGTCGAGAGCCAGTCCGGGGATGCGCCCCAGCGCGAGCCCCGCGTAGGTGAGGACGAAGAGGATCAGGGGCAGGAGGTGCACGGATGCGATTATCTGTCAACTCCCGCGGCCGCCCGAAAGGGTGTACCCTTGTTCATCTTGAAGCGTCTCGGGAACTTTTTGAGCGCCCCCGGCGTCTATCAGACCAGGGCGCGGGTCACTCCGCCCCGGGAGGAGTCGGTGGGCGTCGCCACGGTCTATCCTGCGATTCATCATGACGTAGCTCTCGACGTCGAGCTCGTCGAGCGCCACCGCTGCGGCGATCTGCAGGCGTTCGACGAGGTCTACGGGCGCTTCGACGACATGGTCTACAACCTTGCCTACCGCCTCGCGGGAAACCGGGAGGAAGCCGCCGATCTGACGCAGGAGATCTTCCTGCGCATCTACCGCCACCTGGGAAGCTTCGGTGGGCGTTCCACCCTGAAGACCTGGGTGTTCCGTATCGCCGTCAACCACTGCCGCGATCGGTTGTCGCGCCACTTCCCCGTCATGCAGTCGATCGACGATGGTATGGAGGACGGGGGCGTGCCCATCGCCGATCCCGCCCGCGGGCCGGAGGAACTGGCGGTCGCCGCAGACGAAGGGCGCCGGGTCACGGAGGGCCTGGCCCGTCTGCCGCAGGTGTTTCGCGAGGCAGTGGTGTTGCGGGACCTGGAGGGTCTATCATATGAGGAGATTGCTGAAGTGCTGGGGGTCCGGGTGGGGACCGTCCGTTCGCGGATCGCGCGCGGGCGAGAGCAGCTTCGGCTTCTCCTGGAGAGAGAGACATGAACCGGCATATTTCCACTGAGCAGCTTTCGGCTTTTCTCGACTCGGAGCTCGGGTTCGTCGAAATGCGACAGCTCGAAGCTCATTGCGCGGTGTGCGCAGAGTGCGGTGCGCGCCTCGCCTCGATGCGCAAGGTGGTTGCCGGCCTCGGCCGGCTCGATCGCGTGGAGCCGCCCCCCCCCTTACGGCAGCAGATCCGCCGCCAGGTAATGGAGGAGGTTCCGGCTGCCGGGATGCGGGGCGCGTTCGAAGCTTTCCGCCTCCTGCTCTTCCCGCCGCGGCCCGCTCTGCGTACCGCTGCGGCCATGGGGCTGGCGCTGGTGGTCGGCCTCTTCGCCGTCAGTCACGGCCCCGGCCGCGACATCTTCCAAGGCGATCAGCCTGTGGTGGGTCAGGAGGTCGTCACGGTCGAGCCCGGCGCGCCGCTCGCCCTGCTGCTGACGACCAGCGAGGTCGCCGGCCGCGAGTTCATCTGGACGGACGACGGCTGGGTGCAGAGGGGCCTCGAAGGGGAGACGCCGGTCGCTCGGGTCGACGCCGGCAGTCCCCGGGGCCGGGAGCTGCTCACCCGGTACTCGGATCTCGAGTTCCTGCTCGCCGACGGCTCGTCGGTTGTGCTGCGCTACAAGCTGGAAACGGTGGAGATCCGGAACTCGGCGCCGAACCGCGTTCTCGGGTTCGAGGCGCACCCCCGGCCGGGTTCGCACCGGCACGGCCGAGTCGTGGCGGCGTAGGCCGCGCTACGGGTCCTTGTAGGGGCGCAGCATGCTGCGTCCCTACACCTGCGGATTGTAGAAATTTACCGGTACGGTTCGATTCTCTCCACCGTCCAGCTCTCGTTGCCCACCTGAACCGGGTCGCCGATCTTGCGGCCCAACAGCATGCCGGCTAGCTCGGATTCGTAAGAGATCACGTCCTCCTCCGGCCGGCTCTCCCAGGGGCCGAGGATGGTGATCGTCCGCCGGCCCGGCCCCGTCAGGCGGATCCGCGTGCCGATACGCACCTCGGAGGTGTCCATCCCCGAGGTCTCGATGAGGCGGACGCGGGAGAGCTCCGAATTGAGGGCGGCGGCGCGGGCGTTCAGGTACTCGTGCCGTTGGCGGGCCGACTTGTACTCGAAATTCTCGCGCAGATCGCCCAGCGCCCGGGCCTCCCCGATCGCCTTGCGGTTGGCCGGGATCTCCACCGAGAGGATCTGCTGCAGCTCGGCCCGCTTGGCCTCCACCGCCGCGGGCGTGGCATAGAGCGCCGACGGCCCGGTCTCCTTGCGCAGGCCCTCGAAGCGGAGGTGGATGGCGTTGACGAGCTGCTCGCGCTGGTAGGGCTCGAGCGGCGCCGCCCGCTGCACGGCCTCCTCGGCCTGGGCGGCCTGGTCCTCGGTGAGGTGGGCGAGGAGGCGTGGCACGGTCCCCCCCGACTCGGCGAGCGCCAGCAGGCGCACCCGGAACGGGGCGAACTCGTCGCGGGAGAGCGTGGTGAGGATCTGCTGCAGCAGCCGCAGGGCGTTGCGGGCGCGCAGCTCCTCGTCCACGGCCGCCCGCTCCGCCAGCCAGGTGAAGGCGGCCGGATTGCGGTGCGGCTGGGCCAGCAGACCGTCGAGGAAGCGGTCCAGCTCCCGGGGAGCTCCCTGCGACAGGCCGTCGGCCAGGAGGTCGAGGGCGCGGGGGTCGGCCTCTTTCGACATCGCGTCACGGTACACGGCCGGCCAGTCCTCGCGGCGCTCGCGGAGCATGGTGTAGGCGCGCTCGCGCAGGAGCCGGTCCTCGATGCCGGCGAAGACCTGCGACGGCTGATGGGCGAGCAGCCGGTCGGGCGACCAGTCCACCGTCTCGTCGAGCTTCGCGCCGCTGCGCTCGATGGCGAACCAGAGCTCGAAGGCGAGCCCGGGATCGCGGTCCATCGCCTGCTCGGCCACCGCGGCGAGGCTTGCGGCCATGCGGTCGCGCAGGCCGGGATCGCGGCTGCCCTCGCGACGCAGGCGCTCGATCTTCTTGCGCGGCTCGTCCCGTTCGAAGGCCTTCCAGACCGAGTCCAGCGCGTGATCGCTGCTCTCGGCCCAGCGGTAGGTCTGGCGTGCGCCGCTGCCGCTCGCCACCACCTGGGAGTGCTTGCGGGCGGCGGCCCACCAAGCCGTCCACTGCGGCTCTGCGACGATGCCGGCGAGGATGTCACGGATCTCGCCCGCCGTCAGCGGCCGGTCGTAGCTCTGCAGAGCGATGCGCAGCAGCTCGGGCGGGGCGAGCGCCTTGAGCGCCTGCGGCTCTTCGAGCTTGCGCCGCAGGACGTGCTCGGGAGAGAGGGGGCGCAGCAGCTTGGGAGCGGCCTTGAAACCCACGGTGAGGCCGCGGATCTTTTCGAAATCGATCTTGAAGCTCTCGAGCCCGAGATTGGCCTCCACCACCCGGCCCACGCCCTTACCCTCCATCGCCACCACCGTTCCCACGTCGAAGGCGAGCAGGCTCTCCAGGCGCTCGACCTTCTCCCAGGTCTTCGGAATGTCGCCGGTCGCGCGGTGGAGCCCCACGGCCTCGAACAGCGCCTTGTAAGTCGATCGATCCCCGTAGAGCTTGGAAAGGGTGGCCGAGACGGTGGGATGGAGCTTCTCGGCGGCGATGAACAGTGTGCCGGCGCGCTTGAGGAGCTGCAGGCGGACAGCCCAGAGAGCTGCCTCGCGAAGCTGCTCGTCCAGCAGGTCGAGGAGGGAGCGAGCCCGGGACTCCTCTCCGGTGCCGACCAGGGCGCGCGCCACGCCGACGAAGTAGTCGAGGTCCGCAGCAGCCTCGTCGAGACGCGCCAGCCACTCGCTTTCGATCGCGTCGAAATCGCCCTTCGCCAATTGATTCTGGATCGTTCGCGAAATCGTCATAGGGGGGAGGAAGATACCAGATTCTATAAGCTAGCACCCATGGTCGAACCGCCCGATCCGCTGCCCATGTTGAGGTACGGTGACGGGATAGAGCGAGACGCTCTCCGGTTGCGAGAGGCCGGCGCGGAGGAGCTTGCGGCGTTGATCGACGAGCAGGCAGGAGGGCTGGAGCCTCCGGCGGTGCTCCAGGTCCTGCGCAATCCGCACTGTACGCTCGAGATCATCGAACGGCTGGCCGCCGAGCAGCGGCTCCTCGCGTACTACGAGGTGCGCCGCGGCCTGACCCTTCATCCCCGCACGCCGGAGGCCTTGGCGTTGCGCTTCGTAACCGGGCTCCACTGGCGCGACCTGATGGAACTGGGGCTCGACACCCGGCTCCGTCCGACCCTGCGCCGCGCGGCCGATCTGCGCCTGATCGCTCGGCTGCCGGAGCTGGCGTTGGGGGAAAAACTGGCGATCGCGCGCCGCGCCGGGACCGGCGTCCTCGCTCAGCTCCGGCACGATCCCAGCCCCCGCGTTGCCGCGGCGCTGCTCGACAATCCCCGGCTGACCGAGGGCCTGCTGGAGCCGCTGGTCAACAGCGTCGCGGCGGCGCCGGCCGTCCTGGAGGTGATTGCCGCGGATCGCCGGTGGGGAGCGCGCTATGCTCTGCGGCTGGCCCTGGCGCGCAATCCGGCGACGCCGGTCGTTGCGGCTTGGCGCATCCTGGGGACCTTGCGCAAGCCGGATCTCAAGCTCGTGGCCGGCGATCCGCGCTTGACCGAGGCCGTGCGGAGGCGGGCGTGGGTCTTGCTGGAAGAAAAGGAATGAGAGGCGTTCAGCCAGGAGAGATGAGAATTTGACCCCAGACGTAGTGCCGCGTAAAGTTAACCGTCGCGTGCCCGAAAACGTGTCCAGACAAGAAAGCTTTCCGCCCCGCAGGACCGACGCCGCCGCCCCGGCCGACATGGGAGCCGGCGGCGGCGCCAAGCGTCCCCTCCGTCAGCCTCCTTGGGAGAAGGAGGCGGGCTCGGCGGAGGCGGGCTCTTTTGGTGATTGGTTGCGGCGGCAGCGGGAGATGCGCGAGATCACCTTGCGCGACATCGCAGACCGCACCAAGATCAGCCTGCGGTATCTGGAAGCGATGGAGGCGGACCGCTTCGATCTCCTGCCCGCACCCATTTTCGCCAAAGGGTTTCTCCGTGAGTATGCCCGTTACGTGGGCCTCTCGCCCGACGACGTGGTCAACCACTACCTCTCGGTGCATCACCCGGAGGAGCTGCCGGCGGACCCCAAGGAGGACACCAAAGTCCGGAGCAGGCCGAAGCCTGTCGATCCGGGCCAGCCTCCGGTCCGGCGCAGTTGGAGCTACGGCCTGGTGCTCGCCGTGGCGGGACTGGTTCTCCTCGTGCTGGTGGCGGTCGCCGCCTATCTTGCTGACCGGCGCCGCGAGGAGCCGTCAAAGGCCGCGCAGGCGCCACCCATAGCCGCTCCACCCCCGGCGCCCATCGTTCAGCCGACTCCGGCTCCCGTAGCCCCGGCGGTCAAGGCTCCGCTCGAGGTCTCCCTCGACTTCACCAAGGAGTGCTGGGTGGAAGCGCTCATCGACGGCAAGAACCGTCTCGCCGAGACGCGGTGGCAGGGTGAGGCCTTGCAGCTCGAAGCCGAGAAGAGCATCGTTCTTACGCTCGGCAACGTGGGCGCCGTGGACGTGCAGGTGAACGGCTATCCTCTCGAGCTCGGCGGGAGGGAAGGCGACGTAGTACACGATCTTCTCGTCGACCTCAACACCGTTCAAGCGCTCAAAGAAAAAAAAGAGGCCCGCTGATCGTGGCCGACAGCCAGTTTTCGCTGCTCGAGCAGGTCCGCTCGGGAAATCGCCAGCTTCAGCTTCTCGCGGCAGACGGATTCCTTCCCCTCTCGCCGGAGCAGCTCATCCCGCTGCAGGTCGATCTCGCCGAAGGCGCCGATGTCGAGGTGGCCGAGCGCGCGCGGCGGAGCCTGTACAAGCTCGATCCGCGGATTGCCGGGCCGTTCCTGGAGCACCAGGCTGGCGAGAGAGCCCTGGCTTTTTTCGCCGAGGAGGTGAGCCATCCGGGGCTGATCGAGAAGATCCTGCGCCGGCGCGACGTGCCGCACCGCGTCTTGATGCGCCTGGCCCGGCGCGTGCCTCCCGATCTGCAGGAGATCCTGCTCCTGCGCCAGGACGCGATCGTCGCCGAGCCGGCGATCCTCGAGGCGCTGGAGGAGAACCCGCAGGTCTCCAGCTACTCCCAGCGGCGTATCGCAGAGTACCGCCAGCACCTGCTGCCCCGGCAAAAAGGCGCGGTGCCGGCCCCGGCCGCCCCCCAGCCTCTGGAGATGGACGACGAGGAGCTGGAGGAGGCGATCGCCAACGCGAGAACGCAGCCCGCCGCGGGTGAGATCGACGAGAAGACCGGACTGTCCGAAGGTCAGATCCGCCTGCTGCCGGTTCCGGCGCGCCTCAAGCTCGCCCGCGGCGCGCCGCGGGCCCTCCGCTCCATCCTGCTGCGGGATTCCAACGCCCAAGTCGCCGTGTCCGTGCTCCTCAACAACAACCTCTCCGAACAGGAGGTTGAGCAGACAGCCGCCAATCGTTCCGTCGCCGAGGAGGTGCTGGACACCATCGCCAAGCGGCGCGAGTGGGTTAACCGGTACAGCATCTCGAAGGCCCTGATCTGGAACCCCCGCACGCCCCTGCCCACCGCATTGCGCCTGGTCCCCAAGCTCTCCGTGCGGGACCTGCGGGATCTCGGCCGTGATCGGAATGTTGCTGACGCCGTGCGCTCGACAGCCTTGCGTTTGTATAGAATCAAGCAGCAATAGGATCAAATGATGGCCAAGGACTTCTACGCCGTCCTGGCGGTGCCGCGCAACGCCACCGAGGACCAGATTCGGCACCGCTTCCGGGAGCTCGCCAGGACCCGCCACCCCGATCGCTTCAGGGGCGAGGAGAAGGAGCGGGCGGAGCGAGACTTTCAGGAGATTACCCAGGCGTTCAATGTCCTGACCGACCCGGAGCGGCGTCGGCGGCACGACGTCGAGTTGGTCCGCCCCGAGGACGCTGGCAGCTCCGATGCCCGCCAGCTCTCCCGGGTCTATCTGCAACGCGGCGTCAAGGCTTACAAGGAGAAGAACTACCTGGAAGCGGCCAGCAACTTCGATCAGGCGACGCAGAACGATCCCCGCAATGCCCAGGCCTGGCACCATTTCGCCCAGGCCTGCAGCCAGCAGAAGAACTGGCTGCCGCGAGCTGTGACCGCCATCGAACGGGCCTGCGAGCTCGAACCTATGAACCCCTCCTACCTGAAGCAGGCCGGCCGGATCCTGGCCCTCGCCGGACAGACCGAGCGGGCGATCCAGTTTTACCGGAAGTCCATTCAGTGGGGAGACGACGACCCGGCCGTGCGGCAGGCCTTGGAGGAGCTGACTCGCACAACCACTTCACGCCGGGGCCTTTTCGGAAAGACCGGTTGATGCTGCGCGTCAAAGCCTGCGGTCTATCCGATGTGGGGCTCACCCGGGCCCACAACGAGGATTATTTCGAGATCGATCCGCAGCACCGGCTCTACGTGGTGGCCGACGGCATGGGCGGCCACAGCCACGGCGAAGTGGCGGCCCAGATCGCCGTCAGCGCCATCCGTGACTTCATCGCCAAGACCGCCGACCGCGACACGACCTGGCCCTTCGGGATGGACTCGCGTCTGGAGCGGCACTCGAACCTGCTAAAGATGGCCGTGCGGATGGCCCACGACCACGTCCTCCGGGCCATCAGCAAAGATGGCTCGCTCTACGGGATGGGAACGACGGTGGTGGGCCTGCTGCTCTCCGGTGGCACCGCCGCCGTGGCACACGTGGGCGACAGCCGCGCCTACCGGCTGCGCGACGGCCGGCTGGAGCAGCTCACTCAGGACCACACCTGGGTCAACGAGCAGGTGGTGGCAGGCTTCCTCTCCAAGGAACAGGCACGCTCGCACCCGCTCAAAAACGTCGTCACCCGCGCCCTGGGCGGCGAAAGCGACGTGCTGGTGGACCTGCGCGAGGTGCAGGTGCGGGCGGGAGACCTCTACCTCCTCTGCTCCGACGGCTTGACCGGCATGCTCTCGGACGCCGATATCCGGGACCGCCTGGCCTCCGACAAGAGCCTGCACGAGATCTGCCGCGCCCTGATCAACGACTCCAACGCCCGCGGCGGCATCGACAACGTGACGGTCGTGCTGCTGTCCATCGAGGAAGATTCCGCAGGAGACGACGGCGAGGCGACGCGGTAAGCTCAGGACTACAATCCAATCCATGCGGATCGCGGTGATCGGTGGCGGCCCCGCCGGCGGCTCCGCTGCTCTGGCCCTGGCCCGCGGCGGCGCCGAGGTCGACCTCTATTTACCCGGCCGGCCCGGTGAGAAACCGTGCGGCGGTGGAGTACCGGAGCACGTGCTGCCGCGCCTCGCGGGCTTCGACCCGTCGTCGCTGCCGGCGGTCGACAGCCCGCCAGCCCTGTTCGAGAACGCCCGCGGCAGCCGCATCGCGATGGACCTCCGCGGCCTGCGCATCTTCCGCCGGGCCGACCTCGACGCGGCGATCATCGCGGCGGCCGTGGCCGCCGGAGCCGCGCGGCGCGCCTGCAGGGCCGAGCTCCTGGAGTGGGAGCCCGAGGCGGTCCGAGTCACGGCCGGCGGAGAGACGCGATCCTATGACTGGGCCATCGGGGCGGACGGCGCGCGCGGCCTCTCACGGCGGAGCCTTGGGCTCGTCCCCCGTGGTGACAGCATCGGGCTCGGAGGATCGCTCTCCGGCTTTCTCTGGGACCGCCTCGTCGTGGCTCTGCCGGCTCTCGCCGACTCCTATCTCTGGATCTTTCCGCGCCCGGGCGGTGCGTCAGTAGGCATCGCCTACACGGCCGGCAAGCTCGCCGACTCCGCCGCCCGCGCCGCGCTCGACGGCTTTCTCGATCGCCACCTGGCGGCGGACTGGCGAAAGCTGCCTGGGCCGCGCTATCGCTATCCGATCCCCGTCTATGGCGAGTGGACTCTCGAAGCAATCCGCCGCGGTCTCGCCCGCCGCATGCTCCTCACCGGCGACGCCGCGGCGGTGGCCGATCCGTTGACGCGCGAGGGCATCCGCTACGGCATGCTCTCCGGCCTCTGGGCAGCGGAGAGCCTGCTCGCGGGAAAGCCCGTCTCCTATCCTGATCGCCTCGCCGCCGAGCTGGCCGGAGACATGGAGCGGGCCGCCCGCGCCCGCGACCTCTTCTTCGAGGGCTCCATCGGCCAATGGATGGTGCCGGTGGCCCGCCTGCACCCCGGGATCCGCCGCGTCTTTTCGGACCTGCTCGCCTGCCGGCAGCCGTATACCGGGCTCAGGCGGCGGTTGCTGCGGGCGGCGGTGGGCCGGGCGGGGACGAGCCCCGCCCCGGCGTAGAGCGAACCCTACTTGCCGTATTCGTAGCCCCGGCGGGCCTTGACCCGGAACTCGGGGTTGGAGGTCTTCACCTGGACCTCCTGGAAGCCCTTCTTGCCGGCCGGCTGCTCGCTCGTGTAGCTCAGCAGGTAGTAGCCGTTGTTCTCCTGCGCCACCTGGTCGAGCGGCGTCGAGAAGTTGGTGACGTTGAAGAAGTAGCGGCCGCCGGTGTCGTCCGCCAGCTTGTTCAGCGCGTCGCTCAGCGTGTGCTCCACCGCCGGCGGCGTCAGGTCGATGGTGTAGGCCGCGACGTTGTTGGCGTTGAGGGCCTGGACCGTCGGCTCGAAGAAGCGCTTGTCCGGCACGAAGTGCCCGAACGTGTCCACCCGGCCCGGGAGGCCGAAAGTGAAGAGCAGCAGGTTCTTGCGGCCCCGCACGTTGCCGGCCGAGCGGGCCAGCGCCTGCATCGCCTCGTAGAGGGTGGTGGTCTTGTCGCGCAGCTCCTGGCCCTTGGGTAGCCCGGCGAGCAGCGAAGGGCCCTTGCTGGTGTCGATGCGCGACGGATAGTTACCCTCGCGGTCCTTGCCCTTCATGGCGTCGCCGACCGCCTCGATCAGCGCCTTGTGGTCGCGCGTGAAGTCCTGCTGCACCTTGAGCCGGGTGTCGTAGCTCGCCACCGCCACCCAGTCGTTGGGCAGCATCTCGCCCTGGATCCAGCCGCGGGCCCGCTTGGCGGCTTCCATCTGCTGCGAGAGCAGGCGAGGCGCCTCCTGCGCCGTGTCCTTCTGGTCCTCGAAGAGCAGGATGAAGTACCGGTCTTCCGGCACCTGCTCGACGCTGACGCCCTGCTTGGCGAGCGCTGGCGAGGACTCGATCAGGCGGCGGTTGCTGTAGAAGGTGACGCCGGAGAGTGCCACCGGCTTGCCGTTCTCCGTCACCACGAAGTCGTTCTTGTCGAGGCCGACGATCACGTTCCCCTTGGCGTCGGTGACCAGGACGTCGAGGAGCACCTCGTTGACGTTGACCTCACCGCCGAACTGACCCTGCGGCTTCTCTTCCTCCTGGGCCACGGCCGCGCGCCCCAGACCGCAGAGCGTGATGAGGGCGAGCGCCGTCATCCGCATGGTTCGAAGCATGTTTTTCTCCTTTATTTGAGTCCGGACTGCAGGATCTCTGGTTCACCCCCCCATCAGAGAGAGCAAGGGATGCGCCAGCATTATTCCGAGAAGGCGCTGAGAGAGCGCCCCCCGGGACGTCCTCTCAAATGGACGGTCTCTGTCCGGGAAACCGTGCGTAGAACCCGCCCGCCTCGGCCGTGGCGCGCAGGGCGTCCGAGGGGCGGAAGCGGTCGCCCACGCCGCTCGCCAGGCGTTCGAGAGTGGCGATGACGCGCCCCAGCCCTTCCTGGTCCGCCCAGCGGCAGAGACCGCCCCGGAACGGCGGAAAGCCGGTGCCGAAGATCAGCGCCAGGTCGACCTCGCCGGCGCTGCGCACGATCTCCTCCTCCAGACAGCGGGCCGCCTCGTTGACCATCGGCAGCACCATGCGGTCGGCGATGGTGCCCGGGTCGGGGTTTTCCACCCTGGGCTGGATCCCGAGCAGGCCGTAGACGGCCGGGTCCGGACCCTTCCGCTCGCGCCCTTCGTAGCGATAGAAGCCTTTGCCGTTCTTGGTTCCCAGCCGGCCGCTTTCCGGTACCCGGTCGAACCAGTCGGGCAGCGGTAGCCGGTCGCTGAAGGCTTCATGGAGGATGTGGGCAACCTTGGTGGCGACGTCGATCCCCACTTCGTCGGTGAGCACCATCGGTCCCACGGGCATGCCCCAGCCGGTCATGGCGCGGTCGAGATCCTCGATGCGGTAGCCCGCGTCGAGCAGCCAGAAGCCTTCGACCGAGTAGAACATCAGCAGCCGGTTGACCAGGAAGCCCGGAGCGTCCCGGACCAGGACCGGCGTCTTGCCGAGCCGACGGGTGAAGGCGAAGACGGTGTTCACGGCCGCGGGATCGCTCCCCTCGGCGGCGATCACCTCGACCAGCGGCATCTTGTGGACGGGATTGAAGAAGTGCATCCCCACCACCCGTTCGGAGCGCGGCGTCTTGGCGCCGATGCCGGCGATCGACAGCGACGAGGTATTGGAGGCGAGGACGGTGTCCTCGCGGACGTGCTGCGCGGTCTCGGCGAAGACCTCCTGCTTGACCGCCATGTTCTCGACGATCGCCTCGATCAGCAGGTCCGTGCGGCTGAAGCCGGAGTAGTCCAGCGTCGGGTGGAGGAGGGCCATCTTGCGTCTGGCCTCCGGCTCCGTGAGGCGCCGGCGCTGCACCTGCTTGTCGAACAGCTCCGCGGCGTGCTCCATGCCGTTCGCCAGCGCGTCCTCGCGCACGTCCTTCATGCGCACCGGCAGATCCGTCTCGGCGGCGATGAGCTGAGCGATGCCGCCGCCCATCACGCCGGCGCCCAGCACGGCCGTCGTGCGCACCGGCAGCGGCTCGGCGCCGGGCAGGCCGGTCTCCTTCTTGGCCTCCTCGGTCAGCCGGAAGACGTGGACCAGGTTCTTCGAGGTCCGCGACGTGGCGAGCTCGGCCACGGCGCGGGCCTCGGCGTCGAATCCGGCCTGGACGCCGTCCTCGATGCCCACCCGCACCACTTCGATCGCGCGCAGCGGTGCCGGATAGTGCCCGCGGGTCTGCTCCAGGGTCTTCTTGCGCGCCTGGTCGAAGAGGATCTTCCGCCCCACCGGGTTCTTCTCGAGGAGCAGCTCCTTGAAGTCGAGCCCCCTCTCGTCTTGGCGGGGCCGGTCGAGCCGCGCCAGGGCGAAGTCCCGCACTTGGTCGAGGAAGCGGGCGTCCGGCAGCAACGCGTCGACGAGCCCCAGCCTGAGCGCCTTCCGGCCAACCACGGTCTTGCCGGTGAGGATGAGATCCAGCGCTTCGGCGATGCCGATGCGGCGCGGCAGCCGCGTCGAGCCGCCCCAGCCGGGGAGGATGCCCAGCCGCACCTCCGGCAGGCCCAGCTTCGTGTCCTCCCGGTCGCTCGCCACCCGGTACGTCGAGGCGAGCGCGATCTCCAGCCCTCCTCCCAGGCAGATGCCGCGCACCGCGGCCACCGTCGGGAACGGCAGCGACTCCCAGGCCGAGAAGAGGCGGTGCCCCACGCGCGAGCCGGCCTCCGCTTCCACCGGATCGGTGACGCGGGCGATCTCCTCCACGTCGGCGCCGGCGATGAAGTTCCCCGGCTTGCCCGAGAGCAGGATCAGGCAGCCGATGTCCTTCCGGGACGCGACCTCCCCGATCACCTCCTCCAGCTCCCGGAAGGCGGCGCGGGTGAAGACGTTGACCTTCTTCTCCGGCGAATCGAACGTGAGCGTCGCCAGGCGGTCGGCGCCGACTTCGAGATGGAAGATGGATGGCACGCGCTACCCCCCCTTCTGGTCCGCCTCCTCGTACAGCCGGTCGATGATCGCGCCGTACTTCTGGTTGATCACCCGGCGCTTGACCTTCTGCGTCGGCGTCAGCTCGCCCGTCTCCAGGGTGAACTCGTTGGGGAGCAGCTCCCAGGCGACCACCTTTTCGAAGCCGGCGAGCCCGGCGTTGACCTTCTCCACCTCCTGGGCGATCAGGGCGCGCACCGTGGGGTTGGCGATCAGCTCCTCGTGGCTCGACCCGCCGAGGCCGTTGCGCTCGGCCCAGCCCTTCAGGGCGTCGAAGTCCGGCACCAGCAGCGCCGAGAGGAACTTGCGGCGGTCGCCGATCACCACCGCCTGGCCGATGTAGCGGCTGCTCTTGAGGGAGTTCTCGATCGGCGCCGGCGCCACATTCTTGCCGTAGGCGTTGATGATCAGTTCCTTTTTGCGGTCCGTGATGCGCAGGAAGCCGTCGGCGTCGATCTCGCCGATGTCGCCGGTGTGGAACCAGCCCGCGGAGTCGATGACCTCCGCCGTCTCCTTCGGCATGTTCCAGTAGCCCTTCATGATGTTGGGGCCCTTGGCCAGGATCTCACCGTCTTCCGCGATCTTGAGCTCGACGCCCGCGATCGCCCGGCCGACCGTGCCCATCTTCACCGCTTCCCGGGTGTTCACGGTCAGCACCGGCGCGGTCTCCGAGAGGCCGTAGCCCTCGAAGATCGGCACGCCGGCGCCCCAGAAGAACTCCGCGAGATCGCGGGCCAGCGGTGCGCCGCCCGAGACCGCGAAGATGAACTGCCCGCCGAGCCGCTCGTGGATCTTCGAGAACACCAGCTTGTCGGCGAGGCCGACCTGGAAGCCGAGCCATCCCGGCGGCTTCTGTCCCTTGAGCCGCCAGGGGAGCGCCTCGCGCCCCTTGGCCACCGCCCAGGCGAAGAGCTTCTGCTTGATCGGCGAGCCGGCGGCCACGCCCTCCTGCACTCGGGCGTAGAACTTCTCGTACACGCGGGGCACCGAGACGAAGACGTGCGGCTTGACCTCCTGCATGTTCTGCGCGACCGCCGCCACCGACTCGGCGTAGGCGATGGTGCAGCCCGCCAGGAAGTAGATGTAGTCCACCGTCCGCTCGAACGAGTGCGACAGCGGCAGGAAGGAGAGGGCCGTGAACCGCCCCTCGATCTTCAGCGCCGCGTTGCCCGACGTGACGTTCGAGGCGATATTCTCGTGCGTTAGCATCACGCCCTTCGGAGTGCCGGTCGTGCCGCTGGTATAGATGAAGGTCGCGAGATCCTCCGGCCGCACGGCGCGGGCCCGCCGCTCGAAGTCCTCGACGTCGTAGCCGGCTCCCTTTTCGAGCAGGGCGGCCAGGGTCGTCACCCGCGAGTCGCCCGAATCCCCCTTGATCAGCACGAACTGCTGGACCTGCGGCAGCTCGCCGGCATGGGAGAGCAGCCCCTCCAGGTGAGCGGTCGTCTCGGCGAAGACGATCTTGGCGCCGCAGTCGTTGACGATGTAGGCGGCCTGGTCCGGCAACAGGGTGGGGTAGATCGGCACCAGCACTCCCCCGGAGCAGAGGGTGGCGAAGTCCACGGTCGGCCAGTGCGGCCCGTTCTCCGACATCAGCGCCACCCGGTCCCCCGGCTGCAGGCCGAGGCCGAGGAGCGCCTTCGACAACCGGCGGACCCGGTCCACTAGCTCCGCCGTCGACATCGGCTGGAAGGTGCCCCCTACCTTGGAGAGGAGGTGGTCCGGCTTGTTGTGGCTCGCCGCCTTCAGGAACAGCTCCGACAGGGTTGTAACCGACATGTCCGGCATGGGCGCCCTCCCGTGGTTTCGGCGCGGATTCTATCCTCTGACGGGCAAGGACAGAAGGGACAAAAAGGACCGCAGGGACCGCTAGGGCCGGCTTCCCTGTCCTTGTTCGTCCCTGCCGCCCTTGAGGTCCTTTGGTTTTCCTGAGGACCGCCTAGCGCACTTTTACCGTTCGGAGCAACCTTTTCCTTTGGGGGATGAGCTCCGCCGGCATGCCGCCGTGTCCGAGACCCGCCCTCTCAAAGGAGCCCGCATGTCTCAAAATCGTAGTCTTCGCCTTGCGTTTCCCCTCTTTCTCCTGCTGGCGGTCCTCTTCACGAGCTCTCCGGCCAACGCCGCGCCTGCCTACAGGGGCGTTGCCGCTCTCGGTGAAGAGGCCGTCGCCTGGATCCAGGACCTCTTCGGGAGCCTGTGGATGCGGGGAGCCAAAGAGCAGGGGATGTCGACCGGCGGCCCCGTCAGCCAGCCGGAAGAGGGGATGACGAGCGGTCCCAGAGGCCAGCGGAAAGAAGGTGCCCGTATCGACCCCGACGGCAACCACTGACGGTCATCGCTTGCGGGGCCGGAGCCCCCTCCGGCCCCCTTTTTCGCGGCTTCAGGTGTCACGAAAGAGTATGCTGCGGCAACTATGTTGTTTAAGGAGGCAACAGCATGGCTGATCTGAGTCTGCCGGAGGGAGATGGATTTGAAGATGCGCATCTGCCCCTGGAAACACTAGCTCGTTGGCTTTCCGGCGTCCTGGAGCACGAAGAGATGCTTCGTACGGTGATCCCCCACTTCCTGGCGAATTGTCCGAGTTGCCGGGAGCGGCACGCGGAGATCCGGCGGCTGCAGGAGGAGGTCGGCCACTGGGATGAGGAGGTGGCCGTTCTCGAAGGGCGCCGGGCGCCGGAGCTCTGGAGCCGGCTCGCGGAGCTTTCCTACTCGGAACAGATTCGCGCGATCGAGAGAGATGAGGATCTCCATGCGTGGGGGTTGTGCCAGCTCCTCCTCACCAAGAGTCGGGAGGCGGTTTTCACCGACCCTTTGAAGGCGGTCGAGCTGGCGAACCTGGCGCTGCGGGTCGTCCGCCATCTCGGCGTGGCCTATGATCCGAGCTGGATCATGGATCTGCGAGCCCGCTGCTTTGCTCACCTTGGGAACGCAAGGCGAGTCCTGGGTGAGCTGCGGAGCGCCGAGGATGCCTTCGTCAAAGCCGAGGGCTGCCTCTCTCGGAGCACGACGGGAAACGCCGAGATCCGGGCCGAGATCCTGGATTTGAAGAGCTCCCTGCGACGAGCTCAGCGTCGGCTCGAGGAAGCCCTGGAGCTCGTGGAAGAGGCGCTTTTCTTGTACCGCGAAGCTGACGTGCGACGAGGTATTGGAAAATCACTGCTGAAGAAAGCCGGGATTCTCGAGGAGAATGGGGATCTGTCCGAAGCGATCGAGTTGCTTCAGGAGGCCGATAAAGAGATCGACCGCCGCCGTGAGCCCGAGCTCTTCAGCTATGCACGCTTCAACTTGTTGGTCCATCTTATCCTGGCGGAACGCTTCAAGGAGGCGGAGGCCCTCCTGCCTGAGGTCCGTTTACTCTTCCAGGACGCCGCGAAGCCGCTGAATCAGGTCCGCCTCCGCTGGACCGAGGGTCTCATTGATCTCGGCCGTGGCCGGCTAGGTCCGGCCGAAGCGGCCTTTCGCGAGGTGCAGGGAGAGTTCCTCGACCGCCGCATGGGCTATGACGCGGCCCTGGTATCCCTCGATCTCGCCCGCCTCTACGCGCAGGAAGGATGCGTGGAGGACCTGAAGCGGCTGGCGGCGGAGCTGATGGTCGTCTTCGAGTCGCGGGACGTGCACCGCGAGGCCCTGGTCGCCCTCCTCATGTTCCAGAAGGCCTGCGAGGAGGAGCGTCTGACGGTGGAGCTCGTCCGAGAGATAGCGAACTACCTGCGGCGGGAGAGGCGCGGACCGCAGAGCCTGTGAACGGCGCAGTCTTCGGCGGTTTCGGACCGGGATTAGATTGTTTCCGGACCGGTCCCTCGGTGGTCGCGGACCGGTCCCCGTGAGGGCACGGACCGATCCCTCTGTGGGCGTGGACCGGTCCCCCGGTGGTTTCGTGTCGCAGACGCAGGTGGCCCAGCGCGCCGGACCTGTCATTTAGTAGCACATGCACCAGTCCCGGCAGTACTCCAGCTGAACATCGCACTGCTGCAATATGGTGGGATCCTGGCCTCCATAGGGTCCGATGCAGACGTCGTTGTTGTAGGCTTCGCAGTCAGCGTTGCACTGCTGGTCCACGACGGGGTACGGCTTCGTGGCGCGAAGACCGCCGCGGTCGTCGGCCTCGATCGAGGTCTTTATAAGGTCGCAGACAATCTCTTCCTTCCTGTACATGGTGGCCGACGGGTCGTCGACGTGGTCCAGGCCGAGACCATGGCCGACCTCATGGACCATGACCTCCTCGACGTAGTACTCCTGTACGCATCCACCTTGATCGGGATCCTCGCCCAGGGAGGTAAACATGTACCGACCCGTCGAGTTGGTTACGATGTCGGCGTCGTAGATCCAGTACCGGAGCAGATAGGAATCGTAGTAGTAGTATCCGGTGAAGGTCGTCGCGAGACAGTTGTCGGTACAGCAGCCGGTCGGGTCCCTGAAGTTGATCATCGGGATGCCGTCTCCGAGGCGGAATCCGGACATCGAGCCCGCTTGGGCGTTGACTACCGTGCCGCACCCGGCTCCGTTCCAGGCCTGGGCTGACGTAATGGCGTTGATGGTGCGCGTCACGCCGCCGTCGCTGTCGGTGACGCCGGCGAGGCCGCGGTTGTCGACGCGGTAGGTCGGCGGAACACGCCATTTCCTGGCGGGGCTGAACAGCTTATATGCCCCGGCGGACTCCGCGCCAAGAACCATGGCCAGAGCGATGGCGAGGACGAGACGAGGATTTCTGTATACGTTCTTCATGGCAGGACTCCTCACTTGCGGACGGGTTGGCGGTTCGCCGGACGGACGCTCCGGGCGAGGTCCAGGATCTCCTGCTCGAGGCGGGCGAGGGGAACATCGCTGACGAAGAACGCCGGCTCGCGGTCAGGACCCAAGATCACGACGCTGTCCTCCACTGCGGACTTGGCGATCTCGGTGCCGTCCTGCGCCTCCACGATCCGGAACTGCCCCTGCTGGTATCCGAGGACTCGGGGTACCTGCTCTCCGGGACGGGTATACAGGAAGAGCAGTTGCCTTTCGCCCTTCTGGAACTTCGGCATTCCGGAGGCCTCGATCACCGTGTTGCCGATTCGTCCTCCCCAGGTCTTGACCCGGATGACCTCGGGGGTCTCTCCCACCAGCTTCTTCTCGACCTCGATCACGGCCTCGCTCACGATCACGCCGTGCTCCTCGTCCCAGTACGGCTCCACCGCCGCGACACGTCCCACGATCACCGAGTCCGCCCGCTCCACGAGTTGGTGCCGGGTCATGGCCACGAACGTGCCGGCCCATGCCGGAGCCGTCGCGATGGCCAGGCCGGCGGCCATGCCAGATAAAGCGTCCTCCTACGCATGCCTCACTCCTTTCTGTATGCAACACATGCATCAACAGGAATAGGTGCGTCAGGAGGATGCGACCGGCCGTATGCCCCTGCCCTTGACCGCCACGAGCCCAAGACGGTATCCTCCCCCTCCTCGCGGTTGATCCCTCGACTAGAATTCGACCGCAGACCTCTCGGGGCGTAGCTCAGCTTGGTAGAGCGCACGGTTCGGGACCGTGAGGCCGGAGGTTCAAATCCTCTCGCCCCGACCATCTCGATTCATCCACGGCAATCCATGATCCCCTCGCTCCCAGGTGGCTCTCGCCGCCGGGGACGCGTGTATCCATTCCCGAGGAGGAAGAAGATGACCGGAACGAGAACGGTCCGCTGGTTCATCGGGACGCTCGAAGCGTTGCTGCTGGCCGGATCGATACAGGGAGCCGAGCTGCGCGATCAGGTGCGCGCCTGGCGGGCGGCGCACGAGAAGGAGATCGTGCGCGAACTTTCAGACCTGCTCGCCCTGCCCAACGTGGCCGACAAGGTGGCGGATATCGAACGCAACGCCGACCACCTGACCGGAATGCTGCAGCGCCGGGGCTTCAAGGTGCAGCGGCTGTCGGTGGGGGAGGGCACGCCGCCGGCGCTCTATGGCGAGCTGGCCGTGCCGGGGGCGAAGCGGACGGTGCTCTTCTACGCCCATTACGACGGCCAGCCGGTGGACCAGAAAGGGTGGCTCTCCGAGCCGTTCAAGCCCGTGCTGCGCACCGGGCCGCTCGGCGAAGGCGTAAAGGAGGTCGACCTGGCGTCGGTCCAGGGGCCGCTCGATCCGGAGTGGCGGATCTACGCCCGCTCGGCGAGCGACGACAAGTCGCCGATCGTGGCCATCCTGGCCGCCCTCGACGCCCTGCGCGCCGCCGGCCGCCAGCCCTCGGCCAACATCAAGCTGTTCCTCGAAGGCGAGGAGGAGCAGGGATCGCCCCACATGACGGAGATGCTGCGGCGGTACGGGCCGCAGCTCGAAGCCGACGCCTGGATCCTCTGCGACGGCCCGGTCCATCCGACGCGGCGGATGCAGATCTACTACGGCGCCCGCGGCGTGACGGGCCTCGAGCTCACCGTCTACGGTCCGGTCCGTCCGCTCCACAGCGGCCACTACGGCAACTGGGCGCCGAACCCGGCGGTGACGCTCGCCCATCTCGTGGCCAGCCTGCGCGACGAGGAAGGGCGCATCCTGATCCCCGGCTTCTATGACGACGTGAGGCCCTTGAACGAGGCAGAGAAACGGGCCGTTGCCGCCATGCCGCCGGTCGAAGAGGGCCTCGCCAACGAGCTGGGCCTGGGGCGGACGGAGGGGAGCGGCTCGCGTCTGCTGGACCGGCTGATGGATCCCGCCCTCAATGTCCGTGGCCTGCGAGCCGCCGAAGTAGGGGAGGCGGCGGCGAACGCCATCCCGACCGAGGCGCAGGTGTCGATCGACTTCCGCCTGGTGCCGGACCAGACGCCGCAGAAGGTGCGCGAGCGGGTGGAAGCCTTCCTGCGCGACAAAGGCTGGTTCCTGGTCGACGAAACGCCGAATCGCGAGACGCGACGGGCGCACCCGAAGATCGCCCGCCTCTCCTGGTCGCTCGACTACCCGGCGGCCCGTACGGACATGAGCCTGCCGGCCTCCCGCGCCGTCGCATCCGTGGTCGAGCGGGCCACCGGCGGGCCGGTCATCCAGGTGCCGATGCTCGGCGGCAGCGTACCCATGTACCTGTTCACGCAAGCGGTGAAGGCGCCGGTGATCGGCGTGCCGATCGTCAATCACGACAACAACCAGCACGGCATCAACGAGAACCTGCGGCTGAAGAACCTGTGGGACAGCATCGAGGTCTTCGCGGCCTTGATGGCGGAGCTCGGGAGGGAGTGGTAGGCCGCTTTGAAGGCAAGAATCGGGTAGTCCTGTCCCTCGGTTCTCCTAGAATTGGAGGTCTTCGCGGCGCGGACAACCGTTGTGGGATTCGAGGCTGGTCGCATCGGGGAAGGGAGAGACATGGATCATCGCGAATTGCTGAAGCGCACCGCGGACCTCGCCAGCGGTTTCCTCGATGGCCTGCCGGAGCGACGGGTGGGGCCGGCGATTGCCATCGAAGAGCTCCGCGCCGCGTTGGGCGGTCCGCTGCCGGAGCAGGGCGAGCCGGACCTCGAGGTCGTCGAGCGGCTCGTCCGTTCGGCGGACCCGGGGCTGGTGGGGATGGCCGGGCCGCGCTACTTCGGTTTCGTGATCGGCGGCCACGTGCCGGCCTCGCTGGCGGCCGACTGGCTCACCTCGACGTGGGACCAGAACGCGACGCTCTATGCCACCTCGCCGGCCAACTCGGTCGTCGAGGAAGTGGCGGCGGGCTGGCTGCTGGACGTCCTCGATCTGCCGCGAACGGCGAGCGTCGGCTTCACCACCGGCTGCGCCATGGCGAACTTCACGGGACTCGCGGCGGCGCGGCACGCCGCCCTCGCTCGGGCGGGGTGGGACGTCGAGGCACGCGGCCTCTTCGGTGCGCCGGAGATCGACGTCGTCCTCGGCGACGAGGCCCACGTCACCATCCTTGCCGCGCTGCAGTACCTCGGTCTCGGCCGCGAGCGGGTGAAGCGGGTGGCGGCGGACGCGCAGGGCCGTATGGACCCGGCCTCGCTGCGGCAGGTCCTCTCCGGCTGCAGTGGCCCGCTCATCGTCTGCGTTCAGGCCGGCAACGTGAATAGCGGAGCGTTCGATCCGCTGGACGAGATCGCCGCTCTGGTGCACGAGCGGGGCGGCTGGCTGCACGTCGACGGCGCCTTCGGCCTGTGGGCCGCGGCCAGCCCGCGGATGGCATCTCTCGTGCGCGGCGCCGGCCAGGCCGACTCCTGGGCCACGGACGGCCACAAGTGGCTCAACGTGCCCTACGACTCGGGGATCGTCATCGTCAACGATCCGGCGTCGCACCGGGCGGCGATGACCATCGCAGCCTCGTACCTCGTGCAGACCGAAGGCCGCGAGCGCGATCCGTTCGATTACGTCCCCGAGTTCTCCCGCCGGGCTCGCGGCTTCACGGTCTGGGCCGCGCTCCGTTCGCTGGGCCGCGAGGGGATCAAGGATCTGGTGGAGCGCTGCTGCTCTCACGCGCGGCGGTTCGCGGAGCGGCTCGGTTCGGAAGCGGGCGCCGAGATCCTCAACGACGTGGTGCTCAACCAGGTCCTGGTGCGGTTTCATTCGCCTGGCGGCGCAGACCCCGACGCCTTCACCCGCGAGGTCATCGCCCGGGTCCAGGCGGACGGCACCTGCTGGCTTGGCGGCACCATCTGGCACGGCATGGCCGCCATGCGGATCTCGGTCTCGAACTGGTCGACGACGGAGGAGGACGTGGAGCGGTCGGCGGAGGCGATTTTGCGGGCGTGGCGGGGGTGAGACCTGTTAACTATCCTTTCTCCCTCCTCTCCCTTGGGGAGAGGAGGGCCGGGGTGGTGAGGGCTTCGGAGGGCACGCCCGCGATAAATTCACAGGCCGCCGCCTACGGCAACGGATCCGCCACCTGGATCTTGGCCTTGCACTCGTCCTTGAGCTGCTTGCCTCTCTTTTCATACCACTGGCGGTTGCCGTCGGCGTCCTGGGCCAGCACCTTGATGACGTCGGTGTTGGCGATCGTCAGGCCTGTGAGGTTCTGGAAGCCGTTGGGCAGGTTGGGGCCCCAGGGACCGCCGATCGAGACGCCGTTCTTGAACACCTGCACCTGCTGGAGGAAGCCGCTGTCGTCCCAGTAGCCCACCCGCAGCTTGGTGCCGGCGCAGAGCGAGTCGTAGAGGGCGCCGTCGACGGTGGGATGGTAGCGGTCCTTGTCCACCGGGAAGTTGCCGGTGCCGTCGCGGGGCATGTGGTTGTCGATCCACTGGCCCAGCTTGTGGACCCACGCCGCCTTCACCGGATCGTTCTGCGCGCAAAGCCCCGGGTTGGTGGCGTGAACGGAGGTGAAGTGGTAAGGCGGCTTGTTGGCGGGCGAGGCCGGAGGCAAGGTGCCGAAGTAGAGCGCGTTGTTCCTCCCGTCGGTACGCTCGCCGCGCGCCGCCCAGAAGGCGGGGCTGCCTAGGGCACCGCTGATCATGTCCGCGTAATTCTTGTTCCTGAGCTCGTTGTAAGCGGTTTGCTCGTTGGCGACGTCGAAGACGAATACGGCGGCTCCCGTGCCCCCGCTGGTGTGACACGAGCTGCAGTTGGCCTGGATTCCGGGCCAGATGTCCTGCTTCCATTCGGGCATGCTCTCGGTGGCGTGAGCGGAGATCGTCACGATGGGGTTGCACGAGCCGTCGTAGTCGACCGTCTGCGTCTGGCTCACCATGTCGAGCGGTAGCTGGCCGGCGGCCACGGTCCCCGCGAAGGGGATGCCCATGCCCTCGACGTGCTGGTGGCAGCCGCCGCAGTTGGTCCGCGTCTCCCGGGGGTAGAGGCTGTGCCAGCTCCGTACGTCCACCAGGCGCATGCCGTACCGAATGTCGAGCAAGTGAATCTCAAAGGGCACGTGGGCGGGAATCATCGCCTTGAACGAGCCGTCGTTCTGGCCGCGCACGTCGTAGACGCCGAGCTGACGGACCGTCTCCTGCTTGGTGTTGCCGTCGGTCTCGTAACCGATATTGCAGCAGTCGTGGTTGATGTTGTTGCTGGTGATGTTGATCTGGACCCCCAGCACGTCCTCCTTCGCCAGCGGTTTGCAGAAGTCCGGGACGCCGCCGGTTTGCAGGACCTTGGTCACGCCGTCGAAGTTGCCGGTGATCTGGTCCTTCTGATTGTTGATGAGCAGATTGGGATTGTACGCCTGTCCGCCGCCTCCCCCTCCGAGCCAGCAGTCGTAGGTCCGGCGGTCGGTGTTGTAGATCGACGACGTGCCGAGCTGGGCGAACGGCAGGCCCGGCGTAATGGGACTGCGGGGATCGATCACCGAGTTGGCGAACGCCTGCTGCGCGTTGCCCGTCCGCTGCTGCCAGGAAAGCACCGGGACCGGCCAGGCGAGAGTGTAGAAAAGGTTGCTGTCCTTGACCAGGATGCGCAACCCGTCGTTGCTGGCCGGCGTCCAGGTGGCGAGGGGATTGAAGTCCTCGAACCCCGAGCGGAACACGATATGGGCGTGATAGATCCCCTTGCCGTCGCTCGCGCACTTGCGGGAGTTGGCGCTGGTCGGGCTATGGGAAAAGAACAGCTCGTCCGGCCGGCCGCAGCGGGGTGAGGTGGCCTTGCCGTAGAACTGCCCGCCGGAGGTCAGCGCGGGCTCGTCGCCGTCGGCCATGAAGAGGCTGATCCGGCGGGCGTTCTTCTGCTTGGGCTTCACTCCCCAGGAGCTATAGTCGTCGTAGGTGTTGATGCCGGTGTCGGCGAGATTGATCTTCCACAGCGAGCCGTAGCCGTTGTTGTTGGCGTTGTAATAGCGGGTGGCCACAAAGTAATTACCCGGCGGATTGCCGTGCGAGTCCGCCTGAGTGGCGACGCAGTAGGCGCCGAGATGGAACAGATCGGGGTTCGAGCCGTAGCCGATCAGCGGTGCCCAGCGGCCCACCGAGTCGATGCGCTGGATCTGCCAGTTCCGGCCGTCGCCGGTGGTCGCCTGGTAGGAGACGGCAACGCCGTCGGGCAGCGGCGTGGGCGAGAGCACGGACGTCGTGGTGTAGTACTGGAACTGCCGCGTGGCGCCCAGGCTACCGTCGGCGTTGATGTCGGCGATGTTGAGATTGAGATTGTAGTTGCTGTGAGGGGACGTGTCATTGGAGTTCGTCAGGCGCTTCTCGCCGCTCACGTAGACCAGCTTGAGCCCGTCGGCGGTGCGCATCTCGGTGCCGTGCATGTACACGGTTCCCCAGCCGTTGTTGCCGACGCTCACCCAGGTCGGATTCATGGCGTTCTTGTTCTTGTCGGAATCGATCTGCGCGCCGGTCACGGGATCGACGACCCTGAAGGTGAGGCGCTGCACCGGCAGCGTAGCCGGATCGACGCTGGGATCGGCGAGCAGCGCCGACATGTCCATCGCGTAGAGATCGGCGCCGACCTTGGACATGCTGCCCTGGTTCGAAGGGATGTTGTTCGTGGCGTCGTGGAAATAGCTGAAGATGATCCGCGTGCCGTCCTCCGAGACGTTGGGTTCCACCACCGAGCCCTTGTCCAGCAACCCCGGCGGGGTATGGATGAGCGGCTGGTGGACCGGCAGCGGGAAGAGCTTTTTGACCTCACCGGTGCGGGTCACCACCCACAGCGAGTTTCCCGGGCTGGGCTTGGTGGCCGCGAGGACGTCGATGCCGTTCTCGAACTGGCCCAGAGGCAGGCCGCTGCAGATCGCCGGATCGGTGGTTTCGACGATGCGGGTGGCCACGAACACCACCTCGTAGGGGAGCTGGACGTACTGCGGATCGCCAGCGTGGTTGGCGGCGGTCTCCCACTGCGGCGCCTGGCTCAGGGCCGGTGCGGCGGCCGCGGCGATCAACGCAGCCCAGCTCAGGAATCGTCTCTTGGCGGTCGGCATGGAAACCCTCCTTGGGAAGGGGCACTCAGGAGTGCCTATTCCTAATCGCGGAAAAAACGGGGCGGGAGAGATAAGGAGGCGTTGGAAGGGAGATCCCCTACCGCGGCACCGCCCCCAGGATCTCCCCCTGTTCCCCGAGCGCCGGATACGGCATGCCCCGTTTCCGGCACTGCCGCGCGATCACCGGCCAGGTCCATTCGAAGAGCGTCCGCGCGTAGGTCTCGGGCTCGAGGCGCGGTCGGTCATAGAGGCCTGCGGCCCTCCTCTGGCGTTGCGCTTCGAAGAGGATCAGGGCGGCGGCCACCGAGACGTTGAGCGAGGTCCCCATCCCTTCCATGGGAATGGTGACGATGGCGTCGGCGCCCGCGAGGGCCTCCTCGGTCAACCCGTCGTCTTCATTGCCGAGCAGCAGCGCGGTGGGGAGGGTGTAATCCACCTCGCGGAAAGGGATGGCGTTCGCGGCGGGATGCGCGGCCAGCACACGCAGGCCCTGGCTCTTGAGCTGCTCCAGGGCTCTCGCGAGCGTGCGGTGCTTGTGAACGGGAAGCCATTTGCGGTTGCCGCCCGAGGCGGGCCGCGAGATCTTGAGCCGGCCGCCCGGCCAGACCGCGTGGGCCGCGAAGACCCCGACCGCGTCACAGCTCCGTAAGATGGCCGCCAGGTTGCGCGGCACCTGGACGTCCTCGAGCAGCACGGTGAGGTCCGGCTGGCGGCGGTCGAGGACGGCGCGGAGGCGGTGGAAGCGCTTCGGCGTGCTCATTGCAAAGGGTGAGGATTCGCGCCCGGAGACTGCGATAACATACCGTGCGCGGGGGTCGTTCCGGAGTTACCCGAACCGAACGGAGGAAGGTGCTTTATGGCGATCATGGAACGTACGGGGAGCAGCACCCTCGACCGTATCGTCGAGCTTCTCGGCGACGAGGCGGACAGTCTTCTCTCCTTCACGTCCAAGGGCATCCCCAAAGATCAGCTCATGCTGCCCGGCCCCGACCACGTCGAGCGGGCCTGGGGCTCCTCGGACCGCAAGCCGGGAGTGCTGGTCAACCTGCAGCGCCTCTACGGCACCGGCCGGCTCGCCAATACGGGTTATCTGTCGATTCTGCCCGTAGATCAGGGCGTCGAGCACTCGGCGGCGGCATCTTTCGCGCCGAACCCGGCCTACTTCGATCCCGAGAACATCGTCCGGCTGGCCCTCGAGGCCGGCTGCAATGCGGTCGCCTCCACCATGGGCGTGCTGGGGTCGCTGGCGCGCAAGTACGCGCACAGAATCCCCTTCATCGCCAAGATCAATCACAACGAGCTGCTCACCTATCCCAACCAGTTCCAGCAGATCCTCTTCGGGCAGGTGGAGCAGGCCTGGGACATGGGCGCGGCGGCCGTCGGAGCCACGGTCTACTTCGGCAGCGACGACGCGGCCCGCGAGATCGTCGAGATCGCCGAGGCGTTCTACCGCGCCCATAAGCTGGGTCTCGCGACCGTGCTCTGGGCCTACACCCGCAACAACGCCTTCAAGAAGGACGGGGTCGATTACCACACGGCCGCGGACCTGACCGGCCAGGCCAACCACCTCGCGGTGACCATGCAGGCCGACATCGTCAAGCAGAAACAGGCGACGGTCAACGGCGGCTACACGGCCCTCAACTTCGGCAAGACCAGCTCGAAGGTCTACGGCGAGCTGGTCGCCGACCATCCGGTCGATTGGAACCGCTGGCAGGTGGCCAACTGCTACATGGGGAAGGTGAGCCTGATCAACTCGGGCGGCGAGTCGAAGGGGCAGGCCGACCTCCCCCAGGCGGTGCGCACCGCGGTCATCGCCAAGCGGGCGGGCAGCTCCGGCCTCATCTCCGGCCGCAAGACGTTCCAGCGCCCCATGAAGGAAGGCGTCGAGCTGTTCCACGCCATCCAGGACGTGTTCCTGTGCGATGAGGTGACGGTGGCGTAAGGGGTGTCGAGCGCGCCGGCTAAGGCTCTACGCTGCAGATCTCGGCGGATGCCGCCGCCACCAGACCCGTGCAGCCCGGCTGACCGGCGCAGACCCCGAACTGACCGCAGGTCGTCCGCACGTTGGAGAAGGTGTAGCAGCTCAGCGAGCAGGGCCCGCTGCAGTCGCAGATATCGTCGCAATAGAAGACCAGGGCTTGGCTGGGCACCGAGACGGCGGCGAGCAGAAGCAGGACGGCAGCGGCCAGACGCATCGCTTTCATACCGGTCTCCTTCAGGCTATCGGCCTGAGATGATTGCCCAAGAAATGTAGGGATTGCGCGAGAGCGTGTCAAGGGCGGCCGGACGGTTCTTCGGCATCGGAGCTTCTGAGGCCCTGCGGACCGGCCAGCGGATCCGTCCCCGGCTCCACCGGGCAGTAGAGGTCCCGCCGGCGCTCGAGGTCCCTCACCACGGCCCGCCGGAATCCCTTGGCGCCGGCTTCCTCCAAGAGGGCGTTGCGGTAGGCGGCGATGTCCACCACCTCCAGTCGCATGCGGATGGTCTTGAACAGCCGCGGGTAGCGCTCGCCGGGGGCCTGCACGTGGTGGAGGCCGCCGCTGTAGGCGATCAGCATGCGCCCCTCGCCGAACGTCTCCAGGATGTCCGCGATGCCGCCGCGCACCGTCATCGGCTTGCCTTCCGAGTCGAGCCCGTTGGCCCGTTTCATCCTGCCCTCGGGAAGGATCACCACCATGGCGTCGGGATCGATCTGCCGCAGCACCTCGCTCCAGGTCTCGTCGCGCTCGCGGGTGATGGAGATCACCCGCGCCGCCACCAGGCCGTAGAAGCGGCCGACCAGGGCGCGGTCCGAGGTCTTCCGGGCGATGGGGATCACCCCGTGGCGGGCGATCCGCCAGAGAAAGTGATTGGGGCAGCCGCCGGCGAAGAGGGCTTCGTAGAGGCTGGTGTGGTTCAGCATGGCCACCAGGCGGACGTGGCGCCAAGGATCGGGCGGCACATCGCCGATCCACCGCATCTCGATCCGGTAGAAGATCCGCGACAGGACCTTGACTACCAGGAGCACCAGGAAGACGAGATAGGCGCGCAACGGGCGGGATTCTAGCAGGCCCTCACCCCTGACCCCTCTCCCGCCCGCGCTGCTTTTTGTTTTTCTCCCCCTCTCCCGGTGAGGGCGGGAGGGAGGGGTCGGGAGAGTGGGGGTTGGGGGAGTGAGGGGCCTGCTACAATACCGCGCGATGAGCAGCCAGCCGATCCCTATCCGTCCTGCCGTGGAGTCTTCGCCCGAGCCCGCGGAGCTGGACGTGAGCGTCCTGGTGCCGGTCATCGACGAGGCTGCGACGGTCGGCGAGCTTGCCGAGCGGGTGGCGGCGGTTCTGGACCATCTCGGACGCAGCTTCGAAATCATCTTCATCGACGACGGCTCGCGAGACGGCACGCCGGTGCGGGTCCGGGAGGCGCGGGCGCGTGACCCTCGCGTCAAGCTGGTGCGCCTGCGGCGCAACTTCGGCAAGGCCGCGGCCCTCAGCGCCGGCTTCGACCACTCTTCAGGCCGCATCATCATCACCATGGACGGCGACCTGCAGGACGACCCGGACGAGATCCCGCGCTTCCTCGCCACCCTGGAGGAGGAGGACCTCGACCTGGTCTCCGGCTGGAAACGGCGGCGGCGGGACCCGGTGAGCAAGACCCTCCCTTCGCGCCTCTTCAACTGGGTGACCCGGCAGCTCGCGCAGGTCGACATTCACGACTTCAACTGCGGCTTCAAGGCCTACCGCCGCGAGGTGCTGGCGGAGATCGCCGTCTACGGCGAGCTGCATCGCTACATCCCGGTGCTCGCCAGCCGCCGCGGCTTTGCGATCGGCGAGATCCAGGTGAATCACTTCCCGCGCCGGCACGGCATCAGCAAGTATGGCTGGGACCGTTTCTACAAGGGGCTGCTGGATCTCATCACGGTCCTCTTCATCACCCGCTACACGCGGCGGCCGCTGCATCTGTTCGGCGCCTTCGGTCTGCTGTTCCTGACGGCCGGCTTTGGCATCAACGCCTATCTCGCCTGGATCTGGTTCGGCGGCCAGAACCTCTCCAACCGGCCTCTGCTGCTGCTCGGAATCCTGCTGATGCTGCTCGGCATCCAGGTGCTGACCACCGGCCTCATCGGCGAGATGATCACCTTCAAGAACTTCCGGCGCCGCGACAGCTATTCGATCAAGGAATGGCTGGAGTGACGGGCGACCGCGGCCTCGACCTCCTCTTCCTCACCCAGACCTACCCCCGCTTCCCGGGCGACATCGCCGGGCCGTTCATCCGTGACCTGGCGCGGGCGCTGGTCCGTGGGGGCGATCGGGTTACGGTGCTGGCGCCGCATGCCGCGGGGCTGGCCCCGTCCTGGGAGGACGACGGGGTCGAGGTCGTCACCTTCCGCTATGCGCCGGAGCGGCAGGAGGTCCTGGGCTACGGCCGCAGCCTGGAAGCCGACGAGCGGATCAAGGGCCGAGCGGCACTGGCCGCACCGCTCTACACCCTGGCGGCGTGCCGGGCGGTTCAGCATCAGCTTCGCCGCCGCAGATTCGACCTCGTGCATGCCCACTGGATCGTGCCCAACGGGTTCGCGGCGGCAGCAGCCTTCGGGAATGCGCCTCTCGCCATCGGGCTCCACGGCAGCGACGTGTTCCTGGCCGAGAGGAGGGGAGTGCGGCCCTTCGTCCGCTGGGCGCTTTCCCGCGCGCGGCTGCTCACCGGCTGCTCGCCGGAGCTGGTGGATCGCGTGCGGGCTCTCGGATTTCCCGCCGAGCGCTCACGGGTCATTCCCTATGGGGTCGACGTCGAGCTCTTCTCCCCGTCGCCGGACCGGCGGTCTGTCTGGCGCCGGCGGCTGAACATACCGAACGGCTCGCCCGTGCTGCTGGGGGTAGGAAGAATGGCGACCAAGAAGGGTTTCCAGGTGCTGATCGAAAGCCTTCCCGCCTTGCTGCGGGAGCTGCCGGACCTACGGGTGGTGCTGGCGGGAGGCGGCGACCGGCTCGCCGGCTTCCGTGAGGCGGTCCGTCCTTGGGAGGACCGGGTCCACTTCCCGGGTCCGGTGCTCCGCGATACCCTGCCGGACCTCTACCGCGCGGCGGACCTGTTCGTGCTGCCGGCTGTTCACGACGGCAAGGGGAACGTGGACGGCCTGCCCAATGTCATCCTGGAGGCCATGGCGAGCGGCCTCCCGGTCGTGGCGTCCGGGATCTCGGGGATTCCCCTGGCGGTGGAAGACGGCCGGACCGGGCTGCTGGTGCCCGAAGGGGACTCGACAGCTTTACTGGGGGCCCTGCGGAGGCTGCTCGTGGACGCCGCCGCGGCACGGGCCATGGGGGAGTACGGGAGGCGGAAGAGCGAAGCGGAGCTGACCTGGGATGCGGTGTCGGCGCGGCACCGCGAGGGGTATCTCGCGGCACTGAGAGAGGAGAGGCCAGGGCGCTGAGCGCCCGCTTTCCGCCCTTGCCGGTGCCAGGTTGATTCCATATACTTCAGCCACTTCTTCAGCCTCCAGGCTGCTGACGACATGCCCAAGAAAACCCTCCGTCCCGGCATCACCAAGGCCGATCTCGTCGACGTGGTGTACGACCGTCATGGCGGGTTGACCAAGGATGAGGCGGCCGGCATCGTCGACGCCATCTTCCGGACCGTGAAGGTCTCGTTGGCGGACGGCCGTCCGGTGCGCATCAAGAACTTCGGCACCTTTGAGGTCACCCGCCGGCCTGGCCGGATCGGGGTCAACCCGGTCAGCGGTGAGAGGATGTTCATCCGGCCGCACAAAGGGCTGAGCTTCAAGCCGGCGCGGCGTCTGCGAGACGTCATGGTCAAGCCCGAGTAACCCCGGATGGTGCCGAAGGTCCGGGTTCAGAAGCGGCTCTACTACAAGATCGGCGAGGCCTGCAAAGCCCTCGGCATTCAGCCTTACGTGCTGCGCTACTGGGAGACCGAGTTCCCGGCGCTCACTCCCAGCAAGAGCCGTTCGGGCCAGCGCGTCTACAGCGAGAAGGAGCTGGAGATCATCCGGCGGATCAAGGAGCTCCTCTACGAAGAGGGCTACACGATCGCCGGTGCCAAGAAGAAGCTCGAGGGTGAGCTGGCCGCTGGCGCCCTCGGAGAGCCGAAAGAGCAGGTAACGGCCGAAGAGCCCCTGGCCGAATCACCCCCTCGCCGGAAGCCCGCGGCGCCTCCTCCGTCGGAGCAGCCCGCGCTTGACATGGGCGGCGACGAACGGTTACAAAGGCTCCTCTCGGGGATCGAGGAAGCTCTCCAGGAAGCCCGTGAGCTCCTCACGCTACTCGGGCCGAAGTCCCCTTGACAGTCCGCTTTTCCGGTCGGGACGTGGCGCAGTCTGGTAGCGTACCTGAATGGGGTTCAGGGGGTCCCGGGTTCAAATCCCGGCGTCCCGACCAACCTTAACTCCCTGTTATTTCAAGAGCTTACACCAACCCCAGGGCTCTTGGCAAGATCCCCGAAACAGGGGGTTGTACAAAACTTGTACTACAAGCGGCGTCCCGGCTGGCTCGTTGGGCAGTCATGGTCTGCCGGCCCTGCGCCGTGTTTTGAGCGTCTCTAAGACTGAGGCGAGGCGATTGCAGGCCTCCACGACGCGGCCGGCGCCGGAGAGTTCCAAGACGGATTCCATCACGCCCGTGAGCGCGAGGAGGGTGTTGGAGGCGATATAAGTTGCTAGCAAGTCCGGGATGCATCGGCGGCGCACTCGCAGTGCTCGATGGGGTGAGCAACGACCGCGATAGGGTCAGTCGCGTCAGGATGGACTGCGGGGAGGTTGTCGGCTGCCGCCAAGAGGCCTTTCGGCGACGCGATAGGGTCCCCACGGCTCCGTCGGCTGTTACGCCTGCCCTGTAGACGGTGCCGGGTGCTGAATGAGGGCTATTCCCCTTCGCATCTAGGGTGTTCCCCTCATTTCCACACAATTGATCGACTTCTTACGCTGAGTTTTTAGCGATGGCTGCCTGCCGGGCACAACTTCCCGTTCCCGGCGCTGGTCTCGGAAGCGTCACGCCTCGCTTCAGTCTCGTTCCTCCTTCGGATACGAGCCGCCAACTAGGAGTTGGCCTGGTGCCCGCCCTGCAAGCAGATCAGCTCAGGAAAGGGGCAACGACATGGGGGAGAGTCGTCAGGCCGGAACCCCGATGCGAAGCACGGCGACCTGCGACGTCGCGCTTCGAAACGCGAACGCCCTGAGCGTACCCCTCTGGCGGAACGCCCGCCGCCTCGCCGCGTGTGCGACCGCCCTCTCGACTCTCCTCGGCAGCCTCGCCGCGCGCGGCGATCCACCGGCACCGGCGGATGGGCTCGCCGGCACGTTTGCCACCGCAACATGGTCTGCCTCGATGGACGGTGCGACAGGCGCGATGACCTACCGCATCCCATTCGAGCTCCCGGCCGCGCGCGGCGACGCCCAGCCGGTGCTCTCGCTGGGTTATCGCTCGGGGCGCGGCACCGGCGAGGCGGGCGAGAGCTGGGCGCTCGAGCTTCCCGCCATCGAGCGCGCATCGCTCTCGGGCTGGCCGAAGTATGCCGATTTCGGCGATCCCGCCTCGGAGGATCGCTATGCCTACGCAGGGAGCCCGCTCACCTTTGTCTGCCAGGTAGGCTCGGAGACGGTGGGGTGTCCCACGACCGATGCCATCGGCCCTCTGCCGGCTTGGGCCACGAAGGGATACCGCTACTATCGTCGCGAGATCGAGGGGTCGTTTGAGCGCTTCTTCCTGGACCCCTCGCGCCAGCACTGGCGAGTCCAGAGGCGAGGCGGGGTGACGCTGGAGTTCGGGGCGCCGGTCACGCGTCCCGAGCTGACCGCTGCGGCGACGGACGACGATGCGCCAGGGAAGGTATTCCGGTGGAACCTGGCGCGCCAGTACGACCTCCACGGCGCACGAAATCTGGTGGTCTATTCGTGGCAGACGCTGGCGGGCCGCCAATACCTCACCGACATCCACTACACGCCTCCCGCCTCGACCTGGGCGAGCGCGGGGCTCGCGGACTTCGCCTACCACGTCCAGCTCGACTGGGAGAGCCCGCCTTACGCGCAGTTCCATTACGGCAAGATCGACAAGCGCCGTCACCAGATGCGCCTGCGGCGCGTCGCCGTGGCGAGCAAGACGTGGTCCGCCGCCGGCCCGCGCGAGCTCGTGCGCGCGTATCTCCTCGCGTACTTCGCGGAGCGCACCCTGGCCGGCGCGACGAACGAGGCGCCGTTGTGGAACCGCTCCTATCTTCGCCAGGTCCAGATCGTCGGCCGCTGTGGCGGCTTGCCGGAGAACGCGGGGAGAATCCCGGACCCAGCCACCTGTGCCGGGCTGCCGCCCACCACCTTCGCCTATCAGCCGGCGACCCTTGCCGTCGGCGAGTCGATGATCCGCTCGCCGCTCTCGGCCGCGGGCTTCGGCAAAGGCAACCTGCCCTACCCCCGGCAGGCCGCCGTACTTGATATCAATGCCGACGGCCTTCCGGACATCGTGCAGGCGTGGCCTCAGAACCATCAGGGTTCTGGTATTCCGAGGTACGCCACTTGGTACGACGACGCGTGCCCGGAACCCAACGGCGACGACGGCAAGGTCGACATCTGGGTCAGCATCCGCGAGGAGCCGTTCAGCCCTCAGGGGCCACGCCCCTTCCGCCCCCAACTCTACTGCCCGTACGACAACACCAATTCCGGGATTCAGTCCGGCGAGGAGATCGAGGATCCCCTCGTGCTGCGCAGTGCGCGCGAGCACGCCGCCTGGGTGAATCGAGGGCTCGCGCCCGCCATGGCCCTGAACCTCCAGCATCACTGCCTCGACGCCGGGGACGGCGGGTCCGGCACGCTCACGAAGTATCAGGTGACGCCCCCGCCGGCCACCTCTCCGGTCGGCTCGCCCGCGGCGCTCTTTTCTCAGCAGGACGCCGAGGCACTCGGGCCGTGGGGCGACGCGCTCCTGCTGTGGAACCGTGCGGAGTATCGAGGGTTCGCCATCGTCGGCGGCGCGACGGATCTGTCCGCCTTTTGCCCGCAGGCGCGAGGGCCGGGCGCCGATCTGGCGTATCCGTCGCTGAAGTGGACGGAGACGACGGAGCTCGGCTGGGCGAAGCACGCGAAGGGGTTCTCCCCGAAGGAACCCTCGCTCGCCATGGTCGACATCGATGCGGACGGTTACCTCGACCGGCTCGGCTCCGCGCCTGGGGAGCCCACGGGCCTCTTCCGCAAGGCGGCGGTGATGCTCACCCGGCGCATCTCCCACCTCGAGACCGTCGAGGGCGTCAGCGGCCCGGCCCTCGTCCCGTTCACTCTGAGCCTCGAAGCGGAGGAGAGCGTGGGGCCAGGGGAGACTCTCTTCTGGTGGCATGAACCTACGCAGGAGACCTCGGGAGGCCTCGGGCCCGGGCTGGGCTTACATCATCCTCCGCCGCCCATGCCGGGCCTGACTCCCGACGGACAGGTCGTCTACGCGGACGTCAACGGCGATGGACTCGTCGACCTCGTCTCCTTCGATCCTTTCGTCGATGAGGGCATCCCCCACGTGAGGCCTGGCAACGGGCGCGGTCACTTCGGGTGTGAGGGGCAGGGTGACCTCGCGTGTGGCACCACTGGGCTCGAAGGCAACGGTAGCTGGTTGGGAAGCGCCTACCGTATCCAGGTGCCGGACGCCGAGAAGCCGTGGCCGCTCATCCGCCACCCGAATACCCCCGGACTGTTCGGCTCCTACGACCCGGGCGTCTACACTCGCGTCAGCTACTTCCACGACGTCACCGGGGATGGCCTCGCCGACATCGTCGGCTACTCGCCGACGGAGCGGAACGTGAGCCTCTGGGTGAACGTCGACGGTCACCAGTTCCGCTGCGCAAACCCGGGAAACCAGTGTGTGGTGGGCACCATCACCGACCCCGACGGCCCCAGCGGCCTCGAGCTCGGCCTCAAGGTCGCCCTCACCGACTTCGACGGTAATGGCACCGAGGACCTGGTGGTGCTCGGGTCGGACGCGGTGTGGCACTTCTCCTTTCTGAAGATGCCAGGGACGGGCGCCGCCGGCCCGCGCGCCCCGCGGCCGGGGCTCCTCACCCGCATCCGCAACGGGATCGGCGCCGACACCGAGATCACCTACTGGACGATCCAGGAGCTGGATCGGGCGGCAAAATCGCCGGATCCCCGCAGCTTTTCCGCGCCGTGGACATCGCACGTGCCCGTTGTCGTTCCCGTCGTCCTGCACATCGTCACGCGCGACACGTCGCAGGTCACGACCGGCAGCAGTCTCGCCGAGCCCTATCGCGTCCTCCGCCGGACTTCCTTCGCCTACCGGAACCCTGCGTATAACCTGTGGGAACGCAGCTTCAAGGGCTTCCGCCGCGTGCGCACCGAGCACGCCGACGGAGAATATGTTGAGACCCGCTACTGGTTCAGCGCCTGCGAGTCGGGGACCGTCGACAACGCATGCCTGACGGGAAGCGACAGCTTCGACAAGCCTGACGCGAGCCGCGACAAGGCCTTCGTCGGACTCCCCGTACGCGTCGACCGCTACGCCGCGTCCAGTGCCGCGCGCCCCTTCAACTGGCTGTCCACCACGACGTTCAAGTACGAGGGCGGCCCGTACATCACGTCCTCTGGACCAGGGGCCGATCGCCCGGTGCAGCTCGCCCAGCTCCGCTTCGTCGATACCTACCTCTACGACACCAAAGTGGCGGTCAGCCATACGAGCGACGGCGGCATCCGCCCTCCCTACCAGGACCAACCGGTCCCCGACCACCCCACGCCGGGCATACGCGTCCACCTGGCCAAACGATACGACTACCAGTCTGAGGGGATCCTGCAGGAGATGTGGGAATTCGGCCGTGTGTCCGACAGCGGATCCTTTCTCGACACGCCGGTGGTGACCCGCAGCCTCCCCTGGGGAGCAACGCACTGCCAGAGCGACTGGGCGTGCCTGCCGACGGGGATCAAGGGATATGAGCAGGCGCCGCCCCTCCCGGCTGAGACCGTGCTCCGCCAGGCCGTGCTCGAGCGCAATGCCGCCGGCGACCTGGTGAAGGTCCGCGCGGAGCTGAGTTACCCCAGCGGCTTCTTGCCGGCCGCCGACCTGCACCGGCATCCCAAGCTCGGCACCGGTCCACCGAAGGATGCCGTGGTCGGCCCGCCGCCCACGGAGTGGCCTACCCTCCTTTCCATCGACGTGGACGAGTTCGGCAACGTCGTCCGCAGCCGCGGGGCCGAGACCTCCGCGCAGCCGTGCACCGAGATCGCCTTCGACGCGGCGTTCAAACAGTTTCCCGAGGTCGTCACTGCCCATGCGGGAAGCGGCTGCACCGGCACTGCGCTCGTCACGCGCCTCGCTTTCGATCGAGGGCTTGGCGCGCTCACGTCGCGCCTCGATCCCGGGCAGGCCCTGAGCACCCTCGCATATGACGACTTCGGCCGCCTACGGGAGCTTCAACTTCCCGCTCCCGAGGCGGGACCCAGGAAGACGGAGCTCGCCTTGTCCATCGACTACATCATCGCGGCGCCGACGCCGTACATCAAAGTGAGACGGCGCGTGGATGTCGACGAGTTCGTCGAATCGGTCGAGGTCTGGAACGGCCTCGGCGAGCACGTCCTCGGCTTTGACGAGGCAGACCCGGCGGCGGACGGTGCCCCCTGGGTGCTGCGCGACTGGACCGAACGGGACGCCGAGGGCCGCATCGTCGCCCGTCTCCGCCCGTGGTTCTTCCAGGGTGATCCCGACGACGTCGCCAAGACGGCCGCGCCGCTCACACCCAATGGGACGCGGCTCCATGCCACATACGACCCATTCGGCCGGGCGATCACCCTCGGCGACGAGGGCCTTACCACGGCCGAGTATAGGTACCGTCCCCTCGAGGTCGAGATCCGCGACGCCGAGCAGTCGAAGGGCAGCGGCCCCTTCGCGGGTCTCTTCACCACTCTCAAGCAGGATGGTCATGGCCGCCTCGCCAGCTCCATCGCCCGCGACCACGACGGCGAGGTGGTCACCACGACCGTGAGCTACCAGGGCACGGGTGAGCCCAAGAAGATCACCCGGAGCAGTGCCACCTCCTCATATGAGCGGGAGATGCTTTGGGACACCCTCGGCCACCTCGTGGCGAATCTCGAGCCCAACACCTCACGCACCATCGACGCGAAAACCAGGCGCTCCTGGACCTACGCTTATGACCACGAGGGAAGGCTGGTCGCGTCCACGGACGCGCGCGGCTGCGGCAGGAACATCTACTACGACGCCCTCAGCCGCATCATCGCCGAGGACTTCTCGCCCTGCGAAGCCGGCCACGCTCCCTACTCCCTGCCCGACCTCCAAACCGGAGACGGGACGGAGGCGTTCTATCGCTATGACATCTACGAGCCTGGGCAGCTCGTGCCGGAGCCCGGGTTCGACGACCAGGCAGCCTACGCACTCGGCCGCCTCGTGTCGATCCGCGACCGCGGCGCGCACACGCGCTGGAGCTACGACGCGCGAGGGCGCGTGAGGCGTACGACCCGCCGCATCGCCAAGCCCGGCGTCCCCGACCCGAGCCTGCCGAAACGCTACGCGCAAAACTCGTTCACGCAGAACGCCTCGTATGACCTCGGCGATCGCCTCCGCTCGCGCACCACGGGAATCGTCAGCCCCGAGCTCCTCGTCGACGACGCGAGCGCCGAGAGCTACACCTACTCGGCGCGCGGGCTCGCCCGCGAGATCGGGAGCAGCTACGGGCCGCTGCTCTCGGTTTTGAGCTATGCGCCGAGCGGGCAACCTCTCCATGCACGGCACGGCGACGCGGCGGCGACCCTCCTCGATTGGGAGTACGATGCGCGCGACCGCCTGAAGCGAGCGCACCTCTATCGGACGGTGTCCCCCGCGGTCTGGTCCAGCCCGACGTCGTTCTATTCGGTGCCGCCCGGCGAGACGACACAGCTCGATCTCGTCGACGACCGCTTCGCCTACGACGACGTCTCGAACCTGACCGAGATCGCCGATCTCTCGACGGCGTCCTGGCCTCCGGGCGCGACGCCGGTCACGCGGGCGATGCGGTACGACGGCATGTACCGCCTGACGCGCATCGACTACGCACCCGGCTCCGACGAGAACGTGCCCAACTTCCTCGCTGAGGCCGATCGCGCTGACCGGAGGCCAGTCCCGGAGGTCCGCGGCCTCCACCGTGTCGGCCGGCAGACTTTCCGTTATGACAGCCAGGGGAATCTCGTCTCCAGCGACGATGACGAGCACCTCCGCTACGACCGCTCCATTGGCCCGACCACGGTGCATGGCCGCGTCGGCGCGGACGCGAAGCCGGAAGGACCGAACCAGCTTGTGGAGGCGGCGGGGATGCACGCCACCTACGACGCCGCCGGCAATATGACCGAATTGACGGTTGCGCGCGACTTCTGCTGGCCCCTGATGCCCGAATGCTCGCATCGCTTCCGTTACGAGTGGGACGAGATCGGCCAGCTCGTGCGGGCACGGCGTTGGGATTACCCTGCCGGCGCGGTCCCGGCGCTCCCTGCGGGCGTGCCGGCGCGGTGGACGCTCGACTACGCCTACAGCGGCCCGCGGGTCCTCACCACGGCGCGCGGCACCGCTGGCGCGGTGACGCACACGCTCGACGTGTTCGACACGCTCCGCATCGAGACCCCGGAGTTCCGCCCGAGCACCAGCGACTATCGCGTCCGCGCCGAGAACGAGACGGGGTTCGTCGGCGGGATCGCGAGCGTCACCTATGACGCCACCGGAGCGCTGCCCAGGGCGGCAGTGACCCGGCGTCATGTCTACCTTCACGTCGCTGATCCGCTGGGCTCGACCTCCGTAGTGCTCGACCAGGACTCCGGAGAGCTGGTCGAGCGCGCGACCTATCAGGCCTATGGCGCACTTGAGGCGGACTTCCGCCCGGCGCGCTGGGGAGCGCACCGTGCGCCGTTCAAGTTCACGGGCAAGGCCGAGGACATCGAGATGGGCCTCGCTTACTTCGGCGCGCGCTACTACCAGCCTCACCTTGGCCGCTGGCTGAGCGCCGACCCGCTCACCATCCATGGGCTCGGCGGCGACCTGAACCCCTACGCGTATGTCCGCGGCCGGGTGATGACCGACGTCGATCCCCTTGGGCTTGTGGAGGGCACGTACGAGTGGACCTTCGTCTCGTGGCAGGCGCCGGAGCGGGACCCGAACGTTGACATGGGGGCCAGCCGGGCTGAGGCCCAAGGCACCTGGGCCAGCGAACGCCAACTCCAGCGACTCGACCGCAGCGGTGCCTACCAGGCGCCCGGCGCCGCGGTGGGCAACTGGTTCGGGAATCCTCCCGACGGGACGACGACCGACCGCACGGTCGGGGCAGGGACACCGACGGGACCTACGCCCGAGCTGATCGAGGGGCACAAGTACGGGCTGGCCGCAACCGCTGCAGCTTATGCGGCCTTCTTCGGTCTCCGATTCGGAGGAGCGGCCATCGTCAGGGCGTCCGGCGCCGTTGACGCCGCCATCTTGAACCTCGCCCTCCGGGTGCTGGCACCGACGGTGCGCGTCGTCGGACCGACGACGGAACTTTCAGTGACGGCGACCGGAAGCGCGGCAGCGGCGGGCGCGGGGGGCGCGGCGACGGCGGTGCGGGGCCCAAGCATCTGGAGCCTCGGCCTGCAGATCCGCGGCCTGCTCATCGAGAAGCTCCTCGGCGGCAACCTGCCGAGGGCGTTCCCCACCATCGATCGGTTCGTCAAGGGGAATGCCACTAGCATCAAGAGTGTGGAGCTCGGCACGCCCACCAACGCGAACCCTGTCAACCTGGTCAGACTGCTCACGACCTATATCGACAAGGTCGCGATATTCAACGGCGCGACACGCTCCGGCGTCACCATCAGCTCCGCCGACATCACAGCGCGCACCCTCATCGTCGCCATACCCACAGCCGGGACGCCGGCGCAGCAACGAGTCATGCTGGCGATGATGGACTACGCCAAGGCCCTCGGGGTTAGCCTCCAGTTCCTGATCATCCCATGAGTCGACGTGCTGCGGTCTACGAGCGCAGCGACAGCCTGTACATCCGAATCGGTCGAGGTCTGGAACGGCCTCGGCGAGCACGTCCTCGGCTTTGACGAGGCAGACCCGGCGGCGGACGGTGCCCCCCTGGGTGCTGCGCGACTGGACCGAACGGGACGCCGAGGGCCGCATCGTCGCCCGTCTCCGCCCGTGGTTCTTCCAGGGTGATCCCGACGACGTCGCCAAGACGGCCGCCCCGGCACCACAGGCCGAGCACCGACTCGATCTCCGCGAGCTCGATGCGGAAGCCGCGCAGCTTGACCTGCTGGTCGCTGCGGCCGAGGTAGACCAGGTTGCCGTCGGCGCGCACGACGGCGAGATCGCCGGTACGGTACATGCGGTCGCCCTCGCTGAAGGGATCGGGAAGGAAGCGTGCTGCGGTCAGGTCCGGCCTGCCGGCGTAACCGCGGGCGACCCCCAACCCAGCCACGTAGAGCTCGACGGGGCAGCCGATCGGCCGGGGCTCCAGGTAGCGGTCGAGCACGTAGACGCGCTGGTTGGGGAGCGGCCTGCCGATCGGCGGCTGCCAGCCGGTGGCGAGGTCGGCCGGCTCGACGTCGTAGATGGTGCTCGCCGACGCCAAACCGGATCGGGTTTTGATACCCTAACTCCTTCATACTAAAGCGCTACGTATCTCCGCAGAACGGAATCCCTGTCCTCCGCGAGGCCGTGCCCCGCACTTCATGATCGGTGGTGCCTCGACGCCGAGGATGGAGTTTTCGTAAACGTTGCCGTTAGTGCGGCTCTGGGAGGCCGGAAGAATGTCAGAAGCGACGGTCACTCAGCTTCTCGGGCGATGGAGCGCGGGAGAGCGGGAAGCTGCGGAGGAGCTGCTGCCGCTCGTCTATGACGAGCTGCGCCGCATCGCGCTCCGCCAGTTCGGTCGAGAGCGGAAGGACCATACCCTGCAGGCGACGGCCATCGTCCACGAGGCCTATCTGCGCCTTGGCCAGCAGAGGGGCCTGGCGTGGCCGAGCCGCTCTCATTTCTTTGCCTTTGCCAGCCACTTGATCCGTCGCGTGCTCGTCGACCATGCACGCCGGCACAACCGCCTCAAGCGGGGAGCACTAGCGGAGAAGGTCACCCTCCGCGAGGTCGCCGACCTGGCCCTGGAGAGGAGCCCGGACCTGCTGGCGCTCGACGAAGCTCTGTCGGATCTCGAAACGGTCGATCCGCGCAAGGCGGCCGTAGTGGAGCTGAGGTTTTTCGCCGGCCTGACCCTAGAGGAGACGGCGGAGCAGCTCGGCATCTCGCCGGAAACGGTCAGCCGCGAATGGCGGCGCGCCAAAGCCTGGCTCTACACCGCATTACAGACCAGGGAGGGAAAAAGCGCATTACAGATCGAGGAGGTGGAGGTGTGATCGATTCTGAGCGCTGGCACACGATGGACCGGATTTTCGCGGCCGCCCTTGACCTTCCTGCGGCCGAGCGGTCTGCTTTCCTCGACGCAGCTTGTGCCGGCGATGCTACCCTGCGAGGCGAGGTGGAGCGGCTCCTCATTGCCGACGCGGAGGTCTCCGCCTTTCTCGAAGGGCCGGTCGGCGAGCTCCTGGGACCCGCTTTCACCGACCACGAGGAGGGCGGCCGGCTCGGTCCTTACAGGCTGGTGCGCCGGATCGGCGGCGGCGGCATGGGCACGGTCTATCTCGCCCGCCGGGAGGACGACCAATACCAGCGGGACGTCGCCATCAAGATCCTCCGTTCCGGCCTGGCCAGCAGCGGGGCCTTCCACCGCTTCCTCGCCGAGCGGCAGATCCTGGCCCGCCTCGAGCATCCCAACATCGCCCGCCTGTACGACGGCGGGCGCACCGAGGATGGCCGTCCCTATCTGGTCATGGAGCTGATCGAGGGAACGCCGGTCGACCAGTACTGCGACCGGCATCGCCTCACCGTCGACCAGCGGCTCGACCTCTTCCGCCGGATCTGCTCCGCCGTGCAGTACGCTCACCAGAACCTGCTGGTCCACCGCGATCTGAAGCCGGGCAACATCCTGGTCAATGCGGAAGGGGAGCCGAAGCTGCTGGACTTCGGCATCGCCAAGCGGCTGGAGGGGGAGACCGCCGATCCGCAGACGACGCGCACCGGGCTGCGGCTGCTAACGCCCGGCTACGCCAGTCCGGAGCAGGTGAGGGGTGGGCCGATCACCACCGCGAGCGACGTCTACTCGCTCGGCGTGCTGCTCTATGAGCTGCTGGCGGGCCGCAGTCCCCATCAGACGTCCGGAGCGTCCTATGAAATCGAGCAGGCGATCTGTGAAAGGGAGCCCGAGCGCCCCAGCGCGGCCCTGTTCCGGCCGATTCCGCCCGCGGCGGAAGAGATCGCCCACGCCCGCGACACCCGTCCTCAGGTCCTCCGTCGGCGGCTGCAGGGCGACCTCGACAACATCGTCTTGATGGCGTTGCGCAAGGAGCCCCGGCGGCGCTATGCCTCGGTGGCGCACTTCGCCCGGGACTTGGAGCTGCACCTCCAGGACCTGCCGGTCACCGCCCGCCCGGACACCTTGCGCTACCGCACGCGCAAGTTCCTGCGCCGCCGGCGAGCCGCGGTGGCCGCGGCCGTTCTGGCCACCATGGTCGCCGGCGGCTTCGTGACCAGCGTCGTCGCGCAGGGCCGCCGCATTGCGCGCGAGAGGGACAAATCCCGCTACACGCTGTCGTTCCTCGTCGATACCTTCAAGCAGGCCGATCCGTACCGCACGCAGGGCGAACGGCTGACGGCGAACCAGATCCTGGATCGGGGAGCCGAGCGCATCTCCCGGGAGCTCGCCGATCAGCCGGACGTGCAGGCCGCGGTGATGGACGCCATCGGCGAGGTCGACCGCGGCCTGGGGCGATACACCGAAGCGCAGCCGCTCCTCGATCGCGCCCTGGCGCTGCGCCGCGCGATCTTCGGTCCCGATTCCCTGGAGGTCGCCGAGAGCCTCGAGCACCTGGCGCAGCTCGCGGCCGACCGCCTGGACCTCCCGGTCGCGGAGAAGCGGCTGCGCCGGTCTCTGGCCATTCGGCGGCGCCTCCTCGGCGACGATGATCTGTTGGTGGCGAAGACGATCAACAACCTGGGCGACATCCTCTTGCTGAAGGGGGCGCCGCCGGCGGAGATCGAGAAGCTGGAGCGTCAAGCGCTGGACAGTGCTCGCGCCGCCGAAGGGCCGGAAGGAGACACCGTGGCCGAGAGTATCCTCCAACTGGCGAGGACCCGGCAGGCGGCCGGAGATTTCCCCCAGGCCGAGCAGCTCTTTCGCGAGGGGCTGGCCATCGAGCGCCAAGTCTTGAAGCAGGGAGACCCCCGGCTGTCGCGGCACCAGGCCGCGTTGGGAGAGATTCTCATCAACATGGGCAAGTCCGGCGAGGCGGAGGCCGTGCTCCGCGACGCTCTGCGAGCCCAGCGCCAGATCTTCGGCGGCGACCATCCGGATATCGCCGTCACCTTGGGCAATCTGGCCATGGCCGTCTACGAGCAGGATCGGTATGCCGAGGCGGAAGCCCTCAACCGGGAGGTGTTGTCCCTGGTGCGCTCGCACTACGGGCCGTCCCACTGGATGGTGCCCATGGTCCTCGGCAACCTGGCGGCGGCGCTGCAGTCTCAGCACAAGGAGTCCGAGGCGATCCCCTATCTGGAGGAAGCGCTGGAGGCCCGGCGCCGGAACTTCGGCGGCGAGCACCCCTTGGTGGCGCAGGCTCTCCTGCTGCTCGCCGGGGCCCATCGCCAGTTGGAGCAGTACCCCGAGGCGCTCTCCCTGGCCCGGGAAGCCCTCGGCATCCTGGAAAAGGTGGAGGGTCCGGACCACCCCCACGTCGCCTACCCCATGCGCGAGATCGGGCGGATCTATCTCGCCCAGAAGCTCTACCGGGAGGCCGAGCCCTACCTTCGCCGTTCGCTGGAGATCCGGCGCAAGGAGCTGCCCGCCGACCATCCCGAGGTGGCGCGGGCCAGGATCTCGCTGGCCGAGTGCCTCGTCGAGATCGGCCGCGTCGAGCAGGCGGCGGTCCTGCTGCGCGAGGCGTATACCCCTTTGTCCGGCGACAAAGGCTCGAAGGAGGCGCAAAGAGCGCGGGAGCTGCTGGCGAAGATCGAGCGGCGCCGCTAGAGCCCCGGTCCTGGACCACCCGGCGGGCCTGATATGCTCGGCAGCTCGTGGGAGCTCCGACGACAACTGAATCCCGAGGCGTGGCCGTCATCAGCGGCGGCGGCTCCGGGCTGGGCCGCGAGATCGCCCTGGAGCTGGCGCGCCGCGGCTACGCTTTGGCCCTGCTCGGCCGGCGTCAACCGCCGCTGGCGGAGACGCTGGCGCTCGCCGGCATCACGGACAACGGCATGCTCCTGCCCTGCGACGTGCGCGACGCCGTGGCGCTCGAGCGGGGGGCCGAGGAGATCCGCTCGCACTGGGGCGCGGCGGATCTGGTGATTCCCGCTGCCGGCGTTGCCGCCATCGCGCCGGTCGAGCAGACCTCCGCGGACGACTTCGCCGCCATCATCGACACCAACCTGACCGGCGCGTTCCTGCTGATCCGCGCTCTGCTGCCGGCCATGAAGGCGCGCGGCCGGGGGTGGATCATCCCCATTCTCTCGGTCGCCGCCCGGCGGGGTTTCGCCGGCTGGTCGGCCTACTGTGCCAGCAAATGGGGATTGCGGGGGCTGGTGGCCGCGTTGCGCGAGGAGCTGCAGGGGACCGGCGTGCGGATCACTGCGCTCTACCCGGGAGCCACCGACACGCCGATCTGGGACCGCCTGCCCGGCGAGTGGAACCGTGCCTCCATGGTCCCCCCGCACGAGGTGGCGCGGGCCTTGGGCTACGTGCTCGACGCGGATCCCTCGACGCTGGTGGAAGAGGTCCACCTGGGGCCGGCCGGAGGTGCCCTGTGACCTGGCCGCTGCTGCTGACCCCTTTCCTCCCCTTGCTGGTGCTCGTCACGGGCGGCGGATGGGCGCTGCCGCTCGTCGCGCCGCTGACCCTCTGGTTCGCCTTTCGCGAGCGGGTACGAGAGGCCGACTACTACCGCGCCTGGACGCTGGGGATCGCCTGGGCCTTCCTGCTCAGCGTCGGGGTGATCGTGCTCGCCCTCTGGCTTCCGGACGCTGCGCGCGCGGGCATTCTCCACGGCGAGAGCTACCGTCAGGAGATGTTCGGCTGGATCGCCACCGGCGAGGGACCCGAGAACGATCCCGCGGCGTTCATCCCCCAGCACCTGCTCCATCTGGCGATCTTCCTCGTGCTGACCTGGGCGAGCGGCGGCTATCTCGGTCTGGCCCTCGGCGCCGCGCTGGTGGCCTACATGAGTTACTTCGTCGGCAGCTACGCCGCGGCGAGCGGCCACCCGTTCCTGGGCTCGGTGGCCGCCTGGGTGCCCTGGTCGGTGCTGCGGGTCTGCGCCTTCGTGCTCCTGGGGACTCTCTTCTCCCGGCCCCTGCTGGCGCGGCGGCCGTGGCCGTTCGGCCGTCGGGAGTACCGGTTGATGGCCCTCGCCGCGTCGGGAATCCTGGCGGACATCCTGATCAAGACCTTCTGCGCGCCAGCCTACGGATTGTTCCTGCGGCAGATGGCGAGAAGCGCCGGTCTGGATGGCTGACCTCACGGCCTCTATGGGATTACGCCATCAAGAGGTAAACTCTGTGAGAGCTCAGAGAAGACATGAGACAGGCGGCCATCACGCAGATGCTCCAGCGGTGGAGCACGGGGGACCGGGAGGCGGCGGAGCAGGTGCTCCCCCTGGTCTATGACGAGCTGCGCCGGATCGCCGCGAGAGAGCTGCGCCGCGAGCGCGAGGAACACACTCTCCAGGCCACCGCCGTCGTCCACGAGGCGTACCTGCGCCTGCGCGGCCACCAGGACTTCCACTGGGCCAGCCGCTCGCATTTCTATGCCTTCGCCGCCCACCTGATCCGTCGCATCCTGGTGGACTGCGCTCGCAACCGCAACCGCGCCAAGCGGGGCGGAGGATGGGAGAGAGTAACCCTCTGGGAGGTCGCTGATCTGGCTCTGGAGAGGAGCCCCGATCTGGTGGCGCTCGACGAGTCTCTCTCAGGGCTCGAGAAGGTCGATCCGCGAAAGGCGACGGTGGTGGAGCTGCGCTTCTTTGGCGGCCTGACCCTTGCGGAGACCGCCGAGCAACTGGGGATCTCGCAGGAGACGGTCAGCCGCGAGTGGCGCCGAGCCAAGGCCTGGCTCTACAGCTCATTACAGAGCGAACGGGAAAATCGCGCATTGTAGTTCAGGTGGAGAAGGCATGATCGACCCTCAACGCTGGCAGGGCATGGACCGTCTGTTCGCGGAAGCTCTCGAGCGCCCGCCGGCGGAGCGGTGCGCCTTTCTGGAGGTCGCCTGTGGCGGCGATGTCGCGCTGCGGAACGCGGTGGAGAGGCTCCTCGCCGCGGACGAACGGAACGGCACCTTTCTCGAGCTTCCGGCAGTTCCCCTGCTGGGATTGGAGCTGGAGGACCGCCAGGAGCAGGGCCGCCTCGGCCCCTACCGGCTGCTGCGCTCCCTCGGACGCGGCGGCATGGGGGTGGTCTATCTCGGTGTGCGGGATGACGAGCAGTACGAGCGTCAGGTGGCGGTCAAGATCCTCCGTTCCGGCCTCGAAGACACCGAGCTCCGCCACCGCTTCCTCGCCGAGCGGCAGATCCTGGCCCGTCTGGAGCATCCCAATATCGCCCGGCTGTACGACGGCGGCAGCACGGAGGACGGCCGGCCTTATCTGGTGATGGAGCTGATCGAGGGCCTGCCCGTCGACGAGTATTGCGATCTCCACCGGCTCACCGTCGAGCAGCGCCTGGCGCTCTTCCGGCGGATCTGCGCCGCCGTGCAGTACGCGCACCAGAACCTGCTGGTTCACCGCGACCTCAAGCCGGCCAACATCCTGGTGACTCCCGAGGGGGAGCCGAAGCTCCTCGACTTCGGCATCGCCAAGCAGCTCGCGCCCGCGGCGGAGACCGATGCCCGCACGCGCACCGGTCTCCGGGTGATGACCCCCAGCCATGCCAGCCCCGAGCAGGTGAAGGGCGAAGCCATCACGACGGCCAGCGACGTGTACTCGCTGGGGGTGCTGCTCTACGAGCTGCTCGCCGGCCGGAGCCCCTACCAGTTGGAGGAAGGAGCGCCTCCCTACGAGATCGAGCGTGCCATCCACGAGCAGCAGCCGGAAAAGCTCGGTGTGGCCTTGCTGCATCCGGGGGCGCCGTCGCCTCAGCAGATCGCCGCCACCCGTGGCACCAAGCCCACGGCGCTCCAGCGCCGGCTCTCGGGCGATCTCGACACCATCGTGCTGATGGCCTTGCGCAAGGAGCCGGCGCGGCGGTACGAATCGGTCGCCGCCCTTTCCGCGGATTTGGAGCGTCACCTCCAGGATCAGCCCGTCTCCGCCCGCCCCGACCGTTGGGGTTACCGGACGCGGAAGTTCGTTCGCCGCCACCGGACGGCGGTGGCGGCCGCGGCGGCCGTGGTCCTGCTCGTCGCGGCGCTGGTGGCGAGCCTCTTCCTCCAGGGCCGGCAGACCGTCCGGGAGCGGGACAAGGCCCGCTACGCGCTGTCCTTCCTGGTGGACACTTTCAAGCAAGCCGATCCGTATCGAACCCAGGGGGAAACGCTCACCGCCCGCGAGATCCTCGATCAGGGGGCGGAGCGCATCGCGCGGGAGCTCTCGGGTAAGCCGGACGTGCAGGCGGCCGTCATGGATGCCATTGGTGAGGTCAATCTCGGCCTGGGACGATACGACAAGGCGGAGCCGCTCCTGACGCGATCCCTCGCTCTGCGCCGCCAGGTCTTCGGCCCTGCCTCCCTGGAAGTGGCGGAGAGCCTGGAGCACCTGGCCGGGCTACGAGACGAGCGCCTCGACTTGACGGGTGCCGAGTCGCTCCTGCGGCAGGCCCTCGCCATCCGGCGGCGCCGGAGCGGCGGAGATCTCGCCACGGCCGGGATTCTCAACAGGCTCGGGACGGTCCTCGCAAAGAAAGGAGTCTCTCCCGAGACCGCACCCGAGATCGAGGCGCTCCATCAGAAGGCCCTCGCACTCGCCCGCCGCGCCGAAGGACCCGTGGGGCCCAACGTGGCCGAGACCCTGCTCGCGCTCGCCGATCTGCAGCGCGCCCAAGGGCACTATGCCCGGGCGGAGAGCCTCTTCCGGGAAGGGCTGGCCATCGATCAGAGGGCACTGGGAGAAGGGGACCCGCGGCTCTGGCGCGAGCGGTCGCGGCTCGCGGACACCCTGGTCGAGGCGGGCAAATTCAAGGAGGCGGAGGCCCTCTTTCGCCAATGCCTGACGGTTCAGCGCAAGCTCCTCGGCCGCGACCACCCGGACGTGGCCTTCACGCTGAACGGCCTCGCGGTGGCGACCCACCTGCAGGCCCGGTATACCGAAGCGGAAGCCCTGGAGCGCGAGGTGCTGGCCCTGGCCCGTTCGGCGTATGGCCCGAGGCACTGGCGGGTGGCCGAGGCCCTGTGCAATCTGGCGGCGAGCCTCGCGGGCCAGGAAAGGAGGGATGAGGCCATCCCCCTCTACGAGGAGGCGCTGGAGATCCGGCGGCGGGCTCTGGGCGAGAAGCACTGGCACGTGGGGCAGGTCCTCCTGCTGCTCGCCGAGGTTCACCGTCGTGAAAACAACTTCTCCGAGGCGCTCGGGCTCGCCGAGCAGGCCCGCGACGTCTTCGCGGCCGGGGAGGGCCCGGACCATCCCTACGTCGCCCACGCGCTGCTGGAGATCGGCAAGATCCACAACGCGCAGATGCGCTTCGCGGCGGCCGAGCCCTTCCTGCGCCGTTGCCTGGCGATCCGGCAGAAGACGCTCGAGGCCGGACATCCCGACCTGGCCAAGGCCCAGGTCTCGCTCGCCCGGTGCCTGCTCGGGCAGGGCCGCGAGGACGAAGCGGTGGTCCTGCTGCGGGCGGCGCGCCCCGCGTTGATCGCCGCGTACGGGGCGAACCACGAGGCGGTCCTC
>DASYTJ010000081.1:0-116682 GCA_036002325.1 Thermoanaerobaculia bacterium | reverse complement strand
GGCTTCACCGGACTCGAGCTGCTCGCTGTCAATGAGCAGTGTGTGAGGGCTGGCGAGAGGGTTACTCTGCTCATCGAAGTTGCGAAACAGAGGCAGCCGCCCGTTCTCCAGCATCTTGGAGCCATCTTCGTTCTCGCGGTGGAAGCCGGAGATGTAATCATAAACGAGCTTGGAAACCGAGGTGTTGTTGCAGACGACAATGAAGCAAGGCGGAACATCGAGGCCCGCGCTGTGCCACAATGCGAAGGTCTTCTCATAGTGACCATAGAGGGCTTCGAGGGCAGTCTTCAGTTTTGTGGGGAGCTTGAGTGGATCGAGAGTTGCCGCCTTGCCGCGTCCTTTTCTTGGCATCTTGGACCCGATGTGATCCCAGAGATTTCGGAAAATCGGCATCTCGCCGCCAGGAATATTGTCGGCAACCGGCACGCGGGGGAGCTTGACGATGCCGCACTCGATGGCATCCATCAGCGAGAAGTCACTCATGGTCCACGGGAAGAGGGTACCTTCGGCATAGCCGGAGCCGCGAAGAAAGAAGGGCGTGGCGGATAGATCGATCACGCGTGGAAGGCCGAGCTTTCGATGGACCGCTTCGAGCCCGGAGATCCAAAGCCGGGCAGCTTCGCGGTTCTTCTCGGCCTCCGCCTTGTCGTCTCCTTTCAGGTCGTCTTCGTCGCTGGGTTTCTCGCGGTAGCAGTGGTGCGCTTCGTCGTTAATCGCCAAGACATTCTTCATGCCCATGAGTTCGGGCATGACCCGCTGGAGCATCTGACCCTCGGTTTCGAGAGTCTGAAGCTTCGGACCTCTCCCCTGAAGGAGAGAGCGACCGCCTTTCGAGAGATCCAGGGTCTCCCGCAGTTTGAAGGCGTGGTAGTTGGTGATGACAATCTTTGCCCGATCCAGATCACCGAGCATGTCACCGGGCACTAACTCACGGCTTTGGTAGTAGCTATCAGGGTCGTTTGGCTGGAGTACGCGGAGCCGATCTCGGATGGTCAGCCCCGGGGTGACCACCAGGAACCCGCGCGTGAATCTCCTGCTGCTCGGCCGCCGGACCGCATTGATCGTCTGCCAGGCGATAATCATCGCCATCACTGTGGTCTTACCGGTCCCGGTGGCGAGCTTGAGCGCAAATCTTGCAAGCCCAGGATTCGACTCCTCATTGGCAGCCTCGAGATGGTCGAGAAACCTGCGGCCTGCCTTGCCTAGCGTCGGAGCGACCTCGGTTAGCCAGATTGCAGTCTCCACCGCTTCTACCTGGCAGAAGAAGGGCCGGATGCTGCTGAATTTGTGATGGCGCCAGTGCTGGAGCAGGCGGACCGTCTCGGGAGTTACCTGCCAATCGTGGGGGTTCGGCAGCCCTCGCCAGCTATCGATGCGCTCACGTAGCTCGTTGATGACTGATGTCGGGTCGTACTGCTGTTTCTCGGTTGAGAGTCCCCGCCCCTCATCGAAAACGAGGTCCCGCTGCTGCCGCCTGCGTTTCTTAGGCTTGGGAATCGGCGTGATGAACTCGGCGCGACGCCGCCGTTCGATGATCCGGTTAGTTGGCTGGCCAGTCTCGTCGAGTTCCCAGTGCTCCGCCGGGTACTCGTAGGGCGAATTCAGGATCGGCTGTTCGAAGAATCGGTCAATCATATTCGGCCAGTTCTCGGTTCAGGTCCGCGGGGTAGAGCGCGGGGCTGCATCTCCTTGTAGCCATGGGTCCGGCTCGCCTGGTGGTCCTCCCGTGTCCGGTTACCCTTAAATCGTACCACTCTGTGAGGAACCAAACAGACGCTAGTCCGCGAGCTGCCCGGGAATGAGGCATCATACGATTCGTTCGCCCTACCCGCTGTGGATCCCACCGTTCCGTCAGGGACCGCCTTCCCCCAGCCCGGCACGGGAGAGCTAGTCCCAAAAGGACGGCCTCCGCCGGCGGGCCCGAGAGCGGCCGTCCCTGCGGGACTCTGGAATCTCGGGAGCCCACGCAGCCCGGCACTGCCGTGCTGGGCTCGGAGAAGACGGTCCCTGCGGGACGTGTGAATCGGAAGAACGGAACCGGAAGCCCGCAGCGAGAGCGAACCGGGACGAAGTGCCATGCGATTCGACGCGTAAGCGACTGTAGCAGAAGGCTTTATTGGGAGTTGCTGTCACGGCAAGATCCTGCGGACGGCAACCTCCAGGGGGGTATAATCCGTTAGGCCCGTGTCCACCGGCTTGGGGTCGGAGCGGCGGAACGAGGTGCGGCCGGAACGAGGTCCCGGAACGAGGTGCCATGCGAGGCGGAACGAGGTGCCATGCGATTCGTGAGCGCAGCCGTTGTGGATCCCACCGCTCCGTCCCGCAGGGACCGCCTTCCCCTAGCGCGGCACGGGAGTGCCGGGCTATCCGAGAACGGCGAGAGGCCTCGGCCAGCTGGGCCCGAGAGAGAGGCCGAACTAGGTGCCATGCTATTCCCAAAGCGGGGAGCGGAGAAGAGATAGTCCGTCCATCTGGGTCCGCGAAATCAGCGCTCGCTCTTCCTAGCAGCGTGCCGCAGAGGCGACAACGCGCTCAAGCTCAAATCCAGCGGCCCTGGATCCTTCGTCGACCTGCTCCTCCCCCGTATAGTCCTCAACCACCAAGCCCTCCGCGAAGAACGACGCGTAAGGAACCACTTCCAGGTTATAGACGACAGTCACCCCGTGCAGCACTTCGATCTCGCGCACTGCCTGAGCTTCGCCGTCAGAATTTGAGACAAGCTGGTCACCGGTCTCGACTTCGCCAAAGGGGACGTAGCCGCGGGCGGTGAGGATTCGGTGGTTCGGAGATGCCGCAAGGCCCCCATTGACGAGAATCAATCGGGTCGCGGTGCCGGTAACGACGCGTGCGACACGACCGGGCGCTACCATGGCGCGGCCACGATCCCAGGCTCGCACGAGATCGCCCGGCAACAGCTCGGAGATGGGTCGGTCTGTCCCGTCAGCGAGTACCACTCGAGTCCATGCCGGAAAGCAATAAGGGAATGGCCCCCCCTCCCGCTCGCCCGTCCCAAGCACAATCTGGCCTAAGAAGTTCTCCCGCAGCTTGCCGTTGAAGGTGTGGTCCGTTAGACGATAGTAGATCGTTTGGGCGTCGCGCCGCGGGGCCACCAGGCCGTGGGCCTTGAGCTTCGCGAGGTGCTGGGATGTAGCCGAAACCGAGATGCTCAATTTCTCTGCCAGCTCGCACACACCGAGCTCCTGCGTGTTTTGGAGCAGGTAAATGAGCTTAAGCCGGGTTGCGTTGCCGGCAAGGCTCATCAATTCTGCCGCCTCCTCGATATCTGGTGTACTTTCCAAGTTCTGTCTGACTTGAGCCATCTCCTTCGACGACATCTTCGGCGCTTCACCCTTCATGGCTTGCCTCCTTCCGCGCGATATCCCCGCCAGCCCTGAATCTCTCCGAAGTCGACGACTGGCACTTTCTCGGGCACGAGCTCGCTTACGGCGGCGTGGATCTCATCAACGTAGCGACGGTACTCGATGTTTTCTTCTTCAAGTGGGGAAAAGCCTTCCGGATATAGAAATCCATACATGAAGTCGAGAAACTCCAGCACGCGATCCCGGCTGAAAAACCTCTCCATCGGCTTGCCGTGGAGCTGAGCGAACATCAGGAGGAGCGGAAGCTCCCGACCTCGGTCGCCTGGCTGTGGAAGATGAAGCAGCGGCTGCCGGTACGGAAAATCCAGAGCTCGTAGCAGGAAGCTCTCGCGTTCGGCGAGCGTCCAGAACAGCCGGAGGCGGGCTAGTTGCTCACGCGCTTGCTCGGGGCTCGCCGCTGTCCGCGGATCCTCGACATCGAGGAGGATTCCGCTGTGATCGGCCAGCTCTCCGTCCGGCTCGAACAGCTTGGCGACTTCCTCCAGCAAAGTCGCGGAGATCGTTCGGTCCTCGCCTTTCAAGCCCGGCATCGCCACCAAGTAGGCGACGAAAGCGAGCCTACGCTCCGCATTCGAATGCAGCAAGGCAAACCCGCAGACCTCGTCCCGCTGCTTGGCAACGAACATGAAGTCGCGGGATCGGTAGCCCATCTGTCGCCGCTCTTCATCTTCGCGCAGCCAGCGAATGAAGTCCGATGCGGTGACTTGCTCCGTGGTAGGAATCCGCGCTGCATAAAGCTCAACGGCAGCGATCACGTCGAGACTCCGGTGATCCCGGACCCGCTCGACCGCGAAGCTCTTGGCGGGCCTCCGCAGAGGAGTGCGGTTGGAAGCGCGGGCGACCTTCCGCGGCAGCCGGAAGCGATGATATCCAGGCGTGGCGTCGCCGGTGGTGCTGGTATCCTTGAGGAAGCCGCGGTTGATGTCATAGCGACGCAAGAACGCGGTGCCGCGGCCCTTGTCGAGATCGAGGTGGACAAAGTTGTAGCCGTTCATGGGTTGATCGCGTCGGTCGTAAGCCGCGCCCGCCGAGATGATGGCGCAAGTGCCGTCCGTGCCGTTCGGGATGGCGACGCGCGGCTCGTGCTCATGGCCACGCAGGAGAAAATGAAACCCACGGGTTAGCGTCTGCTCAATCCTCGATCGTTCGAAGCGCTCACCCAGCCAATAGAAGGGGTGATGGAGGACTCCGATGCGCACGTCCGCCCGCAGGAAGTTGGCGTCCTGCATGGGCTGGTGAAATTGCGGCTCGCCGAGGGCAAGGACCCCGAAGTCGTTGACCACATCGTCTTCGATTCTCTGGCCGGACAGCCAGGCGGTGTTCATGCCGACTAGAGCGATGAGGATACCCCTCACTTCGAACGGCGAGAGGAACCCGTAGGCCGGCTCCGCAACCGCTGCTGTGCCGTGAAAGGCGCGGACGAAGTTGGCGTAGCCCTCCATCGGCGATAGCAACGTTCTTCGCTGGTCCGGATCGATCAGTGCCGCATTAATGTGTTGAAGATTGGGAAAAGCATCCAGCCAGCGCCCTAAGAGCCGCAGCGAGGCCCGCGAGAGGTCGTGGTTGCCCGGGACCACGAACAGACGTTCCCTCGTGACGCCGACCGCCTGGAGAACCGGCTCGAGGAACTCTTTTGCCGCAGTTTCGTACTCGGCGGGATGTCCTGAGAATGCCAGATCGCCGCTGAACACCACGAAGTCAATCTGTTCGAGTCCAGAGTCGATCTCGGCTCGCTGCTGGAGGTCGGCGAGCAGCGCATCGCGCACCGCCCGGCGCTCGAAATCTGGTCCCCGCTGATGCCAGTCGGAGAGATGGAGCCATGCGAGGGAACCGCCCATACCCCCTACCTACCTCCGAATCTTTCGCTGTCCCGTGTTGCCTTAAGTATATACCGAGCTCTCCCTGGAAGACCACGGACAGAGCGGGCATGCGATTCGTTAGCGCAACCGTTGTGGATCCCACCGCTCCGTCCCACAGGGACCACCTCCCCCTAAAGCCGGCACGGGAAGGCCGGGCTGTCCGAGAACGTCGAGAGCTAGTCCCAACGGTAAGGCCTTCGCTAGGTGGCCTGAGAGAGATGCCGTCCCTCCGGGACTCTGGAATGTCGGGAGGCCACGCAGCCCGGCACTCCCGTGCCCGCAGAGCGGACCGGAGGCCTAGCCTTCGTCGGCCTCCATGGCCTCGTGCTGGATTTCCTCCTCGGTCTGGAACTCGTGGAGCGGCACCCACTTTGAGTCGTCGTCAAAAGGACAGCCCGACAGACTCGTGTTGATGCAGACGTCGACCTGGTAGACCGGGTGAATCTCCCAGACCGAGGCGCGCGCCGGGCTTGCCCGGCGTCCTGGCCGGCAGGGTACGTGGCTCCCGTCGAAGAAGAGGTTGCCCGTAAGCCGAACGGGCCGGTTGAGATCCTCGAGGACGCCGGAGTCCCAGTCCTCGGGCCGGAAGTGGGGGCTCATCTCCGCCGTGATCGAGGTGCAGAAGTCGCTGACGCTTTTGGACTGAGCCAGCACGATATGGATGTCGTTGTTCTCCCGGCCGCCGCGCTTGCAGTTGACGCTCTCTCCCTTTTTTACGTTCGAGTGGTGAGCATCGATGATGAAGGCCACGAACCGGACCAGCGATCCTTCTCCGATGGTGATCCCGTCGCTGGTCGTGTAGAGGTTCTGAAGGCCGGAGCGGTCCTCCGGCGGCTGGCCGCTCGTGAAGCCGGCTTCGTCGGAGGCGTCCTGGAGCCGCTCGAAGCTCCGGCGGCTGACCCGGGCAGGCTCACCCTCGGCGCAGAAGTTGTTCTTGGCCCGGTTCTGCAGGGCGTTGGCCGCGCTCGTGGTCTTGCCCTCGATACCGCAGTCCTGGTCGAGGTCGTGCTCCATCGCGATGTCCTCGAAAGGCAGGGTGCAGTCGCGAGGGAACGGCTGCCCGTCCTGCGCGAGGAGCGGCGAGGAGAGAAGCAGGGAAAGGAAGAGAACGGCAAGAGTGCGCATGGCATGGCTCCCTTCGCGTAAAGGCCGGCGAGAGTGCCAGCCTCCGCGGCTAGCTGTTTCTAGAGACGGACATGGCGACGGTTATCCCGGATGGGGTACGAGGCCGTCCCTGCGGGACTCTGGAAGGCCGTGATGCCGCGCAGCCCGGCACTCCCGTGCCGGGCTGGGGGAAGGCGGAGAACGGCCTGGAGGATCAGGGCTTCAGCCGGTCCAACGGAGACGGCGTCGAGGCGGCACCCTCTACAGGCACTGCGTCGCGTACGAGACGATGGCGACCGCCAGCAATGCCAGGCAACGCCTGTCCTTGTGCCCGTAGAGCTCGACGCAGCGGTCGTGGACGGCGCAAGCGGTGGTGTAGCAGTTGCCCGCCAGCCAGCAGCCCCAGCAGCCGGGTCCGCAGCAGCCGAAGCAGTCACCGAAAATGGTCCGGGCGCCTTTGCCTTCGCCGAGCATGAAGCCGATGGCGATCAGACCGCTCATCTTCGCCCTGGCCTCGGGCGGGATCTCGTCGGCCAGGGCGGTCACCAGGGCGCGGATGGCCGCAGCTTCCTGGGTCCTGGAGAAGGCGTCGACGATCATGGCCTCGTCCTCGGTCACCTCGGTCTCGCTGGTGATCTGAACGCCGGCCACGATGATGGTGGCCCGTTCCCGGCTGACGACGGCTTCGGCGAGGACGTTGCCGTCGGCCCCGCTGACGCTGGCGAGGGCCTGGCCGTCGGAGCTCATCCTGCTCGCGTAGTCGAGGGTGACGTCCGCCGAAGAGAACCTGCCGGAAATGCTTTCATCCTCGGCCGACGTCGTGACGGTCAGGCGTCCGCCCGAAGGATCGGTGTCCTGGGCTCCGGCGATTTCGGCGCCCCAGAGGAGTCCCAGAAAGCAGGCGAACGGCACCCCAAGACGCATCCTTGTCTTCATGAGCTCTCCTCCGGCCCTCGGGTATGGGTGAGGGCGATTTACTAAGAAAGGTGCGGGCCGGGCCATCCTAGAGAGTCTGTCGAGAGAGTCTGTGAATCCTTCAGCGGCATGCCCTCCGAAGCTCCTCACCTCCCCGGCCCTCCTCTCCCAAAGGGAGAGGAGGGAGAAAGGCAAGACAAGAAATTCAAATCTTGTTTTGTTCCCCCTCTCGCCTCTCAGGCGATGAGCCGATGAGCTGCCTGGCTACAAGATGTTAACCAAAATTGTCAGGCGGCGGGCGTGATCTGGACAGAAATTTGCAATGGCCTCCAGTGTCCGATAGACTTGCTGGAAGATGGAGAGCCAGACGGCCCACCTCATCAAGGTCCTGAAATCGGCAATCGGCAGGCTCGGCTTCACCCAGAAGGAGGTCGAGCGTCGGCTGGGGCTGTCCCAGGGCTATCTCTCCCGGCTGTTCGGCGGCAAGATCGATCTCAAGGTCGATCACGTGGTGCAGATCGCCAATGTGCTCCAGGTGGAGCCGGAGGAGATGTTCCGGCTCGCTTTCCCAGCAATGAGGGGCGAGCCGACGTTCCAAGCCCAGCTCCTGCAGGGGGCGTTCGGCCTCAGGCCCCCGGAGCCGCCGCCCGAGACGGTCTCGGACATCGAGAAGGAAATCGAGCGAATCGTGGAGCGGGCGCTCGCCAGAAGCCGGGGATCTTGAAGCCGGCGGCCCAATAGCGGCCGGCTTCGGGGGCGCCCGCCGCCTACTCCTTCTCCCAGGACCACGCCTCGAAGCGCAGGCCGGGGTCCCACATCACGCGCCGTAGAAAGTCTGATACTTCCTTCACCATCGCCAATGTGGCGGCCCGCATCCGGAAGGAATCCCGCAACAGTATGACCGCCTGCAAGGCCTCGCGCTGGAGGCCGAGTTCGACAAACAGCCTGGATGCCTGGGTCACTGTCCGCTCCGCCTCCCGCGCCTTGCCTTGCGCGAGGAGTGCGGCCGTCAAGTTAATCATGGAAATGCCGGCGAGGATCGGGAGCCCGGTTTCTATAAATCCTGCTCTCACTTCGCGGAAAATCGCTTCCGCCCGCAGGTGGTTACCCTCGCCGTAGGCGATGCGACCGTCAAGATCCCGGAACTTGAGCTGAGTGATGCGTCCTCCAGAGCGAATAAGGCGGCGGGAGTGGACGAGCCGGAGTTTCTTCCCCTGCGCAATGCGGCCACTATCCACCAGGAAGAGGATCAGATTGTGGGCGGCTGCGCAGGCAAGACCGGGGTCGCGCTTTTCATCAATAAGTTCCAGGCTCTGCTCAAGCCACTGGAGCGCCAGTTCGCAGTTCCCATCGTAGCCTGCAAAGAGACCGAGCTTAACGAGAGTGCGGCCGATCAGATGGCGGTCACCTTGCTTCTCGTGGAAGGTGAGCATCTTCAGGAGTTTCTGCGTGGCAGGGACAAAGTGGCGGATCTGAGCCAGCAAGGACGCCTCGAAGTCCAGGAGTCGGACCTCAAGCAAGGGATCGCCGGTGCCCTGCTCGAACAATCGGCGGGCGTTCTGCAGAGCCCGTTCTGCGGACTGCGGAACGTTCGCTACGCGGTAGGCGTTACCCAGGTCCGCCGCAGCCCTGGCCTGGAGATCGCACATCAACGGCCGGCCGTAGAGAGTCGCGTCGAGCCGGAACGAAGCGCGCACCGCGTTCCAGGCGAGGTGGACCATCTCCTTCGGATCGTCGTAGCGGAGCTGCCAGCTCCGGTCGAGCGAGGCCCACATGCGCGCCAGGGGTTCCCATGGCGCGGGGGAGCTTGCGGCCCGCTTCGAGGAGCTTCAGTCCCTTCTCGGCCTCCGCCCGCTGTTCCCGCAGGTGGCGCTCGAGCGCCAGCGGCTTGGCGCTCGCCCGCTCGATGGCGGCGTCGTAGGCGTCTTCCTCCTCGGGCGTGGGCTGTCGTCGCCGCGCCGGCGCCAGGCCCAGCAGCGCGGAGAGCGACGGTGGCATCGCGGCCAGACACTCCGGACAACCCGCGAACAGCAGGTGGCGCACCACCTCCCTCTCCCGGTTCGCCGGCAGGGTTTCGCGGCCGAGCGCCGCCAGCTCCTCATGGCTCGGGTGGTCCAATCCTGGGGTTCTCCTTGGGAGCCTATTATCACATGCGGAAGCGAACGGCCAGAGATTCCCAACCCTGGCCCCCTCTCCTTTTAGGAGAGGGGGCCAGGGGGTGAGGTCACGCGGGCAACCGCTCTATCCCTCGTCGCCGCCAGTCGAACTCGCCGGGGGCGGCTGGGGCGATGACGTGACACCCGAGCCGCCGCTGGGGTCAACGCCCATTCCCTCCTTCTCGTTCCCGAAAACCGGACTAAACCCCGCAGCCTCGCTGCTTCCCACCCAGAGCTGGGCGATCCACTCCAGGGCCGACCCGATCCAGCCGGGGCTTCCGGCCAGGTCCCTCCAGCCGGCGGCGTGAGCGGGCGCGGCGAGCGCGAGGGTGGCCGCGAGGGCCAGGGCGGCCGCGGTGCGACGGATAGGTTGCAGGATCATCTCTCCTCTCCTTCTGGCCGTGGGCCGGCCGGAAGCCGCCATGGCGCCACCGCCCCCGGTCCGTAATAGCGAAAGTGCGGCTGACAGCCTCCAGTGTGGCACGGGTGGAAGGATTTCGTACGCCGTTGTCCGAATCTCTTCCCCCCGCACCGCTTCGCGCCGACGCCCGCGCGATGCCCGAAGGCAGCGACTCGCCAGGCCCTCCCGTGTCCGAAAAGCGGCCTTTCTACTTCTGACTCAGGGATTTAGCCCCCCGCAGGTGCTAGAGGAGATCGGCCGGCGGATCGTCCGGCTCCGGGAGGGATGCCCGGCTGGCGGAGCTCGGGATCAAACCCCTTGGCCGGCGCGCAGCCTGCGGCGGGCGGAGAAAGGAGGCTCCCCCGGCTATTCCCACTGAGGACGCTACTCTCGCGACGGCATTCCCGCCACCAGCCGCTATGATAGATCGGTGGCCCGCAAGCTTTGCATTGCCCTAGCCTTCCTCCTCTCCGCGACTGCCGCGGCGGCCGAGCTGCCGCGCGGGACGGTGGTCGAGAAGGTGGTCTGCGAGGGCCAGCCGGACCAGGCGTACGCCCTCTATCTCCCCTCCACCTACACGCCGGAGCGCCCGTGGCCGATCCTCTACGCCTTCGACGCGCGCGGTGAGGGCAAGGCGGTTGCGGAGCTCTTTCAGCGGGCCGCCGAGACGTATGGCTGGATCGTGGTCAGCTCCTGGAGCACGGCGAGCGACGTGGGAGGCGACCGGCCGATGGCGGGGAACTTCGCGGCCATGCGGGCGTTGTGGGCGGACACCCACGCCCGTTTCGCCATCGATGACCGGCGGGTGTACGCGGCGGGCCACTCGGGCACGGTGCGCTTCGCCTGCGTGCTCGCGCTCACGGCGCCCGGGTCGATCGCCGGGGTGATCGGGTCCAGCGCCGGCTTTCCCATCGGAACAGCGCCCAAGCGGGACAACCCTTTCGTGTTCTACGGCACCTACGGCGACCGCGATTTCAACTACTACGAGATGCGCGATCTCGATCAGGCGCTGGGGGATCTCGCGGTCCAGCACCGGATCGAGGGCTTCGCCGGCACGCACGACTGGCCGCCGGTGGAGCTCGCCGCCCGGGCGGTGGGCTGGATGGAGCTCCAGGCGATGAGGAAGGGGTTGCGGGAGAAGAGCCCCGCGACGATCGAGGCGGAGTGGGCCGCGGACCGCGAGCGGGCACGGGCACAGGCCGCCGTCCATCCGGCGGATGCCCTCCACACCTGGTCGGCGATGGCCGTCGACTATGCCGGTCTGCGCGACGTGTCGGAGGCCGAACGCGAGGCGGCGGCCCTGGCCGCTTCGCCGGCCTGCCAGAAGGAGCTGCACGAGCGCGAGGCGCGGGACCGCCGGGACAAGGAGATGCTGGCCGGCGCGCCCGGCATCCTGGCGCGGGCCAATCCGGGCAACGAGCCGGTGACGGTGACGCAGATCGCCGCCGCGCTGAAGATCCCGGAGCTCAAGAAGCGGGCCGAGTCGGGCGATCTCGAGGAGAGCCTTTCGGCGAAACGGATCCTCAACACCTACCTCGGCCAGACGACGTTCTACCTGCCGCAGGCGTTCGTGGAGAAGAAGCAGTACGACCGCGCCATCTTCATGCTCGCGATCGGAGCGGAGATCCGCCCCGAGGCGCCCGACCTGTGGGTGGAGATGGCGGCGCTGCACGCCCGCAAGGGGAAGCCCGGCCACAAGAAGGCGCTGGAGTGCCTGCGTGCGGCGGTGGAGCGGGGCTTCGCCGATCCCAAGGCCCTGGAGCGGGAGGCGTTCGCGGAGCTGCGGGAAGAGACGGAGTTCCGCGAGATCGTAGGGCGAATGGCGGCGCGCAAAGGCACCCGCTAGCGAGAGCCCGCGGCCGCGAGGCTCCGTCCTTCCTAGACGTCGGCGTTGAGCTGGCGGCTCAGGTAGCGGTCGACGTCGGGGCCGTTCGGGTTGGCCAGCACGTCCTGCAGCCAAGCCCGGCTCTCGAAGTCGAGGACGCTCAGCTCATAGACGCAGCCGGCCGCCGGGTCGGGCAGCTTGGCCAGCGCGCGCGGATCGTCCACGGGGCCGACGTAGACGCGCTGGTGCATCTCGTTGACGGACTGCCACCAGTAGAAGATGGCGATGCTCATCGTCGCCGCGTCGTGAACGAGGACGACGCCGACGCCGTAACGGTCGTCGCTCAGGGCGGGCTGCGGGAAGACCTCGGGTGCGAGCTTCATGGCCGCGTCGACGAGCTCCGGGCGCGGCGTGCGGCCGTGGGTGGCGATGCCGTAGAGCTTGAGCCGCCAATCTCCCACCGTCTCGGGCCGGATGAACCGCACGTGGCGCGTCTTGTAGGGAGTGGCAAGGCCGGGGATCGCGCTGGTTTGTGGAGCTGCGCTGTTCACTGGGCTCTCCTTTCGTGAAGGTCTGCCTCCGGTCGATTCTCCCGCCGGCGTGCAGAGGGCTCAATGACCAATTTTGCGGTGGGGGAGAGGGCCACTTGGGGGATTGGTGGTTCAGTCTGGTGGGAGACTGCGGACTGTCTGCCCTTCGAAGCCTCACCCCCTGTCCCCTCTCCTTGACGGGCGAGGGGGGCCCGTGCGAAGGCCATTGCCCAATAAGCAGGCCTCCTGTTGGCAAGACAGGCTGTGAATCGTCCCCCCTCTACCGTCAGGGAGAGGGGGACAGGGGGTGAGGCTTCGAAGGGCAGGCCTTGCGGAATTCAGAGGATCCCAATAAAAAGCCGCCGCCTCCCGGAGGAGGCGGCGGCCGATCCAAGCCGGGCCCGGTTCAGGTCAGTGCGGCACGCCGATGTACTGGCCGTCGCCGTCCCTGACAGGAGTGTCGAAGAGCAGGCGTCCTTCGCGGTAGGAGGCGCCGCGGAGGGCGAGGGCGAGCACGTCGCCGAGGTCGGCGGCGAAGTGGATCTGGAGGGTGTCCCGCACCTCTTCGGGCAGGTCCTCCAGGTCGGCCTCGTTGTCCTTGGGCAGCACGACCTCGCTGATCCCCGCCCGCACGGCGCCAAGGACCTTTTCCTTGACGCCGCCGATGGGCAGCACGCGGCCGGAGAGGGTGATCTCGCCGGTCATCGCCAGGTCGTGGCGCGCCGGCCGGCTGGACAGGGCCGAGACCAGGGCGGTGGCCATGGTGACGCCGGCCGAGGGGCCGTCCTTGGGGATGGCGCCCGCCGGCACGTGGATGTGCAGGTCGCGCTCGAAGCACTCGGCCGGGATGCCGAGCGGGTCCGCGTGCGACCGGGCGTAGGTCCAGGCCGCCCGGGCCGACTCCTTCATCACGTCGCCGAGCTGGCCGGTGAGCACCAGCTCGCCCTTGCCCTTCATGGTCGAGGCCTCGACGAACATGATGTCGCCGCCGGTCGGCGTGTAGTACATGCCGGTGGCGACGCCCACCTGGTCTTCACGGGCCGCCCGCTCGGGGTGGACCTTGGGCCGGCCGAGGAGCTCGCGCACCTTGGCGGCGTCCACCTCGACGCGCTCGACCTCCTTGGCGGCGATCTTGCGGGCCACCTTGCGGGCCAGCTTGCCCAGCTCGCGCTCGAGCTGCCGCACGCCGGACTCCCGGGTGTAGCCGCTGATGACCTCGGAGATCGCCGCGTCGCCGAGCGTGATCTGCTCCAGCTTCAGGCCGTTCTCCCGGAGCTGCCGCGGCACCAGGAAGCGCTGGGCGATGGCGAGCTTCTCGCGCTCGGTGTATCCCGAGAACTGCACCACCTCCATGCGGTCGAGCAGCGGCCCCGGGATGTTCTGGATGAAGTTCGCCGTGGCGATGAACAGCACCTCCGACAGGTCGAACGGCACGCCGAGGTAGTGATCGGTGAACGTGTCGTTCTGCGCCGGGTCAAGCACCTCCAGCAGCGCGCTCGCCGGGTCGCCCTGGAAGGAGACGCCGAGCTTGTCGATCTCGTCGAGCAGGAAGACCGGGTTCTTGGTGCCAGCCTGCCGCATGCCCTGGATGACGCGGCCGGGCATGGCGCCGACGTAGGTGCGCCGGTGGCCGCGGATGTCGGCTTCGTCGCGCGCGCCGCCCAGGGAGACGCGGATGTACTCGCGCCCCATGGACCGCGCGATCGACTTGGCGACCGAGGTCTTGCCGACGCCCGGCGGGCCGACGAAGAGCAGGATGGGACCCTTCGCCTTGCGCTTCTCCTCGGCGGTCTGGGAAGCGGCGGGGGCCTCGGGCTTCTCCTGGGCCTCGCCGCCGATCAGGTCTACCGGCTCCGCGGCGGCCTCTTCGGCTTTGCGGGTCTCCTCTTCCGCCTTGCGGAGCTGGCGGACGGCGAGGAACTCGAGGATGCGGTCCTTGACGTCGCCCAGGGCGTAGTGGTCCTCGTCGAGGATCTCCGCGGCCGCGGGGATGTCGAGGTGCTCCGGGCTGCGCGTGTTCCACGGCAGCTCGGAGATGGTCTCGAGATAGGTGCGGATCACCTGCGACTCCATGGCCTCGCGGCCCATGCGGCCGAGGCGCCCAAGCTCGCGATCCACCTCCTTGCGGACGGCCTCCGGCAGGTCGAGCGCCGCGAGCTTTTCGCGCAGGTCGTCGATCTCCTCGCCGCTCTCGCCTTCGCCGAGCTCCTTCTGAATCGCCTTGAGCTGCTCGCGCAGGAACATCTCGCGCTGGCGGTCGCCCAGCTCCTCCTGGACCTTGGTCTTGATGTCCTGCTGGGCCTCGATGACGCTGAGCTGGCGCTGCACGTGAACGAGCACGCGCCGCATCCGCTCCTCGACCGAGAGGGTCTCGAGCAGCATCTGGCGCTGGACTTTGGTCAGATCGGTGTAGCCGGCCACCAGGTCGGCCAGCCGGCCCGGGTCGTCCACCCCTTCGAGCACCTGCAGCACGACCTCTTCGGGAAGGCCGGACTTGGTGCCCAGCTCGGCCGCCCGCTCCCGCAGCTCGCGGAACAGGGCGACGAACGCCGGGTCCTGGACGTTCAGGGGCTTCATTTCCTCGGCCTCTCGCAGGACGGCCTGGAGATAGCCGTTCCCCTCCGTGATCCGCATCGCGATGCCGCGATGCTCGCCCTGGAGGAGGAGCTGCACGCCGGCAAGCCCCCGCTGGAGCTGGCCGATGCGGGCCACGGTCCCGATGGTGTGGAGGATCTCGGGCGTGACGTGCTGAAGGTCCTCACGCTGGGAGACCGCGAACACCAGGCGCTCGGGCGTGGCGAGCGCCGCCTCGATGGCCCGCAGCGTCGCAGGCTTGCCGGCGTTGATCGGTGCCGTAACCCCTGGGAAGAGGACGAAATCCCTCAGCGGCAGGACGGGAAGAGTCAATCGTTCGGTCATCTGGTTCTCCTTGCGGACCGCGGGGACCTCGATAGGCCCCTGGCGGATTCCGTACCGAGCACAACCAACTTACCGGGGGTGCGAATTCCAAGATCTAAGTGCTGAAGACTCATGCTACCTCATGGCACCCGAAAAAGAAATCCACCGCCGAGCTCAAAGATTGATAGCGTCACGCTCAGGTTGAGGGGGACTCAGGGGTGAAAGCCCGCCGCGCCCTGCACGATGGACGGCGGAAGCAAGGGGTATGCCCATAGCCCGGCGCTCCCGCACCGGGCTAACCAAACGTGGCTTCTCCGAAGCCATCGCCCTCCGGGCGACGTTTCGTTAGGCCGGTGCGGAAGCGCCGGCCGGGGGTGAGGGTCCTACCGCCGGTACTCGATGTACTTCGCCGTCTCGTCCGCCACCGCGGAGCCGAAGAGGGTCTCGACGAGGTGGAAGGCCATGTCGATGCCGGAGGCGACTCCCGCCGAGGTGATGACGCCGTCGTCGACCACCCGCGAGTCGCGGTCGACGGTGACGCCGGCACCGAGGGAGTCGAGCAGGTCGAGCGCGCCCCAGTGGGTGGTGGCCCGCCGTCCGGCGAGGAGGCCGGCCTTGGCGAGGAGCAGGGAGCCGGTGCAGACGGAGGTGATCTGCCGTGCGGCGGCCGCGGTCTGGCGGATCCAGGCGAGCGTCTCCTCGTCGTTGAGCAGAGCCCGGGTGCCGAAGCCTCCCGGGATGAGCAGGAGGTCGATCCGGGGGGCGTCGGCGAAGCCGTAGGCGGGGACGACGGTCAGGCCGCCGGTGGCGCGGATCGGATCGCGGGTCCTGGCGATGGTGAAGACGCGGAAAGGCGCGCTCTCTTCGGAGCGGCGGGACTCGATGCCGGGTGTCAGGCGGGTGCGCGAGAACACCTCGAAGGGGCCCGCGAAGTCGAGTACCTCGACGTCGTCGAAGATCAGGATGCCGACGTTGATGCGGTCCATGGCGCGGATACCATACAACGCCTCGCCGGGCCTACCGCGCGCCGAGCACCTGCGCCCAGAGCACCCGGTATCTCCTGCCGTCGCGGCCGCGGGCGACGCCGAGGCCCATCTCCTTGAAGCCGGGGTCGAGGATGTTCCGGCGGTGATCCGGGCTGTGCAGCCAGTTGTCGACCACTTCGTCGGCCGAGAACTGCCCCTCGGCGAGGTTCTCGCCGATGGCCCGCCAATCGTAATCGGCTTCCCGGGCCCGCTCGCGCACGGTCTTCCCCTCGGGGCTCTGGTGGGCGAAGTAGCCGCGGGCGAGCATGCCCTCGGCGTGGCGCTGGGCTGCCCGGTCGAGCCGGGAGTTGGCGCGCAGGGGAGCGATGCCGGCCTTTATGCGGGCCTCGTTGACGCGGGCCAGGACCTCGGCGCGGACCCTTTCGAGGTCGCCGAGGCCCGAGGTGCCGCGGGCGAAGTAGTCGCTCTCGGGCACGGCGAAGAGGAAGATGTAGAGCGGCGTTCCCCGCAGCCGGTCGAGCCCGATGCCGATATCGCGGAACTCGGGGGACATGGCCCGGCGATAGCTTTCCGCGTCGCCCTGGCGCCAGTTGCGGATGGCGGTCTCCGGGTCGCCGGGCGTCATCGCGAGGCTCTCGGTCCAGGCGTGGGCTTCGTAGCCCGCCCGCTCCAACCGCTGGCGCATTTCCGCGGCGGAGGAGGCCTGCAGCCTCATGGCGCCGCGCGCGGCGAGCTCGGCGGCATGCTCCTCGGCGGCCCGGCTGAGGGGCGGCGAGAGGCGCAGCGGCGGTGCTCCGACCTTCTGGCGCTCGGCGTTGAGGAGCCGCAGCAGCTCCCCCCGCGGATCGCTTTGGGCGGTGCCCGGGACCGCGGCGAGGAGGAGCAGACCGGCAAGGAGAGGGGCGGCGGTTCGCATGGTAGAGGGTTCAACCATGAGCAGGGGAGGGGTTGTTCCCCTGACCCCCTCTCCAGCTCCGCTGGAGAGGGGGTCAGGGGGTGAGGTTTCCGCGGGTATACTTCCCCGATGCCACGACCCTCTAAACCGAGGAACCTGATCCCATGAAAAACCGCCTTTCTGAAGCGATCTGTCTGGCTGTTGTTGTCCTGGTGCTCGCCCTTACGACATCCCCCGTTTTTGCCCAGCCGACCGAGGCGGAGGCCCGCAAGTTCCTCGACGAGGCTCAAACGCGCCTGCTCGACCTCTCCATCGAGGCGCAGCGGGCGGCGTGGGTGCAGTCCACCTTCATCACTTTCGACACCGAGATCCTCGCCGCCAAGCGCAACGAGGCCTTGCTCACGGTCGGCGTCGATCTGGCCAAGCAGGCCACCCGCTTCGACGGCGTGAAGCTGCCGGAAGACCTGCGCCGGCAGATCGACCTGCTCAAGCGCGGCCTGGTGCTGCCGGCGCCGAGCAATGCCGCCAAGACCGCGGAGCTGACCCGTCTCGCCGCCTCGCTGGAGGCCCGGTACGGCTCCGGCAAGTGGTGCCCCAAGGAAGGCGAGTGCAAGACCCTGCCCGAGCTGGAAGAGATCCTGCGCACCCACCACGACGACCCCAAGGAGCTGCTGGACGTCTGGGTCGGCTGGCACTCGATCGCACCGCCGATGCGCGACGACTACCGCCGGCTGGTGGAGATCGCCAACGAGGGAGCCCGCGAGCTCGGCTACAAGGACACCGGCGTGCTGTGGCGCGCCAAGTACGACATGCCGCCGGACCAGTTCGCGGCCGAGCTCGAGCGGCTCTGGGGTCAGGTCAAGCCGCTCTACGACTCGCTCCATTGCTACGTGCGGGCGCAGCTCAATCAGAAGTACGGCGACGCCGTCGTTCCTCTCGGCAAGCCGATCCCGGCCCACCTGCTCGGCAACATGTGGGCCCAGAGCTGGGACGCCGACTATGATCTCGTCGCGCCGCCCGACGCCGGTCCGGGCGTCGATCTGACGAAGATCCTCCAGGCCAAGAAGGTGGATCCCAAGGGCATGGCGAAGTACGCGGAGAATTTCTTTATCTCGCTCGGCTTCGCGCCCCTGCCGGAGACCTTCTGGGAACGCTCGCTCTTCACTCAGCCGCGCGATCGCGACGTCGTCTGCCACGCCAGCGCATGGGACATCGACGCCAAGGACGACCTGCGCATCAAGATGTGCATTCAGATCACCGACGAGGATTTCCGCACCCTCCATCACGAGGAGGGGCACAACTTCTATCAGCGGGCCTACAAGAATCAGCCGTTCCTCTTTCAGGACAGCGCCAACGACGGCTTTCACGAGGCGGTGGGCGACACCATCGCGCTCTCCGTCACGCCGGAGTACCTGAAACAGATCGGCCTTCTCGGCCAGGTGCCCGATCCTTCGCAGGATCTCGGGCTGCTGATGCGGACGGCGCTGGACAAGGTGGCGTTCCTCCCCTTCGGATTGCTCATCGATCAGTGGCGCTGGAAGGTGTTCTCGGGAGAGATCAAGCCCGAGGATTACAACAAGGGGTGGTGGGAGCTGCGCGAGAAATATCAGGGCATCGCGCCGCCGGTGCCGCGCAGCGAAAAGGATTTCGATCCGGGCGCCAAGTATCACGTGCCGGGCAACGTGCCCTACATGCGCTATTTCCTCGCCGACATCCTGCAGTTCCAGCTCCACCGCGGCCTCTGCCAGGCCGCCGGCTTCCAGGGTCCCCTGCACCGCTGCTCGATCTACGGCAACAAGGAAGCGGGAGCCCGCCTCGCGAAGATGCTGGAGATGGGCGCGAGCCGTCCCTGGCCCGAGGCGCTGAAGGCCGTCACCGGTCAGGAGCAAATGGATGCCACGGCGATCATCGACTACTTCGCGCCGTTGAAGACCTGGCTGGACGAGCAGAACAAGGGGCAGAAGTGCGGGTGGTAGACGCCTAGCTCCTGTAGGCGGCGGCCTGAATCCCGTACAGCTCGGAGTACGAGCCGCCTTTGGCCATCAGCTCCTCGTGCGTGCCGACCTCGACGACGCGGGCACCGTCGAGCACGACGATGAGGTCGGCCATGCGCACCGTGCTGAAACGGTGCGAGACGAGGATGGTGATGCGGCCGTCGGTGCTATTGGCCGCGCGGGAGCGGCCACCGTTCCGTGCGGCCGCGGCATAGCGTTCGAAGAGGGCGTGCTCCGTTTCGGCGTCGAGGGCGGCGGTCGGCTCGTCGAGCACGAGCAGCAGCGGATGATCGCGCATGAAGCCGCGCGCCAGAGCGATCTTCTGCCACTGCCCGAACGACACCTCGACGCCCTCCGGCCACGTCGGGCCGAGCTGCGTATCGAGGCCGGCGGCGAGATGGGAAATCACGTCGTCGGCGCCGGCACGGTCAACGGCAGTGATCACGGCCGGCTCATCGTCCATTCGAGGCACGTCGCCGACGCCGATGCTGTGGCGAGCCTGAAACTCGAACCGAAAAAAGTCTTGAAACGCGCCGGCGACACGCTCGCGCCATGCGTCAGCGGGCAGCCGGGCGAGCGGCTCGCCGTCGACGTAGATAGCGCCCGCGGACGGCTCGTAGAGCTTGGCGAGCAGCTTGACGAGCGTGGTCTTGCCGGCGCCGTTTTCACCGACGACGGCGACGACAGCGCCGGCTGGCAGAGTGAGCGACACGTCTTCCAGCACGAGGCGCTCGGTGCCTGGATAGGCGAAAGAAACCTTTTCAAACCGTATGCCCTGTTTCAGCCGCGCCGGGACCGGCCGATCTGCCGATACCATCAGCGACGCGGCGTAGTCTTCGAGCCAGGCGAGGCGCTTGGAGCCGTCCACCCAGATGCCGCGCAGAAATCCGATCTCGCCCACGGTGGCGCCGATGTAGGCCGACAGACGGGCGCCGGCGGCCAAGACCAGCAGCACGGCGCCGGCCGGCGAGCGTAAACCGACCGACACGAAAATGATCGCACCGGCGTACGCGCCGCCGAAGACGGTCCATGCCAGCGTGTGCCAGACGGCCGAGCTCCACCGCGCTCTCGACACCAGGGCGTACCAAGATTCCCAGGCGGCGCGGCGCCGGGTGACCAGGCGCGGGCCGATGCCGGTGACGCGCACCTCTTTGCCGGGAGCGGCCGTGGTGGCAGTGGTAAACAGGTGGCGGGCGAGACGGCCGGCCGGCGCGCCTCGCTCGTAGGCCAGGCGTTCGACGGCAGGCCGCCACGCCGATGTAAAAACCGTGGGCAGGGCGAAGACGGCGAGCAGGATCAGCGCGGGATGAACGGCGACCAGCAGTGCGAGCGTAACGCCGAGGCGCAGGATCCATCCGCACGTCGAGAACAACGACATGTACAGGTGATCGAGCACGAACACCTGATCGCGCAGCCTGGCGAGCCGGTCGAGATAATCGGGGCGCTCCTGGTGAGCGATCGTCGCCACCGACGCCTGCAGCCGGGCGACGTGCGATTCGAGCGCGATGGTGACCTTGTCGCGGAAGCGGCGTTGCACGCGCGTGCTGACGGTGCGCAGGAACCACGTCGCGGCGGCCGAGACGCCGAGGCCGGCCGCGGCGGCAAGCACCCGCACGCGATCGTGTTGGAGCACGCCGTTACCGAGTAGCAGCAGCCAGAGCGCCAGCAACGCGTCGGGCAGCGCCGCGAGCAGCGAAAGCACGAAGGCCGCGCTCAGCAGCCCCGGCTCGTGCCGATAGCCAAGCTTGCAGAGCCTCCACATCGAGGCGAGGCCGGGCGGCAGGTCGTCGCGCGGGCTTGCCTTACGCGAGGACTTCATAGGTCACGCCTTCCTCATCCTCGGTGGCGTTGAAGCGTTCGGCTTGCAGGTCGAACATGGTTCGATAGCGGCCGCCCAGCGCCATCAGCTCCGCGTGCGTGCCGAGCTCCGCGACCGCTCCGTCTTCGAGCACGCAGATGCGGTCGGCGTGGCGGACGGTGGAGAAGCGGTGCGAGACGAGGATCGTTGTGCAGTGGCGGGTGGCAGCGAGAATGCGGTCGAAGATCTCCGCCTCGCCGCGGACGTCGAGCTGGGCCGTCGGCTCGTCGAGGAGCACCAGGCCGGCGCCGAGCTCGACGGCGCACAACGCCCGGGCGAGAGCGACGCGCTGCCATTGCCCGCCCGACAGATCGGTCCCGCCTTCATAGCCGCGCGCGAGGACCGTATCGAGATCGGCCAGCCCGGCGGCGCCCGCCGAAGTCAGCGCCGCGTTGACCCGATCGTCCGGCGCTCCCGAGGGAGCGACGTTGTCGCGCAGCGGCAGCTCGAAGCGGATGAAGTCCTGGAAAACGGCGGCGATTCGCGACCGCCAGCTATCGAGATCGAAGCTGCGTAGGTCCACGCCGTCGACTTCGATCGTCCCTGATTGCGGATCGTAGAGCCGGCACAGGAGCTTGGCGAGCGTGGTCTTGCCGGCGCCGTTCCGGCCCACGATGGCGAGGGAGGAGCCCGCTGGAATCGTCAGGTCGAATCCCTCGAGCACCGGCGCCGCTCCGTCGCCCGGATAGGCGAAGGTCACATTGCGGAAGCGGATCTCGGCTACGGGAATGCCGTCAGCGCTTCGCGTGCCGGAGGGGAGCGCGCCGGCGGTGCGCATGGCGGGCTCGAGGCGCAGCACCGCCTCGACCGGTGCGGAGGCACCGTCGAGAGCCCAGTTGAGCCCGCCGAAGGCGATCATCGCAGTGCCCAGCGCGCACTGCGCGAAGACGACGACCCGTCCGAGGTCCAGGCTGCCGCTCAGCGCCGCGTAGGCGAGCGAACCGAATACGAGAACGTTGGCGCCCGTGACCAGCAGCATGCTCCACACGACGGGCTTCTCGCGCAGGCGGGTAGCTTCATATTGCAGCTCGTGCAGGCGGGTACGCCGGGCGACGAAGCGTTCGATGACCCAGTCGGCCAGGCCGAAGAGCCGCAGCTCTTTTGCGGCGGGTGGATCGACGGCGAGCCGGTAGGCGTAATCGGAGTCGCGTTGCGCGGCGCGCACCTCCGGTGTGTTGCGATCGTGCCAGACCGCGCTCTCGCGCAGCAGCCAGTGCGTCGCCAGCCAGGCGCCGCCGAGCACGACCGGGGCCCACCAATGGAAGGCCGCGAGCACGGCCGCCGACGCGAGGCCGCCCAGGAATTCGACCAGCCCTCCGGCGATGAAGTCCATGGAGATCGAGAGCGGCGGTCCCGTGATGCCGAGATCGAAATCCCGGGCGACGGTGAGGTCGCCGGTGAGCTGCGGGTCTTCGAGATGGCCCATGCCGGGCGGACGGACGCAGGCCTCGGTGAGCCGGTCGTAGAGCCAGGCAGCGGTGCGGTCGCCGAGACTGGTGCCCACGGCCGTATGGATCGGCGCGAGCACCTGCAGCAGCACGAACACGAGGCCGGCGAAGATCAGTGAGCCGGTCAGGTTCTCGCCGCGCTGGACGCCGTGAACCAGCACGCCCATGGCGATGGCGAAGACGGCGGGCAGCACCCCGCGCAAAACGAGGAGTCCCCACCAGGCGAACGCCAATAGCGGATCCGCCTCGGGTAAGACCGCGAAAAACTTCCACTCCTTACGATCGCGCAGGTGTCGCATCACGGGGACCCTCGTTGGCGGCTGTCATTATAGAACCCGGCGCCGAGGGGATCTTTTACACGCCGTTTACTTACCGGTCCGCTTACCCTGTGGTAATTTCAGAAGCCCAAGGAGGATCGGAATGGCGAGAGACGGCGAGCGTGACGATCCCCCGGCCGGCGGCCTGTCACGCCGAGCCTTCCTGCGCGGCGGCGCGGCCGTGGGGGCCCTCGGCTCCGCGGGTCTGCTGGTGCTGGAGGGAGCCGAGGCCAAGGCTCCGGGCGCCTCCCGCAGCGAGGCCGGCGTCGAGGTCTGGGGGCCGGGAGAGGTCCCCATCCGGCTGCGGATCAACGGCAAGTCCTTCGACCTCAAAGTCGAGCCGCGGGCGACCCTGCTCGACACTCTGCGCGAGCGCCTGGAGCTGACCGGCGCCAAGCGGGTCTGCGACCGCGGCACGTGCGGCGCCTGCACGGTGCTCCTCAACGGCAAGGCGGTCTACGCCTGCAGCGTCCTCGCCATCGACGTCCAGCATCAGCCGATCGTGACGGTCGAGGGGCTCGGCCGGCCCGAGAAGCTTCACCCCCTGCAGGCCGCCTTCGTGGAGCACGACGCCCAGCAGTGCGGCTTCTGCACTCCCGGCTTCGTGATGGCCGCCAAGGCCTTCCTCGATCACAATCCCAGTCCGACGCTGGAGGAGATCCATCACGGCCTCTCCGGCAACTTCTGCCGTTGCGGCACCTACATGGGCCTGCGCAAGGCCGTGCTCGCCGCCGCGCCCCAATTGCCGGCCAGCGCTCTCGAAGAGGAAGAGGAGGACCGGGAAGGCATCGATGACCCGGCCATGTCCGACACCGGCGAAAAGGAGCCTGCGAAGAAGAAGCCGCCGAAGAAAAAGAAGCGGGGGAGGCGCCGCCATGGTTGAGTACTCGTGGCCGAAGGCCGAAGACCGCCGCCTCATCGGGAAGAGGATCTCGCGCCTCGACGGCCCCGCCAAGGTGACCGGGCGGGCCAAGTACACCTACGATCTCAAGCCGCAAGGCATGCTGTGGGCCAAGGTGCTGCGCTGCCCTCACGCTCACGCCCGTGTCAAATCGCTTGACGTCTCGGCTGCCGAGCGGATGCCCGGGGTCAAGGCCGTGCGCGTGATCCAGGGTCCCGGCGCCGAGATTCAGTGGGCCCTCGACGAGGTCGCCGCCGTGGCGGCCACCAGCGAGGCGCTGGCCGAGGCGGCGGTGCGCGCCATCAAGGTCGAGTACGAGGTGCTGCCGCACTTCGTGGCCGAGGAGAAGATCGAGCAGGCCCCGAAGGTCGATCCCGGCCCCGAGGAAACCGTCGGCGATCCCGACGCCGCCCTGGCCGCCGCCGAGGTGAAGGTGAAGGGCACCTACGGCATGCCGCTGGTGGCTCACAACTGCCTGGAGGCGCACGGCCAGATCGTGCAGTGGACCGGCCCGGACTCCCTCACCGCCTGGTGCTCGACCCAGGCCGTGGCCGGCGTCGCGCCGCAGCTCGCCGAGGGCGTCGGCATCCCGGCGGCCAACGTCCGGGTGGTGACCGAGTACATGGGCGGCGGCTACGGCAGCAAGTTCAGCGCCGACCGTTGGGGAGTCGAGTGCGCCCGGCTGGCCAAGCTCGCCGGCGCGCCGGTGAAGCTGATGCTCGACCGCCGGGCCGAGATCACCGTGGCCGGCGACCGGCCGTCGGCTTACGGCGAGGTCGAGGTCGGGGCCAAGCGGGACGGCACGCTCACCGCGTGGGTGTCGAAGTCCTGGGCCTCGGGGGGGCTCGGGAGCGCGGGCACTCCGCCGATCCCCTACATCTTCCAGGTTCCGAACCGGAGGCACCGGCACTCGTCCGTCCCCACCAATCGGGCGAGCGCCCGGGCCTGGCGCGCACCCAACCATCCGCAGGGCGCTTTCATCACCATGAGCGCGCTCGACGATCTGGCCGCGGCCCTGGGGATGAATCCTCTCGACTTCTTCCTGCAGAACCTGGCCTTGACCAAACTCGAGAAGGTCTACCGCGAGGAGCTCCAGGCCGCCGACGAGCTCATGGGCTGGCGCCAGCGCTGGCATCCGCGAGGCGATCCCGCGAAGGGGCCTCTCAAGCAGGGACTTGGGCTCTCTCTCCACACCTGGGGCGGCCGGGGTCACCGCAGCAACTGCGAGGTGACGGTCCACCCGGACGGCATGGCCGAGGCCAAGATCGCCAGCCAGGACATCGGCACCGGCACGCGCACGGTGATCGCCATCGTCCTCGCCGAGACGCTCGGCCTGCCGCTCGAAGCGGTCAAGGTGAGCCTGGGCGACAGCCGCTACCCGGCGTCGGGAGGCTCCGGCGGCAGCACCACGGTAGGCGGCGTCAGCTCGGCCACGCGGCGGGCGGCGCAGAACCTCCTCGCCACGGTCTTCGCGAAGGCGGGTCCGCAACTGGGCGCCGCGCCCGAGGCCCTCGAGGCGGCCGAAGGGGTGATCCGCGTCATGGCGGAGCCGTCGAAGAGCCTCACCTGGCGCCAGGCCCTGGCCCTCTTCGGCCAGACGCCGGTGACCGCCGCGGGAGCCAATCCTGGCGACGGCGAGCTGACGAGCAGCGGCGTCGGCGGCGTGCAGATGGCCGACGTCTCCGTGGATGCCGAGACCGGCGTCGTCAGGATCAACAAGGTCGTGGCGGTGCAGGACTGCGGCCTGGTGATCGATCTGAAGACCGCCGAGAGCCAGGTCTACGGCGGCATGATCATGGGTATCTCTTCGGCCTTGTCGGAGGAGAAGGTGCTCGATCCGGTGACCGGCGTGGCGCTGACCACCGATTTCGAGTCGTACAAGATGGCCGGCATCGCCGACGTGGGCGAGCTGGTGGTCCGCATCATGACTGGACCGGGCTACGACGAGCGCGGCGTCATCGGCCTCGGCGAGCCGCCGGTGATTTCGCCCGGGCCGGCCATCGCCAACGCTGTGGCCAACGCCCTCGGCGTACGGGTTCCTTTTCTGCCGCTGACGCCCCGGCGGGTGCTCGACGCCCTGGCGGCAATGACCGCGGATGTGGCCAAAAAGGAGACCGCCTGATGCAGCCCTTCGAGTACGCGAGCCCCACGACCCGCGAGCAGGCCGTGCGGCTGCTCGCCGCCCCGGGAGCCACCGCGCTCGCCGGTGGCAGCGACCTCCTGGGCTTGATGAAGGATGAGATCGAGACCCCCAAGCGGCTGATCAATCTGAAGGGCATCGAGGGCTTGACCGGGGTCCGCTCCGAGAAGGGCAAGGGGCTCCGCATCGGCGCCCTCACCACCCTCGACGACCTGGCGGCTGACGCCGCTCTCGGCTGGGAGTACCCGGCGATCGCGGCTTCGGCGGGCCGTCTGGCCGGACCGCAGATCCGCAACGTCGCCACGGTGGGCGGCAATCTCCTCCAGCGGCCCCGCTGCTGGTACTTCCGCAACGGCTTCGGCCTGCTGGCTCAGAAGGACGGCAAGTCCATGGCCGCCGAGGGGGACAACCGGTACCACGCCATCCTCGGCAACGACGGCCCCGCTTACTTCGTGCAGCCCTCGACGCTGGTGCCCCTGCTGGTGGCCGTGGGCGCCCAGGTGACCCTCTTTGGACCGCAGGGGGAGCGGCGCATCGATCTCGAGAAGCTCTACCGCATCCCGCAGAAGGAGGGCGAACCCGAGCACGATCTACAGGCCGGGGAGATCGTGGCCGAGCTTTTCCTGCCTCCCGCCGCCGGCCGCAAGATCGCCAGCTACGAGGTGCGCCAGCGCCAGAGCCTCGACTGGTCGCTCGCCACCGCCGCGGTTTGCCTGGAGATGGATGGCGGCACGGTCGGCCGCGCCCGGGTCGTCCTGGGCCAGGTGGCGCCGATCCCGTGGAATGCCACGGAAGCCGAGGAGCTGCTGAAGGGCAAGGCGATCGACGCCGCCGTCGCGGAGCAGGCGGGGGAGAACGCGGTGCAGAAGGCCCGCGCGCTCTCCCACAACCGGTACAAGATCCAGCTCGCCCGCGTCGCCGTGAAGCGGGCGCTGCTCAAAGCGGCGAGTATGATGGAAGAGGAGGGCTGAGCGATGGACCCCGCCAGAAAGTCCTCATCGGCTCCGCGTTGCGCTCGCCTGCGCTGGAAGGGGATGTTCGTCGACGTCGAGCCCGATCCGTCCATTCCCAACACCCGGGACGGCTTCTTCTGGTGCAGCCTGACGATGACCTGCCTCGGCCCCGACGGCCGGGTGTGCGACGAAGGCCGCTGTGACGAGAGCCGCCCCTGTTACGATCCTCTGTAGGGGAGGCCTTACGTGGCCGTCCTGGCAGAAACGGAGTAGGACCATGAAACCACAGCGAATCTTTCTCCTGGCCGCGGCCCTCCTGGCCGTTTCGGCGCCTCTGTGCCTCGCCGAACCCTCGATCTCCGGCGACTACCTGGAGGCCCGCACCTCGGACATCTACACCGGTCCCTGCTTCGCGAACTCCGAGGTCAACCTCGCCGGCAAGGAGGCGGTCTTCGCCTGGAGCGTACGCCAGGGTGCCTGGCGGGGAGTGCCGGTCGAGGGTCTGGCCGTGGTGGCCGTCGTCCGCGCCGCCGCGACGCTGGGCGATCCGACGGTGAGCCCGCTGCCGGCCCGCGCCGTCCTCCTGGTGGACGAGCGTGCCGACCCTGCTCAGCGAGAGGCTCTTGTGGGTTTCGCCCGCGAGATGGGCGGCGACCTGCTGGCCGACGTGGCGGCCGTGGAGAGCGCCCCCATCCGCCTCACGGTCGAGACCGGCTCGGCGGGAGGGCACGCTCACGCCGGCTCGTCGGCCCTCTCCGGCGCCGCCAGCCTTCAGGCCGGCGACCTGGTGGAGCTGCGAACGCGGGGCCTGAACCACGGCGACCACCTCTGCGGTAACGAGGAGGTCTACTATCCGCCGCTGACCGCGACCGCGGAGGCGGTTCCCGCGGTGACCCTGGTTCACACGTTTAGCGGCCGGGAGCTCGGCAAGACCTGGAGCAGCCCCGGCAAGCGCAGCGCCTTCGTTGGCCGCTTCGAGCGCTGACGGATTCGGCGTGCCGCGAATCCTTCTCCCTCTCTTCGCCGCCCTGCTCCTCGCCGCGTCTCCCGCCTTGAGCCAGGAGCCCGCGCCGGGCGGAATGGACGCCAACAAGACCTTGGTCCGCCGCTATCTGGAGATCCTGAGCGGGGGAGCGCTGGAAAAACTGGACGAGGTGATCGCTCCCGACTTCGTGGACCGCACTCCGGGCGCCTCCACCCAGACGCGCGGTCCCGAGGCGATCCGGGAATCCCAGCGCCGGGCCCGCGAGCTGTTCCAGGACATCCGTTACACGGCCGAGGATCTCATTGCCGAGGGCGACCGCATCGCGGTCCGCTATACCGTTCGGGCCACGCGGATCGGCCCCGGCGGAGGAGGCAAGCCGGTGGAGGTGACGGGTGTAACACTTTTCCGCGTCGCGGACGGCCGGATCCGCGAAGCCTGGATCATCAACGATCAGATCGAGCTGTTCCGCCAGCTCGGTTATACCCTGCTGCCTCCCCAGAACCACTAAAAGTTCCGCTTTCTCGCGCCTGAATCGCTTTCCAAGCGACACGTTTCCAGGAAAGAAGTACCACTCTTCAATATGGGTGGAATGGCCGCGGCCATGGGGGCCGTCCTCAATTTCCACACCACGGAGGGAGGTTCTTTTATGTTTCGCAGAGTTTGCTCGGCTCTCGTCGTTTTCGCCCTCATCGGCCTCTGTATCCCCGCCGCGCACGCACGGCCGGCGATGGATCGCCTGAGGCCGGCCCAGCGGCAGAGCCTTCTGGGCGCCGCCGGCTGGGAATGGATCCTGACGCTGTTGGAGCCAGGATCCCACAGGCGGACCCAGGCGGACCACTCCGGTGCGGTCGCAACGGCGGGTCCATCCGCGATTCAGAAGGACGGAGATGCAGGCAGCACGATGGATCCAGATGGACATAAGTAGCTGAGTCTCTGGCCGGCGCCGGTGCCGCGCCGGCGCCGTTTTTCTCGCGCAAGGTGTCACTTTTCACCTCTCTCCGGTAACTAGTCTTCTAGAGGCGGAACTCTGGCCGCCCTCGCTTTTCTTGGGAGGAGATGTCCGTTGAGAGTTCATCCCAATGACTTTATGCTCGAAGAGTTCCTGGGATCCCTTTCGCGGGAGCACTTGCGGGTAGTGGAGCATCTCACCCGCTGCGCCACCTGCCGGCGGCAGCTTCAGGGTTTTTCACGCGGCCGTCCGGGGCCGGTCGCCAGGAGGCTCGCGGACGTGCTGCAGTGGCGCGGGAAGGCGGTCGACTACGAGGCGGCCATTCAGGAGACCGAGAGGGTGTTGCAGACCAGCGAGCGCGCTCTGGCGGAGGAGCGCGCGGCGGCTCCGGGCCTCTTCGTCGAGTTGACCAGGCTCCCTTCAGGAGAGCGGGATGTCCTGCTGCCGGACGCTCCACGCTTCCATACCTGGGGAGTCTTCGAGCTGCTGATCGAACGGGGCCTGGAGACGAGCATCCGGGATCCCGGCTGGTCCGAGGAGTTGGGTCTGTTAGCCCTGCGGCTTTCCGAGCACTTGGACGCCGGCCGCTATGGCGGCGAGCTCATCGAGGATCTGCGGGCACGGGCCTGGGCTGCGATCGCCAACTCGTGCCGCGTCCGGTCCGACCTGCAGGGTGCGGAGGAGGCGTTCTCCTGCGCCTATGCTCATCTCCGCAAGGGTACCCGGGACTTGCTCGAACGCGCGATGCTGCTCGACCTCGAAGCCTCGCTGCGCAGAGATCAGCGGTGCTTCGCGGACGCCTTCAGGCTGCTGCGGCGAGCGGTCGCCATCTTTCTGCAGAACGATCAGAGACACCGCGCGGGGAGGTCTCTGGTCAAGCTTTCCACGGTCCATCACGCCGCCGGCGATCCTGAAGAGGCGATCCCCCTCCTCTATCGTGCCATCGAGCTGATCGACCCGGAGGAGGAGCCGCGCCTGTTGCTGTGCGCGCGCCATAATCTGATCGATTACCTGGCGGCGTGCGGCAGGTTTCTCGAAGCGCAGAAGCTCTATCGCGAGGCCCGGCCTCTCTACCGCAATTTTCCCGATGCCTGGACGCAGAACCGGCGCCATTGGGTGAAAGGCAAAATCGCCCGCGGAATCGGTCAGCTCGAGCAGGCCGAGTCGCTGTTCCTGGCCGCCCGGGATGGCTTCGTCGCCGAGGGGATCCCCTTCGATACCGCCCTGGTTTCCCTGGAGCTCGCCATGCTGTACACCGCGCAGGCGCGGATGGCGGACCTGAAGCGGCTAGCCGAAGAGATGGTGCCCATCTTTTCCTCGCTGCACATCCCGCGGGAGGCGCTGGCCGCGTTGGCGTACCTGCGGCAGGCCGCGGCGACGGAGGAGGCGACCCTGGAGCTCGTCTCCGCCGTGGCCGATTTCCTTCGGCGCGCCGAGCACGACCCTGGCCTGCGGTTCGAGTGTCCGCCGGCCCGGCCGGCGGCTCTCCCCTAGCCCGCGTTCTGATAGAGAATGACCCCCCGACGCTGTTCCGAACTGGAGGGGTCGATGTCCCGAGTCCATGCTCGTCTCGCTCTCGCCGTCTCGCTCGTCCTGTTCTCCTTTCTCCCCGCCGCCGCCCAGCCGGCGGTCACCCTCGAAGGACTGCTGAGCCCGCCGTTCCCGTCGGAGCTCCTGGCCTCGCCGACGGGCGGCAAGCTGGCGTGGGTGCAGAACGCCAAGGGGATCCGCAACCTCTGGGTGGCCGAGCCGCCGGAGTATCGCGGCAGGCAGATCACCCGCTACACGGCCGACGACGGGCAGTCGCTCGGCGGTCTGGAGTGGACGCCGGACGCCAAGACCCTCCTCTACGTCCGCGGCGGCGGCGCCAATCGGCAGGGAGAGATCCCCAACCCCACCAGCGATCCGACCGGCGCCGAGCAGGTGGTATGGCGGGTGTCGGTCGAAGGCGGCGAGCCGGTGCGCGTCGGCGCCGGGGGCGGTGCCGTCCCCTCTCCACGCGGCGACGGCGTCGCGTTCGTCCAGAAGGGAAGCGTCCACTTCGCGCCGTTCGCCGAGAAGGCGGAGCCCGCGGCATGGGTCAAGGCGCGGGGAGGCTGCTCCGACCTGCGCTTCTCGCCGGACGGCTCCAAGCTGGCCTTCGTGAGCCACCGGGGCGACCACGATTTCATCGGCGTCTACGACGTGGCCGCGAAGACGCTGCGTTGGATCGAGCCGAGCGTGGACAGCGACAACGAGCCCGTCTGGTCGCCGGACGGCACGCGGCTGGCGTTCCTGCGCATTCCGGCTTCCTCGAAGCAGCCGCTCTTCCATCCCAACCCGAGCGCGCAGCCCTGGTCCATCCTGGTGGCGGACGCCGCCACCGGCCGCGCGAAAGTCGCCTGGCGCGCCGAGCCGGGGCCGGGCAGCGCCTTCGCCGAAATGGTGGCCGCTAACCAGGTCCTCTGGGGAGCGGACGACCGGTTGATCTTCCCCTGGGAGCGGGACGGCTGGCTGCATCTCTACTCCGTGCCGGCCGCCGGAGGAACCGCGACGCTGCTCACCCCCGGCGAGTTCGAAATCGAGTTCGTCAACCTCACCCCGGACCGCCGCCAGGTCGTCTTCAATTCGAACCAGGACGACATCGACCGGCGGCACGTCTGGCGAGTGGACGTCACGGGCGGCCGTCCGGTGGCGCTGACCAGGGGAAAGGGTATCGAATGGCTGCCGGTGATGACGAGCGACGGCAAGGCCCTGGCCTACTTCCGCTCGGGTGCGCGCCGGCCCGCCGAGGCGGTGATCGAGGTCGGCCAGGGCGAGGCGCGAGAGCTGGCGGCTGGAACCGTCCCCGCGGAGTTTCCCGAGAGCGCGCTCGTCGAGCCGGAGCAGGTGATCTTCAGCGCTTCGGACGGCCTGCGCGTTCATGGCCAGCTCTTCCTGCCGCCGGGAGTCAAGGAAGGCGAGCGGCGGCCGGCGGTGCTCTTCTTCCACGGCGGCTCGCACCGGCAGATGCTGCTCGGCTGGCACTATCTCGGCTACTACAACAACGCCTACGCGCTGAACCAGTACCTCGCCAGCCGCGGCTACGTCGTGCTGTCGGTGAACTATCGCTCCGGCACCGGCTATGGGCTGAAGTTCCGCGAGGCGCAGAGCCAGGGGGCGTCCGGCGCCAGCGAGTTCAACGACGTGCTGGGAGCGGGTCTCTACCTGCGCGGCCGCTCCGACGTCGACGCCAACCGCATCGGCCTCTGGGGTGGCTCCTACGGCGGCTATCTGACGGCGCTCGGCCTGGCCCGCGCCTCGAACCTGTTCGCCGCCGGCGTCGATATCCACGGCGTACACAACTGGAACGTGGGCATCAAGAACTTCATCCCCAGCTACGCTCCCAAGCCGGATGAAGAGCGGCTCGCCTTCGAGTCCTCGCCCATGGCCTGGCTCGACGGCTGGCGCTCGCCGGTGCTGGTGATCCACGGCGACGACGACCGCAACGTCGCCTTCAGCGAGACGGTGGATCTCGTCGAAGCCCTCCGCGAGAGGAACGTGGAGGTGGAGCAGCTCATTCTGCCGGACGAGATCCACTCCTTCCTGCGCTACGCGAGCTGGCTGAAGGTGTATCAGGCGGCGGCGGAGTTCTTCGATCGGAGATTGGGAAAGATCCGTTAGCTTCGCGCGTTGTGAAGGTGGAGAGAGGTCCATTCTTGCAGACCCATCCCGACATTCCCGGCCTTTACGGCATCCGCGGCGTGATGAGCGTCTGTCACCTTCTCGTGGAAGGCGAGCGGGCGTGGCTCCTCGACACCGGAATGGTGGGCGAGCCGGTGCTCATCCGCCGCCTGCTGCGCCGGCTGGGGCTCGCGCCGCGGTCCATCGAGGCGATCCTGCTCACCCATGGGCATCTCGATCACGCGGGCAACCTGGCGGAGCTCAAGGAATGGACCGGAGCGCGGGTCTACGGGCATCCCGCCGAGCAGCAGCACGTGGACGGCTGCTATCCCTACGAAGGAGCGGCCCGCTGGTGCGGACGGCTGGAGTCCCTCGGCCGGCGCGCGTTTCGCTACCGTTCGGCCTTGATCGACGAGCCCATCGGCGAAGGCCACCTCCTGCCGTTCTGGGGCGGCCTGCGCGTCGTTCACCTGCCGGGCCACACCGACGGCCACTGCGGCTTCTACAGCGAGAGGCGCGACCTGCTCTTTTCAGGCGATCTCTTTGCGAGCTACTTCTTCAACACCCACCTCTCGCCGCGGATTTTCACCAGCAAGCCTGAGCTGATGCCCGCCAGCCTGCGCCGGGCGCTGGATCTCGATCCGCGGTGGATCGTGCCCAATCACTATGATTTTCTGAACGGCGCGCTGCACAAACAGCGTTACGTGAAGCTGTGCCGGCGGGTCCTCGATCGCGATACGAAGACGCAGGTCCGCTTCGTCCGCGATTAATCCACCGCCAACGGCGCAATACAGTCCGGCTCGTCGTGGAACGGGCTGTTGACGACGCGACTCACGGGGTACGCTTCGAAGCTGTCCACCGCGTGAGGAAGGAGGAGCCGCTGCAGTAGCGCCGGCTCCTCTACCTTCGGATCCAGCCACAGGTCGAAGTTCTCGGGATCGATGATGACCGGCATGCGGTCGTGCAGAGGCCGCATCAGGTCGTTGGCGTCCGTGGTGAGAATGGTGAAGGTGCGAAGGATCTCTCCCGTTTCGGGGTTGCGCCAACCGGACCACAAGCCGGCGAAGGCAAAGGGTTTGCCGTCCTGGCGATGGATGAGAAACGGCTGCTTTGCCTTGCCTTCCTTTTTCCATTCATAGAAGCCGTCGGTGGGCACCAGGCAGCGCTTCTTCCTGAAGCTCCAGCTATAGGCCGGCTTATCGGCGACGCTCTCGGCGCGGGCGTTGATCATGCGATTGCCGATGGCCGCCTCCTTGGCCCAGTAGGGGATGAGACCCCAGCGCAACAGATCGAGCTGGCGCGGGCCTCCGGAGGGCGGCACGCGCACCACCGCGGCCTCCTGCGTCGGAGCGAGGTTGTATCGCGGTGGCAGCTCCGGCATCTCCGGCAGATCGAAGAGAAGAGCGATGTCGTCGCTGGGAGAGCTCAGCGTGTAGCGTCCGCACATAAAAGGGGTCCTCGTCTCAGGCCAGAGCCGCGATTTTGGCGCTCGCGGGTCTCTCTACAATTCCCAGGTACTCCTCCAAGCTGAAACTGTCCACCTCGATCGCGTCCCGGCGGGCCTCCGCGGCCTCGCGAATCAGGCCGGCCTCGCGCCCGTCGATCACGCCGGCCGTGACCGCCACGTCGAGGAGAGACTCGGGAGGACCGCCGGGAATCCGTCCCTCGCGGCTGGCCGTCCTCACCCGCTCGACGAGCGCCTGGCTGCGATGGACGAGAAGGAAGGCCCGTTCGATGCGGCCGACGGCTTCGGCGGCATCGGACGGCACGTACAGTCCTGCCGTCAGCCGATCGCGCTGCTCCCCTGGAGTTTGCAGGATGGCGGCGAGGCGGGAGCCTTCGCGGTCGGACGGAGGAGCACCGATAGGGTTCAGCCGGGCCCAGAACGCCGCGGGTCCGCGCATCCAGAGGGCGAACGGCCCCTCGAAGTTGCGGTAGATGCCCGCGAACGCTTCCTGGATCTGCGTCAGGCTCCAGTCGAGCGACCAGCGCACCAGGGGAAGGTCTTCCTCGCGCCGTCCCTCCGCCTCGAAGCGGCGCAGCGTGGCCACGGCGAGAAACATCCAGGAGAGAACATCCGCGAAGCGTCCCGAGAGCTTCTCGCGCAGCTTGAGCTTGCCGCCGAGCGAGAGCATGGCGAGATCGGAGAGCGCGGCGAAGCGAGCCGAGGCCCAGGCCAGGCGCCGGTAGTAGCGGGCGGTGGGGCCTGAGACGGGCGAACGGGGCAGCCGGCCGCGCGTGAGGCCCAGGACCGCGGAGCGCAGCAGATTGCCGAGCAGGAAGCGGGCGTGTCCGAAGAGGGCGCGGCGCAGAGCTGTGCCGTCTCCCGCCGCGAACGCCCGGATCTCCTGCTGAGCGTAGGGATGGCAGCGGATGGCCCCCTGCCCGAAGAGGATCAGCGAGCGGGTGAGGATGTTCGCTCCCTCGACGGTGATGCCGATGGCCGCGCCCGTGTAGCCATCGGCGAGGAGGTTGCGGGGGCCGCGGCAGAGGCCGGCGCCGCCCAGCATGTCCATGCCGTCCAGCGCGAGCCGGCGCAGCAGCTCGGTCTCCTGCAGCTTGACGATGGCCGAGACGACCGCGGGTTTCTCTCCGCTGTCCACCGCGCCGCAAGTGAACACGCGCGCCGCTTCCATCAGATAGGTGAGGCCGGCGATGCGGGCGAGCGGCTCCTCGATCCCTTCGAAGCGGCCGATGGGCAGCCCGAACTGCCGGCGCACCGCGGCATAGGCTCCCACCACACGAGCCACCAGCTTCGCTCCGCCCGCCGACTGCGCCGGCAGCGAGATCGACCGCCCGGCGGAGAGCGCCTCCATCAGCATCTTCCAGCCCCGGCCCGCACCCGCAGCGCCGCCGATGATGGCCTCGAGGGGCACCACCACGTTCCGTCCTTCGGTAGGACCGTTGGGCAACGGGATTCCCATGGGATCGTGCCGCCGGCCGATTTCGACACCGGGGGCCGAGGCGGAGACCAGCACGCAGGTGATCCCCACGTCCTCATCCTTGCCGAGGAGGTTCTCGGGATCGCGCAGCCTTACGGCGAGGCCGAGCAGCGTGGCGACCGGCGCGAGGGTGATGTAGCGCTTGCGCCAGTTGAGCCGCAGGGCGATGCGCCCGTCCCGGCCGCGGAAGACCACTCCCTCGGAGGTGAGCGACGCCGCGTCGGAGCCGGCCTCGGGCTCGGTCAGAGCGAAGCAGGGGATCTCCTCGCCGCGCGCCAGAAGGGGGAGATAGTGCCGCCGCTGCTCCTCCGTGCCGTAGGCGAGCAGCAGCTCGGCGGGTCCCACGGAGTTGGGGATGAGCACGACGGCCGAGAGCCCCAACGAGCGGGAAGCGAGCTTGCCGAAGATCGCGCTGCAGGCGAGAGCGGAGAAGGCGAGGCCGCCGTATTCCTCCGGGATCGTGAGGCCGAAGAAACCCTCACGCTTGAGGAAGTCCCAGACCTCACGGGGCAGCTCCCGCCGGCGCGAGAGCTCCCAGGGATCGACCCTGCGGCACGCCTCCTCGACGGGACCGTCGAGGAAAGCGCGTTCCCGCTCCGTCAGCTCCGGATAGGGCTCGCCGAGGATGCGCTTGAAGTCCGGCCGGCCGGAGAACAGCTCGCCGTCCGCCCAAACCGTCCCCGCCTCGAGCGCCTCGCGCTCGGTGTCGGACATGCGCGGGAGGAGACCCCGCGAGCGGGAGATGCGGAGGAGGAGGGACATGGCCTTTCCCATGCGATTGTACCTTGCGCTCGGTCAGCGCAGCGGCCGCCTTTACACCTTTCGAATCATCAGGGGATTCCGAGCGATTGCTTATCGTGAAGGGCAGTGGCTGAAGATTCTGTCCCTTCACCCGGATCACGATTCCGCTTACCAACGCTGAACCCGAGGATCTCAGCTCGGGAGCGTTTCGCCGCAAGTTCTCTCGAAACGGGGGCGTCCAAGATCACGCCCCAGGTGCGCCCGAAGTGCGCCCTCTTTACGCCACAATTGAGGGCAAGTATCCGCTCCCATGAATCAGGGAGAGAGTAAGACCGTCAGGTCGATCCGGGGCCGGGTTCTACGGTGGCTGTTCGTCCTTGCCGTTTTCATTTTGGTCCTCAGCATCGTTCAATGCGGTGAGGATCCGGAGCGGTCCCGTCAATGCCCGAGCGACCAGGCGCTCCTTGCCGACTTCCACAACCACAGGGCCCAGTTGGATCGGCTCGCCTCCATGGCCACCGCCGATTCACGGCTCATGCGCGTGGCGGACGATTGGTATATCGACGCGGCCGGTGCCGATCACAGGAAGCCTCAGCCCCGGCTTCTCAGCGCTGCTAGGTGGGACGAGTACCGGCGTCTGTTCCGCGACCTGCATTTGCAAGAGGGCGTCCTTATCTGGCCGGGAGGTATCGAATTCCTGAGCTTTTGCGAGGGCCTCGCGGGATCTGGCGACTGCAAAGGATTCGCGCTGCTTCGGAAGACCCCCGCCGCGGAAGAAATCTGCGGAAATCTGGACCGTTTACCGATGCGAAAGACACCGCTGGACGGCATTTGTTACCGGCAGATCGAGGGGCCTTGGTATCTGTTCCGCGAATGGATGTGAGGGGCGCCTAGCGTCCGACATGCTGTGTGAACACCAGAGTCGAGCGCCAAAGACAATAGCAGGAGGGACGGGCCCCGGCCCAGCCCGTCCCATCGTTGGAAAGGTCGGTCCTTCAGTTGTCAAAGAACGCGCCGCCGGGGGCGTGCGAGACGCACGCCCCCGGCGGCCATTCTTCGACAGGCTCTCGATGTCAGGTCAACCGGTGCTCCACCCACTCTCCGCCAACGCAAGTCGCAGCGATGACCTCCTCCGTCGCGCCGAAGATCACCGATTCGAGCAGCGTCTCCGGAGTCCAGCCGGCCAGCGACGGCGCTGCGAGGTCGATCGCGGCGAGGTCGGCCCAGAGGCCGGGCTCGATGCGTCCGGCCTCGATGCCGAGGGCCTTCGCGCCGCCGGTGGTGGCCGCCTGCCAGAGGGTCCTCGCTACGTTGCCTTCGGGATCGCGCAGCAGGCCCCGGCCTTCCGTGGCGAGGCGCTGGGTGTACTCCAGCCAGCGCATCTCTTCGATCAGGGAGATCCGGGCGTTGGAGTCGCTTCCGAGGCAGAAGGATCCGCTGGTGGGATGGGCGCGAGGGACCGCGGCGATGCCGTCGCCGAGGTTGGCCTCGGTAAGCGGGCAGAGGCAGACGGTGCCGCCGGCAGCTAGGAAGCGGTCCATCTCTTCGGCGTCGGTATGGGTGCAGTGGACCGCAGTCAGGTCGGTCGCCGTCCCCAGGGTCTCCAGGAGCAGCGCCATGGGCCGCTGGCCGTAGTAGGCGAGGACGTCGTCGATCTCGCGCCGCTGCTCCTCGACGTGGATGTGGAAGGGCAGATCGCGCCGCCGAGCCTCCTCGTAGACGGCGGCGAGGTCTTCAGGTCCGGCGGCGCGGAGGCTGTGGACGGAAGCGGCCAGGCTCTGCCGGCGCGGATCGAGGTGCTCCGCGAGGCGGTCCATCTGCCGCCAGTAGATCTCGGGAGAGGGAGAGCCGAAACGGCGCTGTGGGCCTTCGAGCGGCTGGCCTACGGCGCCGGTGCTGTAGTAGACCTCGATCAGGGCGATGCGGATGCCGGCTTCGGCGGCGGCGGCGAGCGCCAGCTCGTCGAAGGCGTAGTCGGCGGCATCGGGTCCCGTCTCCCGGTGATGGAAGTAATGGAACTCGCCGACGGCGGTGATGCCGGCCGCGCGCATCTCGCGAAAGGTGTGCAGGCAGAGGGCGCGAAACTCTTCCGCGTCGAGCCGTCCGACCAGCCCGTACATGGCTTCGCGCCAGCTCCAGAAGCTGCCGCTGCTCGCGGGGAAGGTCTCGCCGCGGCCGCGGAGCCCGCGTTGAAAGGCGTGCGAATGGGCGCTCACCATGCCCGGCACGAGCGCGCGGTTTTTCAGACGGAGGTCCGGAGAGCGGCCGAGATTCCCCACCGCCTCGATGCAGCCGTCCGCGCCGACGGCGATCTGGACGCCCGGTCCGAACCGGTCGCCGGTCCAGGTGAGGTCGGCTTCGAGGACGGCGGGGTTCATTCGCAGAAGTGGCGGATCGCCCGCTGCAGCGGTTCGCGCGCCGCCGCGAGATCGTCCTTCGGCAGGTGCTCGTTGGGCTTGTGCGCCACCTCGATCGAGCCCGGTCCGAAGATGGCGCAGTCGAGCCCCAGGCACTGCAGCCAGCCGGCGTCGGTGGCGAAGGAGACGCTGGCGCCGGCGCTCTGGCCGGTGAGCTCGCAGAGGAAGCGGTGGATGGGTGCGGTCTCCTCGAGGAGCAGTGCCGGGCTGTCGGAGAGGAGTTCGATCTCCGGCTCGAACGGCGACGCCGCTTCGCGGACGGCGCGGCGGACCCGCTCGATCAGCTCCTCGGAGGCGATCCCCGGCAGCGGCCGGACACCCAGCTCCACGGCGCAGCGGTCCGGCACGACGTTGATGGCCGAGCCGCCGTGGATGGTGCCGACGTTGAGCGGCACGTAGGGCACCTCGGGGAACAGCTCGCGATTTGGCGGCGGCTCCGCTTCCAGCTCGCGGCGCAGGTGGGAGAGTGCGACGGTCACCCGGCCGGCCGGCTCGATGGCGTTGACACCGAGATGGGGATAGCCGCTGTGGGCCGCGACGCCATGAAGGATCACCCGCATCTTGAAGTGGCCCTTGTGCGCACGGGCCACCCGCAGCCCCGTGGGCTCGCCGATGATCGCGTTGCGCGGCAGCGACGCCGCTTCGGGGAAGCTCTCGGTCAGGCGCCGCGCTCCGAGCGTGCCGACCTCCTCATCGTAGGTGAAGACGAGGACGAGCGGCGCCCGCCAGCGCTCCGGACGGGCCTCGGCGGCAAGATTGGCGGCGAGCGCTACGAAGCCCTTCATGTCGCACGCGCCGCGGCCCACCCAGCGGTCTCCGGCATCCGTCAGGGTGAAGGGGTCGCTCCGCCAGCCGTCCTCTTCGGCGGGGACGACGTCCATGTGACCGGAGAGGACGAGCCCCCGGCGATCTCCCTCCGGCTCGGGGCCGATCCAGGCGATGACGTTGGTTTTGCGTCCGTCGGCTGAGGGGTTGCGAGCGATGCGCACGCCGGGCCGGTCGAGGTAGTCGCAGAGGAAGTCGGCGAGGGGCAGGTTGCTGTTCCGGCTGGTCGTATCGAAGGCGACGAGGCGGGCGAGCTGCTCGGCGTCGGAGAGGAGGGTCATCAGGCGCTCGCCCTCCGCACGATCAGGCGGTCGTCGCCCACGCGGCGGGTCGCTCCGGTCGAGTCGAGATGCTCGAGCAGCGGGATGGCCCACTTGCGGGTGAGCCCGAAGCGGTCTTTGAAATCGGCGACGGAGAAGCGCTCCCACGAGCTGTCGAGGAGCTGCTGGCGCAAGCCGGCGAGAGCGGCGGCGGCGAGGATCAGGCCGCTCGGCAGCTTGACGAGCTGGCCGCGGACGATCAAGTGGCGGATGACGCCGTCGAGGATCTGCGGCTTGGCGCCCAGCTCCTGGGCCACTTCGCCCGGCGAGGGTGGAGCGAGCCCGGCCCGCTCGAAGCGCTCCACGACGGCGGCCGAGAGCCGCGACTCCTCTCCGGTCAACTGCGCGCTGCGGCCGGGGAGCGCCACCTGGTCGCCTTGCACGGCGAGCACCTTCTGCGCCTCCAGCCAGCCGAGATAGACGTCGGCCAGCTCGGCGCCGCGGCCGCGGAGGATGCGCCGCACCGCCTCGGCCTTGGGCATCGAGTCGGCGAGGCGGTCCTTCTGGAAATGCTCTTTGAGGACGCGGCGCGCCCGTTCGGTGACCCGCTGCACGGCGGCGGGAGCGATCCACCGCCGTGCTCGCCCGGGTCCCTCCGGCACCTCGATGAGCCGCTGGCCGGCGGCGATCCCGGCGAGCTGCGCCGCCACCCGGGCCGGCGGCAGGCCCAGCCGGCGCGCGATCTCCGCCGCCTCGACGCCCCGCTCGCCGGCCTCCTGCACCCAGAAGGCGAGGGCCGCGCGGAGATCTCCTTGCAGGGCAACCAGAGCCTGCCGGAGGATGGTACCGCGGTGCCGCCGCCAGCGCGGATCGAGAATCTCGCCGCCGCCGAGCGTGGCGGCCGGCGAGGGGCGGCGGATGATGTAGCGGTCGCTCCGCACCGCCGAGACGGGGGCTTCGAGACGGATCTCGACCGGCCCGGTCTCGCCCGGCGCGAGGCCGCCTTCGGCCAGCGGACGCATCCGCCCGAGCACCTCGCTGGCGTAGAGGTGCAGCCGCACCGGCACGAAACCGCGAATGGCGGCGGGAGCGTCCGGCAGGAGCGTGAAGCGGGCGAGCAGGCTGGTGGTGGCTTGGAAGGCCTCTGGCGTGCCGAGCTGCATGCCGCGGGTGAGCTCTTCGAGTGCCACGCCGGTGATCTGCAGCGACGTGCGCTCGCCGGTCTCCGCCTGCTCGCGGGGCTGACCGTGCACCTGGATGCTGCGCACCCTTGCCCGCTCGCCGCGGGGCAGGATTTCCAGCGTGTCTCCCGTGCGCACGGCGCCGCTCGCCAGCGTGCCCGTCACCACGACGCCCAATCCCTTGAGGTGGAACGCGCGGTCGAGGGGCAGGCGGGCCGGCTTCTCCGGATCGGCCGGCGCGGCGTGGCGCGCCGCGAGGTCGAGCAGCGCCGCCTTGAGCTCGGGGATGCCTGCGCCGGTCGTGCTGGAGACGGGAAGGATGGGCGAGCCGGCGAAGGGCGTCGGCGCGAGCAGCTCTTCGATCTCCAACTGCGCCAGCTCGACGAGGTCCGGAGAGACCAGATCGACCTTGTTCAGCGCCACCAGGCCGGCGGGGATGCCGAGCAGCGAGCAGACGGCCAGGTGCTCGCGCGTCTGCGGCTTCACGCCTTCGTCGGCGGCCACCACGAGCAGCATGACGCGGATGCCGCCGAGGCCGGCGAGGGCGTTGTGCAGGAAGCGCTCGTGGCCGGGGACGTCGACGAAGCCGAGCTGCAGGTCCCCTTCCGTCAGGTGGGCGAACCCGAGATCGATGGTAATGCCGCGGGCCTTCTCCTCCGCCCAGCGGTCGCAATCGATCCCCGTCAAGGCCAGCACGAGGCTGGTCTTGCCGTGATCGATGTGACCGGCGGTGCCGACGATGACCCGGCGCATGAATCCTCGGCTCAGCCGGCGCTCTTCGTCAGCACCTCGCGCGCGATCCGGTTGATCGTCGCGCCGTCGGCGCTCGAGCCGAAGCGGGCCAGCATCTCTTTCATCACCGGCCCGATGGCCGCCGGACCCGAGAGGCCGCGCGCCGCCACCAGCTCCTCGACCGCGGCGCGGATCTGCCCTTCGTCGACCTGCGCCGGCAGGTAACCGCCGAGGACCTTGATCTCGGCCTCCTCCTTCGCCGCCAGCTCCTCGCGATGGCCGGCGCGGTACTGCGAGACCGACTCCTCGCGCTGCTTGATCCCCTTGCGGACCAGCGAGACGAAGCCGGCCTCGTCCACCTCGGACCCCCGGCGGATGCGCTCGTTCTTGATCTCCGTAAGGAGCATGCGCAAGGTCGAGAGCCTCTCCTTCTCCCCCGCCTTCATGGCGGCCTTCACGTCGGCTTCGATGCGTTGCTGCGGTGTCGTGCTCATGATCGGGATTATAGGGGGGCGGCGCTTGCGGCGCTTTTTGAGATTGGATTATCATTAAGCCCATGCAGCGGGATACGCAGCAGCGCCGGGCCATACGCCGCGCCATCGAGGACGCGGACCGCCCCTTGAGCCCGCACGAGGTCCTGGACGCGGCCCGCGCACACTGTCAGGGGCTGGGGATCGCCACTGTCTACCGTACGCTCAAGGCACTGGTGGCGGATGAGGCGCTGGCTCAGGTCGAGCTGCCGGGAGAGCCGCCGCGCTACGAAGCTACCGGAAAACGGCACCACCATCACTTCCATTGCCGGGCGTGCGACCGCGTCTACGAGCTCGACGGCTGTCCGGAAGGACTGCGCCACCTGACGCCGGTGGGGTTCGCGCTGGAGTCCCACGAGGTGGTGCTCTACGGGCGTTGCGCGGCGTGCGCCTCGTGAGAGACCTCTCCGATCCTTCGCGATTCTCGAATGGAGCCGGCTCCCTGCCGCCGGGCCCCTCACTCCCCCTTTCCCCTCTCTCCCACCGCACTCCCGACCACCGGGAGAGAGGGGGTTATCGAAAGACAAATTCGAAGCAATCTCCCTCCACTCCCGGCGGGGCGGGTGTGAGGTGGGAGGAGAGGAGGACCGGGGAGGTGAGGGGCCCGAAGCGACGGTCCACGGTCGCATTCACGAGGACAGCAATCGTCGTATCTGTCTGTCTTCTGGCGTCCTGCCGCCCGTCCGCGCCCGCACCGGAAACAGGCCGCATCCGCGTCGCCGTCAGCGTGCCGCCGCAGGCCTACTTCGTGGAGCGGATCGGCGGGAGACGCGTCGACGTCGCGGTGATGATCCCGCCCGGCTACTCGCACGTCGACTATCCGCTCACGCCGCGGCAGATCGTCGCGTTGAGCCGCGCGCGGCTGTATGTGGCAGTGGGGCACCCCGCGTTCGAGTTCGAGCGGGCGCGCATCATGCCGCTGCTGGCGAATCTTCCCGGGGTCGAGATGGTGGACATGTCTCGCGGCATGCGGCTGCTGGAGGGAGAAGGGGAAGGCAGCGAGCATGGCGACCACGGCCACGCCGGCGGCGATCCCCACGTCTGGGTGGCGCCGGATACGGTGGCCGTCGCGGCCCGCAACATCGCCGCGGCCCTGGAGCGGATCGATCCCCCTCACGCCGCGGAGTACCGCGCCAATCTGCACCGCTTCGAGGCCGACGTCGCCGCGCTCGACCGGGAGATTCACCTCCGGCTCGCGACGGAGCGGGGGAGCTCGTTCATGGTCTATCACCCCACCTGGGGCTACTTCGCCCGCCAGTACGGACTGCGCCAGGTGGCCATCGAGGCCGAGGGGAAGGAGCCGAGCGCGCCGCGGCTGATCGAGCTCATCGAGGAGGCGAAGCGCCAGGGGGTGAAGGTCGTCTTCGTGCAGAGCGGCTTCCCGCGCAAAAGCGCCCAGGTGATCGCCGACGCGGTGGGCGGCCAGTTGGTGGTGGCCGATCCACAGGAGCGGGACTGGCTGGGCAATCTGCGGCGGGTGACGCGGGAGATGCAGGAGGCGATGAGAAGGGCTGGGGTACATCGCGCCGGTATGCCCGCGGAAGCCTCACCCCCTGTCCCCCTCTCCCTGACGGGCGAGGGGGGACCTTCCACAACCGCATGGCCGAAAAAGGTGGCCTCGACCTCGGCAAGATCCCTTCGCCTGCGTCCCCCCTCGCCCGTCAGGGAGAGGGGGACAGGGGGTGAGGCTTCGCGCGAGATCGCCTGCTCTACCTCGGAGACCGCTTCCCATGGCTGACGCCCCCGTCGTCGCCGTCCGCAACGTCACCTTCGGCTACGGCCGCGAGGTGGTGCTGGACGGCGTCGACCTGGAAATTCAGCCGCGCGACTTCCTGGCGATCATCGGCCCCAATGGCGGCGGCAAGACCACGCTGCTGAAAGTGATGTTGGGATTGCTGCGGCCGTGGTCCGGCGAGGTGATCTATCACCTGCCTTCCGGCGGGTCGCCGCGCGGCCAGCTCGGATATGTTCCGCAGTTCTCCACGTTCGACCGGGACTTTCCGTTGCGGGTCTCCGACATGGTCCTCATGGGCCGGCTGGGCAGCCGCGGCTTGCTGCGTCCCTACTCACGCCAGGACCGCGCCGCTGCGGATGAAGCCATCGAACGGCTCGGCCTCTCCGGAGTCGCCCGCTCGCACGTCGCCGAGATCTCCGGCGGCCAGCTCCAGCGGGTGCTCATCGCCCGCGCCCTGGTCTCCGATCCCGAGATCCTCTTTCTCGATGAGCCGACGGCCGCCATCGACGCCGAGTCGCGCGAGACCCTGCGCGAGCTGCTAGAGGATCTCAACCGCACAATCCCCGTGATCGTGGTCACTCACGACGTGACCTCCATCGCCTCCATGGTGCGGCGCATCGCCTGCATCAACCGGCGGCTCTTCTATCACGGCGATCCCGAGCTCTCGCTGGAGGTGATGGAAGAGGTCTACGGCTGCCCGGTCGAGCTGGTCACTCACGGCGTACCCCATCGCGTGCTGCACCGCCACTGACGAGGAACCGCGCCTTTGCCCACCTTTTTCGAGGCCCTCTCGTACGACTTCCTGCGCAATGCCTTGGTGGCCGGAGTGCTGGCCAGCGTGCTGTGCGGCGTTATCGGCACTTTCGTGGTGGTCAAGAAGCTCGCGTTCATCAGCGACGGCATCAGCCATGCGGCCTTCGGCGGCATGGGGGTCTGCTTCTTTCTCGGCATCGATCCGCTGCTGGGAGCGATTCCCGTGGCGCTCGGCTGCGCCCTGGCTCTGGGTGCGGTGGACCGCGAGACGATCCGTTCCTACGACGCCCTCATCGGCGTCCTCTGGGCGGTGGGCATGGCCGTCGGAGTGGTCTTCGTCTACAAGACGCCGGGCTACGCCCCCAACTTGATGACCTATCTCTTCGGCAACATTCTCCTCGTCTCGCGCCGCGATCTCGTGGCCATCTTGATCCTCGCCACCTCGGTGCTGGCTCTCCTGCTGCTGTTCTTCAAAGGGATCGTGGCGGTGGCGTTCGACGAGGTGTTCGCGCGGGTGCGGGGTGTGCGGGTGCGGCTCCTCATGTCGTTGCTGCTGGCGATGATCGCGCTGTCGGTGGTGATTCTCATCCAGGTGGTGGGGATCATTCTGGTGGTGGCGTTGTTGACGATTCCCTCGGTGGTCAGCCTGATGCTGTGGCGCGACCTGCGGAGCGTTCTCCTCGGCTCCGTGCTGATCGGGGTGGGGATCACCCTGGGCGGCCTGGTCCTCTCGTTTTATTTTGATCTTCCCTCGGGACCGGCGATCATCCTGCTGGGAGCAGTCTTGCTGGTGGGCGTCTACGGGACGAAGAAGCTGCCGCGGGCGAAGGCCTATTTGATGCCGTAGGCCCGCGTCTTCCGGTACAAGTGGCCCCGCTCGAGGCCGTCTCGAAACTCCATACCGTTTGCACTCCTTCTAAGGGACTTCCGTGACGGGGACCCATCTCTAGAAGGAGAGCTCACCATGACCCGATTCAAGCTCCTGCTCCTGGCCGCCGCTCTGGTGCTCACCACCGCGGCCTCGAGCCCGGCAAAATCGGACGCGTGCTTCGCGTACGGCATCTGCCGAAGCTGTACCCCGACCACGTCGCAGCCCTGCTTCGTCGTCCAGTGCCCGCCGAGACCGGCGAACTACAACTGCGGCTCCTGCACCACCAACTGCGTGCCGCCGGACATCTAGGAGGAGGTGCAAGCTACGGCACGGTGCTTGCTGGGAAGGCAGGTACCTGGTCCCGCGTGCCACCGGCGCGATCGGGACCGTCTACTCCTAGGAGGTGCCCATGGCCGTATTGACTCGCGAGCAGACGCCGGCTCTCCCCGTGACCCGTGAAGAGATTCGAGACCTCCTCCAGGCCTCCGGACGCCCGTGCGTCTCGATCTACATGCCGACGTTCCGGGCGGGTGTGGAAACGCAGCAGAATCCGATCCGCCTGAAGAACCTGTTGCGCTCGATCCAGGGGCGGCTCGGGGAGATGGGGCTGCGCGATTCGCAGACCTCCGAGCTGACGGCGCCCCTGCGCGATCTTCTCGACGATCAGGTGTTCTGGCAGCTCCAGAGCGAAGGACTGGCGCTCTTCCGATCGCCGGCGATCTTCCGGAGCTACCGTCTGCCGACCGCGTTCGACGAGCTGGCGGTGGTGGAAGACCGGTTTCACCTCAAACCCCTGTTCTCCCTGCTCAACGGCGACGGCCAGTTCTACGTCCTGGCCTTGAGCGTCAAGAACATCCGGCTGATCGCCGCCTCCCGGCACACCGCCGTGGAGCTGGACTTGCCCGGCGTGCCGCGAAGCCTTCACGAGGCCCTCGGAGATCTGGTGCACCAATTCACCCAGTTCAAGACGGGCCCAAGGGGCAAGGCGGTGTCGAGGTCTCCTGTCTTCCACGTCCATGGCACCGCGGAGGACGACCTCAAGGTCGAGATCCTCAACTTTTTCAACTTGACCGACAAGGCGCTCCTCAAGTACATGGATCGCGACGCTCCGGTCGTGCTGGCCGGCGTTGAATACCTGCTCCCCCGTTACAAGGAGACGACGGAGCACCCGAAGGTCTTGGACGAGGGCTTGCCAGGAAACGCTGACCTCCTCTCTCCGGACGAGCTGCGCGACGCGGCGTGGGAGATCGTCAAGCCTTACTTCCTGGAGAATCGGCACCGCGCCGCAGAGCGGTACGGCGAGCTCGTCGGCACCGGCCTCGCCACCAGCCACTACGAGGAGATCCTGCCGGCGGCGCACGACGGACGGATCGGCACGCTCTTCGTGGCTCGCGGCGTCCGGCTGTGGGGGAGCTACGACGCCAAGGGCCGGCAGGTCCATCTGCAGGATGACCAGCAAGGCCAGCGCAACGGCAGCGAAGATCTCCTCGACCTCGCGGCGGTCCAGACGTTCCTCAACGGCGGCACCGTCTACGCGGTTCCCCAGCAGGAGGTCCCTGACCGACAGGCGATGGCGGCGGTGTTCAGGTATTAGCGCGCGCGCAGGATCTCCGACACCCGCACCCAGCGGCTGCGGACCTCCTGCCAGTCCTGCCGTACCTCGGGGCCGGGCTGAACCTGCGCCATCAGTCTGTCCACCCGCGTGGCGACGGCGGCCAGGTCCCGGAACCGGCGCACCACCTCGCTGTGCTGGTCCGTCTTCCTGAAGCGGTCGCGGGCGTGGCCGAAGAACCCTTCCTTGAACCGCTTGTTGAAGCGGTTCGCGGCGTCGGCGAGCAGCTCCAGCTCTTCCTGGAGCTTCTCGTCGCTTTCGGTGAGCTCGGCGCCGCCGTCCTCCTTCTGCTCCAGGAAGTTGGCGTACGACTCCACGAGCTTTTCGCTGCCGGCCACCAGCTCGCCTCCGAGCCGGCTGAGCTCCTCGGCGGGGATCTCGCCCGCCGGCGGGGTCTCCGGCGCGGTGTTCGGCGCCTCGGGTGACGGAGCCGGCTCGGCGGGCGCCGGCTCGGTCCGCTGGGGAGCCGCCGCCGGCGCTTCGGAGGTGGGCGGAGGAGACGACGGAGGGCTCACCGGTTTCGGCTTTTCCTGGAGGCGCGGCGCCGGCAGCGGTTGTGGCGGCTGCGCCGCGACCGTGGGGTTGCCGGAGGGCGAGGACACGGTGCCGGCGGCCGGCGTTGCTTCGGTTTGCGCCGGTGGGACAGTGTCCGGTACCGCGGCCGAACCCGCGTCCGCGGCGGTGGTGACCGGAGGCAGGGGAGACGGCGCTTCCGACCCGCGGCGCATCCACAGAAAGATCCCCGCCGCTACCACCACCAAGAAGACCAGGACTGCAATCGCCCCGCGTTTCCACCCCGTTCCCTCGACCGGTCGATACGAGGTGCCGGAGATCGGCGGCGGAGCTGGATTCCTGGGCGGCGAAGGGCTCTGCGGCGGGCGAGGACGGTCGGTCTCCATGGTGGCGGCGGAGACAACGGCAGAACCGGTCCTCTCGGGGCGTGGCGGCAGGATCAGAGTGGGAAACTCCGCGGTGGGCTCGGAACGCGCTCCGCCGGCCGCGGCGCCCTGGCGCTTCAGGTGGAGACGGAGCTCCTCGACCGTCTGGAAGCGCGCGGAGGGCTCCTTCTCCAGCGCCTTCAGGACGGCGTGGTCGAGCCACCCTGGGAGGCCAGGCACCCGCGCGCTGGGAGGCATCGGCGGATCGTCGAGCTGCGCCTTCAGGATCGCGAAGTCGGTCGGTCCGTCGAACGGCACGCGGGCAGTGAGCATCTGGTAGAGCACCGCGCCGAGCGAGTAGATGTCCGTCCGCTGGTCCACCTCCTCGCCTCGAATCTGCTCGGGAGCCAGGTAGCGCAGCGTTCCCATCAGCAGCCCGGTCTGCGTCAGGTGGCTGCTTCCCGTCATGCGGGCGATTCCGAAGTCCATCACCTTGAGCGTACCGGCCTCGGTGAGCATCAGGTTGTCCGGTTTCAGGTCGCGGTGGATGATCCCCGCCCGGTGCGCCTGCTCGATCCCTTCGAGAGCCGTAGCGAGGAGCGGCACGGCCCGCTGCCAGGGCAGGGCCCCATGGTCCGCAATGACCTCGGCGAGCGTGCGGCCGGCGACGAACTCCATGGCCAGGAACAGCTCGCCGCCGTCGTGAAAGAAGCTGTAGATGGTGGCGATCGAGGGGTGGCTCACGCGGGCGAGGATCTTGGCTTCAGCGCGGAACCGCTCCACGATCTGCGGCTCGCGCGCCAGCTCGGGCCGGATCGCCTTGATCGCCACCTCGCGGTCGAGCATCTCGTCGAAGGCGCGGTAGACGGCGCCCATCCCGCCCTCGCCGATCTTCTCTACGATCCGATAGTTCCCGACCACCCTGCCGAGCATGGTTTGTCCCCTTGAAGGTAGAGAGATTCTACCGCGCCGGACCTCGTCAGTCTTGCAACGGATGGGACGGTGGTTTCTTGCGGGGTCTGCCCTTCGAGGCTTCGAAGGGTAGACCCCGCTGAACCGCAAAATCCGAGTTGACGACGATATCGTTGCGGAGTAGGGTCCTCAGCCGGTCCTTCCGCATGCCGAACCGTACTTCTCTTGCCCTCGGCCTTGCCCTGCTCGCGGCGCCGCTCTCCGCCCTGCCACGCCCGGTCACCGTGGGCGATCTGATGGCCCTGCGCTCGATCTCCGACGTACGGATCTCGCCCGACGGCAGCCAGGTCGCCTATGTGGTCTCGCAGCCGTCGTTCGAGAAGGACGAGCACGAGGCCGTCCTCTACCTGGTGGCCGCCGCCGGCGGCGCGCCGGTACGCCTGACCTATGGCACGCGGATCTTCAACAAGCCGCGGCCGGCTCCTCACCTGCGCTGGTCGCCGGATGGCACCCGCCTGTCGTTCCTCGCCTTTGCCGGCGAGCTGCCGCAGGTCTTCGCCATCGGCGCACGAGGCGGTGAGGCACGGGCCCTTACCTCCAATCCACAGGGCGTCGCGGACTACGTCTGGTCGCCCGACGGCGCGCGGCTCGCCTACCTGGCTCCGGATCCGCCCTCGGCCGAGGAGGAGAAGCGGCGCAGGGACAAGTCGTTCGTCATCGAGGTGGACCGGCAGGACCGCGCGCCGCGAGTATGGGTGCAGGACCTCAAAGGCGGCGCGGCGTCGGTTCTGAGCCCGCCAAACCATTTCGTCTCTGCTCTCGACTGGTCGCCCGACGGCGCCACCCTCGCTTACGCTGCCGCGCCGCGTCCAGGGTACGTGGGGCAGTTCCACACGCGCATCTACGCCATCCCCGCGGCCGGCGGCGAGCCGCGCGTGATCGTCGATCGCGAGGGCATGAACACGTTTCCCCAGTACTCTCCCGACGGCCGCTGGATCGCCTTCATCTCGACCGGAGGCCCGTCAGGGATGATTTCGACCTGGGGGCTGTACCTGGCTCCCGCCGCCGAGGGCGGCGATCCGCAGCGCATCCGGAGCCTGACATCCGATACCTGGGTGTCCGAGATCGTCTGGGCGCCGGACAGCGGCTCGCTCGTCGTCGTGCCCAGCATGAGCCCCTCGCACCGGGGCGCGCGGATGTTCGAGCAGCCGCTGCTCCGTCTGTGGCTGGACGGCCGCAGTGAGGAGCTGCATCCAGGCGCCTTCGTCCACTACTCGCCGTCGCTCAGCCGCGACGGCCGCCGGCTCGCTTTCCGGTCGGTCGAGCCGCTGACCATGGGCGACGTCTTCGTGCTCGATCTCGCCGAGCGGAAAGGCGCGCCGCGGCGCCTGACCGAAGTGAACCCCGAGCTCAAGGAGCTGGCGCTCGCCAACCTCGAGCCGGTCCGCTGGACCTCCTTCGACGGCATGGAGATCTGGGGCCTGCTGGTCACGCCGCCGGGCGAGGGCGGAGCCCGCGAACGGCGCCGTCTGCCGCTCGTCGTCTACCTGCACGGCGGACCGAACGGCGGCTTCACCTATGGGGTGTTCCCGCAGTTCATGCACTCCGTGGGACAGGTGGAGCCCTATCCGGTCCAGGCGATGGCGAGCGCCGGCATGGCGGTCCTGCTCCCCATGCCGCGCGGCGGTGCGGGGTACGGCGAGGCCGGCCTGCGCATGATCAAGAACGGCTGGGGCGATGGGGACTATCAGGACATCATGGCCGGCGTCGACCATCTGGTGAAGGAGGGCGTGGCCGATCCCGACCGCCTCGGCGTGATGGGAGCCTCCTACGGCGGCTACATGACCGACTGGATCGTCACCCAGACCGACCGCTTCAAGGCCGCCTCCACGATGTGCAGCATCAGCGACATCGCCGACCTCTACTACGTCTCCGACGCCGGCGACTTCACCCAGGAGTACTTCGGTCTGCCCTGGGAGGCGCCGGAGGCTTACGCGCGGCACTCGGCCATCACCTATGTGTCGAAGGTCAGCACGCCGCTCCTCATCCAGCACGGCGAGAACGACCGCCGCGTGCCGCTCATGCAGGCGACCAAGTTCTACAAAGCGCTCAAGGACCAGGGGAAGATCGTGGAGATGGAGATCTACCCCCGCGGCGGCCACGTCATCTACGAGCCGGATCTCGAGCAGGAGATCATGCGCCGCAACCTCGAATGGTTCCGGCGGTGGCTGAAGCCTTGAAGGAGGCTAGATCGGCAACTCGACCGTGAACACCGTACCCCTCGGCACGTTGTCCTCGACACGGATCGAACCCTGATGGTCGGTGACGATGCGGTGGACGATGGCAAGCCCCAGGCCGGTGCCGCGGCCCTTGGTGGAGTAGTAGGGGCGGAAGAGTTTCTCCTTCGACTCGGGCGGGATACCGCGGCCAGTGTCCGCCACCTGAATCTCCAGATGCCCATTGGTGGCGTGAGCCGAGACAGTGACCTGACCGGGAGCTTCCGTCGCCTCGACGGCGTTGTCGAGCAGGTTGATGAGGGCGCGCTTGACCTGCTCGCCGTCGATCCAGACGGTCGCCAGCGCCGGGTCCACCTGGCCCTCGACGTCGACCCCCGGCTTCAGGTTGCGGTAGAGGTGCACGGTCTCGCCTACCAGCTTCGGGAGATCCACGGGCGCCGGTCGCGGCCGGGGCATCCGCGCGTAGCGTGAGAACTCATCGACCATGCCCTGCAGGGTCACCACCTCGCGGACGATGATCTCGACCCCCTCTTCGATGGCGCTGCCGAGGCCGGGATCGCTCTGGCGGTGCTTCTTGAGCAGCCGCTCGGCGGCGAGCCGGATGGGCGTGAGCGGATTCTTGATCTCGTGGGCGATTCGCCGCGCCGCCTCGTTCCACGCCGCGAGCTGCTGCGCCTTGATCAGCTCGGTCAGGTCTTCGAGCACGAGCACGCGCCCCTGCACGCCGCCCGCCGCGTCGCGCAAGGCGGTGATCTTGGCCTCGAACGTCTTCCACTCGCCGCCAAGGATGAGGTGGACCTCCCTGCTCCCGTGCTCCTCAACGCCCGCCTCGCGCACCACGGATGCCAGCCGTGCCCGTTCGGGATCGCTCCATGCCTCCTCGAACGATCGGCCGACAACCTCGCTCTCCCGCTGTCGGAGCATGTCGAGCGCTGCGCCGTTGCAGGTGAAGATCCGTCCTGCCGAGTCGATGGAGACGACCCCGGCCGCAACGTTCTCCAGCACGGCGGCGATCAGGGCCCGCTCGTCCGCGAGCCGCTGGTTGCTGGTGGTCAGCTCGCGGTTGCTCCGCTCCAGCAGCTCCTTGTTGTTCGCCAGCTCACCCGTCATGCGGTTGAAGGAGTCGACGAGCACGCCCAGCTCGTCATCGGCTTCCACATCCACGCGGTGACCGAGGTCGCCGCCGCTGATCAAGCGGGTCCCTTCCGCGAGCGCCTGGATGGGCACCGTCACCCGCCGCGCCAAGTAGAGCCCGGTCCAGGAGGAGGCGAGCAGAATCAGCAGCGTCACCATGAGAAAGAGGAGCATGTGACTCGCCCGCAGATCCTCCTTCTGCACTTGGAGCTGGCGGTAGGCTTGATAGTCCTCGACCAGCTTCTCGCGCTGCTCCGAGAGCACCGGATCCAGCAGCGATCCCGCGATCACGATCACCGGTTGCCGCTCCTCGGCCGGCGGTCCGGCAACTGGCTCGTTCTCCCGCGGGGCTGGCGGGGCCGAGACTGCGGCCATCAGCAGGCTGCCGTTCTTCCCCGGCGGCTTCTGCACGGCCGTGGCCTTTCCTTCGGAGGCGGCCTGCTCCAGAAACGAACGGTCCGGTTCCGGCAGGTCGGGGATGCCCGACTGCGAGTTGAGGATGGCGTGCACGAACTCCCGCCCCTCGTAGACCGCCAGCAGGTCGAGCTCCATCGCGCGGAGCAGCTCCTGCAATCTGCGAGTCAGCCGCGGACGCTCCTTCGGATCGTCCAGGTTGAAGCCGCCGATCTCGGCGAGCACCAGCCTGGCGTCGCGCAGATTCGTCCGTTCGATCCGATCGTAAAGGGCCTGCGCTACGGCGTTGCCGCGTTCCAGCACCGGCGCTACCGGCGTGTTGAACCAGCGGTCGATCGAGCCTTGGAGCAGCTCGGTGGCGATGGCGAACAGCAGCAGCACAGGGATCAGCGACAAGCCGATGTAAGTTGCTACCAGCTTGAACTTGAACGTCGAACCGAGCACTCGATGCCGGCGCTCCACCAGCAGCTTGATGAGATTGCGCAGCAAGACGAAGACGACCACCAGGATGAGGACGACGTTGACGTACCAGAGCACGAACAGCAGCACCCGGTTGGTTACCAGGGTGGACGGCAGATCACGCCCCCGTTGGGCGAGATAGAAGAGCGCAGTGAAGAGCAGCAGCAGAGCGAGGAGCCCGGCGCCGATGACGCGGTGATTCTTGCGGCTGCGGAGGAGCTTCTCGCGGAGGTCCATGGACGGCATAGCCCTTGCGGCTCAGGGCTGGCGGGGAGCGCGGAACTTCCTCGACTCCTTCCAGTCCGTATTGATCGTCACTGGAATGAACGACAGGATCGTACGCGAGCCCGTCTCAGCCTCGACTTTCACCAGCAGCCGCCATTCGGGCGGCAGGCCCGCGAGCGAGAAGATCGGGATCTGGTCGACCGTGGTCATCGCCTCCTCCAGTGCCTTGCGCTCGCGCACCGTGCGGCTTTCGATCAGCTTGTCGTCCAGCTTGTAGTGTACGGTGTATTCGCGGGTGACCGCGTCATACATCGTCAAGACTTCGAGGGTGGCCCCCTTCACTTTCTGATCCCACCAGCGTTTGCGGTCGCGCGCCAGCTCGAAGCGGTAGAGGATCGAGGTCGGCAGGCCGCTGTCCACACGCTCGGAAAGGCGGCGATCGAATGCGTCGCGAAGGGTGAACGAGGTGAGCACCCGGCCGCCGTCGAGATCGATCTTGATTTCCGAAATCTTGGCTTCGGCGCGGGCCTGCGAAGCGAGCAAAAAAAGACTCAGAAGCGCAAGTTTCGCCTTCATCGATGGGTCAGTGTAGCACCGCCCCGCCCGGTGGGCGGCACGCCCCTTGCTTTGCTCGGTCTGACCGGAAAGACTCTGGATCGATCGACATCACTTTCATGCCCGCGGCCCTGATCGCCCTGCTCTGGCTGCTGCAGACTCCCACGGCACCGGCTCAGCCGTCCGCGGACACGCCGTCGTTCGCCGATACGCTGGTGGTGACCGCCGCCCGCGGCGAGCAGCGCCTGGTCGATGCGATATCACCGACCTCGGTCCTCGGGCGTGACGAGCTGGCCCGCTCGCCCGATCTCACACTGGACGACCAACTCCGCCGGATCCCGGGGTTCGGCCTGCTGCGGCGGTCGAGCAGCCTGACGGCCCATCCCACGTCGCAGGGCGTCTCGCTGCGCGGCCTGGGCCCGAGCGGCGCCAGCCGGACCCTCGTCCTCCTCGATGGCGCGCCGCTGAACGATCCCTTCGGCGGCTGGGTCTACTGGGACCGGCTGCCGCTCTCGGCTCTCGAAGCCGTCGAGGTGGCCCGCGGGTCCCTCTCGCAGCTCTACGGCAGCGCGGCCATGGGAGGGGCCGTTCAGCTCCTGCCGCGGGCCCCCAGGCCGGACACCTTCGAGCTGACGGCGCGCGGCGGCGATCGGGCGACCCGCGACCTCGACGTGTTCGCTTCCGACGCCGCGTCCGATGGAGTCTGGGGCTACACCCTCGCCGGCCGCTTCTTCGCTACGAACGGCTTCTACATCCTCGCTCCTGGCGATCGCGGCGCCGTCGACCGGCGGGCCCGAATGGATTTCGGCACCTTTTTCGGCCGCTTCGAGCGGGGCCGCTATCACTTGGGCGTCAACCTCTTCGAGGAGGAACGGGAGAACGGCACGGCCTTGCAGCGCAACGACACCAGCCTCCGATCGCTGGAAACGGGCTGGAGCGGCGGGCATTGGGAGTGGAGCGCCTACGGCCAGAGCCAGCGCTTCCACAGCACGTTCTCTCGGGTGCTTGCGGACCGCTCACAGGAATTCCTCACCGCCGATCAGGACTTTCCAACCCGCGGCTACGGCGGATCGGCGGCATGGCGCTCCGGCGCCTGGCTCGCGGGGGCGGATGTACGCCGCGCCGCCTGGGAGCGGCAGGAGCAGACCCTGGGTGGCATCTATACCCAGAAGGTCCTCGGCCTCTCTTCCCGCTTCGACCTTCTCGCCGGCGCGCGGCTCGACGTGTGGGAGAGCGCTCGCACCCGCATGAGCTTCAATCCGCGGCTCGGCGCTCTCTTTCGCGCCAGCGGCGCCGTCACCCTGCGTGGGTCCGTCTACCGGGATTCCGCGCCCCCACTCTGAACGAGCTTTATCGACCGTTTCGGGTAGGTAACGTCGAGACCCTCGCGAACTCGGACCTCGGCGAGGAGAGCCTCTTGGGCGCCGAGATGGGAGCTGACTTCCATCCCTTGGCGTCCTTCTTCGCGCGGGTGAACGCCTTCCGCAACCGGATCGACGGCGCCGTCGGCAACGTCACGATCTCGGTGACCCCGCAGCTCATCACCCGCCGCCGCGAGAACCTGGACCGGGTGACGGCCGACGGTGTCGAGGCCGAGGTTCGCCTCCGGCCGCTGCCGCGCTGGGAGCTCCAAGCGGCCTATCTCTACTCCGACTCGCGCGTCGAGCGCACCGGCCGGCGGGTGCCGCAGGTGGCGCGCAACCAGGGCTCCTTCGGCGTCGCCTTCGATGGTCCCGTCGCCGCGCTGCTCCAGGCGCGATGGGCCGGTGATCAGTTCGAAGACGATCTCAACCAGCTCGTCCTGCCGTCCTTCGTGGTGGCCGACCTGTCGCTTCGCCGGTCCCTCGGCCGCCGCCTCGAGCTATTCCTTGCTGCCGAGAACCTCTTCGACGAGAAGGTCGTCACCGGCCGCCTGCCTCTCGAGACCCTCGGCTCGCCGCGCCTGGTACAGATGGGCGTGACGGTCCGCCGTTGATCCAAACGCTCAGCAGCAGGTGATACCGCCCATGCAGAGCCCGCCGGGGCCGCAGTCCTCATCCTTCTTGCAGGGCTGACCGCAACTGCAGCGGCAGGTGCGCCCGACTTTGAGCTCCGGCGCGGGGTTCTGAGGTAGTGCTGCCGGGCAGATCTCCCCCTTCCCGCTGAGGGCGGCAGCGAGATCCAGCGTCTCTCCGCAACCGGCCTGAGTCGTCGTCGGGACCGCGGCGATCGCCGGAGCGGCAGCCGGCGCCGCCGTTTCCTCAGCGAGAGCCGGCCCGGCACACAGGACGGCGAGAAGCACCAGGGCGAAAATGGGCAGGCTGTAAATCTTCTTCATTGTGTTTCTCCTTCTGTTCGATCGCGGTTCAGCAACAGGAGATGAACTGGTCGCACGACGCGCCACCGCAGTCCTCGCTCGTCCGGCAGACGCGCTGGTTGACGCAGCCGCAGTGGCAGTAGCCGAGCCGCTTGGAAGTCGACAGTAAATCAGGGAGCTTGCTCTCCGGCTGGGCCGCGCAGGTTTCTCCCTTGACGGGTTGGTTGAGGGCCGGGAGATTCAGACCGCAGGTAACGGGTATCGAAGCGGCGGCTCCCACCGCGGGCAGCGCTTGTGGCGTCGTCTCCTCGGCGAAGGCCGGGGCGGCGCTCAGAACCGCGAGCAGGGCCAAGGCGAAAACCGGTAATCCGGGCACCTTTCTCATCATGTCGTCTCCTTCCGATCAACCGCAGCAGGTGATGAAGTGCACGCACGTGCCGCCGTCGCAGTCGGCGTCGCTCGTGCAGGTCGCGCCGCAGCCGCAGGTGCAGTAGCCGAGGCGCGGGGGCTTGGCCATGAATTCTGGTGTCGGTTCCTCAGGCTGAGCCACCGGGCAGATCTCCTGGTGCGCTGCGGTCAGGTCGACGAGGGAGCCGCAATTCGCGGCAACCAGCGATGCGGCAGCCGTCGGAACCACGACCCCAGGGAACTCGCCGGCGAAGGCCGCTCCGGCGCCGAGAACGGCTCCGAGAAACAACGCGAGCGATGCCAATCCAAGTCGTCTGAATGAAAGCATGGGGGGGCCTCCGTTTCGAGAGAATCGGTTTGCGAGCTAGGGACGAGGAGCTCAGCGAATGGCCAGCCGGTGTAAGGCCGGCGAAGGGAGAGGAAGGTGAGGCGGGTACAGGGAATAGACATATGCAGACACTCCTACGTCTCGACTGGAGTCCCCCGAACGGACTACCTGGACAGGACCAGCCGGTTCGGGGGGCTTCACTTTTATAGGTGCTACGGAGAGGCGACGGGCGGGACAGGAGGCGGCGCCACCACGAAGAACCTGCTACAGACTCGCGCTGGCAACGAGCGTGGGCCGACGGCGAGAGCCCGTCGCAGCCCTCACGGCGGGGGAGTCTCCAGGGCGAGGAAACTCCGCACCGCTTCCAGGTCCCAGCCGTCGCCACTCCGCTTCACCGGCTGGTGCGGCACTCGCAGCTCCTCGAGGAAACTGAGCAGGCTTCGCTCCTCCTCCAAGCGGTCCGCGTCCAGCAGGGCGAGGATGGGTTTACGATGGCGCAGGGCGAGGCGGATCTCCGCCCACGTTCCTTCACGGCCGGGCAGGGCGAGGATCTTCCAGGCGGAAAGGACGTTGATCGCATTGCGGCTGTCCGCTCCGTCAGGGCCAAGGCTGCCGGAGAGATGAGTGAAGATGGGGATCTCCACCCACGGATTGGGGTAGCCAGCCTTGGGCTCGTCGCCGTCCAAGGAGCGGGGAATGACGCCGATCGAGACGCCTTTGCGATCCGCCACCGAGGCGAAGGCGCGGCAGGCGTCCCGCATCACGCCGAGCCCGCCACCAGTAAGGAGGTGGAAGCCCATCTCCGCGACCAGCCGGCCGACGGCCGCAGCCAGTTCCGGGTTGCCGTGATCCGGATCGCCAGAGCCGATGATCGTGACGACGCAGAGGCGGTGGATGGGCTCCATCGGAGAGGTGAACAAACCGACCCCCGGAGAGGTCGCGGGCGCGGCAACCGGTCCGGGCGATGAAGACAAAACCCGGACCGGCCCGGGGGCCGGTATGGCCGCGCGAGAGGGCCGCGCGGCGCTGGCAAAGTCAGGCAGGCGAAACCCGCGAAAATCGCGGGGTCCACTCGCCGGCGGGACGGTGGCCGCCAGTCCGGGGATCCCTGCCGCCCTGGGGGAGATCACCTAGTCCCGCGGATTTGGACCGGAGGATAGGCACCGTTCCCAGTGGCCGAAAGCAGGCCCGAGGGACCAACGAACCGACCAAGGTGCATGGTACTCCCCTCGCAGGCGAAGTGCAATTCCTGCTACCGCATTTCGTTTCCAGCTCATGCCTTGGCGGCTACGAGCTCTCCCGCCAGCTCATGGCATAGCTCGGCGCAGCGCGCGCAGAGCTCGGCGCAGTGCCGCATTACGTCGTCGTCTCCGAGGCGCCGGCAGTCTTCGGCGCAGCGCTCGCAGACCTCGGCGCAGATGCCGCAGGTGGCGGCGTGGAGATCTGAGCCGCGGAGCATGAAGTTGGCGCTCGTCGCGCAGATCTCAGCGCAGTCGAGCAGCAACCGGATGTGGCCGAGCTCCGCGTGCCTTCCACCCTTCTCGAGACAGTGAGAGACCGTCCTCAGGCAGGCCTCGTGACACTCGCCGCACAACGCAATACAGCTTTGTAGGTTCGTAACGCTATTTCTCTCACGCATTGCATGTACCTCCTTCGCGACCCAAAGGGATGATGAAACTGCAATCCGCGAGCCACTTTGCTAATCTCCGGAGGGCATGGGCGCCGGCCACTCCCATTCTCGTCCCGGCGCGGCCGCCAACCGGTCGCGGCTGGCTTTGACGCTGGGGCTCGCCGCCGCCTACATGCTGGCCGAGGCGGTTGGCGGTTGGCTCACCGGCTCGCTCGCCCTGCTGGCCGACGCCGGCCACATGCTCTCCGATGTTGCCGCGCTCGGTCTCTCGCTGTTCTGCATGTCGATGGCGCGGCGGCCGCCCACCTCGCAGCGCACCTACGGCTATCACCGGCTGGAGATCCTGGCGGCCCTCGCCAACGGCGCCGCGCTGGTGGCGATCTCGTTCTTCGTGCTCGTGGAGGCGGTCCAGCGAATCCGCCGGCCGCCTGAGGTGGACGCGCCGGCGATGATCGGAATCGCCATCGGCGGCCTGCTCGTCAATCTGGCGGGTCTCTGGATCCTGCGCCAGGGGCGCGACGAGAGCCTCAACGTCCGCGGCGCCTGGCTGCATGTGCTGACCGACGCTCTCGGCAGCGTGCAAGCCATCGCCGCCGGGGCCGCGATCTGGGCCTTCGGCTGGCAGTGGGCGGACCCCGCCGCTTCCATCCTCATCGCCCTGCTGGTGATCTACTCGGCCTGGTCCCTGCTCAAGGAGGCGACGGCGGTGCTGATGGAGAGCGCACCGGCGCACATGGACGTGGACGAGATGCGCGACGCGATGATGGGCGTCCCGGGAGTGCTCGAGGTGCACGACCTCCACGTATGGACGATCACCAGCGGCCTGGAATCTCTCTCGGCCCATGTCGTGGTCGAGGAGGGCCGCTACAACTGCGACCTGCTGACCGAGATCCGCTCCGCCCTGCACGATCGCTTCGGCATCCATCACATGACGGTACAGATCGAGACCGAGACCTTCGAGGAGCACCGGTCGAGGGTATGAGGAGATGACGATGAACCCGTTGCGGACCGCTGGTCTGCTGGCTTTGGTCCTGCTCGCGGGGCCCGCCGCCGCGCAGGAGAAGTCTCTCCACTGGGCGGAGATGGCGGTCCGCGCGCGGCTCGACGCCGAAGGCGTCCTCCACGTCGAGGAGCGGCAGGTGATGGTCTTCACCGGCGACTGGAACGGCGGCGAGCGGCGGTTCAACGTGCGCATGGGCCAGCACCTCCATCTGCTGCGGCTCAGCCGCATCGATCCGGCGTCCGGCGGGGCCTATCCTCTGTTCGAGGGAGATCTGGCCGACGTCGACGAATTCGCTTGGGTGAACGACACCACGCTGCGGTGGCGAAGCCGGTTGCCGTCGGATCCGCCCTTCGAGGGGACGGAGATCCCATACGTCCTCGAATACACTCTCTCGGGCATCCTGAAGAAGCACGGCGGCGTGTACCGGCTGGCGCACGACTTTGCCTTCCCCGAGCGGGCCGGCACGATCGAGAGATTCGCGCTCGATTTCGCACTCGATCCGGTGTGGAAGCCCGTAGCGGACCTGCCGGCTCACGTTGAAAGACGGTATCTCGCTCCCGGCGAGAGCGTGGTGGTGAAGACGGATCTGGAGTATCAGGGAGCGGCGGAAGACCGTCTGGCGGACGTTCACGCCGCCACGCCGCTGCCACTGCGGACCGCCCTCTTTGCCGCCGCGCTGCTGGCCATGTTTTTCCTTTACATCGCCTTCCGGCGGCGCGAGGCAGGGCTCGGCCGGTTCTTGCCGCCTGCGGTCCCGCAAGAGTGGGACGAAACCTGGCTGCGCGAGAACGTCTTCCAGTATCTGCCCGAGGCGGTAGGCGCCTTGTGGGACCGCGCGGTCGGCGCCCCCGAAGTGGCCGCAGTCCTGGCCCGATTGGTCGGGGAAGGCAAGCTCGCGAGCGAGGTTCGCCCGCGCCGGTCGATCTTCGGCAAGGACGTCCTCCACCTGACCATGAAGGCCGACCGGAGCTCTTTTCAAGGCTATGAACGGCGGCTCGTCGACAAGCTCTTCTTCAGCGGCCGCACCGAGACGGACACCGAAGCAGTTCGCGAGCGCTACCGGAGCTCGGGGTTCGATCCGGCCGCTCTCATCAAAGGCGATCTGGAAAAAGAGCTACGCACCCACGCCGAGCTCAAAGATACGATCCGTCCCGGCGGGGGGCGGCGCACGGCCCTGCTGTTCCTCGGCTACCTCGCCCTGGTCGGGCTGGACAGCCTCCGGGTCGGCGCGTCAGGCCTCGTCCTGGCCCTGGTCGTGCTCTTCGCGCTGATCTGGCTCTACCTTCCGGGCCTGATCGCGGCGTTCGCGTGGCGGAAGCGGACGCAGAACCTCGACGCCGTCTCGCTGACCTTCGTGCTGCCGGGGCTTGGCCTCTTCGCGGTCTGCCTCTTCGCCGGCTTTTTCGACGAGTGGTCCCCGGAGATCCCCTTCGTACCGCCGAGCCTCTTTGGAGCCGTCGCTCTCGCCCTGCTGCCGGTCGCCGCCTGGAGCAGCCTGCTCAACAACGCCCGCAGCCGTGAAGGGGAGGCCGCCATCCGCCGGCGGCAGATCCTCGCGGCCGCCCGCCGACTGTTGCGGCGCGAGCTGGGGGAGCGCGAGCCGCGTCTGCGGGACGAGTGGTTCCCCTACCTGCTCGCCTTCGGTCTGCAGCACGACATGGACCGATGGTTCCGCGCCTTCGGCGCCCGCACGGCAGGCGGCTTCGCATCGTCCTCCTCTTCCTTCTCCAGCTTCGGCGGCTCGTCAGGCCGTGGCTGGACGGGCGGCGGGGGTTCCTTCGGAGGCGCCGGCTCCACCACCTCCTGGGCCGCCGCTGCCGGCGGGCTCGCCGCGGGTGTCTCGGCCCCCAGCTCAGGCGGCGGAGGAGGCGGTGGCGGTGGCGGCGGCGGCAGCTCGGGCGGCGGCGGCGGCGGCGGGTGGTGAGCTCCCGCCGCGGTCGGAGGCACCACGACTCGAGACGCTGGCGCAGATCTTGAATTTCTCCTTCCATCCATCGGCCGTCGAGATCGCCGATCTCGGACGGAAAGAGGGTCGGGGTATAGGCATGGACGAGCCATGGCGAAGCGCCCGCGGCCCGGGCGGCTGAAAAGGTAAGTCAACCAAAGCAGGCCAACGAAAGGAGGAGCTGCAGACATGAGACTCAGGACGCTGATGATTCCGTTTGCGCTGGTCGGATTCACCCTCACCGTGGTCGCGGTCTCGGAAGGACAAAAGCCCGATCCCAACTCCGAGCTCAGCCGTATCATCCGCGGCTACCAGATCGCTCCCGTCAAGCTGATCAAGAAGGGCCGCGACCGCGACCTCCTCGGCCTGGGAAGCTATATCGTCAATGCTCAGTCCGGATGCAATGACTGCCACACGAACCCGCCCTACGCCGAGGGCGGCGATCCGTATCTGGGAGAGCCCAAGAAGATCAACGTCGAGCACTACCTCGCGGGCGGCACCGCCTTCGGTCCTTTCGTCTCGGACAACATCACGCCCGATGCCAACGGTCTCCCGGCCGGGTTGACCTACCAGGAGTTCAAGACGCTCATCCGCACCGGCCACGAACCGGACGATCCGGACGAGATCCTTCAGGTCATGCCGTGGCCGATCTTCAAGGAGATGACCGATCGCGATCTCAAGGCCATCTACGAGTACCTGCGGTCCATCCCCCACGCCGAGCCCGGCCCGTAGGACCCTCACTCCTCAACCCCCTCTCTCCCGCCCCCTCCCTTCCCCCTCACGGGAGAGAGGGGGCTTGGAAAGATTCCTCCTCCCTTGTCTTTCTCTGCCTTCGGGGGTACCGTGCCCGCGAGGAGAGAAGGCGCATTCATGCTTGCCGAGAAAGCCCGAGCCGGAACCCCTGAGCCCGAGGCCGTCCTGGAGATCGCGCGGGGGCTGGCGCGGGAGCTTCAGCCGCAGGGACGATCATGGCAGTCGCTGACCCTCGACTCCTCCCTCGAGCGCGACCTCGGCCTCGACAGCCTCGGCCGGGTCGAGCTGCTCGCGCGCTTGGAAAAAGCTTTCGGGGTGCGGCTGCCCGAGGAAGTGCTGGGCTCGGCGGAGACGCCGCGAGATCTCCTGCGCGCCCTCCTCGCGGCGCACCCGGCCGTCTCGCCGGCCGGCCGGCCGGCGCTCGTGGAGCCCTTGGGTGCGGGGGAGTCGGCGCCGGACCGCACCCGCAGCCTGGTGGAAGTGCTGGAGTGGCACGCCCAGCGCCATCCCGAACGGCGGCACATCCTCTACCTGCCCGGCGACGGCGAGCCCGAGGAGCTGACCTACGGCGGTCTCCTGGAGCGCTCGCGAGCCGTGGCCGCCGGCCTCGCCGGTCTGGAGATCGGCCCCGGCCAGGCCGTCGGGCTCATGCTCCCCACCGGGCTCGAGTACTTCGCGGCCTTCTTCGGCGTGCAGCTCGCCGGAGGAATCCCCGTCCCCCTCTATCCGCCGGCGAGGAAGAGCCAGATCGAGGATCACCTCCGGCGCCAGGCCGGCATCCTGCGAACGGCCGGCGCCGAGGTGCTCGTCACCTTTCCCGAGGTCCTGCCGCTGGCCCGCCTGCTCGGCGCCCAGCTTCCCGGCCTGCGGCGGGTCGTCACCGTGGCCGAGCTGGCGGCGGAGAAGGCCCCGCCTCCGGCCGTCACCGTGCGGGAGGACGACATCGCCTTCCTGCAGTTCACCTCCGGCAGCACCGGCAGCCCGAAGGGCGTGATCCTCACCCACGCCAACCTGCTGGCCAACCTGCGGGCCATCGGCCAGGGAGCGGAGATCCGGCCGGAGGACGTGGTGGTGAGCTGGCTGCCGCTCTACCACGACATGGGCCTGATCGGCTGCTGGATGGGATCGCTGTACTTCGGCATGCCGCTCGTCCTCATGTCGCCGCTGACGTTCCTGGCCCGCCCGGCGCGCTGGCTGTGGACCCTCGACCGCTATCGCGGCACGCTCTCGGCGGCCCCCAATTTCGCCTACGAGCTGTGCGTCAACAAGATCTCCGACGAAGAAATCGAAGGGCTCGACCTCTCCTCCTGGCGGATGGCGCTGAACGGCGCCGAGCCGGTGAGCCCCGAGGCCGTCCGCCGCTTCATCGAACGTTATGTCCCCCACGGCTTCAACCCGGGAACGCTGGCGCCGGTCTACGGCCTGGCGGAGAACTCCCTGGCCCTCGCCTTTCCGCCTCTGGGCCGGCCGCCGCTGGTGGACGTGGTCGACCGCGAAGCCTTCGAGCGCTCCGGCAAGGCGGTCCCCGTCGCCACGGACGATCCTCACGCTCTCCGCTTCGTCTCCTGCGGCCTGCCGCTGCCGAATCACGAGATCCGCATCCTCGACGAGCACGGCCGGGAGACGGGGGACCGCCAGGAAGGCCGGCTGGAGTTCAAGGGCCCTTCGGCCACCCCCGGTTACTTCCGCAATCCCGAGGCCACGGCGGAGCTGGTCCGCGGCGAATGGCGGAGCTCCGGCGACCGGGCCTACATCGCCGGCGGCGAGGTCTACATCACCGGCCGGGTCAAGGACATCATCATCCGCGCCGGCCGCAATCTCTATCCTCACGAGCTGGAGGAGGCCGTGGGCGGGATCGCGGGAGTCCGCAAGGGTTGCGTGGCCGTCTTCGGCAGTCCCGACCCGGCCATGGGCACGGAGCGCCTGGTGGTGATGGCCGAGACCCGGGAGAAGGACGCGGACGCGCTGGAGAGCCTCCGTCAGGCGATTCAGGACGTCACGGTCGACCTCCTGGGGACGCCCGCCGATGTGTTGGTCCTGGTCCCCCCGCATAGCGTGCCCAAGACCTCCAGCGGCAAGATCCGGCGTTCGGCCGCCAGGCAGGTCTATGAATCCGGACGGATCGGCCGCGGCGGCGCGGCCCTGGCCTGGCAGCTCGCCCGCCTCGGCCTCTCCGCGTTCAGATCTCAGGTGACGCGGCGGGCCGGCTCCCTGGGCGAGGTGCTCTACACAGTCTGGGTCGCCGTCTCCCTGGCCGTCTTCGCGGTGCCCATCTGGCTCGCTGTCGTCCTGCCTCCGGGCCTCGCGCGGCGGCGCCGGCTGGCGCGCTCCGCGGCGCGCTTCTTCCTCGGCTGGGTCGGCATCCGCCTGCGCCTGGACGGTGCGGAGAACCTGGCGGCCGGCGGTCCGCGGGTCCTCGCCTCCAACCACGCCAGCTACCTGGACGGCATCGCGCTGACGGCGCTGCTGCCATCGGGTTTCGCGTTCGTCGTCAAGCGCGAGCTGGAGAAGAGCTTCATCGCCCGCGTCCTGCTGCGGCGCCTGGGTTCACTCTTCGTGGAGCGGTTCGACGCCTCCCAGGGAGCCGCCGAGACGCGCAAGGCCCTGGAAGCCGTGCAGGCGGGCGAATCGCTGCTCATCTTCCCCGAGGGAACCTTCCGCCGCTACCCCGGTCTCCTCCCCTTCCGCATGGGGGCGTTCGCCGTAGCTGTCGACGCCGGCGTGCCGGTGGTGCCGGTGACGATCCGGGGGACCCGCTCGGTCCTGCGCGGCGATGAGCGTTTCGTCCGCCGCGGGGCTATTGCCGTGTCGGCATCACCGCCGGTTCATCCCGAAGGCCCCGGCTGGCACGCCGGAGTCCGCCTGAGGGACGAGGTTCGCGCGGCGATCCTGGAACGCTACGACGAGCCGGACCTGGCGTAACTACGGCTCGAAGTAGCCGTCCTGCGTTCGTGCCTTGAGACCGCCGCGGACCTCGACCCGCACTTCGTGCCAGGAGCCGCGGCCGCCGGTGTGGCGTGGCGCGATGCCGAGCACGTACTGATCGCGCAATTCGCGGAGAAGGGCGGTCAAAGTGGCCCCGATTTCCTCGGCTCCGGCAAGGTCCGCGATCCGGCCGCCGCTCTCCAGCACCGCCTGCCGCAGACGCTCGCTCTCGCGCTGGTGCTCGGGCGCGTCACGCCAGGCCGAGGAGAGACGAACCCCCGGCCCTTCCTCTTCACGGCGCAGGCGCAGCCAGTAGAGCGTCACCTGGCGGCGGGCGATGGCCCGCGCGTCCTCGATGGACAGCACGCTCTCGACGTCGACGCCGTCCGAGAGGAGCACGGCGATCTTCCTCCCGCGGCGCGTCTCCAGCCGCTTGACCGCGAGGTAGAGCGCGTCGTTGAGGGCCGTGCCGCCTTCCGCCTGAACGCCCCGCAGCCCCAGGGTCAGCACCGGCTGGATATTGGTGAACGGCGTCTCGAGGAGCACGTGGTCGGAAAAGAGGAGGAGCTTGGCCTGGTCCAGCGGCGCCATGGCCGCAAAGAAGGTCCGCGCGCCGTCGAGCGCCTTCTCCAGACGCCCACGCTTCATGCTGGAGCTCGAATCGACGAGCAGCACGGCGGTGAAGGGGATGTCCCCGCGGCCGAAGGTGACGATGGGCTGCGGCTGACCCTGATCGAAGACGGTGAAGTCGTCCCGCGTCAGATCGGGCGTGGGGCGTCCCCCGCTCTCCATCGTGATGAAGAGCTGCTGCAGGTCCACCTGAATCTCGACGTCGGTGTGGAGACGCGGCGTGGTCAGCGAGGCGGTCGCGCGGTCGCCGCCGGGGCCGTGGGCGACCACCGCGAGGCGGTGCTCGCGGTTCTCGTCGCCCGCGTCGAGCAGGATCCGATACGGGGCCTGCGTGGCCGTCCCGGCCAGCGCGCCGTCGAGGAAGAAGTCGATCCGCTCGATAGGAGCGCCGGCCGGCACGACCTCCGCCCGCACTTCGACCTCGTCCAGGATCGCCTCGCCCGGGGCGGGCCGGACGATGCGGACTTCGAAGGCGCGGGCGGCGGGTGGGAGGAGGAGGAAGAAGAGGTAGAGGAGGCGGTGTGCCCGCAGAAGCCTCACCCCCTGTCCCCCTCTCCCTGACGGGCGAGGGGGGACGCCTGCGAAGCCGATTGCCCTAATAGCAGGCCTCCCATCGGCAAGACGGGTTCTGAATCGTCCCCCCTCGCCCGTCAGGGAGAGGGGGACAGGGGGTGAGGCTTCGAAGGGCATGGCGCTCGAATGATCGCTGCGCGACTGCAGAGCGAGAATTCTCACTTCCCCATCCTCCCCAGCGCCTTTGCGAGCGTCGCGAGGTGCACCGCCGCTTCGCGGTCGAGCTCGGCGCGGAGGCTTTCGATCAGCTCCTCGGGCAGGCCGTTGTAGCGGTTGCGGGCGGCGCCTCCGGCGTTCTTGCCCTCGGGCTTGAAGCCGGCCAGGACTTCCCACGCTTGCGAGCGCTGGCCGCTCCGCTCCAGATACGCGGCCAACAGCAGGGTCAGCTTCTCGTCGCCAGGCAGGCGCGTCAGCCCTTCGCGCAGGCTCCTCTCCGCTCCGGCTTCAGGCATGAGCAGGCGGGCGAGCTCCTGATAGGCGAGTCTGAGGCGCCAGCCTTCGGTTTCGTTCTGGATCACCGAGCGGAAGCCTTCGATCGCTTCCTTATTTCGCCCGAGGCGCTCCAGGATCACCGCGCGGCGCAGGCGGGCTTCGCCATGGTTCGGCTGCGCCCGCAGCAGATCCTCGACGTAGCCCAGCGCCTGGATCCGTGCGCCCCGCCGGTCGGAGTCGACCGCCAGCTCGAGCAGGGCCAGCTCGTTTCCGGGATCCTCCGCCAGGAGCCGCTGGAACAGGGGCTCCGCCCGGCTGCGGATGCCCGCGCGCAGCAGGGTGTCGGCAAAGCTCGCCTCGATGAGACGGACCACCGCAGCCCGTCCACGATTGTCGCGGTAGAGATCGATGAGACCCAGAGCGACCTCCCGCGCCATCGAGGACCCCTGTCGCCGGCCTTGCGGGGCCGCGGTCTCGTGGAGGCGCCGATGGAAGCGCACCAGCGGCACCAGGCTTTCTGCATCGAACTTCGCCAGCTCGGCGGCAACCTCCAGCTCGATCTCCACCAGGTCTTCGAGAAGGACCTGCGTATCCCGCCGCTGCAGGATGGAGTCCTCCATCCCCGCGACGGCGGCCAGAGCTTCGGCCGCCTCTCCGGCGGCCAGTTGCCTCAGCGCGTCCCGGTAGGCCGCGCTCGCGGCGGCGCGGAGCTTGCGGCCTTCAGCCGTCGCGAGCAGCGGGGACGGAGCGGGCGCGCTCAGGGATTCGAGCGCCGGAGCGGGAGCCCGCGTCGCAGGAAGGGCCGCATCCTCGGGGAAGAGCGGCGGATCGAGAGGGCCGAGCGTGCTCGAGCGGACCGTCACCCGCGGATCCTGCGCGGGCGGCGGGAAGAGGGGCGGCGCCGGATCGATCTCCGCCCACTCGGGCATCGGCAGGGTGACCGAACGCACGGCGAGGCGGTTCGTATCCAGATTGCGCGCCAGCATCCGCAGCGTGTACTTGCCCGGCTTGAGAGGCATGCTGCCGAGGAGGTCGAGCCCGGTCTGTTCGACCGTGCTGCGCAGGGCCTGCAGATCGATCTCGACCGTTTCGAGCAGCGAGCCCTGGACGCCGTTGCCCGCGTCCAGCGCGTAGAGGGCGGCCTCGACGCGCAGCGGGTCCTTGGTCTGGCCGGCGAGGAGAGAAGGCCCGTCGAGCCGCAGCCGCAACAGCACCCGCGTGCCGCCTTCGTCCGTGCGGACCGGGAGAGCCACAACTCCGAGGGCGATCTCCCCTCCCTGCTGGCCGCTCATCAGCAGGGCCGCGGACTCGACGCTGATCCCCGCGGCCGGCAGAGTCCGCATGGGCGGCGACGGAGTCGTCTCCGCCAGAGCGGGAACGACACCCGCGGCCATGAGGACTGCGGCGAGGGAATACCGTCTCATCGGGCGGCCGCGGCCTCGGCGCCCGCCTTCAGCGAGGTGCGCAGCACGCTCTCGACGCCGCTGCCGTCGTCCCGCACGGCGATCGCCACCAGGCTCTCGCCGGGAGCGAGGTACAGGGTGAAGCGGTAGCCCGCGGACTGGCCGACCGCGGAGAGCAGCTTCTCGTTGGGGATCTCGATGGGGAATTCGGTGCGCGGCGCGCCGGAGATGCGGCCCTTGCCGTCGCGCGCCGCGATGGCCAGCGTCAGGTGCGCAATGTGAAAGTGTTCCTGCGGCTGCACGAACACCGAGGCGAGCGGCAGGGAGAGGATGGCGGTCACACGGAAGCGGCCGTCCTTCTCCGGCGTCTGCTCCTCCACGGTGAGGTCAGCCTTCAGCGGGTTGGCACCGGCGCCGGCCCACAGCGCCGCCAGCGCCGCCCGCAGCAGCGGATCGCCGATGGCGCCGTCGATCCGCTCCTCGCGGTGGCGAGCGTTCAACTGGCCGTCGCGCACGGTGACCTTGAGCTTGTGGCGGCCCTTCTTTCCCTTCATCGCCGGGGTATAGGCGAGCACGTAGCCGGCGTCGATATCGCGCCCCGCAGCCTCCAGGAACGGCGCGGGATTCTGCATCTCCGTCACCACCCGGCCGCCGGTGGCGGCGGCTAGGGTCTGCAGCGCCCGGTCCGACTCCTCGGGGTCCCAGCCGGACCGCGCGCCGATGGCCCCGGCCGCGGAAGCGCTCACCGCGCCGGTCTCGGGCGACCCGAGGACGTGCAGGGTGATGCCCGCGGTATTGGCCCGGTCCGCCGTGTCCTGGACCAGGCGCGTGGCGTCCCACTCCACGTTCTCCAGCGGGCTGACGCCGAGCTGGGAGGCGAACTCCTGGTACTTGTCGTTCCACAGGTCCAGCAGATCCGCGCCAGGGCTCATCGGCAGGCCGCCGCTCATCACGAAGAGCGCCTTGCGCTCCGGCAAGGTGGCGAGCAGCGCGATGGCCTGCTGCATGGCGAGTAGAGTGGTGCGGGCTGCCTCGGCGCGCATGCGGCCGTACTGGCGCAGCCGGTCGATCAGAAGGGCGGCGTTGGCCATCGCGGCTCCCTGGTCCCGCTCCTGCCCGGGCGGCAGCGCCTGGAGGATGTCGGAACGCAGAGAGCTCCGCTCCTGGATCAGGATCATGCCGCGGGGAGCCGTGCCGGCGATGCGGTCGAGAAGGGCGCCGAGCGCCGCAGCGTCGCCGGTCGGCTCGCCCTGCATCTCGAGGGAGCCGGTGTAACGGAAGATGATCGCGCGGTCGCCCGGCCGCAGAGTGGAAGCGAGGAAGCTTTTCAGCCCCTTGACCGCCAGGTTGCGCGACGGTCCGCTGAGGCTCACCTCGTCGAGGAAGATGCCGAGAACGAGCGGTTGCGACGAAGTGGCGGAGAGGTTGGTGACCTCGACCGGCTGGCCGTCCTCGACGATCTTGAAGTCCTGCGGCGTGAGGCCCGAGACCGGCTTGCCGTCGCGGTCGGTGACCAGGACCTCCACCTCCGCCACGTCGACGTTGACGGTGTCGGAGAAGGTCGTTCCCGGCTCCTGGCTCTGCGCGTCGGCGGCCGCGGAGACGAGCAGCAGGGCAGCGAAACCGGCCCACGCGGGAGACACGCGAATCATCGTAGCATGCGCCCCATGAACCTTCACGATCTGTTTGCCATCCGCGCCCGCGGGATGAACAAAAAGGCAGCTCTCCGTTTCCACGACGGCGGCGGGGAAGAGGTTCTCACCTACGGCGAGCTCTTCGCGTCCGCGGACGCGCTCGCCGCCGGGTTCGCCGCTCGCGGGCTGCGCAAGGGCGATCGGGTCGCGTTCTTCCTGGGCAACCGGCCGGAGCTCGTCACCGCTTACCTCGCGGTGATCCGAATCGGCGCGGTGATGGTGCCGATGAACCTGGCCTACCGGCGCCGGGAGATCTCCCACATGTTGGGAGACGCCGAGCCGCGGTTCTTGTTGACGGAGCGGGAACGCCTCCCGGTGCTCGACGAGCTGGAAGCTGACGAGCGGCGGAGCGTCGAGGAAATCATTCTCGTGGAGGATCTGGACGCCTGGCGCGCCGACGCCGAGACGTTCATCCCGCCGCTCGTCGAAGAGAACGATCTGGCGATGCTCCTCTTCACCTCCGGCACCACGGGTCGCAGCAAGGGCGCCATGATCAGTCACGGCAACGTCCTCGCCACCATGACGGCCCTCCTCGCCGCCTGGGCCTGGGAACCGGACGATGTCCTCCTCCTCACCCTTCCTCTCTTCCACACCCACGGCCTCGTCGTCGGCCTGCACTGCGCTCTCGCCGCCGGCGCGACCGTGCTGCTGCATCGCCGCTTCGAAGCCGCCGCGGTGACGGAAGAGCTGATGTCTGGCCGTCCCACGCTGTTCTTCGGCGTCCCCACCATGTACGTGCGGCTGGTGGACGAGCTGAGGCGCAGAGAAACGATCTCCGGATTCGATCGCACTCGCCTCTTCTGCTCAGGCAGCGCTCCGCTATCACCGGAGACCTTCGCCGCCTTCCGCGAGCTGACCGGCCACGAGATCCTCGAGCGTTACGGCATGACCGAGACGGGGATGAACCTCAGCAACGCCTACGCCGGACCGCGCATCCCCGGCACCGTGGGCACGCCGCTGCCGGGAGTCTCCATCCGCATCGTCGACCGCGACGGCCGCGACGTATCGCCGGGAGACGAGGGGGAGCTCCTGGTGCGCGGCTCGAACGTCTTCGCCGGCTACTGGCGCGCCCCCGAGAAGACGGCGGAGAGCTTCACGCAGGACGAGCTGGGGCGCCGCTGGTTCCGCACCGGCGACCTCGCCCGCCGCGATCCGGAAACGGGATATATCACTCTGCTCGGAAGGAGCAGTGAGCTCATCCTCTCCGGCGGCTTCAACGTCTATCCCCGCGAGATCGAAGAGGTACTGGCGTCCTTCCCCGGCGTTCGCGAAGCGGCGGTGGTGGGCCGGTCCCATCCGGAGTGGGGCGAGGTGCCGGTGGCTTTTCTCGCCGTGGACTCACCCGTGGACGAAGCCGGTCTGATCGCCTTCTGCAAGGGCCAGATGGCAGGCTTCAAGGTGCCCCGCGAGATCCGCTTCGTCGAGACGCTGCCCAGGAACGCGCTGGGGAAGGTGCAGAAGCACCGGCTGCCAGGGTAGGAGGCCCATATGGAAGAGAAAGACCCGCGACAATCAGCCTTCATGACCGCGTTGACCACCGAGCATTTCGTGCTCCAGACGGCGATGAGCGCAGTGGCGAGCGAAGCGGCGAACCGCGCGTCTCTCTACATCCTCTCGCTGTCGAGCGCGCTCGTCGCCATGGGGTTCGCCTCGCGGTCCGAAGAGATCTTCGTGCCCTTCGTCGCCACGGTCATTCCGGCGTTGTTCCTGATGGGAGTCTTCACGGTCCTCCGTCTCGTGGACGCCGCGATGGAGCAGGTGGAGTTCCTCAACGACATCGCCTACATCCGCGGCTATTACCGAACGCTCACGCCCGAAGCCGCCGAGTACTTCGCTGCCGAGCGCGGACGCTGGCCGGAGACGACCACGCCGCCGGCCCTGCGGCTCGGACCGTTCGTGGGCTACGCCACCACCAACGCGAGCATGGTCGCCTTCATCAACGGCGTCCTCGCCGGCGTCGGCGTCACCATGCTCGTCGGCTATCTCTTCCCTGGTGATCAGACCGTTCTCGCCCTGCTGCTCGGCGTGGCGACGGCGGCGGTTCTTCTGGCGGTCTTCTACTTTTATCAGCGGAACCGCCTCGCTGAGACCTCGCCGCAGACGAGAGATCTCCGGACGCGCACGCCGGACGGCAGGCCCTGATCGCGGCAGTTCAGCTCCCTCTCCGGTATAATTGAAGCCGCGAAACCGCTGACCAGTCGGGCGATTCCTATCTGCGCGAGCGGAAGGGCGACGATGAGGTGCGGGACTGGCTGAGGCGTGAGAGCGAGAGGAGCAAGAAGCCCGTGAGGCAGATCGTGTTCGAGGGCGAGCGGTTCGACGTAATGAGCGTGCGGCGGTGGCGGGAGAGGGTGTTGAGCCTGACGTAGAGGGCGAAGGTCCTGGGCTCCGGAGGAGCCAAGGCATGTAGCCTGGGGCGCGAGCCCCAGGAATCGGAATCAATCACAATTCAGGAGCCCCGGAGGGGCGACGGCAGTTCGGTTCCTGGGGCTTTCGCCCAGGCTACATGCCTTCGCTCCTCCGGAGCCGAGAGGGCCGGCAGTTCTCATGTGCCTCGATCTCCCTGAGCGCTCTTCTTCGCCGAAGGAGGGTGCCGGCCGCCCGCCGGCTCCGCGCTTTCCGATCCTGCAGGGCTCCCATCGCACCGCATTTCGCTGAGAGCCTGAGTTGGAGGGCCATCACTGCCCTCCAGCTCATCTAGACGCGTTCCTGGGGGGCTGTCATGGCCCTCCAAGTCATTCTGAGGCGCTGCCGGAGGGCTGTCACCGCCCTCCAGCTCATCGTGGGCCGCTCCTGGAGGGCTGTCACTGCCCTCCATCTCATCGTGAGGCGCCGATGGAGGGCTGTCACCGCCCTCCATCTCATCGTGAGGCGCCGGTGGAGGGCTGTCACCGCCCTCCGGCTCATCGTGAGGTGCTCCCGGAGGGCTGTGGCGGCCCTCCGACTGGTGAACGCGCGGGAACGGGAGCGGATCTGCCGGGCGGAGATCTATTTCGAGGATTTCGCTTTGGCCGTGGCCGGCGACTTCGCCTTCCTGCGCTGAGGAGTGCGGCGCGGGCGCATGCCGAACTGCACCAGCTTCTCGTTCTTGGGCCCGAAGACTCCCTTCAGAATCGAGCGGATCTGGATGGCGACCACTTTGCCGGCCTCGCGGACCTCGCCCTGCTCCTGGGTGGCTCGCTGCCGCTTCGCCTTCAGCTCCTGCCGGAGGGCCTCCAGTTTCCTCAGCCGGCGGAGCGCGGTCTTCAACTCGGCAAGGTGAACCTTGAGATCCTTGACGTCCGCATAGGGCTCGGCGGCGCGGAGCAACTGCTCCCAATCGTCCGTCGTCACGGCCAGGGCGACCTTGGGCATCGGCGATCCTCCTTGAGTCAGCGTATATTTTACGGCTCGGAGGAAACCCTCGCCACATAAAAAGCGGCGGGCCCACAGGCCCGCCGTTACGATCCTTCGAGACCGTTTCAATACCAGATGCAATACCAGCCCCCATCGCACAGCCAGGGGATCTCGACCTCTCCCACGACCAGATCCTGCGCGTAGGCGTGGACGTCCTGATACCGCGCCCAGGCCGGGAGCTGGACGCTGAAGCGGTGGAGATAGCCGCCGCCGCACTCGTCGGCCACCGCCTGCTCGTTCCCCAGGTTGGTGGTGTAGGTGCCGATCTGGGTGCCGTTGCCGAGGGCGAGCCGCACCTTGCTCGAGACCTGCGGCGCGTCCGGATCGCACACCCAGCCGTTGGCGACGCCGGAGGGGCTGATGCCGTCCATGTATCCCTTCGGGTCGGCATACCGGCTGTACCAGATGCACGCCGGGTTCTCCGGGCAGTTGCTCGGCAGGAGGAAGCTCGCTCCGGAGTCGAGGTCGCGGGCCTTGGCCGTAATCTGCCGGCCGCTGCCCCAGTAGACGTTGGCGCGGAACCGGTAGGCCACTCCGGTGCTGCAACTGGCATTGAAGACGAAGTCGTTGTGCGCCGTGGGGTAGTACGCCGTCGTGGCGTAGTTGCCGTCGGAGTAGATGTCGACCCGCGGATCCTCGCAGATCGTGCCGTCGGGATCGCAGGCGTAGCCGATGGCGGTGCCGCTGTAGTCGATCTGCTCCAGGCGCCCGATGGGCGACGCGGTCTGCGGGCGGACCTTGCCGGTGACCTCGCGGCCGATGGCGACATGCTCCAGAAGTGAGTTGCAAGGGTAGTCCTTGGAATAGTAATCCCAGCCGAAGACGCCGAGGAGCACGGCGCTGAAATCATCATGCGCCACGTTGTACCACTCGCGGGCGACCGCACCCATGTTGGCATAGCTGCCGAAGATCGCCGGGTGATCGCCGCTCCACCAACCATCCGCGACGTACAGCCACTGCTTGCTGGGCCACTTGGCCTTCATCCGGCTGACGGCGTTTCGGAAGGTGGAGTCCGTGGCCGGATGAATCGCGTAGTCGTCGACGCCGATCCAATCGATGTTGGGCAGGGTTCCCGTGTACCTGTTGAAGGCTCCCGAGTGCGGGAAGATGCCGCAGTTGTCGTAGGCGATCACGCAGGCGGCCTCGGTGACGTAGAGCTTGGCCCACGGAAAATCGCCCTTGACCCGGGTGGATGCCGTCTCGAAGTCGGTCATCGAGACGTCGTAGTTCCACGGCTCGTCCCGGATGCTGAAGGCGAGCACCTTGTCGGACGTGAGGATGCCGGCGTTGGTGTTCTTCCACTGCGTCCACCGGGTCTGCCAATCCGTGCACAGAGTGCGCCACTTGTTCGTTTCGAAGTAGCGGTCGCACCAGAGGAGCAGTCCGAGGTCGATGACGGCTTTCGAGCCCTTCTGTGCCAGGGCGTTCACCCGCACCGCCAGGTTGGTGTCCGCCGGATTCGCCGTCGTCGAGATGTGGGCGAAGTTGGTGTAGCCGAAGGTCTTGTTGAGGCCCGAGTCGGTGTCGGCGCTGCCGACGTAGCCGTACCACTGCAGATGCGGAGTCCAGGAGCAGGCCGGGCTTCCGGGGCAGGTGCTGACGGCTTGACCGACGCCGGAATCGGAGTCGACGCCGTAGACGGTGACCGTCTTTCCCGCCGAGCTGCGCGGCAGGGTGTAGCGATAACGGTAGGCCCGCTCGGTGCCGCACTGGGCGTTGGCCAGGGTGTCGGGCGGAGAGAGATAGGAGGCGTTGGCGGTGAAGACGCCGTTGAGGTAGAGGTCGACCCGCGGATGCTCGCAGACCGTCTCGTCAGGATCGCAGGCCCAGCCGGTGAGCACGCCGTTGGTGTCGATGGAGAACGAGCCGATCGGCGTGCCGGTCTGCGGGCGGGTCTTGCCGGTGACGGCGCGGCCGATGGTGACGTGTTGAGCCAGCGTGCTGCAGGGGAAGTTCTGCGACGTCGTCCAACTGAAGACCGCCAGCATCACGGCGTTGGCGTCGTTGCGGGCGAGGTTGTAGTAGTCGTTGGCGAACTGCCCATAGTAGTCCTGCGAGCCGTCCATCACGTAGAGCCATTTCTTGCTCGGGAACCTCGCCTTCATCGCGTTGCGGGCGTTCAGAAAGGTGGAATCCGTGGAGGGCCGGACGCCCTCCACGGCGACGCCGATCCAGTCGATGTTGGGGAGCGTCCCGTTGTAGTTCCAGAAGGCGCCGGCGCCGGGGAACCAGCCGCAGTCGTCGTTGGCGATCACGCAGGCGGCCTCGGCCAGATAGGTCTTGGCCCAGGGGAAGTCCGCCTTGACCTGCGCGGCCAGCATTTCGTAACTCCACATGTCGACGTTGTGGTTGAACGGCTGGTTGCGGATGCCGAAGGCGAGGACCTTGTCGGAGGTGAGGATCGAGGCATTGAACGATTTCCACTGATTCCAGCGGCTGTACCAATCCCAGCAGACCTCGCGATAGAGACCGGTCCCCTCGTAATCGCACCAGAGGACGTAGCCGAGGTCGATCATCGCCTTCGAGCCCTTCTGCGCGAGAGCGGTCACCCGGGTCTTGACGAAGGTATCGTTGAGATAGGTGCTGGTGGAGAGGTGGGCGAAGTTGGTGTATCCCTTGGTCTTGCCGAGGGAGACGTCGTCGTCGGCGCTGCCCACGTAGCCGAAGTACTGGAGCTGCGCCGCGGCGGGCAGGGCGGCGAGGAACACGAGGAACAGGAGCGCGAGCAAGCTGAGCTTTCTCATGGGTACCCCTTTCTGGAGGAATGGATCTCCTCTGTAAGGACATGCGCTTTTCGGGGTGGTGTTTCAGTCAACCCCTGGCGTCGTAGGGCATCTGCAGCTTGCCGGCGTAGACGCCGAGGCTCGAAAGGGTGCCGCCCGGACGCGCCGTGGAACACGGTCGCCTTCATCGTCTTGACGCCCGGACCGGTCCGCGTCCGGACCTCGGCGCGCTCCAGGATTTCCATCGTCAGGCACAGTCATCGACACCCTGCCGGGGTGGCAGAGGGACGTGGCGGGGGTGGGAAAGGGGCTGCGTGGTGGGGTGGGAGGACGGCGAGGAACCGAACAACTATCGCGCTTGTTCTGAAGTCGTGGTATCCTGAATCCACGATTGCAGGCCTTGGGGTTCTGGGCATCGAGACCTTGGGAGAGGTGAGCTCGTTCTCCACAGGAGAGAGGTGAACCCATGGCTTGGATCAAGACCATCGGCTTCCGCGACCCGGAGCTCACACCTGAGCTGGCGGCGGCCTACCAGGAGATCCATTCCCTGATGCCTCCGGAGTACGGCATCAGCGGCACCCAGGACGTGCCCGGGATCATCAAGGTGCACGGCCTCGACCCGGCAGGCCTGCGGAAGGTCTTTACCGCCGGCCTGCACATGGTCAACGGCCCCTCGCCTCTGTCGCGGCGCGAGCGGGAGATGATCAACACGGTCGTCTCTACGGCCAACCGCTGCTTCTACTGAACCGGCTGCCACTCGGAGTTTCTCCGAGAGGTGTCCCGGGAGGACACCCTGGCCGATCAGCTCAAGGTCGACTACCGGCAGGCGGACCTCACGGCGCGCGAGCGCGCCATGCTCGACTTCGCCGACAAGCTGACGCGCACCCCCTGGAAGATGCGGGAAGGCGACGTCAGGTCGTTGCGGGCGGCGGGGTTCGACGATCTCGCGATTCTGCACATTGTGCGGCTCGCCGCCTTCTTCAACTACCTCAACCGCGTCGCGGACGCCTTGGGGATCGAGCTGGACCCCGACGTCTTCGAGCGGGTGGAGCGGCACGGCGCGATTCCCTGGGAGGAGGAGTCGGGCTCGTTGCGGCCGGGACTTGCGCAATCACTGCCGGTTCCCTAGAATCGCACCCACTTTCGCAGTTGTTCCAATTTGGATATGCGGTACAGCGTCTCCAGGGCGCTGTACCCGATCCTTCCGAGGAGGCGTCGCCATGCCGAGCGCAGGGATGTTCAAGGAGCATCAATGCGGCACGCAGTACACCGCTCTGGAGCTGCCGGACATCGTTCATTTGAGGTTGCAGGGGAGGTGCACCCTGGAGGAGTGCCAGCTCATCAACAAGGCGCACCTCGAGTACGCGCAGGACGTCCGCTACTTCATGTACCTGATCAACCTCGCGGCGCTGGAGGACCTGCCCGCCGCCGTGAGGAAGGAGGCTTCCGCGACGGTCAAGCTCCTCCCCCTCCGCGGCACGGTGGTCTGCAACGCTCCCCTGCGGGCCAGGGTCCTCGCCAAGCTGCTGCTCACCGCCGCCAACCTCTTCCGCCAGGGCCCGGAGAGCAACCCCGTCGTTTTCGCGGACAGCGAGGAGGAGGGCCGGACCTGGATCGAGAAGCGGCGGCGGCAGATCGGCGCGGCGGCGGCCTAGCGGCTGCCGGGAAACGGGAGGGGCTCGCGATGGAACTGTTGAAATCCTTGCGTCTGGCATCCAACGTCCTCTTTTTCCGGCTCAAGTACGGCAACCCCGGCGAGGTCGAGCGACACTGGGAGAACTACTGGCAGAGCATCGGAAAGACGGGCGCCGGCGGCGAGGTGCTGTGGGACAGCGAGCCGGAACGCGCCTCCGCCGAGGACCTGGCCCGCTTCCGCGATCACATGGATCCAGCCTTGCCATTGCTCGATTTCGGTTGCGGCAACGGCCGGCAGACGAGATTCCTCGCCCGGCACTTCCCGCGGGTGATCGGCACCGATGTTTCCGCCTCGGCGATCGCCAAGGCCCGGCAGGAGACGCCAGACGGCACGATTCGGTATCGGCTGCTCGACGCCCTGAAGCCGGGGGAGGCTCAGGCGTTCCACGACGAGATCGGCGACGTCAACATCTATATGCGGACCGTGATGCACGTCATCCAGCGGCGGGACCGCAGGACGTTCGCCGAGAGCCTGGCGATCCTCCTGGGCGAGAGGGGAACGCTCTATCAGATCGAGCTCTCGCTCTGCGCGCTCGACTACTTCCGGACGCTCCCCGGGGACAGCCCTTCGGGCCTGCCGAGCCACGTGCACAACGTCATCCGCACCGGCGCCACGTCGGTCGGCTTCGATCCGCGGGACCGGCCGCTCGTCTATCCCGATTCCCGTTGGCAGGTCCTCGCCAGCGGGGAGGACGTGATCAACACCGTCACCCTCTCGCACGGCGAGGCGGGACGGGTGCCGGCCAACTACCTGGTGCTGCGGCCGACCTCACCCCAACCCCCCTCCTGAAGGAGAGGGCGCTTTAGAGCTTCGCCGGGATCGTTCAGCCGGCCGCATTTGCGGTGCGATGTTCTTCGTGCCGTTGAAGTTAGCCTCCAAGATCTTTCCAAGGCGTTGCCCATTGTCCCGTCGTGGGCCGGGCTCTACGGTGGATCCATAGAAAGGAGTCCACCGATGTCCAGTTCACGAAAGTTCCTTTCCTCCGCTTTCCTCGCGCTGTACCTCAGCTTCAATGCCGCCTTCGCCGGACCCATCGCCGTCGATCCGGCAAACCCCCACTACTTCACCGACGGCAGCCAGACGATCGCGCTGGTCGGTGTCTCCGGTGACTACCTCTGCCATGTGTCCTGCATCACGTCCCCGGGAACGGTTTGCGACACGACCGTGCGGAGCAATCAGACGACGGTCGTCACCAGCGATTTTCTCTGCCGTTACGAGAGCTACCCCGCCTACATCGCCGATCTCAAGGCGCGAGGCCTCAACCTGATACGCCTCTATATCGGCCTCAACCACAGTCCCGGCTGGCAGAAGAACGGCACCCCTTACGACTACGAGGAGGCGTTCCCCTGGAACGGCGCCAAGTGGGATCTGGGCGCGTGGTCGCCCACCTTCTTCAACCGTGTGCGCGCCGTATTGACCGAGGCGCAGAACAACGGCGTTTTCGTCGAGGTGACGCTGTTCGATCCGTGGGACGGCAACTTCCAGTTCAGTCCCTGGAACCCCGCCAACAACGTCCAGGGCACCGGTTGGTCCAACCGGCAGTACTTCGCCTCGTTTCAGGCGGGCGAGGTCTGTCCGCCCGTCCAGGCCTACAACATTACCGACCCGGACCCGCGGCGCAAACAGATCGCCCTCCTGCAGCGCGCGGTCTTCCGCCTGAACGACTTCAACAATTTCTATTGGGAGATCGCCAACGAGCCTGAGCTCGCCAATCCGCCGAACGGCGTCAGCCCCGCCGCCGCCACCGCCTGGCACGACTGCATGGTGCGCCAGCTCTACGACTATGAGAACAGCCAGCCGAACGGGCATCACGTGATCGGCGTCAACTATCACGCGAAGACCTCGATCGACAGTCTGACCAACGGCAGCTATCCGCTCTCGAGCCCCAACGTCGCGGTCGTCAACTCTCACTATGCCGTCGTCGCAGACGGTACCCCGGATCCATACGGTGGCAACCTGATGATCCGTGATTACAACGGCGGTGCCTTCGGGCAGCTCGGCCGCATCTTTGGTTTTAACGAAGGCCGGTTCACCCCCGACCTGAGCCAAAGCCCCGACCGCTCGGACTGGAGCGCGCGCGCCGAGGCCTGGGAGTTCATGCTCAACGGCGGCGGCACGTTCGATCACCTGGGTTACGACTGGAAGAACAACACCGTCGCTCACAACGTGCGGACGCGCCTGGGCTATCTCAATACGTTTCTCAAGAGCCTGAGCCTGCCGCATATGAGCCGCAAGCTCAACGGCTCGCAACTTCCCGCTTTCATCGTCAGCGGGCTCGCGGCTTACGGAACTCCCAGCACCTTCAACGGCAACACCTACTGGGGTGCCATGCAGTGGGACAACAACCAATTCGTCCTCTACATCCACCACAGCACGCTCTCAACCGATAGCTTCAAGCGCTACATCCCTACCTCCTCCGGAACCTTCCATCACACCTTGCAGCTCCAGCTCGGCCCGCAGACCGGTCAATTCGTGGCCGAATGGATCAACCCGGCGAACAACGCCACCTTGAGCTCCGTTCCCGTCACCTGGAACGGAGTGTCCTACACCTTGCCCCAGTCTCCGGACTACAACTTCGACATCGCGCTGCGGATCAAGCGGACGTCGTGAAGGGGGTTCACACGAGCCTCGACTTTCTCGAAAGGAGATGTTCCATGACGAAAAAGGCCAACGACACGAAATGGAGAAGCCCGGTTCCAATCGCGCTGCTGCTACTTGTCCTATGCAGTTCCTGGACGTATGCGAAGCCCGGATTCATCAAAGTCGTGCTGGAGCCGAACGACCATAACGGCGCAGGATCGAGCTCCGAGGTTCTCGCCCGGCTCGGAGCTCAGCCGGTGAAGTCCTATCCTGCTTTCACCGTGATCCGGGTCCCGGAGGGCCGCCGCGACGAGGTCGAGGGGATCGCCCAAGGCGCCGGTTTCCGGGCCACTCTGCAAGAGGATTGGGACCTGGTCTTCATGCCCGGTGCTGTGGTGGATACGCGAGATCCCCATTTGCCCAGCTCCGGCTTGCTCAGCAGCTATCCGGGTGCCGAGGGACTCTACGTGGTCCAGTTCGGGGCGCCTTTGGATGCCGAGCTGACCGAACAGATCGAAAAGGCGGGGTTGCGCTACGTCAGTTACCTGCCCTACAACGCGGTGCTCGTCTTCGGCAGCCAGAGTGCGGTGGCCCGTCTGGCGGCAGGTCCGGGCGTCCAGTGGTCCTCCCTCTACCATCCGGCGTTCCGCGCTCAACCCGCCGACCTCGCGACCAGCGATCAGGTCGGCCGCTATGTCGTCCAGGTGGTCGCCGTTCCGGAGAGCCAGACGGTGATCGGCCAGCTTCTGCAGGCGAGCCGCAGCGAAGGTCAGGTGGCCACCTACGGTTCCTATACCAACGTGACCGTCGAGGTGGACCCCAAGCTGCTGCGCCAGGTAATCGAGGATCCTCACGTCGTCGGGATCCAGAGAGCTGCCGAGTGGATGCTTTCCGGCGAGCGGGAGGCGATCGCCGCAACGGCGAGCACGCCCGTCACCTATGAGCCTTACCAGGACGGTATACGTCCCTACAAGCCCGCCGGCGACTACAAGACTTGGCTCAGCAACCGCAGCGGCTATCTGCCCGGCCTGCTGAGCGATCAAATGATTGCCATTGCGGATACGGGGCTGGCCGGAGGAAGCACGTATCCCATGCACCAGGACCTCGCCGGCTCGACGATTTACGCGAAGACTTACTGTGGCGGTACGACCTGGCTCGACCAGGTCGGACACGGAACCATGGTGGCCGGGGTCGCCGCCGGCAATCCGGCCATCGGCTCGTCGCCGCAAGACGCTATCGGCAGCCAGCTCTTCCACTACGGTATGGGGCTTGCTCCGGGCGCCACCCTGTTCGCGCAGCGGATCACCAGCAACGCGGACACTTATTGCGGCGGTCTCGGTATCAACACGTGGGCGCCGGATGCGGTGACCGAGAAAACGAACCGAGGCCTTCATTCCGTGGTTCAGACCCACAGCCACAACGACTACACGACCACTTGCCAGAATGGCTTCTGGGTCCAGGAGGCCGACGGTGCCTACACGCTGGAGTCTCAGCAGTATGACTATCAGGTTCGCCAACTGGGCCTACCGATCACCGTCTCGGCCGGCAATATCTGCCAGTTCAAGACCATCGCAAACCCGAGCTGCCCGACGCCCCCCGGAAGGCCGTGTCCCACCATGGTGCTGCCGCCAGCCACGGCGAAGAACGTCCTCAGCGTCGGCGCCTCTGAGTCCTATCGCCCCGGCATGGCGGGTCCGTGCGATCACAGCCCGAACGCCGGTTGCGCGTTGCCGACGGGCACCGAGCGTCAGGCGGAGGATTACTTCGCTTCTTCGCTGAAGAGGATCGCCTACGTGAGCCGCCGTGGCACCACGGACGGCCGCATCAAACCGGACATCGTTGCACCGGCGACCATGATCAGCTCGACGATCCGCAAGGATCCAGGGGGGTTCAAGCCTTACTGCAAGAAGCCGAACCCGGGGCTCGCTTGCGATCAAGGCGTCAACGGCCTCTACTCGATCGATACCGGCACAAGCTTCGCCGCTCCGCAGGCGGCCGGCGCCATGGCGGTGGTCAACGCCTACTGGGAGGGAGGGTTCCTGCCCGCGCTCTCGCCGGCCGCGCTGAAGGCCGTTCTCGTCGGCAGCTCCGTCTCGCTCAAGGGGGGTACCGACGATCTCTTCAATTCGATCATCGGCGCCCGGCCCACCGCCGCTCAGGGTTTTGGCCGGCTCAACCTCGCGATGGCCTTGACGGCATCGCCGAGCCAGGGCTTCCTCGACGAGTCCTCCTGGCCGAGCTTCACCGGGGCCGGCCAGACCGCTTCGCGGACGTTCACCCGGCAGGATCCCAGCAAACCCACCGTCGTCGTCCTCGCCTGGAGCGACGAGCCCGCCGCAGCCGGAGCCTCGACGACCCTGGTCCGCGATCTCAATCTCGAGGTCTTCATGAACGACGGCTGCAACATCTACGTGGGAAACCGTTTGAACTCCTCCACTGAGTATTCGCTGCCCGGAACGACCTGCGGCACCAAGCGGGCACCGGATACCAAGAACAACGTGGAGATGGTGGTCATCCCGCCCAATGCGGCATCTTCCTTCACTCTCTGGGTGACCGCCGCCACCTGGGGCGGCACCGTGCCGCAGAAGTTCGCGGTCTACTACTACAACGCCTATTGAGCGATCGCGGCCGCCCACCCGCGGGTGGGCGGCCGGTTACTTCTCGGCTGGCCTGCTGTTTACCGGGTCGACGCGGCTCACCAGCTTCTGAAAGTCGGGCCGCGATCGCAGCGGGGCAAGGTCAGGATAGAGCGATAGAAAGACCGCGCTCGGATCCCGCCAGTTGATCAGATCACGCAGCCGGCTCATGGCGGCGTTCGGGTCGTCGAGATGAAGCGAGAGGATGGCAACAGCCAGGGGGAAGTGCACTCCTCCGTGATCGAGGCGTTCCAGCACTTGCCGTTCGCGTGCGAGCGCGGTGCGGAAGCGCAGCTCCGGCGTGCCCGCCGGCAGCGGCGGCCCATCCCAGCCGCCGAGCCGCGCCAGACGATCGAGAGGTTCGACCGCTTCCGGCCGCCGCCCCGCAGCAGTTCTCGACAGGTAGGAATAAAAGAGCGCCATGTCCGACCACGGATAAAGCGCCAGCGTACGGTCCACCGCGGCGATGGCTTCAGGGTAACGCCCCGCCAGGTAGCAGGCTCGGGCCACGAACACGGCGGCGTCGCTCACGGGCTCCCGGGTCTCCAGTGACGATGCGACGGCCACTGCGCGGTCGTGCTGACGATGGATCGACAGCCACACGGAGTACCAGATGAGGGCGTCGCGTGGAGCGTCCTCGCGTTCGGCGGCGCGCTTCAGCAGCCGGCCCGCTTCCGGCCAGTTCCACTCCGCGAACAGGGCGACCGCCCCGAGCGCGGCGAGCGCATCGGCGTTGCCAGGATCCGACTGCAGCACCGTCTGCGCTTCCTTGCGGACGCGAACGAACGAAATCTCGTACTTTCCCCGCGCGGCGGCCCGGGCGAGCGCTCGCGCCAGCAGCCCCCTCGCCACGGTGTTCGACGCGTCGAGCGACACGGCGCGCTCGAGGTGCTCGATGGCGTTGTGCAGGTTTTCCGGAGCGATCGATTCCAGGTCGGAGCCGCCGACGAGAGTCTGTCCGCGCGCGGTGCCGAACCGCTCGACGGGGCCCAGGCGATGGCGTGGCGCCTTCAACAGTCGCTGCGCGAGCTCCGAGGCGAACTGCGCGCGATAAGTGCGGAAGGTGGAGGCGGGCAGCTCGTAGTTCTCCAGCCACAGGATGACCATGTCCGCCGATCGTGCCACCTTGGCGTGCAGCCGCACTCGCCCCTCGACTCGTTGCAGCGTGGCGTCAATCCAGTAGTCGGCGCGCCCTCGCAGCCGGTCCACCGAGCGGTTGACGCCGCGCAGGTCTTCGACCGCCGGCCGGGCGAGCAGCATCCCCGTGCCGCCGAGCCGGCGGTAGAGCTCGAGGAGAGTCCTTTCCTGGAGGAGATTGCCGAGAGCGATCAGCTCGCCGTCGTCCGCCGGTGCATCGATGGGCATGACGGCGAAGCGCGATGGGCCGGCGACGGCTGCCCTGCCGGCATCGATCCGCCAGGCGACGACGACCGCCACGACAAGGAGAAGCAACAGGGCCGGCGCGACTTTCATCAACGTGAGAGGACCGCGCTTTGCCGGCGGCGGCTGAGGGACAGCGACGCTGGCCGCGGACGGTGGCAGCTCGATAGGCGCGATGAACCGATAGCCGCGGCGGGGCAGCGTCTCGACGAAGCGCGGCGCCGTCGCCTTGTCCTGCAGCGCCGAACGAATCTGGCTCACGCAGGCGTTGATCGCCGACTCGAACTCGACGAACGTGCCGTCGCCCCAGAGGGCCGAGCGGATCTCGTCGCGGGTCGCCACTTCGCCCGGGCGGCCGGTGAGCAGGACGAGAAGCTGCATCGCCTGTGGTGTCAGGTGCAGTCGCAGACCCGCTCGGCGCAGCTCACCCGCATCGCGATCGAGCTCGAACACGCCGAATCTGACGATGCCGCCGGTCATACGGGAATCATACGAGTGTAAGAAAACGAGGTTGCGCACGGTTCGCTGTGGACGATCCCGTTGGGAGAGCCTCCTCTTGTGGCAAGATTCCGCGCGCATGGCCGCCTCCAACCTGCAGAAGACCGACCCCGACGGGGTGACGTTCCGTTCTCTCGCCTCGCTGGCCGACTACGAAGCCTGCATCGAGCTGCAGCGGCTGACCTGGGGGCGGGATTTCTCCGACGTGGTCCCGTTGAGCATCCTCAAGATCACTCAGAAGGCGGGAGGCATCGCCGCCGGCGCCTTCTCGCCCGACGGGCGGCTGCTCGGCTTCGTCTACGGCCTGACCGGGTACGTCGACCGGCGGCCGTTTCACTGGTCCCACATGCTGGCGGTGAATCCCGAGGCGCGGGATCTGGGCCTCGGCACCCGGCTCAAGCTCTACCAGCGCGAGATCCTCCTGCCGCAGGGCGTCGAGGAGGTCCAGTGGACCTACGATCCGCTGGAAGCGCGCAACGCTCACCTGAACTTCAACCATCTGGGAGGCGAGGTGGCCGAATACGTGGAGGACATGTACGCCGGCGAGCTGTGGAGCGATCTCACCGTCGGCATCGGCACCGACCGCTTCATCGTCCGCTGGAGGATCGCGGGCGAGCGGGTGGCGCGGGCGCTCGCCGATCACCGGGCGGGCGAGGCGGACCGCTTCCGCGAGGCGCCCGTGGCGAACCCCGGAGCCGAGGAGCGGGAGCTGCCGCGGACACCGCTCGTGCGAGTGGAGATCCCGTCGAACATCCAGGCCGCCAAGGCGGAGCGGCCGGAGGTGGGGCCGGCGTGGCGGAGCTCCACCCGGCGGGCGTTCGAAACCTACCTGGGTCTCGGTTACAGGGTCGAAGCCTTCTACCGCGACGCCGCCGAGGACCGCTGTTTCTACGGACTGGAAAAGGATTGAAATGCGGATCGAATCCATCACCCTGCGCGAGATCGTTCTCGCCTTGAAAGAGCCGTTCCAGATCTCCTCCGGCACCCAGAGCCGGCGACGCATCCTGCTCGTCGAGCTGCGGAGCGCCGACGGCGTGACGGGCTGGGGCGAGTGCACGGCCGGCGAGTTTCCCAACTACAGCCCCGAGACGCCGGACACGGCCTGGCTGGCCATCCGCGAGTGGGTGGCCCCGCGGGTGCTGGGCCGCGACTTCGCCGGGCCGGAGGAGATCCAGCCGGCCCTGGAGGTCAACATCCGCGGCCACAACATGGCGAAGGCGGCCGTCGAGATGGCCGCCTGGGAGCTGACGGCGCGGGCGGAGGGAGTGTCGCTGTCGCGCAAGCTGGGCGGCACGCGGGAGCGCATCAAGGTCGGCATCTCGCTCGGCATCCAGGCCAGCCCGCAGGCGCTGGTCGAGAAGGCGCGGGCGGCGCTGGCGCGCGGCTACCGCAAGGTCAAGATCAAGATCAAACCGGGCGCCGACGTCGAGTACGTGCGCGCCGCCCGTGAGGCCTTGGGGCCCGAAGCGCCGCTGATGGCCGACGCCAACAACGCCTACGACCTCAGCGATACCGCGAGCCTGGAGGCGCTCGACGAGCTCGGCCTGATGATGATCGAGCAGCCGCTCGCCTGGGACGACGTGCTGCGTCACGCCGAGCTGCAGAAGCGCCTGCGCACCCCGGTCTGCCTCGACGAGTCCATCACCAGCGTCGACCGCGCCGAGGACATGATCGCTCTGGGCGCCGGGCGTATCGTCAATATCAAGGCAGGCCGGGTGGGGGGCTTCCGGCAGTCGAGGGCGATCCACGACGTCTGCGCCAACCATGGCATTCCGGTCTGGTGCGGCGGCATGCTGGAGAGCGGCATCGGCCGGGCCCACAACGTCGCCTTGGCGTCGCTGCCGAACTTCACGCTGCCCGGCGACGTGTCGCCGAGCGAGCGCTACTGGGAGCGGGACGTGGTGATCCCGGAGTGGACCATGGACCGCGAGGGCTGGGTCGACGTGCCGGTAGACCGGCCGGGGATGGGGGTCGAGCCGGATATGAACCGCATCGACGATCTGACGGTGCGCCGCGAGGAGCTGCGGGCGCGCGGCTAGCGTCCATGCTCTACCGCGCCCTCGCCGACCTCGTCGTCGTCCTGCACTGCGGCTTCGTCCTCTTCGTCGTGCTCGGCGGCCTGCTCGCCCTGCGCTGGCCGCGCGCCGCCTGGTTCCATCTGCCGGCGGCGGTCTGGGGAATCGGCATCGAATTCGTCCAGGGCGTCTGCCCGCTGACTCCATTGGAGAACCGCTTCCGCCGGCTGGGCGGCGAGGCCGGCTACCCCGGCGGTTTCGTGGAGCATTACCTCCTGCCCGTCCTCTATCCGGCGGGGCTCGAGCGCAACGTGCAGTGGGGGCTCGGCCTCTTCGTGCTCGTCCTCAATGCGGTGGTGTACGCAATCGTCTGGCGCCGCCGCACTACTTCACGTAGGTCTCGAACAGCTTGAAGATGCGGCGGTACTCGTCGAGCCAGCTCGTAGGCTGGACGAAGCCGTGGTCCTCCACCGGGTAGATGGCGATCTCGAAGTTCTCCTTCTTGAGCTCGATCAGCCGCTGCACCAGGCGCACGTTGTCCTGGAAGAAGACGTTGGCGTCCAGCATGCCGTCGCAGATCAGCAGCGGCTTCTGCAGGCCCGCCGCGTACTCGATGGGCGAGCTCTTCTCGTAGGCTTCGGGATCGATCTCCGGCCGGTTGAGGATGTTCGAGGTGTACCCCTCGTTGTAGTGCGCCCAGTCGGAGACCGGCCGCAGCGCCGCACCGGCGGCGAAGAGGTCCGGCGCACGGAAGAGCGCCATGAACGTCATGAAGCCGCCGTAAGAGCCGCCGTAGACGCCCACCCGCTTGGGATCGACGCTCTTGTTGGCCACCAGCCAGGCGACGCCGTCCTGGAGATCTTCCAGCTCCGGATGGCCCATCTGGCGGTAGATCGCCGTGCGCCAGTCGCGGCCGTAGCCGGCCGAGGCCCGGTAGTCCATGTCGAGCACGACGTAGCCGTGGCGGGTCAGAAGGGTATGGAACATGAACTCCCGGAAGTAGCTCGACCAGCCGAAGTGGACGTTGTGCAAGTAGCCCGCGCCGTGGACGAAGACCACCGCCGGATAGGTGTGGGAGGGATCGAAATCAACCGGGGTATAGACGCGGGAGTAGATCGGCGCCGGCGCTCCATGGGTGGAGGGGACCGACACGATCTCAGGGAGCGTCCAGTCCTGGGCCAGGAACGTTTCGGTGCGGGTGTGGGTCACCTGGCGCGCCTCGGCGCCCGTGCGGTTGGGCTGCACGAAGACCTCGTTCGGCCGGGTGATGCCGGAGTGGAGGAGCAGGATCCGGCTCTCGTCGGGCGAGAGCTGGAAGTCGGTGAGGCCACCGACGCGGCTGAGCTTCTCAGCCTTGGCCGTCGCCACCTCGATCCGCCACACGTCGTACTGGCCGGGATGCTCCTGGTTGGCCCGGTAGTAGATGGAGCGGCCGTCCCAGCTCGGCACGATCGAGTCGACCTCGTACTTCCCCTGCGGCGAGAGCGGCCGCGTCTCGCCGGTGCGGGTCGACATCAGGTAGAGCTGCGAGAAGCCGGTCTCTTCCGAGAGGAGCCAGAGGGTTTCATTGTCCCGCAGCCAGCCGAAGCCGTTGAAATCCCAGTTGATCCAGGCGGGATCGGTCAGCCGGTGGCGGGGCGTGAGCTCGGTGCTGTCCGGGTGGCCGGTGTCGAAGGTGGCGATCCAGCGGTCCTTGTTGTCGCGGGCGCGGACCTGCACGGCGAGCTTGCCGCCGTCGTCCGACCATAAGAGGTCCGTGACCTCCAGCGGGCGCAGTTGCGGCTCCTCGGGCTTCTTCTCCTCGCTCTTTGCGGCTTCCTCGGACTTCTCCGCTTTCTCTTCGCCGGCGGCCGCCGCGGTGCCTTTCGCCTTCTTCTCCTCTTCCTCCTTGAGCTTCTTCTCGGCGGCCTTCCTGGCCTCCGCGGCCTCGCGCAGCGCCTTCAGGGGATCGTCCTTCGAGCCCGGCAGCACCGCCCAGTCGAGGTCGTGCCGCTCGTGCTTACGGAGATCGAGCAGGACCAGCGAATGGGGCACCGGCTTTTCGGTGCCGACCTTGGCGCGCACCTCGCGGACCTCCACGTTGCCGCTGGCAGTAACGTAGTTGGGCATCTTGGCGGGTTTGAGGTCGCCTTCGCCCTGCTTCGGTGCGGTGACCACGGCGAGCCAGTCGCCGGACGGCGAAAGCGAGGTCCCCTCCAGTGTCACGTCCTTGCCGAAGTACCACGGCAGCGGCGGGCGCGTGGGATCGGCCTGCTGCTCGGCGCGCTCCTCCTCGCGCTGCCGCTTCTCCTTCTCCTGGCGCTGGCGGACGACGTCGAAGAGGCGGGTCTGCTGCTCGGCGAGCAGCGTCGGCTCGTCCTCCTTGGCGGGATCCTTCTCCAGCCGCAGATCGGCGACCTGGAAGAGCAGACCCGAGGCGAGGTCGTAGACGAACGGCTGCTTGTCGCGGTAGAAGCCGACGCGCTTGCCATCGGCGAGGAAGAACGGATCGGATTCCTCGGCGGGGGTGCGCGTGATCTGCCGCACGGCTCCCGTCGTCAGGTCCTTGACGAAGACGTCCCCCTCCCGCGCCCAGACCTTCTTCTTGCGGTCGAGGCTCCGCTTGCCGGGCGCGTCCGCCTTGCCGCGCTCCGCGGGCTCGATGCGGACCGCCTTGCCGCTGGCGAGGTCGACCCGGAAGAGATCCTTCGGGTTGTTGTTTCCCACGCCGTCGCGCTCCCGCAGGTAGTAGATGGAGCGGCCGTCATCCGACCAGTACGGGTCTTCGGGCGGATTCCCGATCCAGTCGGGATCGGCCATGATCTGCTCGAGGGTCAGCGTCGGGCCCTCGTCGGCCCGGGCGGCGACGGCGGGGAGAGCGAGGAGCAGGCACAGCGCTCCGGCGGCACAGCGGAATCGCGGATTCAGGGTCATTCGTCGTTCCTCAAAAAGTCGGGAAAGCTACGGTCGGAAAGGCCGCGGGTTTCAAAACGTGGAGAGCAGGGGAGGGGATTCCCGGGACCGATCCTGCTGTCCTCGATGATCCAGCGTCGTCCGCGCCATTCAGGCCGGTGGAATCGGAGAACTCAGGCCCTGGCCCCCGCCTTGCACCTCCTTCGCCGTCATGGAAGGCAACACCCTCCCGGGCGACGGCCACCTCGACCCGTTCGATCCGGCGCACGTCGTGGTGCACCAGGGCTACTCGGTGCTCGTGGCGCGCCGGGACGGCGGATTGCGCGGGGAGGGCAGGGAAGGGCTCTATGACTTCGATACCCGCATCCTATGCCGCCATCGCCTGCTGCTGGACGGGCGCGAGCCTTTCCTGCTCTCCTCCTGCGCCCTCGCCGCCGACCACTGGAGCGCCCGCCTGTGGCTGCCACGCCCGGGAGGCACCGCGGCCGGACCGCACCTGCCGCAGGACGCGCTGGAGATCGCCGTCGACCGCCGACTCGGCTGCGGCATGGCGGAGCGGCTGACCGTGCGCAACTACGGCATGCAGCCCGTGGAGACGGAGCTCGTCCTGGAGCTCGACGCCGACTTCGCCGACGTCCAGGAGACCGGCGGCGAGCGCCGGCAGAGCGGCGCGATCGAAATCTTCTGGGATCCGGCCGGCCGCGCGGTGACGTTCGGTTACGCCGTCCGCCACGAGCAGCGCGAGCTGCGGCGAGGGCTGCGCGTCCGGATCGCCGAGGCCGCGACGACGGTCGTCTGGGACCAGGGACGGCTGCGCTTTCCTCTGGCGCTGCCAGCTCGCGGCTCCTGGAGCGCGGCGATCCGCTACGAGTCCCTGGTCGACGGCACATGGCGGCAGCCTTGCGGAGACAGCGACGATACCCGCCGGCTCGCTCACCAGCGCTGGTGCCGCGAGCGGGCCTGTCTGGAGACCACGCATCCCGTGATGGGCCCGGCCTTCGAGCGCGCCGCCGAGGATCTCTTCGCCCTGCGCGCCTGGGAGCTGGACCGCGAGCCCGACGCCTGGGTGCCCAACGCCGGCGTGCCGACCTACACCGGCCTCTTCGGCCGCGACATCCTCACCGCCGGCTGGCAAGGCGCGCTGATCGGTCCGGAGATGCTGCGGGGCGCCCTCGCCATCCTCGCGGAGACCCAGGCCGAGGTGGACTCGGCCTGGCGGGAGGAGGAGCCGGGGAAGATGCTCCACGAGATGCGGCGCGGACCGCTCTCGGAGCTGGAGATCATCCCGCAGCGCGCCTACTACGGCACCCAGACGACGCCGGCCATGTTCGTCGTGGCCCTCTCGGAGCTGTGGCACTGGACGGGCGACACCGCCGCCCTCCGCCGCTACCGCGACGCCGCCCTGCGCGGGCTCGACTGGGCCGCCCGCTACGCCGACCGCGACGGCGACGGTTTCCTGGAGTCGGTCCAGCGCTCGCCGGCGGGGCTCAAGAACCACGGCTGGAAGGATTCGGACGAAGCGATCCGCTACGCCGACGGCAGCCTGGTGGAGAACCCTCTCTCCACCGTCGAGGAGCAGGCCTTCCACTGGATGGCACTGCAGCGGATGGCCGAGATCCTGGTGGCGCTCGAGGAGGACGAGCGGGCCGAGGAGATGCTGCGGCGCGCCGGCGATCTCGGGAAGCGCTGGCACGAAGCCTTCTGGATGGAGGAGGAAGGCTTCTATGCCATGGCTCTCGACGGCGACAAGCGGCAGGTCCGCTCCATCGGCTCGAATCCCGGCCACGCCCTGGCGGTGGGGCTGGTGCCGGCGGAGCACGCGCGCCGTGTCGCCGACCGCCTGCTGGCGCCGGATCTCTTCTCGGGCTGGGGCGTGCGCACCCTCTCCAGCGAGCACCCGTCCTACAACCCTCTCGCCTACCACCTCGGCACCGTCTGGCCGGTGGAGAACGCCACCTTCGCCCTCGCCTTCAAGCGCTATGGGTTCGCGGACCACCTCGACCGTTTGGCCGCCGGCCTGTTCGACGCCGCAGCGCATTTTCATGGCTGCCGGCTGCCGGAGACGCTCGGCGGCCACGGCCGCGAGGAGTCGCCGGTGCCGGCGATCTATCCCGGTTCCAACTGTCCGCAGGCCTGGAGCGCGAGCGCCGTGGTGCAGCTCGTCCAGACGCTGCTGGGCGTCTATCCCTTCGCTCCCGCACGGACGCTCGCCCTGGTTCAACCGCAACTGCCGGAGGGGGTCGGCGCCGTCACGCTGCGGCGGGTGCGGGTGGGCGACGCCGTGGTCTCGATCCGTTTCGAGCGCGCCGGCGACGGCACGGTCGCGCATGAGGTGATCGAGCGTCAGGGCGAGCTGCTGGTGGTCTCCGTACCCCCTCCTGACGACGTCGCGCCGGAGAGCTGGACGGAGCGGCTGGCGCGCTGGGGTCTGGCGCACGCGCCAGGCCGCATCGCCCGGGCGGCGCGGATCGCCATCGGGCAGGGGTGAGGGGCCTACTCCACCCGCAGCGTCACCAGCGGATCCACCCGCGTCGCCCGGCGCGCCGGCAGATAGGAGGAGAGCAGCGCCACGAGCATCAGGAGCAACGGGATCGCGACGTAGGTCACCGGGTCGTTCGTCGTGATGCCGAAGAGCGAGGTGCGGAGCAGGCGCGAGCAGGCGAACGAGGCGACGAGGCCGAAGCCGACGCCCGCGGCGGCGAGGGTCAATCCCTGGCGGATGATCAGTCCCAGCACGCCTCGCCGCTGCGCGCCGAGCGCCATGCGGACTCCGATCTCGCGGGTGCGTTCGGTCACCGCGTAGCCAAGCACGCCGTAGAGGCCGACGCCGGCGAGCGCCAGGGCCAGGGCGGCGAAGAGCCCGAGCAGCACGAGGTTGAACCGCCGCGCCGCCACCGAGCCGGCCAGCCGCTGCTCCATGGTGGCGATGTCGTAGAGCGGAACGTTGCGGTCGAGGGCCATGACCTCTCGCCGCACGGCGGGGATGAGGGCGGCCGGATTGGCCGCGGTTCGCACTGCCAGAAATCCGGCGTCGCGAGGATCGATGAGGAAAGGACGATACATCTGCGCCCGCGGCTCGGTGTCGAGCCCGTCCTGGCGGACGTCCACGGCCACGCCGACCACGGTCGTCCACGGCGCCGTGGACGGACCCATGCGCAGCCGGCGGCCGACCGCATCGGTGTCACCCCAGAGCTTGCGGGCCATGCTCCGGCTGATGACGGCCACCGGCGTGCCGGAGCTGGTGTCCGCCTCGGAGAAGGCCCGGCCTCCCACGATGCGGATGCCCATCGTCCGGAAGTAATCAGGGCTGACGGCGGTGATCGCGATCTCCGGCTGTTTCTCCGGCGGCAGGGGATCGCGTCCTTCGACCCGCAGCCCGCGCAGGATCATCGAGACGCCGCTCAGGGGGATCGAATCGCTGAAGGCCGCGGACTCCACTCCGGGAAGCGCGGCGGCCCGGCGGGAGAGCTCCTGGAAGAAGTTGACGCGCGCCGCCGGCGACGTGTAGCCGTCGGCCGGCAGCTCGATCGGCATGGTGAGCACCCGCTCCGGCGTGAAACCGGGATCGACCGCCCGCAGGCGCAGGAAGCTGCGGAACAGCAGGCCGGCCAGGACGAGCAGCACGACGGCGAGCGCCATTTCGGCCGCCACCAGGAGACCGCGGGCGCGCCCGGAGTGGCCGCGTCCCCCCTCCTTGAGCGGCTCGGTCAGGTCCACGCGCGAAGCTCCCAGGGCCGGCGCCAGGCCGAAGAGCAGGCCGGTGGCGAGCGAGAGCAGCAGGGTGAAGAGGAGCACGGGGCCATCGATGCCGATCGCCGTCTGGCGCAGCAGGCCGCCCCAGAGATCGGCGGGCACCATCGCCAGCAACAGGCGGATGCCGGCGAACGCCAGCAGCAGGCCGCAGGCGCCGCCGGCCAGGCCGAGCAGGGCGCTCTCGACGAGCAGTTGCCCGGCGATGCGGCGGCGGCCGGCGCCCAGGGCGGCGCGGATGGCGATCTCGCGGCGGCGGGCGGTGGCCCGCGCTAGCAGCAGGTTGGCCACGTTGGCGCAGGCGATCAGCAGCACGAAGCCGACCGCGCCGAGCAGCATCAGCAGCGCCGGCCGTACGTTTCCCAGCAGGTGCTCGGAGAGCGGCATCACGTCGAGCTTGGCCTCCGGCATTCTGAAAGGCCGCCCGCCACCACCCGGAGGTGGAGGGCCGCCGCCCATGCGGATCTGGATCTGCCCGCCGCCGCCGCCCGGTCCTCGCCGCGGCGGGCCGCCAGGGCCAGGGCCACCGGGGCCAGGCTGCGGTCCGCCGGCCGACTCCTCCGCCTGCCGCGCCGTCTCCACCGAGCGCTTCTGGATCATCGCCAGCTCGGTCCGCGCCTGCGACAGCGTGGCGCCGGGAGCGAGACGACCGACGACTTGCACGATCGTCATCTGCCGACGGGCGCGCTCCCGCGTCTCGTCGAGCGCCAGCGGCATCAGGACCTCCACGTCCGGATTGCCGGGAAACACGAAGCCGCGGGGGAGCACGCCGACCACCTCGCAGCGTATGCCGTCCAGCGTCAGCCCCTGACCGGCGAGCCCCGTGTCCGTGCCGAAGAGGCGCCGCCAGAGACGGTCGGAGACCACCGCCACTGGCGCCGCGTTGAGCCGCTCGTCCGGGGGATCGAAACCACGCCCGCGCGCCAGCTGAATGCCCAGCGTCGGCAGAAAGCTCGCCGAGACCCGTGCGCCCTGCAGCCGCTCGGGAGACTCGCCGCCGGTCCGCGTGAACCGCGTCGCATCCTCGAAGGCCGCGATCGAGGAGAGGGTCCGGCTGGAGTCGCGCCACTCCAGATAGTCGGCCCCGGCCGTCATCTCCAGGTTGACCTCGGGGAGGGTGTTCCGCATCCACACCAGCCGCCCCGGCTCGCGATACGGAAGCGGCCGCAGCAGCAGCGCGTCGACGACACTGAAGATCGCCGTGTTGGCGCCGATGCCCAGGGCCAGCGTCAGCACGGCCACGAGGGTGAACGCCGGCCGGCCTGCCAGAGTGCGCGCCGCGAAGCGAAGATCGGACACGAGCTTGCCCATTCCCGGTTTCTCCTTCCGGGACGTACAACGCTCGCCGGTCGGGAAAGTTCCAGTATCGGTACTGGAACGTTTTTTCTTGAGTCATGTCGTTTCGTCGAATCGCTACGCTTCTATACTCAGAGGTAGCTCTTTTGAAAAATTCAGTGTTGTAGTAGGCTCATCGGATGACCATCGATGACGAAGTGAGAAGGGCAACGAAGTTGCTGGAGACCGTCATGCAGGCGGCCGGACTGACGCGCAAGGATCTCGACCAGAAGCTGGGGGCGGGACCTGGATACGTCAGCCAGGTCCTCACTGGACGGATGGAGCTCAAGTTTCGCCATATCCTGGCGATGCTGCGAGCCCTGGAGGTGGCGCCCACCGTCTACTTTCAGACGCTATACCCGGAGAACCGGCCCTCTTCGGACGCGGTGGTGATGGAGGAGTTCCTGCGGCGTTTTCAGAAGCTCGGCTTCGGAGCCCAGCCCGCGCCGCCGCCGGTCCCGCCGCTGGATCCCCAGGAGCTCGAGCGGATGATTCAGAACGCCGTCCGCGCTGCTCTGGCCGGCGCTCCGGAGAAGCCGGCGCCATCCGGAGGCGAGGGCCCCGAGGGCGAGAAACCGCGGAAGAAGAGACGGCCCCGGGGTAGCGGCAGGCCGAAGAAGTAAGGCGACGATCAAGGGTCTGCCCTCCGAAGCCCTCACCTCCCCGGCCCTCCTCTCCCAGAGGAAGAGGTGGGAGAACTGTAGACCCTTCCTCGGTGCCTGTCACGGCTCGTTTCGTTCGATCACCATCCTTTCTTAGAGAGTAAACTTAAGAAAGGATCCAACTATGCGTTCCAGAATCGTGGTGTCCGTCGTCGCCGTCGTCCTCCTGCTGTTGGGAGCGCAGGCCGCTTCCGCCAAGGAGCAGTACGTCTACTCGGTCAAATTCGTCTGCGGCTACAACCCGACGAACGTGGGGGTGTCCCATCAAGGGGTCAGCGAAGGCGAGCCGCCGGTCAAGTTCGGCAACTACGCCACCGAGATCAACATCCTCTGGCCGGAGCTCTACATCGAAGGCCCCGCCTTCGTCTTCAAGCACATCGTGCTGCTGGTCGAGCGCGGGGTGCCGGTCGGCCGCGAGCCGCGGGTGATCAGCGCGCGGCCCTACCTCGACTCCGTCCAGCTCAACTCGCTGCAGGCGACGATGGACGACTGCAACCGCATCGCCGAGCTGCTCTACGGCGCGGTGCCCACGCCGCTGCCGCTCCTCGTCGGCTACTTCGTCATCACCAGCACGCACGAGCTGGACGTGACCGCCGTCTACACCGCCGAGACCTGCGGCAACTGGGTGGTCTCGCCGGTGAAGCTCGACTGCCTGAACCCCAACAACCAGCAGGCGGGCGTGTCGGTCTCGATCGACGTGGAGAGGATCCCGGCGCGCAAGCTGCTGCTGCAGTAAAGCGGCGGAGAACAGCCTGTATGCGGCCTCGCGCCGCTGCCGGGGTTCCTTGACAACTGAGAAGGAACGGCGGCCTCCGGGCCCAAGGACGCCGCCGTTCCGTGCCGGGGCTCTAACCGGTTTTCGGTTTCGGCAGCCGCTCCGCCCGCTGAACCTCGGCCGCGACGGCCCGCAACAAGGCCGCCGTGACCTTGTCCTTCTGCAGGGCCTTGCGTAGCATCAGCAGTGCCGCGACCGGCTCACGCTGGATCTTTTGTGCTCGGAAGATCGCAACCATCTCGTCGACGAGTCTCCCGATTTCAGCGGTGCGTCCCTGACGCAACCAGACTGCAGCCAGATCTAGAGTAGCCGCGGCCGCGGTGACGGGCAACCCGGCTTCCTGGAAGCCTTTGCGGACTTGAAGGAATGCCTGCTCGGCGCTCGTCTCGTCTCCCAGGCCGGCGTCGATCCGGCCTTGGAGCCACCGTGCCCTCAACTTGAGGAGCGGTTCGTCAAAAGTCGCGTAAAGATCTCGGCTCCGGCTCAGTAGTCCAGCTGCGCTTTCAACCTTACCCCAGTCGGTCAGAAACCAGAGCAGTGCATGGATCGCTGCAAGCAGCAGTTTCGGATCCTGCGCAGCATCCAAGAGCGGGAGTCCCTGCGTCAAAAGGTTAACCGCTTCTTCTGACTTGAAGGCAAGGCCGACCGAGATCCCCTTGCTGATCAGCGCCCGTGCTGCCAAATGCTTGTCGCCTGCATGCCAGTAGATAATGTAGACCCAATCGAGAAGACGATAGGCCTCCGCGAAACGGCGTTGATCGCTAAAGAGGGAGGCTGTGAGATCCATGATATGGGCGAGGAGCCACGGGTCACCGGTGCCGCCGTCAGAGAGATCTAGCGCATGAGCGAGGGCAGTCTCCGCAGATGGTAGATCATTAGACACGCGATAGGCGTTGCCTAACTCGGCCCAGGCTTGCGCTTGATGGTCCACGAGCTTCTCCGGCTCTTCTTGGCTTGCACCCATCCGTTCGGTGAGAGTGACCGCAAGGGAAGCCGCCAACACCATCCCTTCCGGGTCGCTGTAACGAAGAGACCGACACTTCTCGAGGAGAGCCCCAACCATTCGATAATCCCGGGAACCCTCGAGCGGCGCCTCCTCCGTCCTCCGATCCTTGGTGGTTTTCCTGCTCGGTTCGACCTTCGCTATGGCTTGGCTTTCCCTTGCCGCCTCAGCGCCCTTGGGGCTTGCCAACTCGCGGTAGAACTCTCTGAGATCGAGCCCCAGCGTTTCGAGGACCGCTGCCACGTGCGAGACCCGGATGGGCTGCTCGCCGTTCAGGATCTGTTGGAGGGTCTTCTGCCCCCACCCAACCATCTCCTCGACGCGGCGAACGGAGAGCCCCGCGCCCTCAATCTTCTTCGCCAGGAGGCGAGCCACCCGCAGGCCCTCCCGATGAGCGCCGAGCGGCACCTGCCCCTTTCCTTCTTTGACCATCCGCGGCATCTGGAGCCGGATGGTACCTCACGGCAGGATGCGGTGAGCCGTATACATCCTGATGCCGGTTTTTAAGGAAGTTCACCAAGCCTATTGACAGCGCGTGATGCTGTGGGTATCATACCCACAGTCCTTCGGTTCCGAATCCTCGACAAGGAGGATCCATGGCCGTTCCGCGAAGTCAGAGTCCGTGGGCAGCGATCTCGATCCTGCCGGTCTTGCTCCTGGCCGGAGCCTTCCCGGCGCGAGCTGAGACGCCGGCGCATTCCAAGAGCAAGGACGGCACTCGGAAACCCGCGTGGAAGTGGACCCTCGACGAGCGCCTCGCCGCACGGTTCGACCCGGAGGCTATGGCCGCTCGCGAAGCAAAGCGCCAGGCCAGAATGAAAGAGCTCCTCAAGGGCAGGGTTCATCGCGTCTTCGAAGAGAAGGCTGAGATCACCGAGGCACCCTCGATCAAGGAAGCTCTCGATGGAGGAAAGACGCCCGAGCTGTTCTTGCCCAGTGAGCTCTTCGACGTTCTGCTCTCCCGAGGCTTCCCCCAAGAGAGCTCTGAGCAGAACCTCCAGGAGTTCCGGGATTGGATCGAGAGTCAGGCCGCCGGCCTCGGCATAGGCCAGGACTTCTGGAAACGACTTGAAGGGGCGACTCTCCCGTACTTGCAGGAGGATCGGCATCCATTCTTCTCGGCGAAGTATGGCGGCGTGGAAGAGGACCTCCACCTCTGCCGACTACGCGCAGAGGCCTTGAAAGCCGCCGAGGCCGAGTTTGGCGAGGAGGCGGTTCTCCGTCTGCTGTATGGAACCGTGGCTCGGGGTTGGTCGTTCACCCGCGTTGTGGGGCTGGGGCCAGGACCATCCACCTACGAGCGGTATGAGGAGGAACTGCGCTTCCAGGAGGGAGGTTGCCGATGATCAGAGCAGGAGTGGCAGCAAGCGCACAGTGTGCCAACTGGGTAGGGGAGGCAGCGACATGTACGAATACAAATTCGTGAGACTGGGCGACGGGGGCCTTTTCGGCGTGAAACAGGCTGCTGAAGAGGAATACCAGCAAGTGATCCGTGATCACGCCGCGAAAGGCTGGCGCTTGATCCAAATTTTCGCACCTCCGATTGGAAACTTTGGGCGTGCGGTTTTTTATGAGTTGGTTTTCGAGAAGGAAAGCGAAACTTGAGGCAGATCTCTTAGCGAGAGGAGACCTTCATGATGAAACTTGGCGTCAACATATTGCTCATGATTCATCTTGTCCTCCTAGCGGGCACTGCGGCCGCAGAATCGGCGTCCTCGGAGCCGCAAACGCGGCCCGGTCGAGTCGGAGAGCCAGTCAAGCCTCAGCCGCGCCCGAATCCCAAGGAACCTTGGGAGTGGACGCTCGACGAGCGGCTGGCCTTGCGGTTCGATCCCGTCGACATGCGGCGGCGGATGGCTGAGCACGCGGCGGAGAATTACCCGCCGCCTGAATTGATGCCGGCTGACATTCCTCCCCCCAGCACTGATGGATGCATCGTCAATGGCTCAAAAGATCCTGCTCTGCTTCTCCCCTCCGAGCTATTCAGCAGTCTTCTTGGAGTAGGCTTCCAGCCAGACGATTTCATCAGGGAGCCGAGGCGAAAGGCGATCTTGGAAAAGGCCCAGGCCCTGGGCTTCGGCGACGACCTCTGGCCGGTCTTGGAGGTCCTGGCAAAAGACGTACTTCGAGTTAAACGAGACGCCCGGGAAAAATCAGAGCGCTTCGAAAAGACTGGCGAACGGCCTCCTGAGGCCACCTACGAGGAACAGAGCGCACACTGCGCACAACGAGCTCGTGCGCTGCAAGCCGTCAGAACCTACTACGGAGCCGAGCGGTTCGACCGGTTCCTCTATGAAGCCGTTGCTCCCGGCATGTCGATCGCGATGCCGGAAAACCCGGAGTGGCCTGGGCAGCTTCGGTTCGTCGAAGGAGGCTGCCAATGACTCGCTTGACCCTGACATTGGCGTTCTTGGGCTGGCTGGCAACCCCGGCAGCCCATGCATTCTTTGACTCGTATTTGGTGATCGCGCCCGATGGCGTAAGCTTGGTTTTTAGGGAAAACGGAGACGTCTACTCAGCAGCGGCGGTCACCTGCAAGACCTATTTCGGCGACGATGACTTGGGGTGCAAGATTCAGATTGACCACCTCATCAAGGAAACCCTGCTCAATGTCGAGATCGGGGGTAATCACCGTCAAGTATTATTTGAATATAACAGTTACGTGCGCCGTCCTCCCTTCTTGGATGGCAATCCTCACTGCTATCGAGCCCAACTCAGCGGCTCCGTCGTCGGTGGGACCTATTCCAATTTCTGGGGCAGTCCCCAGAGGTGTTTGGGAGGATTCCCCACCGAGCCGCCTCCCAAACCCGATCCGCCGGAAGAGAACTGTCCCATTCTCCTCGACTTGAAGCAGGACGGCTTTCACCTGTCCGGTCCTGATCCCGCCGTCAGCTTCGATATCAATGCAGACGGGAATCCAGACCAGATCGCCTGGACGAAGGCCGGTGAAGACGACGCCTTCCTCTGCCTGGACCGGAATGGCAACGGCGTCATCGACGACGGCCGGGAGCTCTTCGGCTACTCGACTCCACTCCTCTCCGGCGAGCCGGCGCAGGTTGGCTACCGTGCGCTGGCGGATCTCGATCGATCGGAGCTGGGTGGTAACAACGACGGGAGGGTCGACGCGAGCGACAACGGATTCTCGGGCCTCTGCGCTTGGGTGGATACCAACCGTGACGGCATCAGTCAGCCCGGAGAGATCCATGCGCTTGCCGAGGTCGGCGTGGTAGCGCTCGACTACGACTACAGAACCACTGGCATCCGGGACTCCTTCGGCAACCTCTTTCGTTATGCATCCAGCGCGATGATGCGTGCCCGTTCGGGCGCAGTCAGACCCTGGCGCACTTACGACGTAATCTTCTCCGAGCCATAAAAGGCTTGTGCCGAGCGAGGAGGAAGACTCATCTCGGTCCTCCTCCTCGATTTATCTGGACTTGGTTACGGAAAGGGTTAGGGAGACATGAGCATCGGGGATCGCCTCGAGGTCCACCGGCAGGATGTCTTGGCGCTGTTGGAGCAGATGAGCGCGACTGCCAAGCTCCATCCCAGCTCCGAGTTGGCCGGGGCGATCTCGAGCATTGCCCGGGCCCAGGTGCTACTTGCCGAGGGGCTGGACTATCTAGCGGACGAAGAGGAGATCGGTCCTCGGAGAGGAGACGATGAGAAAGTTCTCACCGAGGACGAAGATGCAACTCCAGTTCACGGTATCGCCCGAGGTAGTCGAGCACGCTCCGCTAGAAGCCTATACAGCTTTCGGTCTCGGAAGCTGCTCCAGCCGCTGGAGTTCGCTCGCGACGGTCTTCAGCAGGACCACCGTGGCACGATCCTTCCGGAGAGCGTCTCGCAGCATCAGCAGCACGGCGATCGCTTCGCGTTGGATGTTGTGGGCTCGGAAGATTGCGACCGTTTCATCAACCAGACCCTTAATCTCGGCGATGCGTCCCTGACGCAGCCAGACAGCGGCCAAGTCGAGCGAGACGTTAGCTGTGGTGTAAAGGAGTTCGGCTTTTCGGAAGCTCTCGCGGACCTGTAGGAAGGCCCGCTCGGCTTCGCGATCCTGCCCGAGCCCTCCAGCTATCCGGCCTTCCAGCCATCGTGCTCTGAGCAAATCGAAGCGTTCGCCCTGAGCGGTGTAGAGGTCGCGGCTAGCCTCGAGAAGCGCCCTTGCCTCAGTCAACCGGTCGCAGTCAACCAGCGACACAAGGAGAGCGTGCACCGCCGAGAGGATCAGCTTCGGATCGCGTGTGGCATCCGCAAGAAGGATTCCCTGCTGTAAAAGGTTCAGGGCCTCCTCAGATTCGGCCGCGAGAACGACGGAGATTCCTTTGCTGATGAGGGCTCGCGCTGCCAGATGCCCGTCGCCCAAGTGCCGGTAGATTGCATAAATCCAATCGAGGAGGCGGTGCGCTTCGCCGAATCGGCGCTGCTCTGTGTATAGCGAAGCGGTGAGATCCATGAGTCTGGCGAGGAGCAATGGATCCCCGGTGCCGTGGCCAGCGAGGTCCACAGCGCGAGCCAGCGCCGCCTCTGCATTGGCCAGATCGTCGGCGGCACGATAGGCATTGCCCAACTCTGCCCAAGTCTGTGCCTGAAGATCGGCGAGCGTTTCTGGGCTTTCATTCGCATTCATCCGCTCAGCGAGGATTACGGCCATAGAAGCCGCCAGCATCATTCCTTCAGGGTCGCTGTGGCGGAGAGCGCGGCACTGCTCCAGAAGAGCCTCACAGCGTTCGGAGTCTCGGCCAACCGCTGGAGGTAGGAGGGCTTCGATCGCTGGAACCTCTCTTGGGAACTGCCTTTCCGGATATCGCTGGGCGTATGCCTTGCTCTGCGCGCGGGCCTCCGCATATTGGCGAGCGGCGGCGAAGGCCTTGAAGAGTGGAAAATCGTACTCGGGGTGAGGATCTTCAGTCGAGGGTGGAACGACCGGACCAGCGGCAAAGACCGCGGAAGCCAGCGGCGACATCCTCTGCCGGCAAAGCTCGCAATCGCGGAGGAGATGGGCGACAACGGACGCGGCCTGATGCGGAGACATCTTCCCCAGGAGGAAACGGTCCAGCTCTGCAGGACTGGGGTGACTGCCTCCTCGATCGCCTCCAGACATTGAACCCTCCCGCAGAAGAAAAGATGTCTCGCAATTATCGCACAAATCTCCTCTCTCTACGCAACAGGCCCATCTCGGAGATACAGGGCAGCGGACTAGGCTGGGGCTACTTCGATCCTCCGTTAGGGTCGATCGTGACGCTTCCATCGCATTGGAAGGACGGGTCATGGCTGGAGCTCTCGGCTCCGCTGCCGCTGACGGGCGGTCCACTCTTTTCCATTTCCGCCTGATCCTGCCTTGCCACTCCATGCCAGAGGCTCCCCACCCAGGCAAGGAGCTGGTCGAAAAGGCCGGGGCCGAGAACGACGGGCGAGACCGGGCGGCCCCCTGGAGCAGCCAGCGCCGGCGCGGCGCAGAGGACTGCGGCCAGGACGACGGCGGCGGTCAGGCGGCGAACGATGGATCCGGACATGACATCCCTCCTTGATCTCAGGGCAGGCGGGGTAGCCTTCATTGGCGGCCCGGGCCCCTCGGGTTCAGTTACCGATGCAGATAACTGAACTTATTGTGGGGCAGAGGGCCATGGTTTGGCCAGTTGGCGGTTCCGGGATGACGGCAAAATAGAGGGTCTCTCGCGACCTTCCGAGGGGACCTTCATCTATTTCAGTGCCACAACGCGACCGGAAGGAGCCGCTCCAGCCGGAGGATTTCGCTTGACAGCGAAAAGCCAGGGGTATACAAGACCGAGAAAACGGTTTCACCGCACATCACGGACCGCGCGCGGCCCGCGACGGGAGAGGTTGGCGCCTCGTGAAGCTGTCCCGGTTCATCCTCCGCGCTCTGCAACTGGCGGGGACCACTGCGGTTTTTGCGCTCGCGAGCCGGTTCGCCGCCCTCTTCAGCTTCCCCTCCGGAGTCTCCTTCCTCTTTCCGCCGGCGGGCGTGTCGCTGGCCGCGGGAGCCGCTTTCGGCGTCTGGGGAGTGGCCGGCGTGGTGCTCGGCGTGGTGCTGGTTCCCTGGGGAGCGGCCACGGAAGTGCCGGGACTGGCGCTCTCTTGTCTCGCCAACGGCGCCGCGGCGGCGATCCCGGCCTGGGCGCTCCGCGGGCCGCAAGGCAGCACCTCGCTGCGCTTGCGCCGGGCTTTCCTGTACGGCGGCCTGCTGAACAACCTCGTCTCGGCCGCGCTCGGCAGCCTTGGCCTCGTCCTCCTGGGAAGTCTGTCGCTGGAGGCCAAGGCGCTGGCCAGCAACTTCTTCGGCTGGTGGGTGAGCGATCTGATGGCCGCTCTGGTCTTCGGCCTGCCGGCGCTCCTCTGGTTGCGGCCGGAGGTGCTGATGCGGGATGGGCACCGCGAGATCCTGCGCGGCTGGCTGCGGAACCGGCCCGCCGTCCTCGAGTGCGTGCTGATGTCGCTCGCCGGGATCGCGGCCATCGTCACCGTCGACCGTCTGGGCTGGACGTTCCCGCACTGGCTCGCCATCTCGCTGATGATCCCCATCGCCGTGGCGGCGGTGGAGGGCGGCGCGGGGGCGGCATTGATCGTCAACGCTTTCGTCTCCGTGGGCTACATGGCGGCGCTGATGACTTCGGCCGGCCGGGAGCCGGCGGCGCTCCAGGAGGTCCTCGCTCCCGGCTATACGACGGTCGGCGTGTTCAGCGTGTTCGCGCTGGTGGGGGGCTGGCTCGCCGGGCGGAACCGCCATCTGCTCGATCAGGTGCGGGTCCACGAGCTCCAGCTCGAGCGGGACTTCGAGCGGACCGTCGCCTCGCTGGCGGCGGCCATCGAGGCCAAGGACCCCTTGACCGAGGGTCACGTCCAAAGGGTGGCGCATCTCGCGGTGCAGGTCGGCCAGCGGCTGGCCCTGGACGACCGCGAGCTCCGCATCCTCCGCTACGGCGCGATGCTCCACGACGTCGGCAAGATCGGCGTTCCGGAGACGATCCTCAACAAGCCCGACGGCCTGACGCCGGACGAGAAGCGGATCATGGAGGAGCACGTCGAGATCGGTTTGCGGATCATCCGCGACGTCGACGCGTTGCGCGACGTCGAGCCGTTGATCCGCTACCACCAGGAGCGGTGGGACGGCGCCCGTACGGGTGTGCAATTTCCCGGCTACTTCGGCCTCGCCGGCGAGGAGATCCCGCTGGGCGCGCGGGTGCTCTCGGTGGTGGACGCCTTCGACGCCATCACGCACGACCGCCCCTATCGCCGTGGCGCTCCCGTCGAGGCCGCCCTGGAGGAGCTGCGCCGCGAGGCCGGCCGCCAATTCGATCCCCGGCTGGTGGAGGTCCTCACCGACGTGTTGCGGGAGGGAGAATGGCTGCCGCAGACGGTGGAGCTTCCGGTGCCGCCGCCTGCCGCGCCTCCAGCGCTGGCTACGGCCTCGGTTTCCGTTCCCCCGCTGTCCTGATTGTCCTCTCGCCGGCTTGCCCTCCGAAGCCCTCACCCCCTGTCCCCCTCTCCCTGACGGGCGAGGGGGAACTTTGCACAACCCAAGGGCCGAAAAAGGCGGCCTCGACCTCGGCAAGATTCTTCGCAGGCGTCCCCCCTCGCCCGTCAGGGAGAGGGGGGACAGGGGGTGAGGCTTCGGAGGGCAGACCAGCGAAAGGGGGCAGGACAGTGTGAACCGCCCTACCCCGTGAACTTGTACCCCAGCCGGTGCACGGTCACGATGTGCTTGGGGTCTGAGGGGTTGTCCTCGATCTTCTTGCGCAGCTTGGCGATGTGCATGTCCACCGTGCGGGTGAAGGGGATGGCGTTGTAATCCCAGACGGTGTCGAGGAGCTTCTCGCGGGTGACGATCTCGCCGCGGTGCTGGATGAAGTAGGCGAGGAGCTGGAACTCGCGCGGCGAGAGCTCGATCGGCTCGCTCGCTTTGCGGGCCTCGTGACGCTTGAAATCGATGCAGATGTCGCCGAAGCGGTAGCTCTCGGGCGCCGCCGCTGCGGTGCCGCGGGCGCGGCGCAGCACGGCCTCCGCGCGGGCCAGCAGCTCCATGAAGCCGAACGGCTTGGTGATGTAGTCGTCCGCTCCCAGCTTCAGCCCCAGCACCTTGTCGATCTCCTGGCCGCGGGCGGTCAGCATGATGATGGGCACGTCGTTGCCGTTGCCGCGGAGCCGCTTGCAGATGTCGAGGCCGGTCATCTTCGGCAGCATGACGTCGAGCAGGATGAGGTCCGGAGGATCGGCGGTGGCCTGGTGCAGACCGGTCTCACCGTCTTTGGCCACCGTCACGGCATACCCCTCGTACTGGAAGCCGTCGCGCAGCGCGACGGACATGGCTTCGTCGTCTTCGACGATCAGGACTCGCGTCATGGATCAGGCCTCGGAAGCGCGCTCCCGCGGAGCAGCGACGGAGAGGGGTTCGGGAGATTCGATCGGCAGGTGGATCGAGAACGTGCTGCCTTCGTCCACACGGCTCTCGACGGTCACCTTGCCGCGGTGGGCCTCGACGATGTGGCGGACGATGGCGAGCCCCAGACCGCTGCCTTTGACGTCGTGCACCAGGCCGGTGCTGACGCGGTGGAAGCGGTCGAAGATCTTCTGCTGCTCGTCGCGCGGGATGCCGACGCCCTGGTCGCTCACCGAGATGACGATGAAATCGCCCTCCCGCCGCAGCGTCACCGTGATGTCCTTCTGACCGTTCGAGTACTTGACCGCGTTGTCGAGCAGGTTGGAGAGCGACTGCGCGATCGAGCCGGAGTCGATGCGGGCCGGCGGCAGCGGCACGTCCGCGCCCTTGACGATGATGTTGAAGCCGTTCTGCCGCAGCCGCACCTCGAACGTCTTCAGCGTCTCGCAGACCACCTCGCGCACGTCGCAGCGCTCGAAGTGGTAGGTCTTGCGCCCGGACTCGATGCTGGCGAAGTCGAGGATGTTGTTGATGAGCTGGGTCAACCGCCGGCTCTCGGTCTCGATGTAGTCGCCGTACTCCTGCACCTTCTCCTGGCTGTCGACGCGGCCCAGCCGGAGGAACTCGCCGAAGACGCGGATCGAGGCGAGCGGCGTGCGCAGCTCGTGCGAGACGTTGGAGACGAACTCGTTCTTCATCTGCGACAGCTTCATCTCGCGCGACGCGGTGCGCAGCGCCAGGGCGAGGCCGCCGAGCAGCACGGTGGCGAGGGCCGCCGAGAGGCCGATGTTGACCAGGAAGTTCCGCCGCGCCACCATCGCCGGCGTCGTGTGCCGGCTGGCGAGGCCGATCTTCCAGTCGGTGAAGACGTAGGAGAAGGGCTTCTCCGTGTCGGTCTTCCAGGTCGCCTTGGCCAGTGGATCGTTGACGTAGACGATCTCGCCCTTGGCGTTCCGCACCGAGACCAACGGCACGTCCCCGCCGTCCGGGAACGAATCGGTCAGCGACCACTTGACCGCCTGCGGCAGCACCTCCTGCCGGAAATAGTCCTCATCGAGGATCATGCCGGCGAGGCCTACCAATTGCGAGGCGTCGTCGGTGATCGGCATGAGCAGCATGCGGTAGTTGGGGTCCCGCTCGTCCACCATCATACGGACCGTCTCGATCATCGCGCCTTTATGGGCGAGCATCTGCCACGGCGAGATCGCCGCCCAGACGGCGCGCACTTCGGAAGACCACTTGGGCGGCTCGAAGCCGGAGCATGAAGGCTCGAAGTAGAGCGGCTCGTTCTCCTTGTGTTTGCCGACGAAGCTCACCACGAACAGCCGCTTGGCACCCTTGGGACTCTTCTTCTTGAAGTACACCGCGGCCTTCTCGAGATTGTTCTGGGTGAAGACGGCGGCGGGTAGATCGAGCGACGGCTCGGCGTTGCGGTAGACGTAGTCCACCTCGGTGGAGACCCCTTCGAGGAACGTATTCAGGGTCGCCTTGTGGATCTTCTCCGACGCCTGGTCGAGCTTCACCAGCCAGCGGTACTGCAGGCCGAGCAGGAGCAGCAGCGGCGCGAGGACCGCCGCCATTCCGACCCAGAGAGTGTGCCGCTTCGGCGGCGCCGCGAGCTTCATGGCAGGTGAAGAGTCTAGGGCAAATCCCCCCGTCTCAGCCCCCGTTTACAAATAAGTTACTCCCTTTGCGGGGTTTTACGGCAAGTTGAGGACCTTTACGAGGGCGCGGCCCTAGGCTGCGGACATGGACGGCGATCGCGAGCGAACGCCGCTCCCTTCCCAAGGAGGTCCCGATGAAACGAACCGTTCCGTTCCTCGTCCTCGCCCTGCTCCTCGCGCTCTCCGCCTCGGCCTTCGCCGGCGGCGAGAAGTGCGCCCGCGAGGCGGCCCATAAAGAGAAGGCCGCCAAGATGGCCGCCCACGGCTGGCTCGGCATCAAGACCGACAAGGACGCCTCCGGCACCGTGCGGGTGACCTCGGTCGCCGCGGACAGCCCGGCCGCCAAGGCCGGCTTCCGCACCGGTGATGTGCTGGTGGCCCTCAACGGCATCGCGCTGACCGACGCGAACAAGGACGCCGTCTACAAGGCCAAGGCCGACTGCGCCGTCGGCAAGACCGTCGCCTACACCATCCGCCGCAACGGCGCCGAGCAGACCTTGTCGGCCACCCTGGCGCCGGTGCCTGAGTCGGTGCTCGCCGAGTGGATGAAGGAGGAAAAGAAGGCGCAGGTGGCGAAGAAGGACAACTGAGAGAACGCTTCAGCTACGATCCGCCCCGCGGGACCAACCAACCTCCTCTCCTCCGGTCTCGCGGGGCTTTTTTCAGGAGGGACTTTGATGAAGCGCGTCTCTAAATCTTCTTCATGGATCTCGCGGCCGGAGGGCATTTCACGTTGGACGGCCGTCTTGATGGGGGCGGCGGTCCTCCTGGCGATGCCCATCGGAGGGTGCGCCCGCCGGAGCTCGAGCGGCGGGCCGTCGCAAGAGGTCCGTCTTCCCGAGACGCCCTCCGGGCCGATCACCGCCGCCGGACTGGCGGCGCTCATGGATCCTGTGTTCGCCAAAGGCATGGCGGAGGAGCGAATCCCCGGCGCCGCGTTCGTGCTCGTTCAAGACGGCCGCATCGTGCTGGCGAAGGGATTCGGGCGCGCCGACGTGACCTCAGCCCGTGCCGTGAGCCCGGACGAGACGATCTTCCCCATCGCCTCGATCAGCAAGGTGTTCACCGCTACGGCGGTGATGCAACTGGCTGACCGCGGACGGCTCGATCTCGACGCCGACGTGAACCGCTATCTCACCTCGGTACGGGTGCCGGCGACCTACCCGCAGCCTGTCACGCCCGCACAACTCCTTTCGCACACCGCCGGCTTGGATGAGATTCCCGGACGGCGGGTCAGATCAAAGGCGGAGCTCCTACCGCTCGGGCGGTTCCTTGCCGACCGGCTGATCCGGGTTCACCCGCCCGGCGAGGTGACGAGCTACTCCAGCTACGGCATCGCCCTGGCCGGCCTTCTGGTCGAGTCCGTATCGGGGCTGCCCTATGAGGAATATCTCAGGCGGAATATCTGGCAGCCCCTCGGAATGACGCGGACGTTCATCACCGTACCGAGCTCGCTGAGCGGCCACCTCGCCACAGCGTACGAGTTGGACCAGGAGAAGCTGGTGCGCATTCCTTATGAGATCTACCAGACGCCGCCCACCTCGTCGATCGTCAGCACCGTCGACGACATGGCCCGCTTCATGATCGCTCATCTCCAGAACGGGCGCTTCGGCAAGGCTCGGATTCTGAGCGACGGCGCGGCGGCGCGAATGCACCGCCAGCAGGCGACGATGCATCCGCTCGTGCCCGGCTTCAGCCTCGGGTTCCAGATGGACGACACCAACGGCAGGCGGATCCTCGAGCACGGTGGCGACATCGGTGGATTCAGCTCGCTCATGACGCTGCTGCCGGATGAAGGTGTGGGTTTCTTTACCGTCCATCACCTGGAGAGCAGCAACCTCCGTTTCGACGTGCGGCGCGCGATCCTCGACCGCTACTTTCCGGACGAGCGGCCGCTCCGCGTCCCGACCCCACGGCCGGAGGCGGCCGAGCGGCTCCGTCGCTTCGCGGGGACCTATCGGGCCAACAACTTTTGCCACACGTGTCCCGACGGCGGCCCGAACGTGCAGGACTTCGAGGTCAAGGCGAATGACGACGGAACGATCACGGTCTGGGACGACCGGTGGGTCGAAGTGAGCCCGCTCTATTTCGTGAGGGCCGACGGCAGGAAGCATCTCGGCTTCGCTGAAGACAAGTCCGGCCGGATCGTCGCGCTGACGGCGGGCTCCTGGCGGGTCATCGAACGGATCGATTGAGCCCCGACTATCCGGCCCAGGTCGCCTCTGTGCCGCCCCTGGAGACGCCCCACGGGGCGTCTCTCTCACCGATACACGCGGACGAACCCGACGGCCAGGCGTCGGTGCAGAGCGGCGAGAATGCCACAGGATGACCGAAGTCGCGTTGAGGATGACCGGAGTCATCCTTAGGATGACCGGAGTCACGTAAAGGATGACTTCGGTCACGTAAAGGATGACCGCAGTCATGTTGAAGATGGCCGGAGTCATCCTCAGGATGACCGAAGTCATGTAAAGGATGACCGGAGTCACGTAAAGGATGACCGCAGTCATGTTGAGGATGACCGGAGTCATCCTGCCAGGGTGAATCGACACGCAAGCAGCAGATCTGAAATGACTTAGGGAATTTCGATCTGACCTTCGCCAGGAGTAGGTCCCGCTCTCCGGATTGCCGGCGGGGCCGGCGAGAGCGGTGGCGACGGGGCTTGGTCGCCACCTGCGCCTACTCGCCGCGATAGCTCAGGACGACGATACGGTCGGCGAGAATGCGGTAGGTCGCGACGTTGTGGAAGGCGCCGCTGTCGCCCTCGGGTCCTGAGGTCCAGGCTCCGGAACCCTCGATCGTCACCCGGCCGCCCTTGGCGGAGTGGACGCGGATCGTCGACCAGATGATCTGGTGGGTCGCGCCGTCCGGTGTGTCGTTGCAGGCGGAGGCGAAGTCTCCGATCTTGACGATCCGAGCGGCCTCGTCACGGTCGAGCTCCAACGGCGGAATCCCGTCCTTGAACCAGGTCTTCACTATATCGAGGTGTGCCGGCGAGCACTGAAAGCCGAGGCCGAGGGCGGTGGTGAGCGGGCAGTGCATCTCGTAGGTCTTGCCGTCGGCCGACCAGTCGCCCGGCGGGCAGCCCCCGTTCGCCCGCATGGCGTAAAAGGCGAGGATGGCGCGCATCCCCGGCGACAGGGGCTCCAGCGGCTTGAGGTTGACCTCGACGGTGGAGGAGTCGAGACCGGTGAGGATCTCGACCTCCCCTGTCTTTAGAGAGCCGGCGGCGAGCGTCCGGGCGAACGCGAGGATCGCGAGCGCCGAGATCAGGCAGTGTCGGAAACGCATGAAGCCCCCTCGCCAGAGACTGACGGCTGAGCACGCCGAGCCTAGCATGGGGAAGCGCCACCGCAGAGCCGACACCGCGATACAAAACAGAGGTGCTGCCACACGGCGCGATTCACCCAATCGGGAGACGCCCCGCGGGGGCGCCTCCCTAATGGTGGTGAATCAAGCCTCTGCGGCGATGCTGTCGCCCGGCCTCAATAGACGATGTTCCCGCAGTAGGAGTTGGTGCGGCTGGCGGTCCCGTAGCAGAACCACCGGTCGTTGGCGTTGGCGATGCTGGCGCAGTAGGACGTGTTCCGGTAGGTGAGGGCCTGGCAGAGGGCCTTGTCGGCGGCGTTGGTGACGCCGGAGCAGCTCCCCTGGGATCCCCAGCTCGCGACGGAGTAGCAGAAATCCCGCAGCTCCGCGTTGGTGATGTCGCGGCAGTTAGAGGGGTAGTTGGGGGCCACGGACATGCCGTAGCAGGCGAGTTGCAGGTTGCGGTCGGTCATCTGCGTGCAAGGCGACTGCGTCGAGTCGGACATGGCGTAGCACATCTGCTTGTCGTGGAAGTCGCCGATGTCGCGGCAGTTTGAGGAGATGCGGCCGGCGATGCCCCAGCAGGCGAGCCATTCGTCGCGCGCGGTGGCGTACTTGAAAGGATTGCTCCCCGACGATGTCGGATTCGGCAGGCTCCAGCCGATCTGCTGGCGGAAGTTCTGCGAGTAGGGGGTGGCTTCGCCGAATTTTTCGGTGCCCCAGCAGTCGTAATCGCGGGTGTTGTCAGGATGACGGATGAAGCGGTTGAAGATGCCGGTTGCTCCATCCTCGCCGATGTTCTGCAGCTTTCCTTGGACGTAGTCCCGCATGTTGTACTGGTTGGTGGGGCACTCGTCGGTCCAGAACGCGCCCGAGTCGCACTCGCCGTCCGTGTGGTAGTTGGCGTGTTTGCCTTCGGCGGCGTAGCGGGTCTGATATGTGGTCAGCGGCGTGGTCGAGTAGCAGGTGAATCCCGGGTAGCAATCGGAGTCGATCCAGGTGCAGCCGTAGGAGAAGCACTCGCCCTCATCGTGAAGCTGATAGCAGCTCACCGTCGGATTCTGGCCGGACGGCTGGCCCTGGCAAGAGCCCGGGAAGTACTCGCATTCGGGGTGCTGGAAGCAACCCTGCTGGTCGTTGGCCCACCGCCAGCACTCCTGTTCGCAGGTGCCGAAGGCGCCGACGACGCTGAAGTCGCCGAGGGTTCCCCAATGGGCGGAGGTGAAGTCGCGGATCATCTGCCAGCTCGCGGGGTTGGTGGAGGCGGTGGACCAGGGAGCGGTGCGCTGAAGCAGGACGGCGTACACCTCGCTGTCCCCGGAATGGCCGCCCAGCCCATAGTCTTGCGTGTAGGCGATGCCGTAGCGGATCTCGATGCATTCCAGATCCTCGTCGCAGATGCCGTAGCGGACGGGACGTGCCCGGTAGGGTAGCGAGGGCATCGAGCAGGCGTAGGACGGCCACAGGTCCTCGCCGGGCCACTGGAGGCGCAGGGCTGGAAAATATTGATAGGCGAGATCGTACTCGAGCTGATCGGGAAGGCCGTCGGGCTCGCTGTCCCCCGGTCCCGGCCGGGAGCAGCTCGCGCAGGTGCCGGTGGTACAGGTGGGAGGCGGCGGGCAATCGGCGGGACAGGAGCTCGAGGATTCTCCTGCGTTGCAGGTGCCGTCGCCGCAGTAGGCCGGGATGCAGTCCGTCCGGCAGTTGTATTCGTCTTCGCCGAGCTCGGGAGTGCAGATGTTGTCGCCGCAATACCCGCCGCCGCCGCAGTCGTACAGACAGTTCTCGCCGTATTGGCAGATGCCGTCGCCGCAGTACTGTGCCGCGGCGGCAGCGGCGGTCATGAGGAGGGCTATTCCCAGGAGGATGGGCAGGAAGGACAGAGGTGACCGGCTGGCTCGATGCATGAGACCTCCTCTGAAACCTAGGTTGGGTCCGGCCGCGGCTCCGAAGCGCGGCGGCGGCAAGGGTCCTACCAAACTGTGTGTTCAGGAACTGGACGGCGGGACAGCGACCGGACTACCGCATCCCCACCTTCACGCAAGCCCGGCCGAGATAGATCTCGTCTCCCGGCTGCAGGCGGACGCCGCGGCGGTCGTGAGCGCTGACCTCGATGGTGCGGCCGGCGCGGTAGATGCGGGTGGCGGAGGCGTTCTGCTCGGCGCGCAGCCAGTAGCCGGCGGTCTCGCCGTCCCAGGTGATGCGGGCGTGCTCGCGGGAGACGGTCGAGTTGATCTGCCCCTGCTCGTGAAAGGCCACGTCGTTGCGGCGGCGGATGCGGCCGTCGGCATCCACCACCTCTTCGAGACGGCCGAGGAGGATGCGCGGGCCCTCGAGCTCGTAGACGTGCTGGCTGGCTTCGCCCTTGAGCACTGTCACCTCCAGCATCGGCCGCTCGGATTCGACCTCGGCGGGAGCGCTTTCGGCCTTCGCGTACTCGACGAAGAAGCGCCGGTCGCCGAACTGGGGGAGGGCTTCTTCCTCGAACACGATCGTCACCGCGAGGTCCGGCGGCACGGGGCAGCCCTGGTCGGTCAGGCGGCCGGCGATCTCCTGTTCGAGAGCCCAGCCCTCCTGTGCGACGGCCTCCAGCGCGGCGCGCTCCAGGGGATCGGGCGCCAGCAGATGGACGGTCAGGCGGTTGAAGGGGAAGATGCGCTTGCCCTCGCCGACGGCGATGACGCGGGCTTCGGCGTCGTCGAGCACGGCGCGGCGGATCTCCAGCGGCGAGGTGCCGGTGGTCCAGGGCTTGAGCCAGCCCTGCATCTTGGTGAAGAGGTCGCTCACGGCTGAATGATACCCATCGCGGCAGCCGCCTGCACGATCTCGCCGGCGGCGGGCGCGGCGAGCCTGCCGCCGTAGCCGCCGTGCTCGATGATGACGCCGAAGGCGATGCGCCTGCCGCCGTGCGTCTCGTAGGGCGCGAAGCCGACGAACCAGGAGTGGGAGCCCTTTTCCTCGACCTCGGCCGTGCCGGTCTTGCCGGCGATGGCGGGCACGGCGGCGGCGAGGAAGCGCGCGCCGGTCCCTTCCGTCACCACGCGGCGCATGGCGCGGGCGAGAAGACGGCTGAGGTTGGGCTCGAGGATCCTCACCGGCTCGGCCCGCCGCGTGTTGCTCTCGTCGAGGATCCAACGCCCCTCGGGCATCGAGCCGAGGTCGGCGACCGTGGCGGCCACGCGCGCCATCTGGAACGGCGTGGCCACCACCTGGCCCTGGCCGTACGAGGCCTGGATGATGTCCTTCCTGAGCTGCTCGGGCGTGGCCGGCGTCGCCGCCGAGAGGCCCAGCGCCTGCGCCGTCTCCAGCAGCGCCTGAGCCCCCACGGCGTAGGTGCCGAGCTGCGCGAAGAAGGCGTTGCAGGAGACGATGAGGCCTCTCTCCAATCTCACGTTGCCGTGCGGAATGCGATCGACGGGGTCGTCCCGCACCGTCCAGCGGCGCACGACGTTGCCGACGCGACCGTCGGGCAGCGCCTTGCACACGTAGGTGCGGCGCGCCAGCTCCGGGTCCTTGCGCAGCGCCGCCATGGCCGTGACCAGCTTGAAGGTGGAGCCGGGCGGATAGATGCCATAACGCGCCCGGTCGAACAGATCGCTGGCGGTGTCTTCCTTCGCCTGCTGCTCCGCCGGCGGCTCTTCATCCTCGGGCGACGCCTCGCTCGGCAGCCGCTTGGGCCAGGGATAGCTGACGGAGACCAGCAGGTCGCCCGTCGCCGGCTCGAACACCACCGCCGCGCCGCCGAAGCCTGCCAGTTGGGCGTATTTCTCCAGGCTCGCGGCCGCCTGCAGTTGCAGCCGGATATCGATCGACATGCGCACGGTGCGGTCGCGGTCCAGGATCTGGCGCACGGCGGGGTGATCCGGCTGCCAGCGGTGGCGCAGCACGGGGATCAGCTCGGCGTAGTTGAGCTGAATCTCGCGGGTGGTCTGGCCGTTGGGCTGTTCGACGTCGACGATGCCCGCGAAGTCGTCGTAGCCCTGTAGGCGGATGCGCGAGTCGCGCTCAGCGAAAGAGGTATTGGTGGCCGCCCAGTTGACCCGGTCGTTGAGGTCTCCGAGCAGGTGGAAGGTCTTGCCTGCGAACGGGTAGTAGCGGTGACCGGGCTCCGCGCGCTCCGGCGGCCTGAGCGTGGATCCCAGGCGTTCGAGAATCGCCCGCCGCTTCACCAGCTCGGCCGGATCGCTGGTGGCGAGCAGGACCCCGTTGCGGTCGACGATGTTGCCGCGCGGGATGCTCCTGGAGATGTCCACCAATCGCGGGTTGTACTGGAATCGCCTGAAGCCGTCCGCCTGCAGGGTGAGGGCGCCGCGGGTGAGGATCGGGTCGGCCTGGAAGATCTGCACCTGCGCGGCGCGCGCGACGATGGCGGCGAGCAGAAGACCGAAGCCGGCGGCGGCCCACTTCGCCGCGCCGTGGAACCGGCGGGTCGCCGCCGCATCGCCGGGATGGGCGGAGATGCCGGCCAGGATCCCCAGGATCAGGAAGTTGGCCAGCATCGCCGTCCGTCCCGAGCTGAGGAACGGCGAGACCACGCCGGAAAGGGGCAGCACGCCCACGACGCCGCCGGCGATCAGCAGGATCTGCACAGCGACGAGCACCGTGAGCCCCAGGGCGAGGAAGAAGCTGTAGATGCCGCCGGCGCGAAAGGCCGCCCGGAAACCGCGCTGGATCAGCAGGATGTAGAGCCCGACGACCGCCAGCAGGCCGAGGAAACCCAGCTCCTCGCCGATCGCCGCCAGCACCAGGTCGGTATGGACCTGAGGCACGCGCTGCGGCTGACCGAGCCCCAAGCCGGTGCCGGTGACGGCGCCGCCAGCAAGCGACCAGAGCCCTTGGGCCAGATGGTCGCCGCCGCGGAAGCTGTTGTCCCACGGCGAGAGCCACATCTGCAGACGGCCGCTCACCGTCCGCGGGATGCCGAGCCTGTAGCCGACGGCAAAGGCGGCGCCGATCAGCGCCGTGCCCGTCGCCGCCATCCACGGCTGTCCGCGCGCCACGCAGTAGAGGATGAGAAAGAGGAACGACAGGATGAGGGCGGGCCCCAGGTCCCGCTGCAGGAAGAAGAATACCAGCACGAGGCCGAGCGCCAGGATCGGCGGCAGCAGATACTCGAGCTTCGGGATGCCCAGGCGGCGCAGCAAGCCGGGCAGAGCCTCGCGCGTCTCCGGCAGCTCGCGCAGGAACTCCCAGCGGTCGAAGAAGTAACCGGCGAGGAACAGCACGATGAGGATCTTGATGATCTCGACCGGCTGGAAGCCGAGCAGGTTCACCTTGGCGTCGCTCCCCTCGGGGCCGCTACCGAAGAGGATCAACGCGATGGAGAAGAGGAAGGCTGCGAACAGGGGGGTGAAGCTGTGCCGCCGCAGCGGCGAGCGCTCCCAGTCCACCAGGCTGCCGGCGATAGCCAGCGCGCAGCCGCCCACGATGCCTTGAACGAAGGCGCGGAAGAGCGGCAGGTCGCGCAGCGGATCGCGGACGCTGACCATCATCGCCAGGCCGATCCCGGCGAGGACGAGCAGGATGGGCAGGATCAGCTCGTCGCCGCCGAATCGCCGCGTTCGCCAGACGGCGTGCACCGCGGCGAAGGCGGCGAAGAAAGGGATCGTCCACAGCCAGAACGAAGCGCGGAACTGGCCGGGAGTACGCACCACGAGCCGCGGCTTGACCTCGCGGAGCTGCTGCAGGGTGAGCAGGGGGACGGAGAGACCTTCGTCCGTTTCCTTTCCCGCCCGGCGCCGCGCCGTCTCCAGCCGCTCGCGGAAGCGCTCGAGCCGTTTGTCACGTTCGATCTCCGAGGCGGGAACGCGCATGCGTGCCAGCTCGCCGACGTTGGGGAAGGGCCGCAGATGGGCGCGCTTCCAGATCTCCTCGGCGACGAAGGCACGTTCTGCGGAGTCCGCGAAGAAATCAAGCAGCGGCAGGAGCTCCTGGGAGCCGTGCAGACCGTTGAGGTTGACGATCTCTCCCTTTTCGATCTGCTCCTGGGCGCCGGCGAGCTGCTTGGTGACCGCCAGATAGACGAGGACCAGGCCGAGCAGGGCCACCGCCGCGGCGGCGGCGAGCAACGCAGCCTCCTTCCGCCGCACGGGGAGGCCCGGCAGCCCTCCCACGCCGGCGCGCGCGCCGAGCACGGGAAACTGCAGGCGCCGGCGGTCGGCGGCGGTGGAACGGGTTACGGCCATGGGGTAGATCCCATCCAGTGTCGAGGTCCAGAGGGTTGGCGGCAGATCGGGGGTCTGCCCTTCGAAGCCTCACCCCCTGTCCCCCTCTCCCTGACGGGCGAGGGGGAACGATTCACAGCCTGTCTTGCTGATAGGGGGCTTGCTTTTTGGGCAATCGCCTTAGAATACGTTCCCCCTCGCCCGTCAGGGAGAGGGGGACAGGGGGTGAGGCTTCGAAGGG
>DASYTJ010000080.1:0-147831 GCA_036002325.1 Thermoanaerobaculia bacterium | reverse complement strand
ATACATGGCGCAATAACTTCGGAATCCAGAAGGGAGTTGGCTGTCCAGCAGAAGCCAACGTCATTAGGCAACTGCTTGTTACGCCGGGCATTCGATTAGCTTGTCCGCACATGTCCGTGGATGCCGAAGGTCGCCATGTGTGTGGTATCGCGGGAACCGCCTATCGCGGGGAAGAACACTCTATTTGGTTGCGTCAGGCGGAAGAAGGATATCAGGTGGCGCCTTTGGATAGCCCATCGGTCTACGCGGCCTATTTCACACCTACGGGCGAACGAATTCCAATTTTTCCTCTCATAGCTGTACTCTACTCGCTGGCACTCCCTATAGCCTACCCCCCTCGGCCCAGAGTCGGAATCCCCGAATTCGCTGGGGATTTTCACTTCACACTCGATCAGGTGCAACAACTCTTCGATTGTAATCCAGACCTGCCGCCAAATGCTACAATTCTCGGTATTTCCCAAGACCGGATCCTCTCCCTACCAGCACTACCTTCACTGACAGCTGAACCCATTCCTGGGACTCCAATTGCTCCGGCACCTCCTGGAGGACTTCCCACTCTTCCACCTGCCCGAGAGATCAACGACGGTGTAGGGGCAGAGCTTGCGGTTGCAGCGGATCTTGACCGGTGTGGCTGGAGAGTTTTCTATCGAGGCAATCAGAGATCTGTAGGGTATGATTTGGAGGCTCAGCGCGAAACGCAAACTCTAAGAGTTGAGGTCAAATCCTCTATCGGGTTCACGACTCCAGAACTGACCGAGACGGAGTGGGTTGAGGCCCAACGCTTTGGAGATGAGTATATCTTGGCGATAGTCGATTTCTACGGGAGCAATGCACAGTCCCTTTGGTATGTTCGAAACCCGGCGCTGATGACCACTCCCGTCGAGATGGCCGCGACTATCTATCGTCTGCCGCGGGTCGAGATCGAACCTCTCAAAACCGACGCCGACTTCCTTTAGAGAGAGGTTGGTCATCAACCGCATCTTCAGCTTGCCAGCTTCACTCCGAGCCGATTACATTTGTAGATTCTTTGTGGTGCTTTGACCGGCCTGTATCGCAATGCTGACGAATAATACAGCTATCGCAATTCGGTCGAGGCGCCTTACAGACAAGACGTCCGTGCCAAACAGAGTTGACATGAAATCCGAATCGGTGCCGCCGGGGTATAGCCATCTCAAGCTCGCGATGAATCCTGGATTCCGACAACCCTTCGGATACCAAGCCAATGCGAGCGGCGACTCGGCGAACATGAGTGTCTACAGGTAGAACTTGGCGTCCCATGCTGTACAACATTATGCATTTAGCGCTCTTGATATTGATCCCAGGAAGGGAGCGAAGAAACTGCTCCAATTTCTCGTCCGACCAGCTCAAGGTTGCGTCCAGATTTAGGGCTCCCATTTCTCTCCGTACCATATCCAAAGACTGTTTGATCCATCGCGCCTTCTGACGGGAGAAGCCGCCTGATCGCAGTAATTCGGTGAGAACCTCCTCTGGCATATCAACTAGGGTTGCCGGACCACCAGCGTTGGCAACCGCGTTCCAACTTCGATGGGCGCTGCGGCCGCTCGTGCGGCGCGTAAGACTGATAAAGACGAGTTCGTCAACAGGATTCTCCAGATTGCCGAGGTCCGCCTCGCCGTATGCCGCATGAAGCTTTTCCACGATCAGCCGTATCCGCTTGCGTAAGGCTCCAATGGTGTCGCGAGGTTTCTGGAATATCTTAGGAGAATGGTTTTTCATAGTGCATTTCATCTCCAATCACGGTCATTATACCGCATCACCGCGGCGGTCAGCGGTCCGGCTGGCAAACCGAAGGAAAGTGATGAGCACGATCGTGAAGAGGGCGCTGATCAGCAGGAGCATCAGGACTTTCGGTACGCTCCTGCCGGGATTTCCGGGTTTCCGCTACTCGAGTGGATAGGTCCCACAGGGAGAAGCGAGGGGAGCGGGTGGCTCCGGCGGCATCTGGCTGCGTATGTTTTATGCTTGAGGGTGACCTTCAAGGTGGATGGATGCCGAAAAGCCTGATCTCGCTCGCGTTGCTCCTCCTCTTGGCCTGTGACGGCACCGTCTACGTCCGCGGCGTGGTTCACAATGCGCCCGGAAATGCGATTTCCGGCGCCCGGGTGTACCTGGAGCGAGAGAGGGACCGCAGGTTCCAAGTCGAGACCGATGCGGAGCGCTGTTTCTCCAGACGGATCCGGAGTCCTTTGGCAACGATCTGAAGATGCTCGCGGCGGTCAAGCTGTTCGAGTTGGGAAAGCTCTCCTCCGGGCGTCGCAACTCGCCGGCATAAGCCGGGTGGAGTTCCTCCTCGCCTTGTCCCGTTTCCAGGTCTCCCCTCTTCAGATGACCGCGGAGGAGTTGAGGCAGGACATCCTGAATGCCTGACCGGCTGGTCATCAGCAATACCTCACCGTTGCTTTATCTGCACCAAGTCGGGCAACTCGATCTTCTCCGAAGGTTGTACGGCCGAGTTCGGATTCCCACGGCTGTCACGAGTTGTAACGAATACTCTCCGGCTCCAGCCTAATCATGGGTACATCCGGGAGCGCTCACTGGAGGGCGCTCCCCACAGTGAGGTGTGTCCCATGAAGAAGTTCGTGTTCGCCATCGTCGTTCTCGCCCTCGGCCTCGCCACCGCGCCGGCCTTCGCCCAGGCTCCGGTCAATATCGTCTATCCCATCGATGGAGGCGTCTATCCCATCACGGGCCCGGCGCCGGGAGTGCTCTCCTCGGCCTATTTCACGTCGAGCTTCAGCGTCACCTGCCAGGGCGGGCCGCATAGCGTGGACTGGGGCTTCGATGTTACGACCGTCGGCACGGCCACGTTCTACGATCAGTTCACTTCCCAGTTCGTCCACAAGCTGCCGGGTGGCACCCATATCTTCTGGGTTCAGTCGGACTGCGGCGACAGCCGGGTGAAGTTCGATATCGGCAACTAGCGGCGAACGCGGGCGGAGATCCGGCTGTACTACAGCACGGCCGCGGCGAGGGGCGCGAAGAGGAGGCTGGCCGCCAGGGTGATCGGGAGGCCGATCAGGAAGCCGCGGAAGTGAAACCAGTAGCTCTGGTAGCCGGCCATCCCTTCGGTTCCGGGCAGGACAATGAAGCGCGGCTGCAGTCGGACCATCAGCCAATCCATCACCAACAAGTCGAGCACGTTGAACACGGTGAACATGGTGTAGAGGTGGACGAACGCGGGCAGGAAGCCCACGTCGTCGCCCCAGATCTCGGGGAGCCGCAGGAAGGAGCCGGCCACGACGGCCAGCAGGACCAGCACGGAGACGATGGCGACCGGGATGCGCTGACGCTTCGTCCGCTCGCTCATCGGCCCGTACCTGGCCCGGATGTCCGGCGGGTAGTCCTGGAGCATGATCTCGGGATTGAAACGGACCACCGCGAGGATGAAGGCGAAGAGCACCGCCGACATCAGGAGGCCCCAGAGCAAGGCGTGCTGAACGACGGGCCAGAGCGGCATGGTGGGGAGGATATTACAGGAGGTCTTCTTCCCTCAGAGGGCGCTCGGAAATCGAGGCGGCGTGCCCTCCGAAGCCTCACCCCCTGGCCCCTCTCCAGCGAAGCTGGAGAGGGGGAAACGTCTGCGGGCAGTGCGATGATTCTGCCCTCGTTCCCCCTCTCCACTTTGTGGAGAGGGGGCCAGGGGGTGAGGTTTTCGCGGGGACCCCGGCGCCGTGTCCAAGATCGGTGATCGATGCGGGCAGGGGCCGGAGGACTCGGTTTGCGCCTTGCCGCGCCCTGTCATACGCTACGCCGCCGATGAGCAACAAAATCGTGGCCCGTTATAAAGACGGCCGGACCGTCAAGGGGACCAGCCTCGACATCGATCCGGCAAAGCCCGGCTGTCACGTCCGCACGCCCGAGGGCTCGACGGTCGACGTGCAGCTCAAAGACCTCAAAGCGCTCTTCTTCGTCCGCTCGCTGGAGGGCGATTCGACCCACGACGAGAGCCGGACGCCGGACCCGCGGGATTTGCGCACCCGGGGCTCGAAGCTGATCCGGTTGACCTTCGAGGACGGCGAGGTGATGGTGGGGCTGACGATCCGCTATCCGCCGAACCGGCCGTTCTTCTACATGCTCCCCGTCGATCCCGAGAGCAACAACCTCCGCATGCTGGTCAACGGCGACGCGGTGGCGGGGATGGAGGCGGTGGAGGCCCTCACTCCCTGATCCCCTCGTAGGGCACTGACCTCGAAGATCGAGCCGGGGTCCCCGCGAAAACCTCACCCCCTGGCCCCCTCTCCAGCGAAGCTGGAGAGGGGGAATTCAACTTCGCTGTTCGCGTAGAAGGGTGACGGTGTCGAGGATTCGGGTGAGGACGGATTCGCGATTCTCGAAAAGATCCTGATTAGGGATGCGGAGGATTGTGCAGCCGATGGAGCGGAGATAGAAATCCCGATTCCGATCGTGGGCGGCTTGGCGTGGGTCCGAATGGATACCCCCGTCAAGCTCCACGACGAGCTTCAGCTCCGCGCAGTAGAAATCGGCTACGAAGATGCTGAGCGGTTTCTGCCGTCGGAACTTGATCCCTTGCAGCCGCCGGTCGCGCAGAACCTCCCACAGGATCTGTTCCGCAGGCGTGGGATCTTCGCGAAGGATCTGGGCGCGGGATCTCACCGTGCGCACCGGAATCAATCCGGAGGATCGCCTTCCCCTTTCTCTCATCGCACGATCCTCTACTTTACCTCGGACGTCTTCCCCCTCTCCAGCTTCGCTGGAGAGGGGGCCAGGGGGTGAGGTTTTCGTGGGCACCCGGCTCGATCTCTCGACGTCAGTGCCCGACGAGAGGGAACGGCCCCCCTCTACTCGAATCCGCAGACGCTCTCGAGCATCGCGGCGTCGTGCCCGGTCGACAGACCCAGGCGCGCCGAGTGGATCACCGTCACCCAGCCTTGCGAGACGGTGCCGAAGAGGCTCGTGTCGTGATGGCCGAGGTCGATCTCGGTCCAGCCGTTGGGGTCGGTGATGGGCAGCGCGCCGCCGCCCACCGTGACCGCCTGCGTCGCCCAGGGGAAGCGTGCTTTCGACGCGGGCAGCGAGGTGACCGTTTCCTCGTCGTCCCACACGATCTGCTCCACGGCGCTGAGCGGCGCCCATGAGACCTGCGAGCCGCAGGCGACCGGCGCGGCGGCGGGGCTCTTGGTGTCGCGCCAGACGAGGAGCGTCGTCCCGCGGTCTTCCGCTCCGCCCTGGGCGTAGGTGGCGGCGAACCGCGCGCCCAGCGGCTGGCGGTTGTCCCTGGCGTCGCCGTTGACGTAGCGGCCGTAGAACGTGTAGCCGGAGCCGTAGGCCTGGGCGTCCGCCGCGATGTGCACGGCCTGCTCGCCTTCGGCGGCACGGCCGCGGGCGTTGCTGTAGGCATACTCGCCGAGGAGCACGTTGTCGTTCGCGGCCACGCCCTGGCCGCCGTTGACGAAGTAGCCCGGCGAGGAGGGATTGAGCGGCGAGCAGGAGTTGACGACGTCGACGGTGGCGTAGCCCGTGGCCATGAGCTGGGCGCGCGGGCTGGCGTAACAGAGGCCGGCGACGTCGCGGCCGGTGTGGGACCGCTGCAGCTTTTCGGCCGCGATCTTGGCCGGCGCCACCGTGGCGGCGCAGCCGGCGAAGGTGACAGCACCATTGGAGAGGCTGCCGACGGGACTCACGCTCGCTCCGGTGGCTGGCAGCGTGCCGTTCAGCAGGATGTCGCGCAGATCGAGAGTCTGCAGGTCGAAGCCGGTGAGGTAGAGGTTGAAGGTGAGGGTCGGGATGGCCCAGTCGGTCCACAGCGTGACGCTCACCAGGTGCGGGCGGGAGTCGGTGTTGGTGATCGAAACGAGGGTGTCGAGGCCGTTGGGATTGGCGAGATCGACGCCGAACCACGGCACCAGCAGCGTCGCCGCCGGCCGCAACGCGACGCGGCAATCGCCGCCGTCGGGGCACGCCGGTTCCGTGGTCACGTTCTCGCAGGCGTCGCCCACGCCGTTGCTCTCACGGTCGAGCTGCGCGGGGTTGGCCTGCGCGGGGCAGTTGTCGCACGCGTCGCCGATGCCGTCACGGTCGGTGTCGGTCTGATCCGGGTTCGCCGTCTGCGGGCAGTTGTCGGCGAGATCGGGAGTGTCATCCGTATCTTCGTCGTCCTCACAGGCGTCGCCGATACCGTCGCCGTCGGAATCCCCCTGCCGCGGATTGAAGACCGCCGGACAGTTGTCGCTGCCCGCGGCCACGTTGTCGCAATCCAGATCGACGGCCACGGTCGCGGTGGCATGGGTGTCCGCCGCGTCGGGATCGGGCGTCGTGGCGGTGACGTGGAACTCGCCGCTCAGGATGGAGACGGAGGGGTCGGTGGCGCGGAGGGCCACGTTGATCGTGGCGCTCGCGCCCGCGGGCAGCGTGCCGAGCGTGCAGGTCACCGCCGAGCCGCTGACGCAGGTGCCGGCGCTCGATGTAACGGAGAGCAGCATCGCCCCCGCCGGTGGCAAGAATTGCACGACGACGTTCTCCGCGCTGTCGGGTCCGGCGTTGTGCACCGAGGCGTTGAACTGCGCGCGCGGGCACTCGGCTCCGGCGTTGGCGGCGAGGTCGAGGTCGGCGGCGGTGGAGCCGCCGCCAGGACCGGGCCCCGGTCCCGTCTCGACGGTCGCCAGATAAAAGGTTTCGAATCCGCCGTCGGCGTCGCTCACCGTGGCGGCCAGGCCGATGCGGTTGTCGCCGTCGGTAAACGCGGCGGCCGCGTCCGCGCTGTCCGTCAGCCCGAAGGACCAGCCGGCGCTCCCTGTGCCCGAGTCCGTCGCCTCGATGTCCATCGGCGCGTCGAGCGCCACCTCCAGCAGCGACGTCCCGGAAGGGCCCAGGACCCGCAGCACCATGGACTCGAGGCGCAGATGCCGGTTGGAGCCGGGCTCGTTGGGATTGAAGACGATCCGCAGAGCGTCGGCGGTGGGGTTGCCGAGCTCGGCCAGGCTTCGCGTCAGCGTCTGTGAGGCGCCGGTCTTCTCGTCGCCGCCGGCGATCCCGGCAGGGCACGCCGGTGCGCCGGGGCCGGTGATATCGGCGCCGCCGTCCCACGAGACGCACCCCGATTCCACGCCGTGGTTCTGGATCGTGAGCACGGTGGCCACGTGGCCGAGGCCGGTGCCGTGCTGATCGATCGGACCCATGAACTGGAGCCTGGCGCCATGCGCGCCAACGGAGATGAACAGTGCGCCGAGGATGATCGCGAACGTAGCCAGCGGAACGCGGCGACCGGCGGGGACCATGGCTGTGACCCTCCTTCTGGTAGAAACCCCAAGTCCGGTGCACACAAGCAGCAACGCGAGTGCCAAAGAGTTTGGCACATTCAAGAATATGTGTAAGCTTTTAGAAGGAGGACGGCGCCGAGGCCGCGATGGCCACGATCGCGGCCAACACCGGCGCGGACCTCAGCCTCCGGCCTTCTCGTCGGGCTATGACCCCGGCGATCGGGCCGGGGTCCCCGCGAAAACCTCACCCCCTGGCCCCCTCTCCAGCGAAGCTGGAGAGGGGAAAAGGATCCGATAAAATAAAGGTAAATGCGAGAACGGGGAAAGAAATCCTCCTTATTGATTCCGGTGCGGAGGGTGAGGTCTCGCGGCTCAGATCCTGCGCGAAGATCCTACTCCCGCGGCAGGCCGCCCACGATCGGAACCGGGACTTCTATCTCCGTTCGATCGGCTGCACGATCCTCCGCATTCCCAACCAGGATCTTTTCGAAGATCGCGAATCCGTCCTCACCCAAATCCTCGACGCCGTCAACCTCCTACGCGCACGGCGCATCTAGGCAATCCCCTTCGCACGCCCTCCCCCCTCTCCAGCTTCGCTGGAGAGGGGGCCAGGGGGTGAGGTTTCGCGGGGACCCCGGCTCGAGCTTTTCGATGTCAGCGCCCCGACGAGAGGGGGCCAGCGGGGATAATCCCTGCCATCATTCCGCCCCCACCCCCAGATACGTCCGCAGCTTCTCGTCCTCGAACATCGCCTCGGCCCGTGGCTCACGGCCGAGCAGCGAGACGAGGAAACCGACGAGGAAGGCCGCGGTCATCGAGACGATCGCCGGGTTCTTCAACGGAAAGAGCGCCGTCTCCTTGCCGAGCACGTCGACCCAGACGGTCGGGCTGATGACGATCAGGAAAACTGACAGGAAGGCGCCGGTAAGGATGGAGGCCACGGCGCCGGCGGTGGTGAAGCGTTTCCAGACGATCGACAGCAGCAGCGCGGGAAAGTTGGCGCTGCAGGCGATGGCAAAGGCGAGGCCGACCATGAAGGCCACGTTCTGGCCTTTGAACAGCACGCCCAGCAGCACGGCGAGGATGCCGAAGACGACCGTCGAGGCCTTGGCCACGCGCACCTGCTCCTGCTCGGTGGCCTGGCCGTGCTTGACCACGCTGACGTAGATGTCGTGTGACAGGGCCGAGGCGCCGGCGAGGGTGAGCCCGGCGACCACGGCGAGGATGGTGGCGAAGGCGACGGCGGCGATGAAGCCGAGGAAGAAGGTGCCGCCCAGCGCCTCGGCGAGCAGCGGCGCGGCCATGTTGCCACCCTTGTCGATGCCGCTGATCACGTCGCGCCCCACCAGCACCGAGGCGCCGAAGCCGACGATGGGGATGATGATGTAGAAGTAGCCGATGAAGCCGGTGGCGTAGAGCACCGACTTGCGGGCCGCGCGGGCGTCCGGCACGGTGTAGAAGCGCATCAGGATGTGCGGCAGTCCGAGCAGGCCGAACATCAGGGCGAGGCCGAGCGAGACGGCGTCCACCGGGCTGGTCACCAGGCCGCCCGGCTCGAGCGCTTCCTGGCCCAGTTGGGTGGAGACCGCGGCGTAGAGGTCGCCCGGATTCCAGCCGAACCGCGCCAGCACGAGCAGCGTCAGGAGCGACACTCCCACCAGCAGCAGGACGGCCTTGACGATCTGCACCCAGGTGGTGGCGATCATGCCGCCGAACAGCACGTAGGCCAGCATCACCGCGCCGACCACGATCTCCGCCGCCTCATAAGGAATGCCGAACATCAGTTTGATCAGATTCCCCGCGCCCACCATCTGCGCGATGGTGTAGAGCAGCACGGTGAGGATGCCGCCGACGGCCGAGGAGATGCGCACCGGCGTCTGGCGCAGGCGGAAGGCCACCACGTCCGCGAAGGTGTACTTGCCGAGGTTGCGCAGCGGCTCGGCGATGAGGAACATCAGCGCCGGCCAGCCCACGAGCCAGCCGGTGGCGTAGATCATGCCGTCGTAGCCCTTGAGCGCGACGAGGCCGGCGATGCCGAGGAAGGAGGCGGCGCTCATGTAGTCGCCGGAGAGCGCGAGGCCGTTCTGAAAGGCGCTGACGCTGCGGCCGGCGGCATAGAACTCGCGGGTCGAGCGCGTCCGTTTGGCGGCCCACCAGGTGATCGCCAGGGTGAGCGCCACGATGAGGAAGAAGAAGGCGATGGCCGACGCCGTGGGAGTGCCGAGTGTGGTCTGCATGATCACTCCTTGACCTGCTCGGCGAGATGCTTCACCGCCGCGTCGTGGCTGCTGTTGGCCCACAGCACGTAGAGGGCCGTCAGCACCCAGGAGAGCACGATCACCGCCACGCCGAGCGGGATGCCCAACGTCGTAAAGGCGCCGATCTTGCGGGCGAGGAACGTCTTGTCCACGGCGATGAGCAGGATGAAGCCGTAGTAGACGACGAACAGGCAGAGCGTCAGGATCACCGAGACGGTCCACTTCCTGCGGACCAGGGTGCGGAACTCCTGCGACAGCAGCATCTCGTGCGTGCTCTTCATGGCACCTCCGTGGATAATTCGTGGGGGATTTTACAGGGAAATGCCTGACCCATGGCTTGCCCGCGAAGCCCTCACCTCCCCGGCCCTCCTCTCCCAGGGGGAGAGGAGGGAGAACAGAAAGACGTTTAGGGTAGGGGCGGGTCTGGACGGCAGGGTGGAGGCTCGACCCGCCCTGTCGGACCTACTGCTGGGTGATTCGCACGTCGTCGATGCCGGCTTCCACCAGGCTGCCGGTCGAGGCGTCCGCGGCCTCGATGCGGATGCGGATCGTCTGGCCGGCGAAGGCGCTGATGTCGGCCGAGGTGGTGACCCACGACGCGGCGTCGGTAGTGGCGGCGCCGAGCTCCTGATAGACCTGCAGAGTGGTGCTGCCGACCACGCTCACCCGCAGGAAGTCGGCGCTGGAGGAGTTGTTGAGGTGCGAGAAGTAACGGGCGAACGACAGCGTCAGCGTGCCGGTGGCGGGCAGTGTGATGGGCGGCGACTGGACCGACGTCGTGCCGCCGTCGATGTCGTTGGCTCCCACCGAAGCGCCGGCCAGCCGGGCGGTCACCAGGTCGTTGGTGCCGCTGAAGGCGGTGCCGAGCTGCATGACGGACGTGCCGTCTGCCGTCTGCTCGGGATCGCCGCGCTCCCACAGGCCGGTCGTCGCCGTGTCCGTGCCGTTGGGGTTGCGGGTCCATCCCAGACTGGTCTCGAAATCATCGAAGAAGACCGTCACCGGGCCCGGTCCCGTCACGGTGAGCGACATGGCGGCGTTGTGAGAGAGCGAGCCGCTCGCGCCGTTGACCTGGAAGCTGGTGGTGCCGGTGGCCGTCGTGCCCGCCACGTCGACGGTGAGCGCGCTGGTGGTGCTGCCGTTGGCCGGGGGAGTCACCGAAGCGGGCGAGAACGAGCAGGCGGCGCCGCTGGGCAGGCCGGTGCAGGAGAGGTTGACGGCGCCGTTGAAGCCGTTCTGCGACGTCACCGTGCAGGTGCTGGTGGCGCTGCCGCCCTGGGCGGCCGTGAGGCTCGACGGGCTGCAGGCGAGCGTGAAGTCGGGGGTCACGGAGGCCGCCGGAGTCACCGTCTCGCAGGTGCTGGCGCGGCCGAAGCAGGCGTTGGAGGCGCCCGCCGCCACGACGTTATAGAAGTAGTCGCGGCCGTTCGCCACCTGCGTGTCGACGAACGAGGTGCCCGTCGTCTCCGCGATCTTGGTCTTGCCGAAGTTGCAGCCGGCGTGACCCTCGCTGCGGAACACCCAGTAGCGGGTCGCCCCGGCCACCGAGCTCCAGGAGAGCGACGCCTGGGTATCGCCGGGCGTGGCGGCGAGCGTCGGCGCGGCGGAAGGCCCGCTGCCGCAGCCGCTGTTGACCGCCGCCGGTGTGGCGCAGGCGACGCCGTGGCGGTTGAAGGCGTTGAACAACGCCGTCATGTGCGGCGTGCCGTCGTTGAGGTTGCCGTTGTCGTCATCGGCCGCCAGCCATTGCATGTAGCCGTTGGTGGCGCCGCAGCCGCTGGCGGAGGAGCCGCAGGTGCAGGAGTGCCAGGCGCCGATGTTGCCGCTGCCCTGATAGAAGAGCCGGTTGCCGACGATGAAGGCGGTCTGGCTGTCGAGGTTGAAGGGCGCGCCCGGCAGCTCGCGCGCCACGAAGTCCCAGGCCGCCTGCCGCACCGGCGCCGCGGAGCAGTGCACCTGCCGGCCACAGGGGCCGGACCCCGTCGTGCATTGGCCGCAGACGAAGCCGAGCGGCGTAGCCGGCGTGGGCGGATTGTGCTTCGCATAGTCGGTGTCGCGCACGCCGGAGCAGTCGGTGGCGCAGTAGGCGGCGCCGGTCAGCGCTTCGTTGGCGTTGAAACCGGTGCCGTCGGCCGTCGTGCCGCAGCCCTTGTTGCTCGTCTCGAAGAAGCCGTAGCCGACGCAGGAGGTCTGCAGGCGATAGATCGCCGCGATGTCGGCGTAGGCCTCGCTGGAGCTCGAGAGCGTGCCGGCGGTGTCGTTGTCGTCCAGGCCGTGCCCCCACTCGTGATCGAAGACGGCGGCGATCTCGCCGGTGTTGCGGCAGCCGCCGCCCGAGCGGTAGAAGTTGATCGAAGCGCCTCCCCAAAAGGCGTTGCAGGTCTGGTTGATGTTGACGTTCGTGGTCAGCCGGCTCTGCAGCCAGGTGTTGTTGGGCAGCCAGCCGCGGGCCATCTCGGCCAGCTTGTTGACCTCATAGAAGGCGGAGCGCGATGCCGATGTGTTGCCGGCCGAGCCGCCGCCGGTGGTGCAGTCGTGCTGATTGTTGGTGCCGCCGAGGTTGACGGCGCCGGTCGCCGAGCTGTTGCTGATCGCGCCGCAGTTGTCGGCGATGTCGACGTAGCGGCCGGTCAGGGTCGTCGTCGCCGTGCCGCTCGTGTAGTTGTAGAGGCCGGCGCTGTTGGTGAAGTTGTTCGGTGAGGCGAAGCCGGTGTCGGCGAAAGGCATCGGCCAGCCGCTTTGCAGAGAGCCGCAGGTCTCCGGCGTCGGGCAGGCGCCGGTATCGGTCAGCGGATAGACGCCACCGGTGATCGACTGGTTGACATATTGGTTGATGTCCTCGAGGGCGAGCACCTCGCCGCTATGCGCGTCGACGATCACCTCCCACTGGGCATCGTCGGGCAGGCGCTGGAAAACGAAAGTCCAAGCCAGGCGGTGCTTGTAGCCGGCGCCGACCGGACCGGTGGAGCTCACCGGAATGATCTCGAGGGTGGGCTGGCGCACCATCTGGTCCATCGCCGACCGGCCGCCGGCAGCGGCGAAGCCGGCGGCCAAAGCCTCCTCTCCGCTGAGCTTCGGCACGTGGCTGAGGCCGCGCACGTTGCCCCAGGTTTCGGTGCCGATCAACACGATGTTGCCGCGGTTGATCGTCGCCGCCAGGCGGCCGTAGCGCACCGGGACGCCGTGGTAGGTCTGCGGGATGCTGACGTGCCACAGGTCGGCCGTCACGTCGGAGGCGCGGCCGTTGGCCAACTGCGCAAGATCGACGCCCAGCACCCCCTGGTTGGCGGTGACGAAGGCGAGCACCGCGTCAAGGACCGTCTGGCTGTTGACCTTCGTCACCGAGCGGCCCAACTTGGCGGAGAGATCGGCGATCCTGAGATGGTTGCCGACGCCGCGGCCGGGGATCACCGGGAATGATCCCAAGAGATTGGTGGCCGCTCCGGAGCGTGGATCGATGTAGGCGAGCGACGCTTCGTCGAGCGGCTGCCCGAGGGCCTTCGCCCGCGCTGCCCGGAACCCCTCCCATGCCGTGCGGTTGGGGAGCTGGTCGAGGATCTCCTCGACCGGCACTTGCGAGCTGCTGATGTACAGCTCCGGCTTGAAGAACGCCTTGTGATCGAGGTAGCTCTCCGGCTCCTTGGGATTGACCGCCCAGACCGCGCTGGCGAGCACGATCCCGAGACCTGCGGCGAACAGGGCCCTGCGTTTCGACCTGGACAACTCCATGAATCCCTCCTCTGTTGGTGCTCCGGCCCGTCGCCGAAGCATGAAGGTTCATTCGAGCGGCCTCGCGAGCCGCCGCTGACACGCGCAGATAAAACCGCTGCTTGACTTACCCGGCGATGAGCCGCTCGGGCGTCATGGAGACGTACAGGGAAAGAAGGTAGCCTCGAGAGCAGCCCTACCTTATGCGGTGCGGGCCGCCGCACAAATGTGACGGGGAGGGTCTCAATTTGTCTTTGCTGAGGCGCGGTGGAATTTCAGGAACCGACAGCGTACACAATCCCTGCTGTTAGTTCCTTGTTCTTGCATGAAGGTTCAAAGCGGATCTCGATCGCGCCAGGTCCTCCGAGGCCGGGCTGTCAGGGATGAGCGCTTCTCGTCAGAGCGACCCGCACTCTGTGGAGGCGCCATTGACATTCTTCATCGAATCGAGATGGGATTCTTTCTGAGACGAAAGGGGAGGTGAACCATGAAGATCGGCGTATTCGGCACCGGGGACGTAGGCAAGGCATTGGGCAGGGGCTTCATCACGCTCGGCCACGAGGTCATGATGGGATCGCGTGACGCGGCCAACGAGAAAGCGGTCGCCTGGGCGCGGGAGATGGGATCGCAGGCCTCGACGGGTACGTTCGCCGATGCCGCCTCGTTCGGCGAGATCATCGCGCTGGCGACGCTCGGGGTGGCCAACGAGAGCGCCCTGCAAAGCGCCGGACCGGAGAAGCTCCGCGGCAAGATCGTGATCGACGCGACGAACCCTCTCGACTTCAGCAGCGGCCGGCCGAAACTGGCGGCGCTGGCCGACGCCTCGGGAGGCGAGCAGGTGCAGCGGCTCCTGCCGGGAGCTCACGTCGTAAAGGCCTTCAATACCGTCGGCAACGCCTTCATGTTCCGCCCCGAATTTCCCGGCGGTCCTCCGAGCATGTTCATTTGCGGCAACGATGAGGGCGCGAAGCAAAAGGTCGCGACGATTCTCCAAGACTTCGGTTGGGAGACGGTCGACATCGGCGGTATCGAGGGCTGCCACTACCTCGAGGCCATGTGCATGGTCTGGGTCGATTATGGTCTTCGCTCCAAGACGTGGGATCACGCCTTCAAGCTGCTGCGGAAGTGAGGGAACGAGCCCGGCGTTTCATCACCAGAGCTCGGCCAGGATCGCCTCGATTCGCCGGCGGTCCCAGATCTTGAGCTCATTCTGCCATTCCCCATTGGGTTTGAGGCGCTCGACGTTGATGTACTCGAGTTTTGCCGGTTCCGGGATGACCAGCGGCTCCATGGGATGAGGAGCTTCGCGGCACCCGGCCAGCAGAGCAACCATGATCATCGCCGCCGGTCTTTTCACGGCGGCATGCTATGGCACCCCGGAACCGGCGTCAACGGACGGCCGAGCTACTTCACGGTCACCATATCGGTTTCACACTTTCCATTAGCGGCGCAGCCGACCTGGCAGCCGTTGCACGGCCCCTGCGGAGCACGCCGCCCGCAGCAGCCCTTGGCATCCATGTCGATCTTGGCGTAGACCACGTCTCCGGCCTTGAGGTCTGCGTTGGGATCACTGAACTCATGCCCTTTGCCTTTGGTTACATCTCGATTCTGAGACTGCTCCACCTCTCTGGAGAACCCTGGAGCATCTGAGTCGATCTCGACGTCCGCGGTCTCTCCTGCTCCGGCTCTGGCTTTTCTGAAATAGGTTACGCCTGTAATCAGCTCTCTCCCGAAGCAGGGGCCGGATCCGCATCCATTCCAGGTGACCTCGAAATCAAAATCCACTCTGATGACGAAACCTTCGGCATCATCCTTCTTCTTGGCTTTCTCGATTTTCACCTTGCAGTTGTCGAGCTTCACGTCCGGGGCTGTGCACGGGACGGGCGCCTGTGCCTGAGCCGCGGTGCCGAAAAAGACCAGGCAGAAGATCACTCCACAGGCGAAACGCAACTGAGATTTGAAGACAGTCGATCGCGAGCTGTTTCCGTTCACGTTCGTTCTCCTTTCTTATTTATCCTCCTTTGGCCGGGAAAGTGTCGTTAGCTGATCCTTCTTGGTAATAAAAGGCGTTCCACGGCGCTCCTTCGTTACGGCGAGCTGCCGGAGGAACCGTCATAGGTGATTACAGCAGCCGCAGCTCCAGCGACCGCAGCACCGCTTGCGTGCGGTCACGGGCGCCGAGCTTCGAAAGGATGTTGGAGACGTGGATCTTGACCGTGCCCTCGGCGGCGCCCAGGGCTTCCGCGATCTCGCGGTTGGTGTAGGCGGCGGCCATCAGGCGGAGCACTTCGGTCTCGCGCGGGGTCAGGGACTCGATCATCGCCAGGGCCGGCGCGGCCAGCGGCTCGCGGGATTCCATGCCCTTGATCAGCGATTCGGTCACGGCGGGCTGCAGGAACGTACGGCCGGCGGCGAGCGTTTCGATGGCCTCCACGAGCTGCGACAGGGAGACGTCCTTGCGCAGAAAACCTTTCGCACCCTCGCGGATCGCCTCCAGAATGAGAGCGCGGTCGTCGAACGTGGTGAGCACCAGGCAGGGCGGAGCGTCCGGCTTCTCCTGCAGCGCCCGGAGCACACCGAGGCCGTCGAGCTTGGGCATGCGCACGTCGAGGAGGACCACGTCCGGCCGCGCCTCTTCGATCTGCCGCAGGGCCTCTTCCCCATTTCCCGCCTCGGCGGCGATCTCGATGCGGGGATCGAGCTCTAAAAGCTTTCGAATGCCCTGGCGGACGAGGGTTTCGTCCTCGGCGAGGAGGACCCTCACTCCCCCAACCCCCTCTCTCCCGACCCCTCCCTCCCCCCCTCACCGGGAGAGAGGGGGCTTGAAAGACGAAAACTGACTTTGTTCTGTTTTTCTCCCTCCTCTCCCGGTGAGGGGGGGAGGGAGGGGTCGGGAGAGGAGGGTCGGGGAGGTGAGGGCCTCACGCTCCTCTCCGCAGTGGCACCAGCGCCGCGACGGCGAAGCCCATGCCGGGCCGCGTCGCCACCTCGAGGCGGCCGCCGGCGTTCTCCAGCCGTTCGCGCATGCCGGTGAGGCCGTGGCCGGCGGCGACCTCGGCGGCGCCGCGGCCGTCGTCACGGGCGCGCACTTCGACGACGCCGTCCTCCTGCACCACGTCGAGCCAGAGGTTCTCGGCGCCGGCGTGCTTGGCGGCGTTGGTGACGATCTCCTGACAGCAGCGCAGCAGCAGGTGGGCCAGCTCGGCGTCGTGCACCGCCAGGTCTTCGGCGATCCGCAGATGGACACGCGGGCGCGGGATCTCGCCGGTCATCGCCGCCAGCGCCCGCCTGAGGTCGAGCCGCTCCGCCCGGCCGAGCGTGTCCACGATTTCGCCGATGTCGGTCAGCAGCAGCCGGGTGAGCGACTGCGCCGTGGCGAGGGGTTCCTTGGCATCCTCTTCGTTGCGATGCGCGGCCAGCTCCAGGTTCAGGGAGAGGGCGACGAGCCGGTGCCCGACCGCGTCGTGCAGCTCACGGGCGATCCGCAGACGCTCCGCGACCCGGCTGCCGTGGGCCAGCAGCTCGCGCGCCGAGCGCAGCTCGGCATTGATCCGCGCCAGCTCCTCGCGTCCTCGCGTTTCGCGCTCCAGGGCTTCGAAGGCGAGGAAGGCCAGGATCTGAAAACCGAGATAGGGGGGCACCAGCAACAGCGCCGATCGCGGCGTCCAGTGAATGCCGATCGCCACCGCCAGCAGGAGGCTCTGAACGGCGATCCAGGCGAGGCCCGCGCGGCGGGAGGTGCGCCCGGCGAGCTGCATGGCGACGAGCACGAGCAGCGTCCCTTCATAGCCGTCGCAGAGGAGAAGGACGATGACGAGAACGCAGGCGACCTGAAGAGCCAGCAGCGCCAGCTCTTCGCGGTGCGTCAGCTCCCAGCCGTCGGCGCTGGCGGCGGTCATCCAGAAGGCGGCGGCGAAGAGCAGCAGGGCCACCAGCCAGCCGGCGAAGGCGCCGGGCCGCTGGATGGCCGAGAGCTGGAGCCAGATGGGCAGGCTCACGCCGAACCACGCCGCCAGTCCTCCCCAGCGCAGGAGCCGCAGGTGCTCGCGGGCCACGGCCATCATGACGGGCCGATCATAGCGCCGCCCCGGATCGGACGGCATAGGCCGGAAGGCATAGACGCCGCCCTAGTCCCTGCGCCAGATGTGCGGTGCGGCCGGCCTTCCTAGGATGGCCGTGAAAGGAGAAGCCTATGGCCGTTTCCCGCAGACAACTGATCCAAGGAGGAATGCTCATGGCCGCCGCCACCGCCGTCGGAGTCCCTGCAGCCGCACAGAGCCCATCCCCGTCGACGTCCTTTCCGGACCGCGGACCCCGGCTCGATGCCGACCTGGTTCGCGACTTCGTCGTCGCCGGCCATGCCAATCTCGAACGCACCCGCGAGCTGCTGGAGCAGCAGCCGGCCCTCATCAACGCTACCTGGGACTGGGGCCGCGGCGACTGGGAGACGGCCCTCGGCGGCGCCTCCCATATGGGCAACCCAGCCATCGCCGAGTTCCTGCTCTCCCACGGCGCCCGCATGGACGTCTTCTGCGCCACGATGATGGGGAAGGTCGAGATCGTGAAGGCTTTCCTGGCGGACGATCCCACCGTGATCGACCTCAAGGGGCCGCACGGCATCCCGCTGATCCGCCACGCGCAGGCGGGCAAGCAGGAGGCGATCGTGGAGCTGCTGAGGGCGCACGGGGCGAAGGGGTAGGGGCTCGCGCCGTCTGTGACGCGCCTGACGCCGTCCGCGTTTGAGACGGCGGGGACCCCGGCGCGGATGGCGTTGTACGCGTTCGCGGTCTCTTTGTACGCGTTCAACGGGGAGTTGCTCGCATGCAATGACCCGTTGTACGCGAACAACGAGCCATTGAACGCCGTCAATGGCCCGGGGAACGAGCGCATTGAAGGGTTGTCCGCGTGCAACGCTTCATCGGTCACGTACAACGAGCCGTTGAACGTGAACCATGAGCCGTTGCACGCGTGCAATGGGTCGTTGCTCGCGGACGACACCTCGTTGCACGCGCTCAACGGACCTCCACAGGCTTTCGTTGAGCGTTGTCTGTGTCCAGCGCCTCGTTGTAGGCGTTCAACGGGCCATGGAACGCGTTCACTGAGCCGCTGACCCCGTACGACGCTTTGCCGTACCCGGACAGCGAGCCGATGCATGGGTTTATCGGGCTGTTGTACGTGAGCAACGTCTCATTGCGCGCGTACAACGGGTGTCTGAACGCGTGCAATGCCTCCGTAAGCCGGTCCCGCGTGAGGTCCACCTCGTACCCTGAGGCCCTGGATCCGCGCGGCGTGACCCGGGGCGGAAACAGCGGCACCGCCAAGGGTTACCCCGCCGTGAGAAAAGCCTTCAGCCCTTGGCTCCATCCGATCTCGAAGAGCCGGACCGCCTTCACGGGAGGCGTCATCGACGGTCGGCAGACGCTGACGGCAGACAACGGGCGTGCCGCCTCAGCCGGCAAGAAACCTTGTACGATCTCGCCTTATGAAGATCGTCTCCGTCAACGTCGGCTCCCCCCGGCCGGTGATGTGGCAGGGCCGGCGCATCATGAGCGGCATCTTCAAGACGCCGGTCGAGGGGCGCGTTGCGCTGCGCAAGCTCAACCTGGAAGGCGACCGCCAGGCGGACCTCTCGGTGCACGGCGGGGTTCACAAGGCGGTGTACGTCTACCCCTCCGAGCACTACCCGTTCTGGCGGCGCGAGCTGGAGCTGGAGGATCTTCCCTGGGGCTCCTTCGGCGAGAACCTCACTACGGAGGGCTGGTGGGAGGACGAGGTCCACGTCGGCGACCGCTTTCGCATCGGCACGGGCGAAGTGGTCGTCACCCAGCCGCGGCTGCCCTGCTTCAAGCTGGCAATGAGGTTCGATCGCGAGGACATCGTCGAGCGCTTCCTCGAGAGCGGCCGCCCCGGCTTCTACCTCGCCGTCCTGCAAGAGGGCGAGCTGGGCGCCGGCGATGCCATGGAGCGCATCCACGAGGACGCGAACGGCGTCGGCGTGGTGGACGTCGTCCGCCTCTACCTCGACCGCCACGGCGAGAGCGATCCCGACCTGCTGCGCCGGGCGGCGAGCGTCGAAGCGCTGCCGAAGAGCTGGCGGGAGCATTTTCAGAAGCGGCTGGGCGCTTCCCTTTGACGCCGTTCCGTCGTCCTCGCCGCGCGCGACGCCGATCCGCAGGTGCGCCGCCAGCAAGACGGTTTCCTGAACCGAGAATGAAAAGGAGATCTGCGATGAGACCGAGAAGCATTCTTTCAATTGGATTCGCCGTAGCGATGCTGCTCGTCGTGTCCCATGGCGCTTTCGCCGGTGAGACGGCGGCGCCGGGGAAAATCGACGCGAAAGCCGCCTTCGAGCGGCTCAAGGCTCTCGCCGGCGACTGGCAGGGAAGCACGGGAATGGAAGGCGTCTCGGCGTCGGTGATCTACCGCGTGGGCTCCAACGGCACGATCGTGACGGAGACGCTGTTCCCGAACTCCAATCACGAGATGATGACCGTCTATTTCCTGCAGGGAGACGATCTGGTGGCAACCCACTACTGCGCCGCCGGCAATCAGCCGCATTTCAAGCTCGATCTGGCGAAGTCGACTCCGACCGACCTCGTCTTCGCCTTCGACGGCGGCACGGGCTTCGACGCCGCCAAGGACGGACACGTCCACGATGGCATGATCAAATTTTCGGGAGACGGCAAGCTCGACACGTCCTGGGTCTTCTACGCCGGCGGCGAGCGGAAGGGCGCCAACGAGTTCCACCTGACGCGAGCGGCGAAGTAGGCCGATTCACCGATCCGCAGGTTCTCTGGGATCGAGCCGCTGTCCGCGCCGCCGAGCCCCTCACCTCCCCGGCCCTCCTCTCCCGCCTCACGCCCGCCCTTTCCGGGAGAGGAGGGAGACTGTCTTGATTTGTTTTTGAAAACCCCTCCTCTCCCGGCGGGCGGGTGTGCGGTGGGAGAGGAGGGGAAGGGGAGGTGAGGGGCCGCCGTCGTCAAGATCCGGGAATCTCAGGAAACAGCACGTCCCGGGGCTCGGTCCCGCGCGCCCGTAGCTGCTTGAGGTAGTCCTGCACCTTGGGCTCCCAGGGATCGAGGACGACGGCGCAGACGGCTTTTCCCTCCTCCCGCCGCGGCAAGATGAACGCTCCCACGGAGTCCAGTTGCTGCTTCACCACCCGCGCGTTGTAGGCGCTCGGCGAGGCGAAGACCTCGATCATGTTGGCGCCGGGCTCCTGGCGGGAGGGCAGGCTGGAGATCTCCTCGCCGCTCAGCTCACAGGCGGCGGTCAGCTCCTTCCAGGTCGCGGGATCGTAGATTTCGTGGTCTCCCGTCGGAAGCGGCGTGCTGTTGGGCGGCGTCACGGTCTGGTTGGGAGATGAAATATCGATGGGTTGGTCCGGGCCTTGCGCTCCGAACCTGGCGCGCAGAGCGAAAATCGAGAGGCCGAGGACGGCCATCGCCAACACGGCCGCGATCTTGAGGCCGGCGCCCCGTCTCGCGGAGCGAGGGGGAAGCGTAGGTTGGGAATAGGACCTCCCCACGCTCGGAGCGGAAACCGGCGGCGGAGGAACCGGCGCGCTGACCACGGTCCTCTCCATGGGAGGTGGTGGAGTCGGTGGTTCGGCGGCTCCAATGCCCGTCCAACTGTCGTCGAGCTCCGGCGCTGCCCCGACGGCGGTGTCGTCCAGCAGGGTGACGTCGTCATCCGGTGATGTCGGCTCCCGGAACGATGCCAATTGCCCCGGGGGCTCCGGCGAAGGCTCTCTGTCTTCGAACAGCCGAAAATCATCGGCCGCCGGGGCGATGGCCGTGGCGTTCGGATCGAAGCTCCGGGAGGGGCTCGCTGATGGAACCGGCGCAGGCTCCGCCAGCTCGCCGAACCGGCCGTGTGCCGACGGCCGCTGGGCTTCGCCGGTCGAAAGGAGCTGGAAGTGCAGCCGCCGCAAGTCGCCGGGCGGCAGGTCGCGGTCCGGATCCTCCGGCAGCGGGTCCTCCCAGTAGGTCGGCCGTACGAAGTGCGGGCGGCCGAGCGACAGGGCGTACCGCCACTCCTCCTCGACGTAAGGGGACTGCATGGCGTTGCGCGACCAGAAGAGCTGGAAGACGTCGGCCTTCTGAATCAGCTCCTTGAGACGGTCGTTCCACGCTTCGCCCGCGCGCAGCTCATGGACGTCGCGCAGGTAGCGATCGCCGAGGGTGCGGGCGAAGCGCTCGAACTCCTCGACGATGCCGGCGTCCCGGTGGGAGTAGGACGGGAAAATGTTACGGAACGGCCGGCTGGCGCTCCGCTCGGCCGGCGGCTGCGCTGCGGCGCCGGCCAGCCGGCTGTCGACGCGAATGCCGAGGTTGATCTCCGCCAGCAGAATGCTTCCCCAGAACACGCTCATCCGCCCGCGCACCAGCGTGCCGTCGAGCTCCGGCGTGGCGCGGATGCGAAACTCTTCCCGCTGCACCGACTCCAGCCACAGGAACGTGCGGCGCGGCGGGCTGATGTGGAACCCGGGGATCTCCGGCAGGAACGTGAGCTCCGCCTCGTGCGGCACGGCGTAGCGGCTGTCCTGCTTGACGTCGGCGTACCCCTTGGCGAGACCGCCGAGGACGCGGCGCGCCTGGTCCTGGACCTCCTGCAGCGGATCGGGCTCGTCCGCCGGCGCGTCCTCCGGCAGCTCGGAGAGATGCGCGAACGCCAGCAGCGGATACCACTTGAGAGGTTCGACGGAGCGGGAGCGGTACACCGTGAACTGGACGTTCTCGTGCACCGGCAGCGGTTCCTCCGGCGGTAGATGAGCGGCGGGGGGTTCCCACGGCGGAGGCTCGGGGATAATCGGAGGAGCGGCCGACGAAGGGACAGCGTCCACGGCGGCGCTGGCCTCCGTCCGGACGTACTCTCGAATGGCCGGCCAGAGATCCTCGAGCATTTGTTCCGCGAGTGCGTCGAGCCGGGAAGCGCGCTCCAGGCTGTCGCTCCAGCCGCAAGGGTAGCCGTCGAACACGGGCAGGCCTGAAGCGCGGATGCGGTCCTTGAGGCCGGAGAGGCGCGCCGCCGCCCGTTCGGTTTCCGGCAAGAACCGGCTGCGATGCTGATCCGGCACTATCGCCGGAAAGCGGGGATCGCGGAAGTATAAAAAGGAGCCGGCGGCGTTCCCGGGATCGCGGAGCGCGGCGTGAAGAATCTCCAGCTCCAGCACGCTCCGGCCCGGGTCCTCCGCGAGCCAGGGATACGCCGCGACCAGGTCGAGCGACACCGCCCGCGGCGGATCGCCGTAACGCTCGCCGAGGAGCGCCAGGAAGAACGGCCGGCAGCGGTCGATCTCGCCAAACCGTTGCGCCAGGTCCCAATCCTCGCCCTTGGCCTTCATGGGATCGACGAGCTCGACAGCGACGCCCAGCTCCTCCGCCCGCGCCCGCAGCTCCGGCAGGACGAGCCCCTCGAGGACCGCGCGCTCGCCGTCCATCTGGCCCGGGACGGCGGCGAGGTAGATGCGGAGGGTGGAGGAGGTTGCCATCCTGAACCTGCTCAGGGTAACGAGAGCTCTTTGCCGAGAAACACGGAATGCCAATCGACGAGCTCGCCGAAAGCGTGCTGGGAGAATTTCTCAGCCGTCTCTCCAAGGGGCTCGGAATGGTTGTTCTGAATGGATCTGTGCTGTCTGCGCAGAATTTCGAGCTGTGTCTTCAGGGCGCTGGAGCGCAGCACGGTCCATTTGAACTCCCGCTGCTGGAGGATGGCGCTGATGGCGGCACCGAAGGCGGGCAGCACCAGCACGCAAAAGGTGAGAAAGAATTCAAGGCCACGGTAATAAGACCCAAGGCCGGCTTCGGCGTCGTGCCAAAAAGCGCTGACGAGATGCATGAGGCAGGCGAAGGCGGCGAGCCAGAACAGAACCTCGGTCGTCCGGTGCAGTTGTTGATGGAGATGGTGCCGCCCCTTGATGGTCTTCTCGTGATAATTGATCTGAGATGCCATTGATTCGTCCACGAGAGCATGAAAACTCTCGAGATAAGACTTTTCAATCCTGGCATTCGGCAGGCCGGCTTCGTGGACGACCGCGCGCAAATACCAGTTGTACCAGGTCGCCTGAGGCTCCCTGTCCTGCAGACGCACGGGTACATTGAAGTCAGAAGGCGTGCGTGCCAGGACTGCCAAAAGCCGGGCCTGCCAGAGACCTTCCGCGAGCACGCGATAGTCGATCCAGCGGCCGTGCCAGACTTGATTCTGGGCCCAAAAGATGATGCTGACGACGACGGTGAAGAGGGACAGCTCGAGCCAGCTCCATTCATGGCTGTGCGTGAAGAATCCCAGGAACGCCGCGAGCACCGTCAGCGCACCGAGTAAATAGATGACGGCGAGCGAGTTCCTGTATTTATTGGCGTAGACATTGGCCAGATAGTCCGCCTTGACGAACTGCCGCCGGAAGCACCGCTCGGCCGGTGCCGTGACGGCGGCAAACTCAGCCCAGGTCCCGGCCAGGGCTCTCTCGATGCTCTGGTCTATGCCCATGACGGAGATGACCGGCAGAAAGGGGTTCCATTTTCCGATTTTCCCGGGTTCCAATGCCACGCCGACCGTCCATGACGGCGGGCGTTCGGACGTAAAGCGACGGATCAGCTTCAACTCGTCTTCGTCTTCAGGCGGGAGGAGATGGCTCAGACGGCCGGCGAGGTCTGCGAAATCGACCCAGGCAGCCGGATCGTCGGCTTTCGAGAGATGCACCTCGTGCGGTTGATGGGAGTCGATCCAAACGACGGGAAGGTCGCCGCTGCGGGCATCGGCGATGATCTGACCTGTGCCGCCCTTCTCCCCGGGTTCTCCATTCCAGACGGCGATCAAGATCTCGCTCTGCCGTAAGACGAGCCGCCCCGCCGCTTCGTAGGCCTTCGTCTTCGTTTCTTTCGATGCCCGAGAGCCATCGAGCTCGAAGATAGCCTCGGCCTGGCCGAGAAGATCCTCAAACTCCGCTTTTGAAGACTCCGCGACGAAATCCTTTGAATATTCTTCTCGGGAAAAGGGCAGCGGGCACTGCAGCTTGAAGCCGAGAGCTGGCTCCAGGGCTGTTCTCGCCACCAACCGGTCCGAGCCTTCCGCCAGGGGGGAGATCAACCGGAGGATCGGCTTCGGACCCGCGTAAACTCCGGCACTCGCCGCGAATACCGCCGCGGCAGCGTTGCTGATTTCCAGCAGAACCCGGCGTATGGCATCCCGAAGCATGGACTCGTCATAGCCGGATCTCATCAGTCCGTCTGGACGATGTCCGGTGACCCCCACCCGAACGAGCAGATGAGGCGCCGAAGTCTGTTCGGGCTCGAAGCTTCCCTTAACCATAGGCTTGTTTTAGCGGAGTATACCGAATCTTTTGCTCGGCGGCTCCTGCCATCGGGTTTCGGCCCGATCCTTGCAGAACTCCCGTCCTGAGGATCGAATCCGGGTATTCGGTCCCCCGCGCCCGGCGGCGGTCCGCCGCACATACATACCGCATGTCCAGCACGCCGCGGGATGCGCCGTCGGATACCCGGTGTAGGAGGTACTCACGATGGCGGAAATCAAGATCGAGAGAAAGAAAGGAATGCCTGTCTGGGCGCTGCTCCTGGGTCTGATTCTCCTGCTGCTGCTGGTCTGGGCCGTCCTGGCGATGCGCGGCAGCAACCGGCGGCAGGCGCCGCAGGACGTGGCGCTGCTCGCATGGAGCGCCCCTTCGGCGCTGGTCCTTCCCATCGAGCTCACCGATACCGTTCCGATCCTGGCGCGGTGCGCCTGACGAGAGGAGGACTCCATGAGACACGATGACGTTCACACCGCTCCGGCCGGCACCGCGACGATGGAGCCGGGAGTCTCGCAGATCGCTCCGCTCCGGGAGCTGAAGGATTACAAGGTGGCCCATGACGATCCCGACGTTCGCGGCTGGAACGTGATCGGCCGCGATGGCCGGACGATCGGCGAGATCAACGACCTGCTGGTCGACACGGGAGAGATGAGGGTCTGCTACCTCGACGTGGAGCTCGACCGGGATCTGGTCATGAACGCCCCGGTGGTGCCGGGAACGGCCGGAGTGGTCGGCGCACACGCCGCTCCTGGAATGGCTGGAGCTGGCCCGGTGCTCGATCGCGGCGACGGGCGCGAGGCGCGGCATCACGTCCTGGTCCCGATCGGCATGGCCCGGCTGGACGAGGAGCATGATCGCGTTCATCTCGATGCTCTCGACGCCAACGACGCCGCCGTGCTCCCCGCGTACGATCACAGGGCCTTCGGCCGCGAGTACGAGACCGGACTGCGCCGGCGCTTCGAGCCCGGTTACACGCCGGCGGCGGATCGGGACTTCTACCGAGGCGAGATCTACGACGAGGAGCGTTTCTACGGTCCTCGCCGTAAGCGGCGCCGCCTCCTCTGAGGCGACGCCTCCACGTGGGCGCTCCGACTCCCTGGGGCGCCCCCCTTTTTTTTCAATCGCTGCAACGCCTACCCATGTTGGGAGAAGCCCTGTTCGAGGCTCCGAAAAAGAGCCTCACGTCCAGGGCCGCGCCTCGATCCGAAGCGTCGCGTCGATCCCGGGGCGCTTCGGCTGCTTGACCGGGATGTTGAAGAACAAGCCGCGGCCACCGGGCAGCGGCTGGGTCGTCGCGACCTTCGTGGCGGCGCCCGGAGAGTTGTCCTGAAACCCGTAGTTGATCTTCCATCCGCCGAGCGCGTTCGTGTCCTCGAACGCCTCGACGATGATGAGCTGCCGGTAGATGTAGCCGCCTTCGTAATGGCGCTTCAGGAAGAGCACCTCGTCCACCTCATAGTCCGGAACGACCACCTTGAGGTCGAAGGCGAAGCTCACCGAGCCTCTCTCCTCGGTAGCTTTCTTTGCCTTGCTCTTCTTCGGATCCAGGAAGACCGAGAACAGATGCGGGCTTTGTTTCCGGTCGGGCGGCCGAAGCTCGGAGCCCTCCACCGGCGGAAACAGCTCGCTATAGGTGCGGAAGATCGCGGAATTTTCGGTTACCGTCCGCCGGTGCATCTGCCATTGAGAGCCGCGGACGCTCACCACGACCTCGAACTGGTACGACGCCTTCACCTTCTTTCCCGCCTTGCGCGCCTTATCCAACTCGGCGGGAAGGGTGATATCGTCGATGTCGAGCACGCCGTCGACCCGAACCTCGCCGAAAAAGAAACGCGTGAGGTTTTGGTATCCCTCTTCGGAATTGACGATGCCGTAGTGGCCGGAGTGGCTGCGATGAACGAACGCCCGCGGTGAGGAGACCTCACCTTCTCCGTTCAACCCCGGCCCGTGGGTGGTGGCGTTTTCCATCCGCACCAGACCGTCGCTGCCGTCGCCGGCCGCCCAGCTCGACAAACCCTTCATTACGAGATAGTCGGATGGGTTCGTGCCGACCAGATTGAAGATGCGTTCGGGCGGGAAACTGACCACGACCGAGACGTCGTCCTTCTGTGGCAGCGCGAAGAACTCGGCCATCTTCTCGCGATTGAAGTTGTTCACCTGGCCGAAGCTCGCCCAGCCCGGAACGTTGCGGACGATGCGCAGGTCGATCCCGTTGTGAGGCGTGGCGTAGGTGAAGAGCTTGTCCACGGCGCGTCTCGACTCCTCCTCCCCCAGCTCGGAATTTTGCAGGAAGGCGCGGCAGACCAGGCCTCCCATCGAATGGGCCACGAGATAAACTTTGAAGTCATCCTGTGAGACTTCGTTTGCGGGATTCGCGCAGACCCTCTCCCGCAAGCGCAGGATCAAAGCGCTCAATCCTTTGGCGAAGTGCTGGATGGGCGGCGTCTCTCCCTTGCCGAACTCCTCCGACGCCTCGTCGTAGTAGCGGTAGATGATCACCGAGCGGTAAGAAATCGGCTTATCCGTCCTCTCCAGCGCGATAAGGTCGTCCCCGTCCACGTACACGTCGTCATAGTCGTGCTCAGTGATGAGTCGGATGAGCGGCGACTCGAAGAAGAACTTCTTGCGCTGCCCGGTCCAGGCCATGCGGCTCTTCGTCGAGCCGAGATTGAACCCCATGTAGGGATCCGCGCAAGTCTCCTCGATCTCACCCTGGGTCGCGGCGAAGCCCCTGACGTAGATGATCGGATGATAGGGATGATGTGCGTTCATTGACCTGCCTCCATATTCAGCCGTGAACATAAATTGTTCAGCGTTTGATGGAGTTCATTATACCACCTCCGGCCGCGTCTCAGCGGTTAAGGCGACTTGCGCCGCAAGAACGTGACAGGAGAATGAGGCGACGAGAGCCGGAGAATAGGAAGTAGCGAGCGCGCTTCCTATCGGCTCAACGCGCCCGGGCCGCCGCCGCAAAACCAGGGACGTCGAGATCCAGAGACCGCCTGCGGGCCTTCTCGTAAAGGAGCCGGGCACCCGCCGCGTCGCCCGCCGCCTCCCGCTCCGCGGCAAGGACAAAATAAGCATGCGGGACCGTGTGGAACCCGGAGCGGCGCGCGGCGGCTAGCACGGCTTCGGCCGTCGTCCGCCGGCGGAGGTGCCGTGCCATGGCCAGTTGGGCCGCGGCCTGAGCATCATTCGCGGCTGCCGGCTCGAGCTCGGCTTCGACGGCGGCGAGGCGCTCGTCAGCCCCCTTTCGATCCCCCGCCATCTGCAATCCCCATGCGGCGAGGACTCGGTCGGGATAGGAGATCTCCTCCGGCTTCAGGCCGTCGAGGGCGGCCGCCGCTTCCTGCCACTGTCCGGCTCCCAGAGCCTGCTCTTGGAGCAGGGTGCGCGCCAGCCCCGCCACGTCCGGCCGCAGGCGTCCCTCCGTCAGAATCCGTTTCAGCCCTGAGGCGTCTCCCTGAACGCGAAGGAGCTGCGCCCGGAGGGCCCAGACATCGGGGTTCCGCTCCCCGTACGCCAACTCGCGAGCCTTGAGTCGCTTTTCGGCCGCCTCGAATTCACCGCCGGCGAGGAGCAGCAGCCAGCGGGCGTGCCAGAGTTGAGCGTCTTCGTCCCGCAGGGCTTTCTCCACCTCGTCCAGTGCCCCGCGAGCCCGGTCGATCGCACCGGCGCCGATCGCGGCCATGGCATAGAGCTCCGTCACCGTGGTATCGCGGTCCGGCATGCGGAGCGTCGGCTCCAGAATCTCCAGCGCCTCGGCGTCCCGCTCGAGAGCGAGCATGTCGTAGGCCAGAGCGAGCCGGCCCCACGACAGGCTGGGATCGAGCTCGATCGCTTGCCGATACAGGGGCATGGACCGCTCCGGATCGTCCACCAGCCGGCCATACAGATAATGGTTGGCGCCGACTTCCGGATGGGCCGCGAGCCGGGCCTGATACTCCGCCAGGACGGCGCCGCGTTGGCCGAGGGCGATCCGGGCCTGCTGATAAGCGCGATGTGATTCCACCCCCGGGCACTCGGTCAACCACTTGCGAGCTTCGGCGGCGGTCTCTTCGCGCGAGGGGAGGACCTGGAGGAGATTGCCGTGCGCCGGAACGGAGCAGGGCTCGGCGGCCAAAGCCCGGCGGAAGGCGCGAGCGGCATCCTGAGTCTTGCCCTCGTTGAACCAGATGACACCGAGGCGGTTCGCGTCGAGCTTGGCCACGTTGAGCGCCACGCGGACGGTGGTGGAGGAGCCCGATTCAACCTCCATCGTCTCCGGCGCCGCCTCGAAGACGTAGTCGACGTCCTGCTGCTCGAAGAAGCGGCGAAGGGCGATGAAAGACTGCCGGTACGTGCGATCCGCCTCGCTGACGGCGTAGCCGATCTCCTCGCGCTGGTAGATATGGGCCTCGGCCACGTCGTAGACGAAGAGGCGGTCCGTGGTGAGAGCGTCGAACAGGTCCAGCTTCCTCATCGAGGCCTTGTACCGTTCCATCTCGCGCCCCTGGGCGTCCGCCACCACGATGGTGTGCTCGCCGGGCTGGACCCTCTTCTTGACGGGAGCACCCGGAGGAAGGGGGAAGCTCTCGCCGTTCAGGGTGACGCGGACCGGCTGTGACAGGCCGTTGTCGAACCAGACATCCGCGTATCGCTGCTTCCAGAGGGCGATACCCAGACCGACGATGACGATTCCGCCGAGGGCGATGCCGAGGAGGGCGGCCACCCGCCGGCCGTCCATCCCCGAAGTGGCCCGGGGAGTCGAAAGCCGTTTCCTGTCGCCGAAGGGCCACCACCGCCGTCCCGCCTTGCGTTCGGCGTCAGTCAGTGGGAAGCCGAGGGCCTCCTTGCACGCCTTCATCTGCCGCAGCAGGTCGCGGTCCGACGCCATCTCCGGGTGGCGGGCGAGGATCTGCTGATACGCGTCCAGGGCCTCGTTCCACCTCTTTTCGGCGAACAGGGCTTCGCCCAGAAGGTGGAGGGCCTGAGTGTTGCCGGCGTCGCGGCGCCACGCTTCCGTCAGCTCGCGGACGGCCTCGGCGGTCTCGCCGCAGGCGATCAGATGGCGTCCCAGTGCGAAGCGGATCTCGGCGTCGTCCGGCGCCGCGGCGGCCGCCTGGCGATAGAAGGGCGTGGCGCCGGCGAGATCCCCCCGCAAAGCCAGGAGATGAGCCATCAGCCGGTTGAGCCGAGGATTCCCGGGCATCCTGCCGAGCCCGTCGCGAGCGGCGTTCTCGGCCTCCGTGTACATCTGGAAACCGAACAATCCCTCGACCAGGCGCACCCGGGCCTCGGCGTCGGACGGAGCTCTATCGACGGCCGCGCGGAGCGGTGCGATCTCGTTCTCGAGGCGGCTGCGGAACTCCGTCAGGGGGAGGCGGTGATGCCGCCGGCAGACGGCGCAATCGTTCAGGATGCGGAACTTCCGCAGCGGGATCAGCGGAATGTAGACGAAGCAGAACCACTCCCGAGTCTCGTAAGACGAGAGCTTGGTGAAGCGCTTGCAGAAAGGGCAGGTCGCCTGGACGACCGAGGCGTCCTTACGGCCGGCATAGCGCGTGCCGATCCCGTTGACAGTCGCGGGCATGACAGCTCCTCCACTCGAATGGGCAGTGAAAAGAGGATATCATGCCTGCGGCTGCAACGGTGGGCTGTCGCCGGCTCGATTACGCCGACCCGTGAACGTTCCGATGCGGTCCTCCTGTCCGGGCGGGGTAAACAGCGCGATGCCGGCGCCCGAGCGTCCCACACCCAACTCGATCCAGCGCTGATCGTTGTCGAAAGGCTGGTCCGTGATGACGCGGAATCCCAGCTTGCTGGTGTAGAACTCCAGCGCCCGCTGCTGATCGCTCACCGGCACTCCGACGAACTTCATGGCTTTGATCATGTTTCTTTCCTCCAGATTGGCTTTTTGTGGATTGCAACTCCCGACCGTCCAATCATGAGGCGCAGGGCGCTGGCGATGCGAGCGAAGTAGTCAGCCGGCGAGCCGTGCGGTCCCGGCGGATCCGAAGTGGCCATAACGGTCCGGCCCCAAGTGGCTATTGTGCGATGCCACCCGCCGGCAGAAGATCTTGCCCGCCAAGCCGGACGGCGAGTGGCCTTCCAGCCGCGCTTCTAACCTGGAGAGACCTGATGAACGCACTCAAGAGAATCTGGCCTTATTTTTTGATGTGCAGCCTGGCTTTGCTGCTGCCGCCACAGGGAGGGGCACAGAATACAGGCGCCGCCAAGGCCAGCACTGAACAGAAACGGGACGGCCAACACGATTTCGATTTCGAGATCGGTACCTGGAAGACTCATCTGCGGCTCCGCTTGCGGCCGTTGACGGGTTCAAACGATTGGGTGGAAATGGAAGGCATCAGCGTTGTCCGCAAGGTGTTGAACGGACGCGCCAATCTGGTAGAGCTGGTGGCCGACGGGCCGACGGGTCACTTCGAGGGCCTCAGCCTGCGTCTCTACAATCCCCAAGCCCGACAGTGGAGCCTCAACTTTTCGAACGCCAAGGACGGCATGCTGAGCCCACCCACGATCGGCGAGTTCAGGGATGGGCGCGGCGAGTTCTACAGTCAGGAGACTCTCAACGGTAAGGCCATCCTGGTGCAGTTCATCATCTCGGAGATCACGCCGACGTCATGCCGCTTCGAGCAGTCCTTCTCGGACGACGGCGGCAAGACCTGGGAGGTCAACTGGATCGCGGTCGACACGCGCGTCCAGGACGGGTCTGACAAGGCGCACTGAAGTCGAGCCAGACGAGGGAGAATCTCAGCATGGCTGCGGTGGCTGCTACTTCTTGGACTGCTCTACTTTTGCTCGCTTTCAAAGTTCCACGCCACCACGTACCAGAGCTCTTTTCCGTCCTGATAGGTACTGACGACCTCAAACCCCATCTTCTGGTGGGCCCTTAAAGATACGTTGTTCCTTGCGGATACCTCGGTCACGCATAGCTGGTATGCCGGTGGCAGTCTGTTCCTGGTTTCATGGTAAAGCCTGCGTAGCAACCCCTGCCCTCTGAAATCTTTGTCCACGCAAATCTGTCCGCCCACCATGAAATTGTACGCCGTCAAGGGCCGGCCTTTGTACTGGCTTCGTTCGAACGCAGCAAACATCGGCATCAGGCGCGGCATCTCGTTCTTCATCGAGACCGGCATCGCCAGGTTGTAGCCGATCACCCTGCCGTTGCTGGCTGCTGTCACCTGCGGGAGATGGGCGGCCATCATTTTCAGCAAGGGGATCGTGTGCTCTGCAAAGACAAAGCCCTGCCGCGCTTGTTCATCCTCGCTGATCGAGCTGAACAGGTTCCGCTTCTGCAGTTGTAAGATCTGTTCGAAGTGCTCGTCTGTAGAAGCGACCCCAAAGACGATATCCATATCTCATTCCCTTCCTGGCAACGGTTGCCCGGGCGGTCGACGAAGCGGAGCCGCCCGGTCGTCCATGGCGAGATATTCTATGCAGAACGTGCTCGGTTCCAGATCGTCCAAGCTGCTTGACGACGGGGAGGGCCGGCCACTTTTAGTACCGCTAAACTTCTGTCGAAACGCGCGTGGATCAAGTGTTGTGGAATCAGAGGTTTGGGGTGGTGGGGAAAGGCGGGGGCGTGCGGGCAACACGCCCCGGTAAGGCTACTCGGCCGGCTCAGGCGTGGGCGTCGGGGCAGGCAGGCATCCGCGGTGGTTTATTCCAGGCCTGGAACTGGCTCACCCGTGGTACCCTTTTCCCGTTATGCGAGCCTTCGATTCCAAGCCCTTCCTGGCGTGCTCATTCCTCGGGATGCTCCTTCTGGGCGCCTGCTCTTCGACCGTTCCCACTCCTCGCTCGCAGGCCGGAGACGAGGCTATCCGCGAGCAGGACGTCGCGGACGCGCGGCTGGAGAAGGAGGTCCGCCTGGCCCTGCTCGACAAGCTGGGGCAGGACGCCCTGGGGGTGACGGTGGACGCCAAGGGCGGCAAGGTCAACCTGGTCGGCGCGGTCGACAAGCGCTCGACGGAGGAGCTGGCCGAGGAGGTCGCCAAGTCGGTTCCCGGCGTGCAGAGCGTCAACAACCACCTCTTCTCGCGCGAGGAGCAGCCCGAGAGCACCACGGTCGGCCGCGCCGTCGGCCATACCGAGCGCGAGGTGGACGATGCCGTCCTGGAAATGCGGATCGGCAAGAACCTGTTGGGAGAGATCGGCCGTTACGCGCTGGACCTCGAAGTGGAGGCCAGCGAGGGGGTGGTCAGCCTGCGCGGCACGCTCCCCGACGAGGAGCGCAAGTCGCTGGCGCTGCGTGTGGCTCGCGAGACCTCGGGCGTCAAGCAGGTGGTCGATCTGTTGCAGGTGCGGGGCCGCTAGGCCGCACCGCCGGGCCCGGCCGAATCCCTCGAGACAACAACCTTTTCAACCCTGGAGATCGTTCGTGTCCCTGGCAAGCTGGTTTCGTAAATTGGTTTCTCCCCGTCCCCCCGGGCCGCAGGTCGAGCTCGGCCGCAACGACGTCTGCTGGTGCGGCAGCGGCAAGAAGTACAAGCGATGTCATCTGAAGAGCGACGAGCTCAAGCGGGTGGAAGCGAGCTACTCGGCGCAGATCACCGCCCGCCAGCAAATGGGCTCCGGCATCATGCCTGGGAAGACCAAGCCCCGCAGACTGGAGAAGGCGGCCTCGCCGGCGGAAAAGCGGTAGATGATGCCCCGCCCCGATCTTTCGGGGCGGGTCTCTTCACGAGCACCGGCGCCTAAGGGTCGATCGGATCGCGCGGGCAAGGCTCCTTGCACCCGAACGTCATCACGCCGCTGACCACCCACTGACCTTCAAACCAGTAGCAGCCAGGGACCGTGGTGGCGCAGACGGAAAAGGTGCCGCCGCAGAAGTCCTGGGCTTCCGGCAGGGCCGCTGCGCGGAACGCCGCCTGGGCCTCCGAGCAGGTGGGTTCCAGAACCCAGTATGGACTGGTCTGGTACCCGCCGTTGTCGCAACACATGACGGCGTAGAGGGGGCGCGGCGTCGAGAGCGCGAAAGTGCAAGTGAGCCCGGCGACCAGCAGGGTCCCTAGCAGAGCGATCCTCCTCATGTCGTTCTCCTTTATAAAGGCGGTTTTTGTGCGGAAGGGTTGGACGGCGGGGGGGACGCCCGCCTCGAGAGAGCGGGCGTCCTCGTGAACGCGTCCGGTAGGACTATGGGTAAATCGGACCGCAGTCTTCCCTACAGCCGAAGGTCGCGACGCCGTCGATCTTCCAGGGATTCGCCGGGTCCTCGGAGGTCCAGTCTTCGCAAGGTGGAATGCTGAAAGCACAGACATAGGTGGAGCCGCCGCAGGTGTCGTCGGCTTCCGGCCGTGCCAGGGCCCGGTAGGCCGCCTGGGCCTCCGCGCACGTAGGGGCCTTGGTCCAGTACTGCGCGGTCTGGTAGTAGCCGACACAGCAGAGGAGGGCATGGGCGGGTTTCGGTGTCGAGATCGCCAGGGCACAAACGAGGAGGGCGATCAGTAGAGTACCGAGTAAAACCGTTCTCTTCATATTTCTTTACTCCTTTCTACTCGTAACAATAGTTGCTGCCGAAGTCACCCCCCGCCGTCCATGGTGCTGCTCTCCTTTTCAGGTGGTTGTAGGGAAGCGTTGCCAGGCGAGAGACGCCCGCCTGCACGAACGGGCGTCTCCATGTATCCAATGGACAAGGCTATGGGTTGATCTCGCAGGTGTCCTTGCAGCAGAAGCTCGCGACGCCGTCGATCTTCCACGGGTTCGCCGGATCCTCGAGATGCCAGTCTTCGCAGGGAGGAATACTGAGCGCGCAGGACGCATTGGTGCCGCCGCAGATGGAGTCGGCTTCCGGCTTCGCCAGGGCCCGGTAGGCCGTCTGAGCCTCTGCGCACGTGGGTGCCTTGGTCCAGTACTGCGACGTGGTGTATCCACAGTCGGTACAGCACAGGATGGCGTGGAGGGGTCTCGGCGTCGAGATCGCCAAAGTAAAGGCGACGACGGCGACCAACAGAACTCCGAGTAAAACTGTTCTCTTCATACTTCTTTACTCCTTTCTGATCGTAACTTCGTACACTTACAATGGTGTCCACCGAAGCTCGAAGCGAGCCTCAATGCCCGCTCGCGCCCGGCGCGAAGGCCGTGCACGTGAAAGCCTTCGGGGTCACGATGATCGACCAGGCGTTGAGCGTGCCGGTTTCGCCACCGAACACGTCGGCGGTCAGCACTCTCCAGGTGCCGCGGGTGCTCAGACCGTCCATCCGGGAGAGCTGGCCGACGGGATCGGGGAAGATGGCCGTGGAGCCGAACAGTCTCCAGATGAACGAATTGAAGGCCGGCGTCCAGGAGCCGGTGAAGGGGGCGTCGGTCTCAGCGGATTGGTTGAGGTCGTTGGTGGACTCGTCATCGATCACCGTGTTGATGAAGTTGTCGCCGTCGCCGCCGCCCAGCACGCCGGCTTCGCGCTGCCAGATCAGGTCGGCGCCGTAGCCGTTGGGCGCCTTGAGGAGCAGGGTGATCTCGCCGGTGAAGGTGTGCTGGAGGTCGTCCACCCGGAAATCGAGGTCGGATATTTCGCGGTCATCCGTGACCGTCATCTGGTCGACAATGCCGCGCAGGTCGCCGTCGGGAATGGGCAGGGCCGGGGAGAGGGTCCGGGTGTAGGTCACCGGCGCGCCGGTGCCGGAAGCGGTGCCCACGCGCAGGGTGAGGTCGGCCGTGGCGGTGCCGAGCGAGCTCTCGATGGTGAGGGTGAGCTTCAGCGACTGGCCGCACGCGGCGGCGGGCGAGACCTTGAGCAGGAATCCGTTGGTCGGGGCGAGATCCTGACCGCCAATGGCGCGATAGGTGGCCTCGTGGCCGAGGATCGTCACTCCCGGGGTCGAGGAGGTGAGGGTGGCTTTGGCCTTGCGCACCGCGAACGCGGGGTTGAGCCAGGGGTTGATCAACTGGACGGTGACCCGGACGGTCTCGCCGGGATCGATCGCACCGTTCTTGTTGCCCAGGACGTCTTCCACCTTGCTGCTGGCGACGTCGAGATGCGGCAGGGCGAACGATTCGCCGACGCCGATGTGGCCGACGTTGGCGAACCCGGCGTGGCCCAGGGGTGCGACGGCGCCGTAGCCGAGGCCGCGGTCGGCGAAGCCCGCCCAGATCGAGCGCTCGTTGGCGCAGCCGTTGGTGGCGCAATCCGCCAGGAGGAGAGCGTCGCGGGCGTCGATGAAGCTGGGGCTCGCCGGGGTCAGCTTGAGCGCGTCGGTGACGAGCTGCAGCATCGTCTCGTTGCCGGTGGGCACGTCGCCGTTGGCGCCGGCCGGGTCGGCGATGATGCGGCTCCTCACTTCCCACAACGACAGGGCCCAGACCTCGCCGGCGTTGAAGGCGTTGAGACCGCCGTTGATCGACTGGCCGGGAGTGTTGGGAGGGATGCCGCCGGAGACGTTGGCCGTCGTGTCGTCCACGTCCGCCCAGGTCAGGGCGTTGATGGTGTTGTCAGTCGTATAGGGGAAGCGGCGGGTGCCGTAAATGTAGTTGTCGATGATGTTGCGCTTGTAGTGGGAGTAGGCCCCGTACGCGTACTCGCCGTCAGGGTCGTCGGTATTGGAGTTGTTGAGCAGGGCGAAGGCGTAGAAGTCGCTCCAGCCTTCGCCGAGCGCGCGGCCGATGCTCCAGGTCAGGCCGCCCGCATTGCCGATGAGGCGGTTGGTGGTGCCGTGAGTCAGCTCGTGGATCACGATCTCGGCGTCGAGAGCGCTGTCGCGCATCGGGACGGGGAAGGTGAACAGGTGCATGTTCAGGCGGCCGGACGTGCCGTCCGGGGGCGTCGAGAAGTTGGGGATGTTCTGGCCCGCACCGTCCTGGTCGTCGGCCCGGATGGGATCGTTGCCTTTGCCCATGCCGCTGAAGTTGGTGGTCTGGAAGTTACCGGCGGCTTCGTCGAAGCCCAGGTTGAACAACCGGTCGTGGTACCAGTTGGCGACGTAGAAGAGCTGGGTGACGGCGCCGCGGCGGAAGTTGATCTGCGTCGTGCCCGTGCCGGCGGGTTCGTCTCCAGCGGCGGGGTTACCCCCCTGCGGCGCCGGCGAGTAGCTGAAGTCGCGCGGCGCGGCGCCCAGGAAGTCGCGATTGTTGCCTTGGGCGTCCGGGTTGCCCACCGGCCGGCCGCTGTTGTCGATGGTGCCGATGTCGCAAACGTTTCTCTCGGTGGCCGCCGGGGTGACGACCCGGTCGACGCAGGCGTCGACGTTGTTGCCCGTCGTCGTCGTGCCGCCGTCGGGGATCCAGCCGTCGGGACTGGCGGTGAGGTCCTGGACGGCGAGCATGCTCACCGTGGTGCGGGCGATCTCGGGGAACTGCGTGCTGGCGCCCAGCGTCGCGGTGGACGGCGACTGGGGCGCCGGGCTGTCCGCCGGGGTGACGCCGTCGTCCTGGACGTAGACGCTGAACCGCGCCTGCTGGCTCGAGAGATGCTCGCGGATGTCCTTGCGCCAGAGGAGCGTGCCGGTGGCCGCATCGACCAGCGTGTACCAATCGCTGTCGCCGGTCGTGAACGCGATCTGCCGCCAGGCGGGCACCAATCGACCGGGCGCCACCGGAACGTAGACGAGGTCGCTCTTCGCCTCATCGCTGATCTGGTCGCCGCCGACGCCGACGGACTGCATCGCTCGCGTCAGGGCCTCGGAAGCGGAGACCTTCGGCTGCTGCGGCGGCAGAGGGGCCGTGGCGCCCGACGGCACCAGTTGGCCCAGCGATCGCCAGACTCGACCCTCGCGGTCGAGCATGAACCGCGTCTCGCTCTCGAAGACCGGCAGGCCGTTGAGGCGTTGCTCGACCCGCACCATGCGCAGGCCGCTCGGGCTCACGCTCTCGCCGAGGAAGTGCAGCGCGTCGACGTCGGCCTCGGTCAGCCCGTAGAGGGCATGGTTGGCACGCAGGAAGTCGCGCACGACGTCGATTCCCGAGCGGTCCGGGGCCGGAGCCGTGAGCGCCACCCGGTCGCCCGACACCATCTCCGGGGCGGCGGTGAGCGGCGAAAAACGGGCGGCGGCGCCGGGAGCCGTCTCCTGCAGGCGCTCGAGCGCCTGCCGCATGGTCTTGATCTGCCGGGTGAGCTGCGCCCGCGTGGGAGCTCCCTTCAGCGGCACCGGGACGCTGCTGGCGAGCACCTCGTCGAGACTCCGCCCTCCCATCACCCGCGCATCGTAGTTGCCGGTCTCTCGCGATCCGCTCGCCGGAGCCGCGACCGCTCCGTGAGCGAGGGCGAGCACCGCCAGCGAGGCGGCGGCGGTGAGTACGAAGGATCTCTTGCGTGGGGACGTCCGGTGCATGGGGGATTCTCCTGAAAGATAGGTGAAGCTTCCTCACTGCGAAAACCTACTTATGCGCTCTTGCAAATATGCGCCTATCTTTGAAGGTGCCGGCTGCCGGGAAAAGTGGGACCGTGCGGTGAAAGATCGATTCGGCGGGAGATCTCTTCTGGAGCGGTCAACCCTCTTGACAACCCGCGGCACCGAGTTCTAGCATTCCAAAAACCGAACAGACGTTCTGTAAACAACCGTTCTGTTTTTGAGGCGGCAAGCTCCGGCACCCATGGCGAGACGGCGAACCCAGGCGGACAAGTCCGACGCCTCGACCCGCAAGGTCCTGAAGGCGGCGCTGTCGCTCTTCTCGCGGCAGGGCTTCCGGGCCACTTCGATGCGGCAGATCGCCCGCCGCTGCGGGCTTTCCGTGGGCAACCTCTACCACCACTTCGGCGGCAAGGAGGAGATCTTCCAGCGCCTGATCGACCAGTACTGGGAGGTGCTGCTCGATCCCGAGCTGCCGCTCAACAAGATCTTTGCGGCCGCCCGCTTCCCCGAGGATCTCGAGGAGATGGCGGCGGCCATCGAGCAGGTGGTGGGGGAGAACTCGGCCTACATCCTTCTCATCTACATCGACGTCATCGAGTTCAAGGGACGCCACATCCGGGCCTTCTACCAGCAGATGGCCGACCGTTTCCGCGCGGCCTACTCGGAGCGCTTCGCGGAGATGCGGGAGAGGGGCGAGGTGGGCGAAGTGGATCCCCTCGTCGCGGTGATGCTCGCCACGCGCTGGTTTTTCTACTTCTTCACCGTCGAGAAGTGCTTCGGCGTGCCCATGCATTTCGGCCTGGACTCGCATCAGGCGGTCCACGAGTTCTCGAAGATCCTGCGCCGCGGCCTCGAGCCGCGCGAGGAGGAGAGTCACCCATTGTCGGCGTCCGTTGCGGACGCGAGGAGAGGATGATGCTGAGGAAATCGGAGGTTCTGCCGCGCGGAAAGGCCGCTCTGGGAGGGCTCGTCGCGCTGGCGCTGGTCATGACGATGGCGGGGCGTCTCGGCGCTCAGGTCAGCACCGCGAGCGTCGAGGTCCAGGTCACCGGCACCGACGGCGTGACGCTGCCGGGAGTGACGGTGACGGTGCAGAACATGGAGACGGGCCTCGTCCGTACCGAGGTGACCGGCGAGCAGGGCACGGCGACGCTGCCGGCGCTGCCGCCCGGCACCTACAAGGCCGAGTTCGAGCTGCAGGGCTTCTCGCCGGTCAGCCAGGAAGGCATCGCGCTGCGGGTCGGCCAGACCGTCCAGGTGCGGGCCACGCTGAGCCCGGCGGTGACGGAATCGATCACGGTCAGCACGACGGTGCCGCTGGTGGACGTCTACAAGACCGATACCTCCACCAACATCGTCCCCGAGCAGATCGAGTCGTTGCCGGTTCCCGACCGTGACTTCCAGCGTCTGGCCTTCATCGCGCCGGGGGTCCAGCGCGAGCGGGGCGGCTTCCGCTTCATCGGCGGCGGTCCGGTGGTGGGGGCCGGCGGCAACGCCAGCCAGTCGACCATCCTGGTCAACGGCGTCGATTTCACCGACGCGGCGCTGGGCCTGTCGAAGATCCGCTTCAGCCAGGACGCCATCGGCGAGTTCCGGGTGATCAACAACCGCTACGACGCCGAGATCGGCGGCACGGCGGGAGGGGCTCTCTCGATCGTCACTCGCGCCGGCACCAACAAGACCAACGGCTCGGCCTTCGGCTTCTACCGCGCCGACTCGCTGCGCGAGCCGGGAGCACTGGAGCAGAAGAACAACGACTACAAGCGCGACCAGTACGGCTTCACCGTCGGCGGTCCGATCCGCCCCGACCGCACGCACTACTTCGTCTCCGCCGAGGAGGTCAACGAGGACAACGTCGCCCTGTTCCGGCCGGGCGGAGCCTTCGCCTCCCGCGCCGCCGACGTCAAGCACCCTTTCGACCAGACCCTCGGCTTCGTCAAGCTGGACCAGTTCCTCTCCGAGAGCCAATCGCTGGCAGCGAACGTCGCCTATGAGAAGTACGAGGAAGAGAACTTCCGCGTCGGCGGCGTGGCGGAGGAGTCCTATGGCCAACAGCTCAACCGGGACAACTGGAACCTTACCGTGGAGCACCTGGCCGTGCTTTCGAGCGGCCGGCTCAACGAGCTGCGGGCTCAGGGCGGCCACCGCAAGTTCGAGGAGCCGACGAACTCGACGGCGGTCAGCGAGTGGTTCTCCAGCGGCAACACCCTGCAGACCGGTGGCAACATCCTCGGGGACCTGCTGGGCGAGGGCGACGAGTACGAGCTGCGCGACACCTTCCACCTCGGCTTCGACGGCAAGGGCGGCACCCACGACATCAAGGCGGGAGCGTCGTTCCTCTACCACGAGGAGCGGTCGCGGATCGACACCTTCCAGTTCGGTCTTTTCACCTACCTGACCGATACGCGGGCCATCCCGGTCGCCTACCTCTACGGCGAAGGCTCGGCCGACGTGACCTACGACACCAAGCGCTACGCAGCCTTCGTGCAGGACGACTGGAAGCCGCGCCCGAACCTGGCGGTGAACTACGGCGTGCGCTACGACCTCGACGACGGCGGCAACAACCCGGGCTTCACGCATCCGCTGGTGCCGAAGCCGCGGAAGAAGGACACCAATGACGTGCAGCCCCGGCTCGCCTTCTCCTATGACCCGGCGAGCAACGGCAAGAGCGTCTTCCGCGCCGGCGTCGGCCTGTTCAACGGCCGCTATCTGCTGGTGCCGGCCGGCGTCGAGCTGCAGCAGAACGGCGTCACCGGCCGGGTCTCGCGGACGCGGGTCAACGGCGCCCTGCTCGGCTTCAACTTCCCGCCCTTCATCCTCGATCCCAGCAACCCGCGGGCGACCGGCGTGCTCTTGAAGCCCGACATTTCGCTGCTCGCGCCGGAGCTCGACACGCCCGAGTCGACGCAGGCGAGCGTCGGCTGGACGCGGTCCCTCGCGCGCCGCCTCTTCTTCGACGCCGAGGCCGTCTACGCCAAGGGCGAGAAGGAGATCGTCATCCACGACGTCAACTTCGGCGGTAATGCTCACCCGGTCCGCCCGAACACCACCTACAACCAGATCAACACGTACACCAACGACGGGCACAGCAAGTACAAGGCGCTGATCCTGCAGCTCAACGGCTCGCTGCGGCAGAACGACCTGATTACCGCCTCTTTTACCCTGGCCGACAAGAAGAACATCGCGGACGACTTCAGCCCGGAGTTCCCCTTCGGCTATCCCAACGATCCTGCGGACATCGAGGCCGAGTACGGCAGGAGCCGCGCCGACGAGCGCTACCGTGTGGTGCTCACCGGCATCTTCCACCTGCCCTGGCAGCTCACCGTGGCGCCGATCTACGAGTACGGCTCCGGCCAGCCGTGGAACCACCGCCTGGGCTACGACTTCAACGGCGACGGCAAGAACTCCGACCGCCCCGCCGGCGTCGACCGCAACGACGAGGAGGGGCCGGTCTTCCATCAGCTCAGCCTGCGCCTGACCAAGAGCTTCAATCTCTTCGGCGACCAGCGTCTGGACGTCATCGCCGAAGCGTTCAACGTCACCAACGCCACCAACTACGACGTCAACTCGATCGACGGCGCGGAGTTCCTGTCGGGGCCGACGCTGGCCAATCCGGCGCTGCCGTTCCGGGCGAATCCGAACTTCGGCAGGGCCCGCGCGACGCTGCCCGGCCGGGAGATCCAGCTCGGGCTGCGGTGGGCGTTCTGAGCGTGGAGAGGCGAGTCGTCATCGTCACCGGCGGCGCGGCCGGCATCGGCCGCGCCACGGCCCGCCGCTTCGCCCGCGGCGGCGCGCGCGTGGCCGTCTGGGACGTCAAAGCCGCCGATCCGGATGCCCTCGTCGCCGAGCTTGCGGCAGAGGGAGGCGAGGGCTGGTTCCAGTCGGTGAACGTCACTGACGCCGCCGCGGTCGAGCAGGCCGTGGCGGCCGTCGTCGAGAAGTGGGGGAGGATCGACGTCCTGGTGAACAACGCCGGCATCCTGCGCGACGCCCAGCTCGTCAAGTGGAAGGACGGCGTGCAGACCGGCGGCATGAGCGAGGGGGACTTCGACGCCGTCGTCTCGGTCAATCTAAAAGGGGTCTTCCTCTGCACCCGAAGCGTGGTGCCGCGGATGATCGAAGGGGGAGGCGGCGTCGTCCTCAACGCCTCCTCCGTGGTCGGCCTCTACGGCAACTTCGGCCAGACCAACTACGCCGCCACCAAGGCCGGCGTGATCAACATGACGAAGTCCTGGGCGCGCGAGCTGGGGAAGTTCAACATCCGGGTCAACGCCGTGGCGCCCGGGTTCATCGCTACGGAGATGGTTCAGGCCATGCCCGAGAAGGTTCTCCAGGGCATGGTTTCGCACACGCCGCTCGGCCGCATGGGCAAGCCCGAGGACATCGCCGAGGCCTACTTCTGGCTGGCCTCGGAGGGCGCGAGCTTCGTCCACGGCACGGTGCTCTCCGTGGACGGCGGCATCGTGGTCGGCACCTGAAGCCCGGACCGCAAGGCAATGATCTCAGGCGACCTCCTCGGCGAGCGGGCCCGGCTCACGCCGGAGAAGACCGCCCTGGTCTACGTGCCCACGGGCGAACGGCTCAGCTACGCCGAGCTGGACGCCCGGGCGGTCCGCGTGGCCCGCGTCTTTCGCGAGTCGCTGGGCCTGGCGAAAGGGGATCGCTTCGCCCTGCTGGCGGACAACCGCATCGAGATGCTCGACGCCTTCTTCGCCGCGCCCAAGGCCGGCGTGGTGCTGGTGCCGCTCGGCACGCGGCTCACCGCTCACGAGCTGGCCGGCATCCTGGATGATGCGCGGCCCGCCGGGCTCCTCTACGGCGCCGAGCACGCGGAGACCGTGCGGGCCCTCAAGGATCTCGTCTCGCTCGATCGCTGGGTGGCGCTCGACGAGCCGGTTGAGCCTGGAGATCTGTCGTTGCAGGATCTCGTCAGAGTATTGCCGACGGCGGCGTGGACGCGCGAGCGCTGCGACCCCGAAGACCTGTGGTGTCTGCTCTACACCTCCGGCACCACCGGAAAACCGAAGGGCGTGATGCTGCCGCACCGCATGATCGTCTGGAACGGCTACAACACCGTGACGGGCTGGCAGCTCCGGGCCGACGACGTGAGCCCGGTTTTCACTCCCCTCTACCATGCCGGCGGCCTCGCGGCGTTCCTGGTCCCCATCTTCACCATCGGCGGCACGATCGTCCTCCACCGCGGTTTCGACGCCGCCGAGGTCTGGCAGACCATCGAACAGGAGCGCTGCACGGTGGTGCTCGGCGTGCCCACCATCTTCAAGCTGCTGATGGAGGACCCGGGCTTCGTGGCGGCCGACCTCTCTCAGGTCCGCTGGTTCATCAGCGGCGGCGCGCCGCTCCCCACCTACATCATCGATGCCTACCAGCGGCGCGGCGTTGCCTTCAAGCAGGGCTACGGTCTGACCGAGGTGGGTGTGAACTGCTTCGCGATGACGGTCGAGGAATCCGTGGCGAAGCCGGGCTCCATCGGCAAGCCGATGATGTTCACCGAGACCCGCTTGGTCGGCGAGGACGGCGCTCCAGTGCCGGTCGGCGAAGTGGGGGAGCTGCTGCTGCGCGGGCCGCACGTCTGCCGCGGCTACTGGAACAACCCCGAAGCCACCGCCGCGGCCCTCGGCGCGGAGGGCTGGTTCCACACCGGCGACCTCGCGCGGCAGGATGCGGACGGCTTCCACTTCATCGCCGGCCGCCAGAAGGACATGATCATCAGCGGCGGCGTCAACGTCTACCCCGCGGAGATCGAGGGCGAGTTGCTGCTGCACCCCGGCGTGCGCGACGCCGCGGTGGTCGGCGTTCCGCACCCCACCTGGGGCGAGGCGGGCGTCGCCTTCGTCGTCCCCGGCGGCGAGGCGCCCGCGCCGGAAGACCTCGCGGCCTTCCTCGGCGAGCGGCTGGCGAAGTATAAGATCCCCCGCGAGTTCGTCTTCGTCGACGCTCTGCCGCGCACGCCGTATGGGAAGGTGGTGAAGGGGGAGCTGCGGGAGACGTATCTGAGAGATCGATGATGGCGTCCCTCCTCGCCCACCGCGTCACCGGAAATCCGTCCGGCCCGCCCGTGCTCCTCCTGAACGGCGGCATGATGACCATGGCGGCCTGGGAACGGATCGCGGCGCCGCTGGAGGATTCCTACCGCGTCGTCCGCTGCGACCTGCGAGGGCAGCTCCTCTCGCCCGGCGAGCCCGAGCCTCGTCTCGAGGCCCATGTCGCCGACGTCATCGCGCTGCTCGACTTCCTCCAGATCGATCGCATTCACGCTGCCGGCACCTCGTATGGCGGGCTGGTCGCCTTGAAATTCGCCGCGCTCCGTCCCGGGCGCGCGGCGTCCGTCGTCGCCATCACCACCGGCGAGCTCATCACTCCCGCCTTCTGGGAGGCCACGACCCGCGTCCGCGACGCCGCTCTCGCCGCGGCGGCGGGAGGCGACGGCGGCCGGGTGCTCGACCTCATCTTTCCGGCGACCTACAGCTCCGCATACCTGGAGGCCAACGCCGCGGTCCTCGCCGCTCATCGCCGTCAGACCTCGCTGCTGCCCGCGATCTGGTTCCTGGGGCTGGCGCGGATCCTCTCTTCTCTGCAGGGGCTCGATCTCACGCCCGGCCTGCCGCGCATCCAGTGTCCCGCCTTGATCATCGCCGGCGAGCGGGACGAGATGTTCCCGCTGCCGCATGCCCGCGCTCTCGCCGAGAACATCCCCGGCGCCCGCCTCGAGATCGTTCCCGGCGGCAGCCACGGCCTGGTCATCGAGCAGCCGGAACGGGTGGTCGAGATCCTGCGCGGCTTCCTCGCTTCGCTCTGACTTGAGAACTTCCGGAGACTCCATGCCTCGATACGCTTCGCTCGTCGCCACCGGCTCCTACCTTCCCGAACGGGAGATCTCCAACGACCTGCTGCGCCAGCGCTTCCCCGATCCGCCGGACTTCGTCGACAAGATGGAAGCCTCCACCGGCATCCTGCGGCGCTGGTGGGCGCCTGAAGACTGGGCGGCTTCGGACGTGGCCATGCTCGCCGCCCGCCAGGCGCTGGACGCCGCGGGCCGCAGGCCGGAGGACGTCGACCTCATCATTCTGGGCACCGACTCGCCCGACTACATCACGCCGGCGACCTCGGTCGTGCTGCAGGGCAAGCTGGGAGCGAAGAACGCCGGCACGTTTGACGTCGGCTGCGCCTGCGCTTCGTTCCCCACCGGCTTTGCCACCGCCGCCGGCCTGATCGCGGCCAACCCCGGGTTGAAGACCGTGCTGGTGGTGGGCGTCTATCTCATGCACAAGCTGGCCGATTCCGGAGATCCGATGGTCTTCTTCTACGGTGACGGCGCCGGGGCCGCGGTGCTCGAAGGGTCGGCCGAGCCCGGTTTTCTCAACGCCGCCTTCCAGGCCGACGGCAGCTACGCCGGTTATTGGGGGCTCTTCTCCGGCGGCACGGCCGAGCCGGCCAGCGAGGAGTCGGTCCGCGCCGGACGCACGCAGGTCAAGATGCTCCAGCGCTATCCCCCGGAGATCAACCATGAAGGCTGGCCGCGCCTGGTGCGACGCCTCGCCGCCGAGGGGGGATTCGCGGTCTCGGACATCGACTTCCTCATCTTCACCCAGGTGCGCCGGCCGTCGGTCGAGCTGGTCATGGCCGAGCTCGGCCTGCCCATGGAGCGCACGCACACGGTGATGGAGAACTGGGGCTACACCGGCTCCGCCTGCGTGCCCATGGCGCTCCACGACGCCCGCGAGAAGGGAAAGATCAAGGCGGGAGACCTCGTCGTTCTCGTCGGCTCGGGAGTCGGCTACAACCAGGCGGCGGTGGCGTTTCGGGCTTAGAAACCTTTTCCAAGGAGGAGCCATGAACAAGCAGGCGTCGTGCTTCGCGTTGTTGACCCTTCTCCTGGCGCTGCCCGCGGGCGCGCTCACCTACACCGGCGATGCCTACCAGTTCGCCGGCGGGTTCAATCCCGGCAGCGCTCCTTACGGCGGCTTCGGCGGCGGGAGCTGCACCGCCGTGAAGACGCCGATCGTCTTCCTGCACGGCAACGGCGACGAGGCGAAGAACTGGGACTATCCGTCGTCGACCGGCGTCGCCTCGGTCTACGATGAGTTCCGCGCCGCCGGCTACAACGACTGCGAGCTCTTCGGCCTCAACTGGCTTTCGTCCTCGGAACGGAGCGCGCCGCAGCTCAACTACCACCAGCCGTCCAAGGCGGCCATGGTGCGCGACTTCGTCAACGCCGTGAAGACCTACACCGGCAAGTCGCAGGTGGACGTCATCGCTCACTCCATGGGCGCCACGGTCGGCATCCACGGCCTCGACTATGGCGGCCTGTGGGGGAGCGTGCGCAAGTTCATCGCCATCTCCGGCGGCATGCGCGGCCTCGTCTCCTGCTACTGGGTCGGCTACGCCAACCCCTACATCACCGCCTGCGGCAGCCAGAACATCTTCGACTCCAACATCTTCGGCTTCTTCCCGCACATCTCGCCGGGGTACAACCCGAAGATGGGCGACGGCGGCTATCGCGACACGCCTTCCGGCAAGACGGCCCAGTTCTACAGCCTCCGCGCCGGCTACAACGACCAGATCGCCTGCTCGACCACCTCGTACTACACGGGCTGCGGAGACACCTCAAAATTCGATTCCTATACAAATGTAAAAGCTCAATTAAACGTAGGGCGCGGCTCCATAGCCTTGCAGATTGATTATGACTTCTCTGACTGGAGCATCTACAATACAGGCGGGGGTGACGCGGACGGGGTCGGCCATTTCCGGGCCAAGAACAACACGGGGGTCATCCAGCGGAACATGATCACGACCTCCTGCACGGGAACCGGCTGCTGTTCGGGCTACGGCTACTCGTGCCAGTGAAGCCGAGCTGAAATGGATGTCCTTCTCCGGTCACTCCTGCTTGAGAGCTCAATGAAACCTCGACGGGTTATCGGGAAGGACGTCCAGTGGACCACCCCTCGGAAGAGACCCTGAAGCGATTCGCGTCGGATGTGGCCTCGCGCGAGCAGAACCGGACCGTCGTCGCCCATCTCCTCAAGGGCTGCGCCGAATGCGCCGGCAAGCTGAGCTCGCTGCTGGAGCCCGAGCCTGTCGCCGAGAGCTCCTACGATGCGGCCCTGGATCGGCTCGATCGGGGCCTCATTGACCGGCTGGAGAGGACCCGTGAATGGGGCGGCGGTCTGCCCTTCGAAGCCTCACCCCCTGTCCCCCTCTCCCTGACGGGCGAGGGGGAACGTGGTGGAAGGCGATTGCCTAAAAAGTAGGCGTCCTATCGGCAAGACAGGTGCTGGAGCGTCCCCCCTCGCCCGTCAGGGAGAGGGGGACAGGGGGTGAGGCTTCGAAGGGCAGACCCGCTACAGTCTCCGACCAGACTGGACCACGAGCCTCTACCCCCGTTGCGCCTGCTTCGCCACGGCCTCCGCGGCCTTGCGGGCGGCCTCGGGGTCGCCCAGGTAGTAGTGGCGGAGCGGCTTGAGCCCTTCGTCGAGCTCGTAGACCAGCGGAATGCCGGTGGGGATGTTGAGCCCCACGATCTCCTCTTCGGATACCCCGTCGAGATGCTTGACCAGCGCCCGCAGGCTGTTGCCGTGCGCCGCGATCAGCACCCGCCGGCCTGCCTTGAGATCGGGGACGATCGTCTCGTGCCAGTAGGGGAGGAAGCGGGAGACCGTGTCCTGGAGCGACTCGGCGAGCGGCAGCTCGGCCGGTGAAAGCTCTGCGTAGCGGCGGTCGCGCCCGGGATAGCGCGGGTCGTCCGGCGTCAGGGCCGGCGGCGGATCGGAATAGCTGCGGCGCCAGATCAGCACCTGCCGGTCGCCGTACTTGGCGGCGGTCTCCGCCTTGTTGAGACCCTGCAGGGCGCCATAGTGCCGTTCGTTGAGCCGCCAGCTCCGGTACACCGGCAGCCACATCAGGTCCATGTCGTCCATCACGATCCACAGCGTGCGGATGGCCCGCTTGAGCACCGAGGTGTAGGCGACGTCGAACGTATAGCCGCCCTCCGCGAGCAGCCGGGCCGCCTCGTGGGCCTCTTCGACCCCCTTGGGCGAGAGGTCCACGTCGGTCCAGCCGGTGAACCGGTTCTCCAGGTTCCAGATGCTCTCTCCATGGCGGAGCAGGACCAGCTTGATCATCGCCTCCCTCCTCGACCGGGAAGGATATCAGCGGGCCCTGCTCCTCGCGGCACCGTGAACCTCGCGCGGCTTACGGCAGATTTTCCGCAATCGTGTCGGTGTAGGTGAACAACGGATAGGGACTGCCGTGTCCCGGTGCGTCATAGGAGAGGGAATACAGCATCATGCCGAGCTTGGTCCCCCCCTGCGGCTCGTAGGCGCAGAGCTTCTTCACATCGTCGAGCGGCGTGTGATTCCCGTTGGTGAAGGTCATGCAGCTCACGCCGATACCGAGCTTGCCGTAGGCCGCCGCTCCCCCTCCCATGGCCTTCGCATAGCTCTCGTAAAGGTTGATGGTCGTCGCATAGCCGGGGTACGGCGTGTAGTCCATGGTGGTCACGTAATCGAAGAGAGCCGTGTACGGCCCGAGCAAGGGGTTATATTGCCAGGCCGAGTAGATGGGAGTGGAGAGGAGCGCACCGGCCGGCAAGGCCTTTCGGATCGCCTGGACGACCGGGATGATGGAAGGGCTGTCGCTGGGCGGCTCGTAGTCGACGTCGATCCCGTCCACTCCCCAGCTCTGAGCCGCGGCCGCCACGTTCGCCGCGAACGTCTCAGGGTCCTGATTGGGAAATGCGCTGCTCAGGATCCCGAGGCTGAACTTCGTCTTGCGCTGCTGGTCCTTCTGCCGCTCCCGGATCTCCGCCATCCATCCCATGATCGTCGCCTGATCGTTGTAGAGCACCAAGCGGTCGAAATTTAGGGTGCCGTCGTCGTTGATCAGCACGTAGAAAAGGACGATGAGATCCACCGTGTCCGGCGTTTGCGCCAGGGTCGGTGAATTGTTCGGGCCGGTGGGTTCCTCTCCGTTCCAGTAGGCGATAAAGGTTTCGTTGCTCATAGCTCCTCCTTGGCGTTTGTTTGCGCCCTGTCCCAGGAATTGGGTCGGTCTTCCTGAGATAAAGCATCCCCCTTGCCATCGAGCCATGCGCACCCGCACATGCTCCGCGTTGTGCCGGCCGTCGGCGCCGAGCCATGAAAAGTCCGTCCTCGGCTGTCAGCGACGTGTCAAATCTGTCAGCGATTGTGTCACGGCACCGTCAGAACAGAAGCCGGCGAGGCGCCGCGCCCTCCAGCCCTGTGGGCGGATTCAGGCATGTAGATTGCTTTGGCTTAAAGACGAATCTGCTGGCAGGAGGGAAAATTGAACAACAACACCGTCGCAGTCCGCGGGCCGCCGGATCTCCAGTACACGAACGCTTCCAATCGATCATGAATCGGACATTGCGGTCAAAAGACCGTGGTGAGACAGATGAACGGAAAAACCATTCAAAAACCCAAGGAGGGTACCGTGAAAAAGGCACTGATGATCGCCGTTCTCGCCGTGCTGTGCATTTCGTCGGTGGCGTTGGCCGACAGCGTTTCGATCACGTCGCAGGCTTCGTTCTCCAGCCCCAGCGGCAGCATCACCTCGACCGGCAACTTCCAGTTCAAGGGCCCGCAAACCATCACCTTCACGGTGGCCGGGAAGACCTGTAACCTCAACGGATCGGGCCGCGGCTCGGTGCCGGAGGGCTGCAACTACGCCATTACGGTGGCGCCGAACGGCTCGATCTCGGGCACGCTGACGGCGGGCAATTCCGTCTGCACTCAGTCCAGCCAGATCGCCGCCTCCTGCAAGTAGTCCTCGACGACCACGGCAGGCTCGAGAGAGCCTGCCGTTTTTCCGAGTCAGGCTAGCGTGTGACCCTGTAGATCACGAACCGCGCGCCTTCCTTCTTGTGGTAGTAGAGGGAGCGCCCATCCGGCGAGAGGGTGGGAGCCTCCACGAATCCGGCGATCGCGGACACCGGCTGCGGTTCGCCAAACGGCTTGGATCTGTTTTTCCGCACGGCGCGCAGGATGGAGGGCGGCGAAGCCTTCGCCGGGTCGTAGCGGGTGAAGAACAGCTCGCGGCCGTCCGCCGAGATCGCCGCCGCATACTCGAGCGCCGGCGTGTTGACCCGTCGGAAGATGGCGCTGCTGTTGCTCGCGCGTTCGAAGCTCGCACCGCGGCGGTGGGCCAGAATCAGATCCGCGGTCTCCGGCGGACCTTCTCCCGCCCCCAGCCGGCCATCCACGAAATAAAGGTCGTTCCCATCCGGGCTCACCTCGACGTCGAAATTCACGATTCCCGCCTCCTGCCTGGATACGCCAGAGACAAGCTCGACGCTCGATCCATGGCCGTCGGCGAATCGTCCGCGAAAGAGCGTTGACAGCGTGACAGCGTAGCTCCGGGACGACACGAAGTAGAGGTTGCCTTCGCTGTCCATCGTCGGGGCCCCTTCGAGGGCGGGCGTATTGACTCCGGCGATCTCGCCCCGGTAGGCGAAAGTCAGACCGTCGATCCGCTCCGCATAGTGTAGGTTCGTGTCGACCGACGGATCGTTCGAGTTGTTGAATAGAAGGTAGCGGCCATTCCGGGTGAGGAACGGCTCCATGACGTCGTCCTGATAGCCCTGGATGGCCACGCGGCGGGGCTTGCGAAAGCTTTCCTGCGCCCTCTCCTGCGGGAGATCGCGCACTTCGCTCAGGAGCAGAAGAGCGAGGATGAGGCCATGCCATGCGCGTCGAATCATGTTCAGGCTCCTCCCGACCCGTCGAGGTGATCTGGGTCACTCCGTCCGCTTGCGGAGCTCGAGCAGCTTGGCCTGCTGAGGCTCGCTCAGGAGATTTTTGATCTTCACCAGAAGCGAGATCTGCGCCCGCTTGATCTCGCGCTCCAGGGCCAGCACCTTGTCGACCTCGGCCAGCACCGCGGATTCATTCACCGGCTGGGCTTGCAGCAGCCGAACCAGCTTCTGAGACTCTTCCTGCAGGTTCCACTGGGCGTCGAGGAACTTCGACTGGACGCCCTGGACGTGGTCTTTGATGGCTGCCCGCTGGCGGTCGTCGAGGCCGATCTCCTGGCTGTATTTCATGACCAGCTCGGGCGGAAAAACGTTCCTGGCGATCGGGTCCTCTCCCGGCGGTTGAGCCCATCCGCGGGCGGCGAGGATGAGGAGAAGGAAACCGGCGATTCTGGGGTTCATGAAGAAGATCTCCTTTCGGTCGGCGTGGCGAGATCGAGGACGCTGCGGCCGAGCCCTTCCGGCCCGGTGAGGACCTCGCGGCCTGGGGTCTCGAGGAGGAAACCGGTCGGCGACCGCCATTCGACGATGGAAGGGCGGGGCTCCGGCGGCTGCTCGACCCGGAGGCTGATCCAGGCGGCGAGGACGGCGATGGCGATGGCGGTCCCGGTTGCCACAGCCAGGAGGGGGCGATGACTCGCCACGCGCCGCCGGGATTGCATTCGAGCACGCGCCAGGACCGAGGCGAAGGTCGGGCACTGCTCCTCCTCGTCCTGGCGCAGGGCCGAGAAGGCGGCCGCAATCCTGGAATCCTGATCCGGCTGGCTCATCGCTCCTCCTCCCGGGCGAGCCTCTCGCGGAGAGCGCTCTTGCCGCGGTGGTAGTGCGTGCGGGCGCTCCCCACCGAGATGCCGAGGACGCGCGCCGCTTCCTCGACGGTCAGGTCCTGGTAGAACACGAGATGGAGCACCTCTCGCTGGCGGGCCGGCAGGGACCCGAGCGCCGTTCGCAGGAGGCGCGATTCCTCCGCAGAGCCGAGCCGAGTTTCGGGAGTAGGCACGGGGTCCGGGCCTGGATCGCCGCCGCGCCAACGCAGAGCCGCCAGCGACCGGAGCCAACGGCTGCGCCGCCGCTCTGTAGCCGTGCGGCGGATGACGGCGAAGAGCCAGGTCTTGAAGCTCGACCGCTCGTCGAAGCGCGCCCGGCCGTCGAGAATCTTGAAATAGGTCGTCTGCAGCACCTCTTCCGCCTCCTCCCGATCCCACCGGCAGCAACCGAGGGCCCAGCCGAAGCTGGCGGGGTGGAGAGCCTCCAGGCTTCGTTCCAAGGGCTCGCCGGTCATCGGGTTCCGGCGCCGGCGCGCGATCCGCTGGCGTCGTTCATGCACTGAGTGAAACGGGGAAAGCCGTCATATGACAGGGCCCGGTCAGACGTGAACCGTCTCAACCTGCCCTTACCTGCGGGTCCTGCGCTTGAAGTAGATCTCGGCGTTGCCGTCGCGCCGGTCGGTCCAGATGACGTAGACCGAGCCGGCGGAAGCGGCCACGGCGGGCCGCAACACGTCGTCGAGGGGATTGCCGGCGGCGTGGGTCAGGCGCTCGTCCGCGCTCCAGGTCGTCCCGCCGTCGGCGGAACGCTTGGTATAGACCTGAATCGTGCCGTCGCGACCATCGGCCCAGACGACGTGGACGTTGCGGCCAGAGGCGGCGATCGAGGGGCGCAACGACAGCCCCGGCGCTCTCGTCAGCCGGGTGTCCGGTCCCCAGGTGCTGCCGCCGTCCTCGGATCGCTTGTAATAGATCTCCCACGAGGTAGTCCAGGCCGCAAAGAGATCGTGGAAGCGCTGGAGAAGCGTCTCGAGCAGAGCCAGGTTGCCGCCGTGTTGCACCCAGGCGGGAGCCGCTGCCTGGATGGCTTGCTTCTTCTCTTGCAGGCGCGCGATGAAGGCCGGCAGATAGTAGATGGACGGGTCGCGCTGCGGCGGGGGCGAAGGCGAAAGTCCCATCAGCGCCATGGCCTCGTCGAGCTTCGCCTCGACCTCGCCATCGGAGACCCGCGAATTTCGCCGATCGAACCAGGCCATGTGCACGGTGTCGCCCGCGGCTGCGATCGACGCCGCCCACGAGTCGGCGCGATCGTAGGTCAAGCGTTGCACCGGCTCCCAGGTGGCGCCGCCGTCGAGCGACCGCCGGAAGTACTCCTCCTCATTGGCGTCGCCGTAGTCGACGAAGCCGACGTACGCGCGCTCGCCCACGATCTCGACGGTCGCCACCCACGATTCATATGGCAGCTCGGAGATCCGCGTTTCCTCTCCCCAGGTGGCGCCCAAGTCGTGCGAGCCGCGGCTGTAGACCTCGGCCTGACCGTCCCGGCGGCTGCCCCAGACCACGCGCACCCGGCGTCCCGAGGCTGCGACCGCAGGGTGCGCGCCTTCGCCAAGCCGGATCTCGGGTCCCCAGGTGGCGCCGCCGTCGGCGGAGCGCCGAAGGATGATCTCCGGTCCGCTGGGAACGAGGCTGTGCCACGCGACGTAGACGGTGCCGCCCGCGAGCGCAACCGCTGGATACTCGCTGCGCGCCCCGTGCCGCGACAGGCGCACGTCGGGTCCCCAGGTGAGGCCGCCGTCGGTGGAGCGCTTGGTATAAACCTGCGGCAGGCCGTCGCGGGTGTCGAACCAGACGGCGTGGAGCGTGCCCGCCGGGCCGGCGGACAGGCTGTGGGCGAAGTTGATGGAGGTCTGGGAATCTCCGGCGTGGAAGGTCAGCCGCTGGTCGGCGGACCATCGCGGCGCAGGACGTCGGACCGTGTCGCCGGAGGGTGCGAGCCCGGCTCCCAGGAGGAGGGCCGCAGGCATCCCGATCGCGGCGAGACGTGCGATTCCGTTCATCGGTCACTCTCCTCGTCTGCGGCGCCGGCGCGCGGTACGCTGGCGTCGTTCATGCAATGAGTGGAGCGGGGAAAGCCGCCATATGACAGGGCCGGCAGTCACGGGTATCCATAACATGGAACGGTTGGAAGAATGGAAAGGAGGAGAGCCATGTACCTCGTACGCGACATCTTCAACGCCAAGCCCGGCAAAGCCAAGGACCTCGTCGCCAAGTTCAAGGCGATGGAGCCCATCATGAAAGAGATGGGCATGAACGGCATGCGGGTGATGACCGACGCGGTGGCCGGCTACTGGACCGTCGTCGCCGAGTCCGAGGTGGAGAGCCTGGACGAGTACTTCGACATGGGCCGCCGCCAGAACGACCCTAGGGCGGGCGAAATCATGCAGGGCTACATGGACCTCGTCGAAGGCGGACGGCGGGAGGTGTTCCGGATCGAGTAGGGCACGGCGTCAGGTTCATGCCGCCCCTTCGGGGCTGAGAGGCTGTGGGATTCGCGGGCCTGGGGCTGGCGCCCCAGGCTATTCAAATGTTGCTCCCTTCGGGGCATGAACGGAATAGAGGATCCGAACGGATCGCCTCACACAACTGTCGCCCCATCGGGGTGGACGGGATGGCGGTTCAGAAGCCGTCCTTCAAAGCATGGGACAGCTAATCGTCGCTCTCACCGCGGTCCTAACCGTCACGTCACTTGAAGAACGACGGCGCCGAAGCCGCCCCGAAGGAGGCGGCAATTTGAATAGCCTGGGGCGCCAGCCCCAGGTCCGTGAATCCCCCATCCTCGCCAGCCCCGAAGGGGCGGCATCTTCAGCGCCAACCTTCAATCCCAAAGATATGCCGGATCGTACTCAATCCCATGCTTCTGCAGCAGCGCGACCAACTCCTGCTTGAAGGTGGCCTTTCGATGGTGCTCCTCCTGGTTCTGGATATATCTCCGCACCACGCCCTCGTTCGATTCGCTGACCGAAAACACCGCGTATCCCGTCTGCCAGCCGAAATCGGGGATCGACCTGGCGCGCTCGTGAATCCACTTCGACGAGCCCGACTTCACTTCCCGCACCAAGTCGGCCACTGCCAGGACCGGCTTGAGCCGAACCAGGATATGAACGTGATCCGGTATACCTCCCAGGGCGAGGAGCCAGCCACCCTGCTGTCGGATGATCCCTCCTATATAGGGATACAACTCGGCGCGCAGGTCCGGATCGATGAGAGGGGCGCGCTGCTTGGTGCTGAAGACGATGTGGTACAGGAGCCTCGAGAAGGTGCCGGCCATGGGAATCTCCGCCCTCGAAGGGTCTGGTTCAGAGGAGAGGACGGGGAAGTCCGCCCGTTCCACCCCCCTGAAGACGGAAAAACCGGCTCCTATCGCTCAAAAGGAGGGAACCGCCAGGAGCGTTCGCCACGCGCCCCTGGCGGGAACATCGCTTGTCAAAGAGCATGTTCCGCGTTGCTTACGCTTCTCCGCAGCTTACGGCGTCTCACCGCAGCTTACGGAGCCGCTCCGCAGCTTACGGCGCCTCTCCGAAGCTGCGGTGCCTTGTCGAAGCTGCGGAGGCACGCCGTAAGCTGCGGAGCGCCTCCGATCCTGCGGAGCGCCTCCGAAGCTGCGGAGAGCCGCCGAAGCTCCGGAGCCGCTCCGAAGCTGCGGAGCGCCATCGAAGCTGCGGTGTCGCTCCGAAGCTGCGATGCCTCACCGAAGCTGCGGCGCCGCTCCGAAGGTGCGGAGGCCCGCCGAAGCTGCGGAGCCGCTCCGATCCTGCGAAGCGCCTCCGAAGGTGCGGAGACTCACCGCAGCTTCGGCGTCTCTCCGGAGCTTCGGTGTCTCTCCGCAGCTTACGAACGGCGTGTAAAAAGAACAAAAAAAGGGAGCACGCACGCGGCGTGCTCCCCAGATGAACTTCAGGACTCAGAGCTGGCGGGGTCGGGCGGATCGGCCGGCCGGGCGATCTCCGGCGTCGGCACCTCGGACGGCGGCAGCCCCGCAGCGAGCCGGCGGCTGCGGCCGCGGAAGGGCTGGATGCCGAATTCGGCCAGCTTCTCCGCGTCCAGCCCGTAGTGCGCCTTGAGCAGCTTGCGCACCGCGGTGACCTCCCGCGCCCCGTCACCCATCAGGCGCAGCAGCCGCCGGCTGGCGTCCTGCTTGCTGGCGACCAGCTCCGCCTGTAGCTGAGCGGTCGCCCGCGTCGCCTCGAGGATCTGCTCGAGGTGCAGGCGGACGCCTTCCAACTGCGGCAGCTCCGACGAGTTGGCGAGCAGAGCGGTGACGAGCCGCTCGAGATCGCCGATCAAACCCTTGTACGTCGTTTCCCTGTTCATGGTCTTCTCCTGCGTGGGCCTCAGGCCCGATATGAGACAAGCGCCGGAATTGGCGCCCTCTCCCGGTCTTCAATCCCGGACGGCCTTGCTGGTTCCCGTTCCAGAAGTCCCGCGCCGGCCGGGTGTACTGCCTTGACGACGCGGGCTACGATGCCATAGAAAGAATGTGCATGTCAAGTGTCATCATGACGGACCAACGTTGGCTGATACGGAGAATTGGCGGTCAACGTCTATGGCAATGCGGTAGAGAATAACCGGGGACGCCTTGGAAGGCATTGAAAATACAGGAGTTGCGTCCCAGGCGTGCCTACGCGCATGGGTGGCCGGTCTCTCGGCAGAGAAGAGAGAATCTGCGGCCTCTCAACCTGCATAGGGTGGGTTCTTTTAAAACTGAATCCGAGGGTGGCGGGACAGCCTGTGCAGCATCCCCCTCTCCAGCTCCGCTGGAGAGGGGGCCAGGGGGTGAGGCTTCGGAGGGCAGACCCTGTCGGGGCTGCAACAACCCTCTGGACCTACATCCGGTGCCGGGTGGCCAGCTTCGTCAGCTCGACGAACTCCGGATCCGTGTGGAGGCTGGCGAACATGAAGTCGTCGCGCGCTTCCTGCATCTCCATGGCCCGCACCGCGTCGAAGCGCTCGTACTCATAGAAGTGGCGGCGCAGCAGTTCCATGGCCTTCTTGCGGTCGCCCGCCTGGGCGAAGATCGCCGCCAGGTTGTAGCTCGCCTCCAGCACGTCGGCGTTGGCGGCGGCCACCTGGGCGGCTTCCTCTTTGTGCCCCGAGGCCGCGAGGTAAACGGCGGCGAAGATCTGGTTGTAGCGATCGTCCGGATCGAGCGCCAGCGCCTGGCGCATGAAGCCGGCGGCCTTTTCCGCCTGCCGCTCGGAGAACCAGTAGACGGCGAGGTTGCGGTAGGTGATGGGCAACGGATAGACGGCGAGCGACTTCTCGAACATCGCCAGGCCGTCGGCGTAGCGGCCGGCGTGGATGGTCATCTTGCCGAGGCCGTGCAGTGCCACGGCCTGGGCGATGGGATCTGCGGGCATGGCGAGCACGCGCTCGAAGACCTCTTTCGCCTTGCCCCACTCGCCGGTCTGATGGCGGTAGAGCTCGCCGAGGTAGCGCAGCGCCGTGGCGTCGGCGGGGTCGAGCTGAGCCGCCTTGGCGTACAGGCCTTCGGCGTCGCGGTAGCGGGCCGCGAGCTCGGCGTCGAGGCCCTGTCGCAGGACGGTTTCGACATCGGCGTTGCGCCCCTGTACATCAGGATCGGCGAAGCCGTCGGGGCCGAGGAGCAGCAGGCTCGTCTCGTCAGGCTTGACGCCCAGCTTGTTCAGACCTTTGGCGGCCTTGCGCCCGAGGCTCGGGAAGAGGCACCGCTGCTCCCATACCTGCTTGTAATCGGCGATCGCGCCGTCGCGGTCCGCCGCCGCTTTCTTCTCGGCGCCCTCGAGCAGCGACTTGAGGCTGGATTCACGCGCGTCGAGGACGGTCGAGAGACCCTTCTCCACGGCCCGGATATCGAGCTTGCCGTCCGTGGCGGTGAAGCGTGCGACGTCGCTGCCGTCGGCATTGGCGAGGACGAGGAGCTGCTCGCCGGCGGGAGCCTTGAAGGCCTCGTGCAGCGGCTGGTTGTCGGTGGTGACGATGGACATGGCCACGCAGCGCTCGCTGGCCATCGCCAGAGAGCGTGAGGTCTGCAGGGGAGAGACCCGGGCCTGTTCAGGGGAGGTCGGGAACCAGTAGACGGCGAGCGGCGCCTGCGGCTTTACGGCGCCAGGAGTCAGCACTTTCCAGGCCACCCGATAGACCATGGCTGCGCCGGTGCCCAGGTCCGGCACGACGCCGCCCGTCCCTCCACCGCCGCCGCCGCCGCAGGTGGCGGAAGCCGGCAGGGCGGGGAGCAGCAGGGCGAGAGCGAGCGCGAATCGGCGGTAGGTGGGAGTCATGGTATTGAGTCTCTCCTTCTGGAGGTAAGGTGCTGATGATAAGGCAAAGCGAGTTCTCGGTTTCCTCGGCCAGTATGTCCTTAGGACGGCCGGAGCCGTTCAACAGAGGTCCGATCCCCTGCGTTGTCATGGAGCCTTGCACCCACCGATTTCGCGGCGTTAAGATCGCCCTCCCACCGGCCGACGGCAGGCCCTCTACGGAAGGGGAGGTCTATGGCCAAAATCTCTCTGCAAGTCAATGAGAAGAGCCACGTCCTGGACGTGGAGCCGCGGACGCTGCTCGTCGAGCTGCTGCGCGAGCATCTGCGGCTTACCGGCACCCACGTGGGCTGCGACACCAGCCAGTGCGGCGCCTGCACGGTGTGGGTCGACGGCAAGTCGGTCAAGAGCTGCACCATGCTGGCGGTGGAAGCCGACGGCCGGGCGGTGACGACCATCGAGGGACTGGCGCGCAACGGCGACCTGCACCCGATGCAGGCGGCGTTCAACGCCTGCCACGGCCTGCAGTGCGGCTTTTGCACGCCCGGCATGGTGATGAGCGCCACCGAGCTGGTGCAGAGGAATCCGCAACCCACGGAGCACGACGTGAGGCACTGGCTGGAGGGCAACCTCTGCCGCTGCACCGGCTACCACAACATCGTCCGCGCCGTGCTCTCCGCCGCCGAGACCCTGCGGGGAGGTGCGCAATGAACCAGGGTATGGGCGCTTCCGTGACGCGCCGGGAGGACCGGCGCTTCCTCCTCGGCAAGGGACGCTACACCGACGACCTCGTGCTTGCCGAGCAGACGTGGGCCGTCTTCGTGCGCTCGCCGCATGCGCACGCGGCGATCCGCTCGATCGGCGCCTCGCAGGCTCTCGCGGCGCCGGGCGTGCTCGCCGTGCTGACCGGCGACGACGTGGCCGCCGCCGGCCTGGGCGGCATCCCCTGCGGCTGGCAGATCACCAACAAGGACGGCTCGGTCATGGTCGAGCCGCCGCATCCGGCGCTGGCCCAGGGCAAGGTGCGGCACGCCGGCGATCCGGTGGCCATGGTGATCGCCGAGACCAAGGCGCAGGCCAGGGACGCGGCGCAGCTCGTGGACGTCGATTACGAACCCCTGCCGGCCGTGGCGAGCCTGCGCGCCGCCACCGCCGACGGTGCGCCCCAGGTGTGGGACGAGGCTGCCGGCAACGTCTGCTTCGACTGGCACCTGGGCGACGCCGCGGCCACCGACGCCGCGTTCTCAGAGGCCGCTCGCGTCGTCTCGATCGACGTCGTCAACAACCGCGTCATCCCCAACGCCATCGAGCCGCGCGCCGCCAACGGCCACTACGACACGGCCGAGGACCGCTACACGCTCTACACCACGTCGCAGAACCCGCACCTGATCCGCCTGCTCCTCGGCGCGTTCACCCTCAAGGTGCCGGAGCACAAGCTGCGCGTCGTGGCGCCCGACGTGGGCGGCGGCTTCGGCTCGAAGATCTTTCACTACGCCGAAGAGCTGCTGGTGCTCTGGGCGTCGAAACGGGTCGGCCGGCCGGTGAAATGGACCGCCGACCGCAGCGAGTCGTTCCTCTCCGACGCGCACGGCCGCGACCACTTGAGCCATGCCGAGCTGGCGCTGGACGCCGACGGCAAGTTCCGCGGCTTGCGCGTCCGCACGCTGGCCAACATGGGAGCGTATCTCTCGACGTTCGCTCCGGCCATCCCGACCTATCTCTACGCCACGCTGCTCTCGGGGCCGTACGTCATCCCGCAGATCTACGCCGAGGTGAAGGCGATCTTCACCCACACCGTGCCGGTGGACGCGGTGCGCGGCGCCGGCCGCCCGGAGGCCACCTATCTGCTCGAACGGCTGGTGGACAAGGCCGCGCGCGAGCTCGGTATGGATCGCGTGGAGATCCGGCGCAAGAACCTCATCCAGCCGGATCAGTTCCCGTATCAAACGCCCGTGGCCCTGCAGTACGACGTCGGCGACTATCCCGCGACCCTCGACCTGGCGCTCAAGGCGATCGACTACGACCGGCTCGCGGAGCGCAAGGCGGCCTCCAAATCGCACGGCAAGCTGCGCGGCTTCGGCGTCTCGACCTACATCGAGGCCTGCGGCATCGCGCCCTCGGCCCTCGTCGGCGCCCTCGGCGCGCGCGCCGGGCTGTACGAGGCGGCGTCGGTGCGCGTCCATCCGACGGGCAGCGTCACCGTGTTCACCGGCACGCATAGCCATGGCCAGGGTCACGAGACCACCTTTGCGCAGCTCGTCGTCGAGAAGCTGGGCGTGCCGCTGGAGAACGTCGAAATCGTCCACGGCGACACCGACCGCATCCCTTTCGGCATGGGCACCTACGGCTCGCGGTCGGCTGCCGTCGGCGGCTCGGCCATCGTCAAGGCGATGGACAAGATCATCGACAAGGGAAAGAAAGTGGCCGCGCACCTCCTGGAGGCGAGCGTCGCCGACATCGAGTTCGCCGACGGCAAGTACCGCGTGGCCGGGACGGACCGCGAGAAGGCGTTCGGGGACGTGGCGTTCGCCGCCTACGTGCCGCACAACTATCCCATCGAGTCGGTCGAGCCGGGGCTGGAAGACTCGGCCTTCTACGATCCCAAGAACTTCACCTTCCCCGCCGGCTGCCATTGCGTCGAGGTCGAGGTCGATCCGGAAACGGGGCAGGTGGCGGTGGTCGACGTCGCCATTGCCGACGACGTCGGGGTCATCATCAACCCGATGATCGTCGACGGCCAGGCGCATGGCGGCCTCGCGCACGGCATCGGCCAGGCCTTGCTGGAGGAGTGCCGCTACGACGACGACGGGCAGCTCCTCTCCGGCTCGTACATGAGCTACACCATGCCGCGCGCGGCGGACCTGCCGTCGTTCCGCGTCGGCAATCACGTCACCGCCTGCACGCACAACCCGACGGGCATCAAGGGTGTCGGCGAGGTGGGAGCCATCGGCGTGCCGCCGGCGGTGATCAACGCCGTGCTCGACGCGCTGGAGCCGCTCGGCGTCAAGGACATCGACATGCCGGCGACGCCGGAGCGGGTCTGGCGGGCCATGCAAGCCGCGGGAGGTGCCGCATGAGGAGCTTCGAGTTCCACCGTCCGCAGTCGGTCGCCGACGCGGTTGCGCTGCTCAAGGGCAACGATTCGGCCAAGCTTCTCGCCGGAGGTCAGAGCCTTTTGCCGGTGATGAAGCTCGATCTCGCTCAGCCGTCGGATCTGGTGACGCTCGCCGGGATCCCGGGCCTCCGGGAGATCCGCGCGGCAGGCGACAACCTGGTGATCGGCGCGCTGGTCACGCACGACGAGGTTGCGAGCTCGCCCGAGGTGCGGCGGCGCATTCCGGCATTGGCCGGGCTCGCCGCCGGCATCGGCGACGCACAGGTGAGAAACCGCGGCACGATCGGCGGCTCGCTCGCTCACGCGGATCCGGCCGCCGACTATCCCGCGGCCGTGCTCGCCCTCGGGGCGACGATCGTGACCGACCGCCGGCGGATCGCTGCCGACGACTACTTCACCGGCCTCTTTCAGACGGCGCTCGCGGCCGACGAGATCATCACCGCCGTCTCCTTTCCGGTGCCGGAGCGCGCGGCCTACGCCAAATTTCCCAGCCCGGCGTCGAAGTACGCGGTGGTGGGCGTCATGGTGGCGAAGACCGCGGGCGGCGTGCGCGTCGCGGTGACCGGCGCGGGCTCCAAAGCCTTCCGCGTTCCGGCGCTGGAGTCGGCGCTCGCCGCGAGCTTCAAGGCTGAGGCCATCAACCCCGGGGCCGTGGCGGCCGCGGACCTCCGGTCGGACGGCGACGCCAGTGCCGAGTACCGGGCGCATCTCGTCACGGTGATGGCGAAGCGCGCCGTCCAGGCCTGCTCGTAACTTGGAACCGCCGCGCAGCGTCGAGGAAACCCAGAGGCTGCTCGCGTCGGGGCGCTACGTCGCCGACGCGAGCCTTGCCACCGCCGTCTTCCTGGCGCTCAAGCTGGGCCGGCCGCTCCTGCTGGAGGGCGAAGCGGGCGTCGGCAAGACCGAGGTCGCCAAGGTCCTCGCCGCGACCCTGGGCCGCCGGTTGATCCGCCTGCAGTGCTACGAAGGGCTGGACGCGGCCGCGGCGCTCTACGAGTGGAACTACCCTCGCCAGATGCTCGAGATCCGGCTGGCGGAGCTCGGCGGCGAGACGGGGGCCGAGGGCAAGGCGCGCCTCGCCCACGACATCTTCGACGAGCGCTTCCTGCTCAAGCGCCCGCTGCTCACGGCGCTGGAGCCCGACCTCGCCGGCCCTCCCGTGCTCCTCGTCGACGAGCTGGATCGGACCGACGAGCCGTTCGAAGCGTTCCTGCTGGAGATCCTGAGCGACTTTCAGGTGACGATTCCCGAGATGGGCACGGTGCGCGCGCCGGCGCCTCCCATCGTCGTGCTCACCTCCAACCGCACGCGCGAGATCCACGACGCCCTGAAGCGGCGCTGCCTCTACCATTGGATTCACTACCCGGACGCCGCCCGCGAGCTGGAGATCCTGCGCCTGCGCGCCCCGGAGCTGGCCGCGGCCCTCGCCGGGCAGATCGTCCGTTTCGTCCAGAAGCTGCGCGCGGCCGACCTCTTCAAACTGCCGGGGGTCGCCGAGACGATCGATTGGGCCTACGCGCTCCTCGCCCTCGACCGCATCTCCCTCGACGCCGAAACCGTGAAGGCGACGCTCGGCGTGCTCCTCAAGTACCAGGACGACATCGAGAAGATGGCAGGCGGGAGATCAGAGGAAATCGTGCGCGAGGTGCTGGCCGGACCATGACCTCCTCCAAGCTGGCGGAGAACGTCGTTCACTTCACCCGCCTGCTGCGCAGCGCCGGCCTCCGCCTGGGACCGGCGAGCGCTTTGGACGCTCTCGCCGCTGCCTCGGCGGTGGACGTGCTGCGCCGCGACGAGCTTTACTGGTCGCTGCATGCGGTGCTGGTGAAGCGCCCCGAGGACTTCGACCTCTTCGACCAGGCGTTCCGGCTGTTCTGGCGCGATCCGCAGGGAGCCAACACCGCCTTGGCGCAGCTCCTGCCGCACGTACGCGTGCCGCGGCCTCCGTCGATCTCGCGCCGGCTCGCCGAGGCCTGGCATCAGCCTTCGACCGCGAGATCAGCGCCCGTTGAACGCCTGGAGCTCGACGCGCTGCTCACCTTCTCCTCCGAGGAGGTCCTGCGCACCCGCGATTTCGAGCAGATGAGCGCCGGCGAGCTCGCCCGCGCCAAGCGGATCGTCGCGCAGATGATGGTGGCGCAGCGGCCGGTCCGCACGCGGCGGTTCGCGCCGGACCCCCACGGTTCGCGGGTCGATCTGGCGCGTACCGTGCGGGAGAGCGTCAAGACGTTCGGCGATCTGGCGCCGCTGCGCTTCCGCTCGCGCGTGCTCCTGCCGCCGCCGCTCGTGGTTCTGTGCGACATCTCGGGCTCGATGGGACGCTACTCCGAGATGCTGCTGCACTTCCTGCACGCTCTGCTCGGCTCCCGCACGCGGGTGCATGCCTTCCTCTTCGCCACCCGGCTGACCAATGTGACGCGCATCCTCCGCCGCCGCGATGTGGACGAGGCGCTGGCGCGCTGCGGCCACGAAGTCCAGGACTGGTCGGGGGGGACGCGCCTGCGCACCTGTCTGCACGACTTCAACCAGGCCTGGTCGCGGCGCGTCCTCGGCCACGGCGGTATCGTGCTGCTCGTCACCGACGGGCTGGATCGCGATCCCGAGCCAGGCCTGAACGCCGAAGCCGATCGCCTCCACCGCTCCTGCCGCAGACTGATCTGGCTCAATCCTCTCCTGCGCTGGGAAGGGTTCGAGCCGCGGGCGCAGGGAGTGCGGGCGCTCCTGCCGCACGTCGACGAGCACCGGCCGGTTCACAACCTGGATAGCTTGGAGGCGCTGGGGCGGGCGCTGTCAGCGAGAACCGCTCCTCACCGCCTCGCGTCGGCGGCGATCACGTCGCTCGCTTTCTCGCTGATCATGTAGATCGAGGCCACCGGGAAGAAGCCGGGGATGCGCGGGAAGACCGAGGCGTCCACCACCCGCAGGCCTTGCGTTCCATACACCCGGAACGAGCTGTCCACCACCGCCATCGGATCGCCTGACGGTCCCATCTTGTTGCTGCAGGACGCGTGGTGGCCCCAGGCGTTGTCCTTCACGAACTGGCGCAACTCATCCCGTGACGTGACGTTTCCGCCCGGCAGCTCTTCCTCTTCGATCAGCTCCCGCGCCTGGCGGGTCATCGTCCGCGCGAGCTGGATGCCGTTGACCACCGATTCCAGGTCCTCGCCGCAGGGGTCGTTCCCCTCGTCGAAGTAATGGAAGTCGATCTGCGGCACGTCCAGCGGGTCGTTCGAGCGCAGGGTCACCTGTCCGGCGGTGTTGTTGGTGTGGGCCTTGAGGATCCCCCAGGTGAAGTAGTTCTTGTGCTCCCGGAAGAGCTGCGAGTAGCCGGGGAAATAGCCCTTGAACAGACCCGCCAGTCCGAAGATGAAGAGGTCGGGCTCCGGCCGGCTCGACGCCGACCGGGCGATGACGCTGATCACCGCACCGTTGGTGGTGTAGACCCCCTTGCCCTTGAGCCACTCCGCGAAGATCGGATCGGGAGTGCCGCCTGCCGCCGGCGCGGCGTAGGTGGCGTCCTTGAGGAGCGCGAAATCGCTCTTCACCCGGTTGACGACGCCGACCTCGTAACGGTCCTGGAGGTTCCGGCCGACGCCTGGCAGATCGATCCGCACCGGGATGCCGAAGCTCGCGAGGTGGTCTTGCGGGCCGATTCCGGAGAGCATCAGGAGCTGCGGCGAGTTGAAGGCGCCGCCCGCCAGGATGACTTCCCGCGAGGCGAAGGCCTGTTTCGTCTCGCCCTCGCCGTTCCGGCCGGCGCCGCTGGCGGCGCGATAGAGCTTGCGGCCGAGCCGGTACTCGACGCCCACCGCCCGGTTGCCATCGCCGAACAGCACGCGGGTAGCAAGGGCGCAGGTGCGCAGGATCAACCGGTCGGGATGGTCTCTCGCGACCTGCTTGAGATACTCGCGGGGACCGACGCGCCGGCCGCCGTCGGTGCCGAGGGGAGTCTGGCGGATCCCTTCGGCGCTGCGCCGGACCAGTCGCCAGTCGTTGGGGTCCAGCCGGGTCAGCAGGTCTTCGATCTGGTGCCGCAGCGGCAGCTTCAGGTCGCCCAGGACAGCCTTGACCGATTTCCAGATGAGGTCCTGGAGCTCGTTGTCCGGAAAGACCATGCGCGGGTCCGCCACGTTGGTGGTCAGCCAGCCGTTGAAACCATGGCGCGATCCGTCGAGGCCGATCGTGTCGGCGAGCTGCTGCCAGGGCCGGTACTCGCACCTCTCCAGCCGCTCGAAGTACCGCCGCATCTTCTCGCTGCGCCAGGACGAGTCGCCGGTCACCTCCGCGATGTGATCCCAGTCGCTGTTGTGGGGATAGACGGTGATCATGGCGTTGTGCACGGTGCAGCCGCCGAGCGTTCCGGCGCGGGGATAGAGGACGCCGTCGCGCTTGGCGCAGAACTTCTCATCGAGACGCTGCCGCTCGTCGCTGCGGTAGTGGCGCACGAAGAAATCCCACTTCAGCGCCTCGTCCTCCGAGGCGAAGGCATGGAAGCACGGCACCTGGCAGTTGTAGTTGTCGGGCGCCGCGTCATCGCCCGCCTCGAGCAGCAGCACCTTGAAGCCGGCCTTGGCGAGGTTGGCGGCGAGCGGCCCGCCGCCGGCACCGGAGCCGACGACGATGAACTCGCACTCGGGCTGCCCATGTTCCGTCACGTTGCCCTCCCGGGTTGCCCAGCCCGCCCGGCCCGTTCGCGCTTCACTGCGCCGGTCGCGCTCCGGTCGTCTGAGCCCATTGCGCCTTGAGCCAGGCTTCGTCCTTCAGATGCTGCTGGGTGAAGGGATCGTGCGGCTTCTCGAGGTGACGCTGGAGCGCCGCGTCGAGCATCACCAGGCTCCCGTCGCGAAAAGCCTGCCGCGTCCGCGGGATCAGCACGAAACGGTAGAGCAGGTGGTCGACGACGGAGAGCTTCGTCACCTGATCGACCTGGGCCAGGATCTCGTCGGCATTGAAGCGCGGGTCCTGGGCGCACTTGGCAAAGAACGAGAGCAGAGGTTGGATGTCGGTGACCTGGCCTGGGCCGGCGACGGTGACGACCGGCGCTCCAAAAGGTCCCGGGTGAGAGGTCGCGTGGCAGAGGGCGCAGTTGCCGGCCACCCGCACATAGCCGACCGTCTTCTTCGAGAAGCCCGCCGGCATCTCCATGCCCTCCTCCCACGGCCGGCCGAGACCCGCATAGCCGCCGGGTTCGGTGATGTACTCGTGGAACATGCGCGGCAGCACCAGCCAGATCCAGTACGGCATGCCGGCTTTGCCTTCGGCCCCGACCGAGCCGTAGAGGAACTCGCGGAATTCGTCAGGGGGCGCCTGGGGCTCGGTGATCCACCACTTGGGCTGGCGCACGTCGTTGTGGAGCTTGTACCAGACGGTGATGCCCGCGACGACGGCGAGCACGACGAGGACGGTGGAGAAGAACAGGATCGTTCTCTTTCTGAGCATGTCCATGACAGGTCCTCGCCTCAGAAGGTCTTGAGATATTCGAGCAGGGCCTGTTTCTGCTCGGCCGGGAGGTCGGTGCCGTACTTCGGGCCTTCGTGGCCGCCGTTGCCGTTGCCGGGGACGGTGGTGTCGAAACGGAAGAAGCGGCCGCACTGGTCCTTCTCGTCGAGGCTCGGGTCGAAGTTCGAAACGAAGCCGACATTGACCGGATCATAGACGTCGTTGCCGCGGCAGAAGACCGGGGTCCGCGGCGATGCCGCCGGATCGAGCAGCTCGCGCAGGTTGAGCACCGAGCCGTTGTGCAGATAGGGCGCACGCAGCCAGAGCCCGTCGAGCGGCGTGTTGGCGTAGCCCTGGGTTTTCCGGTAGCGGAGGAAGCGATGGGGATAGTCCTTGTCGAAGCCCCAGTGCTTCTCGTAGCCGGCGTAGTTGGTGGCCAGGTTGACCGAGAGCTGCCAGGTGTAGGAGTCGAGGCGGTGGGGGTCGGTGCCGATCGCGGTGATCGGCGTCACCTTTCCCACGCGCTCGCCCGTGAACGGTGGCTCGCGGGTGCCGTGGCAACCGGCGCAGTAGTGCTGGTAGACCGGCTTGCCCTGGGCCGCGAGGGCGTCGTTGATGGGGAACAGGTCGCGGAAGGACAACGGCGGCTTGGCGGTCTCGAGCCATTTGGCGGTGCGCTGCATGCTCTCGAAATCGCCCGCCGGGGGAATGACGCCGGCCGCGTAGGCGGCGTTCAGATTGCGCTCGGCGACGTCGTCGTTGTTCCCGTCCCAGTGGAGGCCCATCTTCGCCTTCTGGCGCGGTCCCTGGTACCAGACCGACGGGAAGTCGGCCATGCCGTTGCTCTCCCTCAGGTCCTGTGGATCGTTTGGATCGTTTGGGGGGAACCGGAAGAACACTTTGTCGGCGCCGAAGGTATCGTTCCTTCCCGGGCCCCAGATCTTGAAGTCGATGAGGCCCTCCGCGCGCGGGCCCAGGCCCAGCATCTGCTCGCGCATCACATAGATGGCGTAAAAGCGGAGGAGCAGGCGATTGATCAGATCGAGCTTGTTGACCTTGACGAGGCGGCCGGGGTTGGCCTTGTTCTCCATCAGCCGGATCTGGGCGAGCAGCCGCTCCGGCGTGAACTTTTCATCCCGAGCGATCTCGCTCAGGAAGTTGGCCCAGGCGCCCGTGTCGAAGGTGTTGGCAGGCATGCCGACGACCACCTGCGGTTGCGCGCCGGGCGCCTTGCGCACCGTGCCCGTGTGGCAGGCGGCGCAGTTCAGGAAGACCCGGTCGATCCCCTGCACGTTGCGCCGCGACACGCCGATGGGAAGGTCGTAGCGCGGATCCTTCCCCTCCTCGTAGATCATGCCGAACGAGGAGTAGCCGCGGCCGCGCGTCTTGTCCGGCAGGTGCTCGGGGAAGAGCTCGGGGAGGGCGACCCAGATCCAGTACGGGATCCCCAAGGTGCGCTCGCCGCCGAGCGACCCGTACTTGAAGTGCTCGACCTCACCGTCGTAGCCGCGGGCGGAGTCGTAGCCGCGGGGATAGACGTCGGGGCTGTCGCTGGTGAACCGCACGGTCAAGTAGACACCGAACAGCACGACGACGGCGAGGATCGCGAGCAGGGCGATCTTGAGCCAGCGGCGCTTCCGATGCGCCGGAACGGCCGGTGCGGCCGGCGTGTTCATGACCGGGCTCCCTTCTGCGAGGACGGGGCTGGGTGGTTGGTGGAGGAACCGCGCCAGCCGCCGGGCGATGCTCTCGGTCTCGCGCCGGACGCGCTCCTCGCCGCTGGCGGGCCGGCTCTGGACGCTCGCCGGGTAGACGCTCCGGCGCACATCGGTCAGCACACCGTGCGGGACGAATCCCCGCCCGGCGATCGGATCGAAATGGAGCGCCTCCTGGTCGATCTGGATCTCTTCCTCGAAACGGAATTCCGCGATGGGGACGAAAGGCTCGTCAGCGTCGCCGGTGCGCTGGACCTCGATCCGCACGACCGCATGGCCGGCCACCGCCCTGGTGAGATCCTCGTCGCGCTCCGCGCCGTCCTCCGGCGAGCCCGATTCCAGGTGGCTGGCGGCGAGATCGGGGACGAACCGGATCCAGACGTCGAGCCTGCCGTCGTCGATCCGGCACGGCACCTGGGCGTAATATTCGTTCTGGAAGTAATCAAACTGGCGGAGGCCATACATCTTGCCGCCCGTCGCGAGGTTCACTACGAGCTTCCAGAGCCGGTCGCCGCCGGCGGTGCACAACAGGTCGAGATCCTCGCCCGGCCGGCGCTCGAGCCGGACCTCGCCCGGCGTCGAGGCGGTGTAGAAGCGCGCCGCGATGCTCGGCGCATCGGGAACGAGGTCCGCCAGCCAGCGCGGCCATCCCCGCTTCATGAGGCCCATCCCCATGCGCAGGAGGACCGCACCTTCCAGCTGCTCGGCGGCCCGCGCGAGGCTGGCATCCGCCGGCTGCAACGAACGGACGGTGCCGAGAAATACCCTGCCGTCGGGGTGGAACGTGCGCGAATTGCGGACCACGCCGCTGACGAACCCGAAGAAGCCGGCGATCAGCCTCTTGCCGAGCCGGGGGCGCTCGACGTCCTGGCCGCGCCGGACTTCCGCGCGCCACGCCAACAGGGTCCACAGGAAGCCCCCGAAGTCGGTGACCGAGAAAGCCAGTGCCAGGGGGCCGGGCACGATGTCCTGGGACCACAGGAACGCCATGACGAACGGCACCAGCGGCCGGTCGAGCAGCGAGGCGAAGACGAAGCCCTGCGCGTTCAGGCGCCCGCTCACCACGTAGAGCATCCCCAGCCCGGAGACCAGCAGACCGACCACCCGCAGATAGTTCGCGCCCTGCACCGTCAGCGGCGGCAGGTGCAGCACCGACTCGACCCAGTAGGGAGCGAAGAGGATGATGGTCCCCAGGGCCAGATCCACCCATCCGAAGACCTCGACCGAACGGGCGGAACGCGATTGCCCCGCGGCCTTCCAAAGCCGGTAAAACATCTCGCTCAGCGTCGGCGTCGTCATGGCACCATCCGTCGGGAGCTTTTCGATCCTCTCTTGTGAGCTGAAGATCCCATGCTAGAGCTTTCGTTGTAAGATTGCAAGTGTTCCCCGACCCGTTTATCGAAGGCTTGGTTTCTCCTTAGGCGGCGGCGCGGCGATTTAGTTACAGGTCGATGTTTGCGCGGGGTTCCTGACCGGGCTATGATGACGCCAGTTTCTTAGAAAAGACAAGGCACACACCGACAGGAGGTAGGCATGCCCAGCCCGGCCGTCCTGCTGTCCAGCGTCCTGATCGCCGAATACGAGAGTCAGGGGATCGAGCCGCCGTTTCCCCGCCAGGAATTCGACGACGCTTTCGAGAAACGCCGGCCTGAGCTCGAGGCGAAGCACGCGTCCGTGCGGGAGTCGGACCCGGAGGAGTACGAGCTGCAGCTCGACGCCGAGCGGGTCAAGGATTTCTACGCCTGGCTGCACCAGAACCGGGTGCGGCGCTCCGCCCTGTGCTTCTCGGGCGGCGGCATCCGCAGTGCCACCTTCGGCCTCGGCCTGCTGCAAGGGCTCGCCCGCCATCGCCTGCTCGACCGGTTCGACTACCTCTCGACCGTCTCGGGCGGAGGCTACCTGGGGAGCTGGTTCACGGCCTGGCTCTTCCATGCACGCGAGCGCCTGCGGGATCCCCGGAAGGCGCTTCAGGAGGTCGAGTCCAGGCTGCGCGATCGGCCCGAGTCGCCGCTCGAGCCGGAACCCGAGCCGCTGCGATACCTGCGCAGCTACAGCCGCTACATGAGCCCCAAGCTCGGCCTCCTCTCCGCTGACACGTGGAGCCTGGTGGCGATCTTCCTGCGCAACCTTTTCCTGAACTGGCTCGTCCTGCTGCCGCTCCTCGCCGCGGTGTTGATCATCCCGCGGGTGAGCGTGATCTTCGTCCGGCTGGGGACGCGGCCGTGGTTCCAGGCGCAGGAGGGGCGGATTCTCCCCTGGATCTTCTGGATCGCCGTCGTGCTGGGCTCGTTCGCGATCGCCTATATCTCGGCCAACCGGCCTGGGCTCGGGAAGCACTCCACGTTTCCATCTCCCCTGCGGAGCCAGAGCTGGTTTCTCACCCTCTGCCTGCTGCCGCTCGCGCTGATGGCCGTCCTGATCACGCTCTACTGGGCCTGGGTCAGGAGCTCGGGTACGCCGCTCTCCGGCTTGAGCTTCGTCATCCTCGGCTGGGAAACTTCCCCTCTCCTGGCGTTCACCCTGTTCGGGGTCCTGCTCCACGCCGGAGGATTCGCCATCTCCCGCATCTGGGTGAGGCAGTATGTCTTCGGGGAGTTCCTCGGCGTCGTGCTGACCGGGGCTCTGGGCGGAGTCGCGGCCTGGATCGCCGCCTCGCAGCTCTTCCCGGCGGTCGACAACGAGCTCATCACCGAGCTCTATGTCTGCTTCGCCGCTCCTCTGCTGCTCTTCCTGTTCCTGGTCGCCGCCACCCTGTTCGTCGGCCTCTCGAGCTACTACACGACCGACGCCGACCGGGAGTGGCTGGCGCGGGCCGGAGCCTGGATCCTGATCGCCAGCGCCGTCCGCATCGCCTTCTCGGCCATCGTCATCTTCGGGCCGGTCGCCGTGCTGAAGTTCACCGCCTGGGTGTCCTCGATCGGTGGCGTCTCCGGCCTGGTGACGCTCCTTCTCGGACGGAGCGCGAAGACCAAGGGCAAGAAGAGCTCACAGCCGGACCAGCAGGACAAGACGTCGGTCGTCCTGGACAAACTGCTCGTTCTGGCGGCGCCGACCTTCGCCGCGTCCATCTTCGTGCTCCTCTCTCTGGGGACCACCGTGTTCATCCGGTGGTTGTCGGAGATCTGGTTCCCGGGCTACTTCTGGCCGGGAATCAAGGGCCTGCACGGGGACTACTGGTGGCCTCTGAGCGTCGTCTACTACTCGCCTTGGAAGCCGGTCGTCGGGGTGCTCGCAGTTCTCCTCCTGATCGGCCTGATCATGGGGTTCTTCGTGGACATCAACCGTTTCTCCCTGCACGCCGCCTACCGTGACCGCCTGATCCGCGCCTATCTCGGCGCCTCGCGGGGCAGCGAGCGGCGGCCGAATCCGTTCACCGGATTCGACGAGCAAGACAACATCCTGATGAAGCGGCTGCGCGGCAACCGCCCCCTTCATGTCGTCAACATGGCGCTGAATCTGGTGGCCGGCAAGAAACTTGCGTGGCAGGACCGCAAGGCCGAGACCTTCACCGTCTCAGCGTTGCACGCCGGCAGCTTCCGTCTCGGTTACCGCGACGCGGCGGAGTACGGCCGGCACCGGAACAGGAAGGTCGACATCGCCATCTCCCTGGGCACCTCGGTCGCCATCTCGGGCGCCGCGGCGAGCCCCAACATGGGTTACCACTCTTCGCCGGTCGTCACTTTCCTGCTGGCGCTGTTCAACGTCCGCCTGGGTTGGTGGCTGGGAAATCCCGGCCCATACGGCGACCGGACCTACGACACCCCGGGACCGCGCTTTGCTCCCCGACCCCTCTTCTCGGAAGCGTTCGGGCTCACCGACAGCCAGCACCCCTACGTCTATCTCTCGGACGGCGGGCATTTCGAGAACCTGGCCCTCTACGAGATGGTGCTCCGGCGCTGCCACTTTATCGTCGTCTCGGACGGCGGCCAGGATCCGGACTTCACCTTCGAGGACCTGGGCAATGCCCTTTCCAAGATCCGCGTCGACCTGGGCGTGCCGATCAAGTTCGACAAGATTCTGATGGGCCTGAAGCGGGAGAGTGGCGAGGGTTATGACGTCACGGCCGCCAAGCACCCCGCGCCGTACTGCGCCATCGCCCGCATCTGCTACTCCTGCGTCGACGACGGAGCCGAGGACGGAGTGCTGCTCTACATCAAGCCGTCGCTCAACGGCACGGAGCCGGCGGACGTCTTCCACTACGCGCGGCTCCATCCGCAGTTCCCGCACGAGTCCACAGCCGACCAGCTCTACACCGAGTCGCAATTCGAGAGCTACCGCGAGCTGGGCTCGCACGCCATGGACGCGATCCTCGACAAGGTCCCCGCGGGAGCCACCCTCGAGGACGTCTTCCGCAAGGTGGAGAAGGAGCTGGGGAGCCCCCCCTCCTGCGCCTAAAACGTCTTCAGGAACTCGATCAGCGCCCGCTTGTCATCGTCGCTGAGGCCGGGCTCCTCCGTGAACAGGTCGGTGCCGAAGTAGTGTCCCTTGTTGACCACGAAATCCGGGCACTTGCTGAGCGCGAGCAGCGGCTTCGCCAGCGGCCCGAAGGCGGCGCGCGCCTGCTCATCGGTGGGATTCCTCGGCAGGGCCTTCAGAGCACGCTTGAGCCTGATCAGCAGATCGACCATCTGCGCGTCGTGCTTGACCTTCTGGTCCAGACTGAACTTGTCGGGCAGCACGTTGACGTTGGAGAGCAGGTTGATCGGCGTGCCGGCGGGGATCGGTCCGATCTCGATGCCGCCCTCGCCGACGAGCGCCGGGGTCAGCTGCTCGGCCAGCTCGCGCTGCTTCTGCAGGAACTCCGGCAGGTAGCCGCCCGGCACCCGCAAGTAGCTCGGCTGCGACGTGCGGTCGATGAGGCTGGGTCCTGGAATCTTGTCGCCGAGCACCGAGTCTTTCTGGCGCTTCTCGGGCCACAGCATCTGCTCGATCGAATCCTGGAACGAGTCCATCCGCCCCTCGACCGAAGGCTCGGGGTTGAACTTCCCGACGGTGTTGTTGAGCAGGAAGGGGGCCGTCGACCAGAGGCTGATCAGCGACGCGGGGCGCGTGTAGCCGCGGCCGCCGGCCGGCATCTTGTATGCCCGCGGCTCGCCGGTGAACGGATCGTGGACGGTGATAGTGCCGACCGACGGCAGGTCCTTGTACGTCCGCGACGAGAAGTTGTCCCAGATGTTGCCTTCGATGGCGTTGGTGGCGAGCGGGCTGCAGGCGTTGGTCTGGAGGAGCGTGACAGGCACGCGCAGCTCGGTGGAGAGATAGTTGCCGTCGAGGAAGTCGTCGGCCAGCACGATCTGCCGCATCTTCTGCTTGAAGTCGTCGGTCTTCGTCCAGGCCCAATAGCGATTCCAGCAGTCGAGGTATCCGGGCCCGGCGCAGCCCCCGCCGTCGTCCACTCCCGGCGCGCCCGCAGGCACCTTGCTCGAGTGGCAGCGGGCGCAGCGCTCGGCGAAGACCTCCTTGCCGCGGGTGAGCTGCGCCGTGTCCGTGGACATGAACGCCGTGCCGCCGGGTGCGTCCTTGAGATGGTGCGGCGCCGTGGTGGCGAGGAAGAAAGCGGCCACCGCCGGTGTCTGCGTTTCCGTCGCCTGCCAATAGGTGGAGTTCTTGCGCGCCACGGCGATCTCGATGGGGGAGATCGGCTTGCCGCCGACCAGCGGATTGAAATGCCGCTGCCACTCCTCGCTGAACAGGCCGATGTTGATGAACACGCGATTGAGGGCGCCGAGCGCTCCCACCGAGTCTGAGCCGTCCTTGAGCACGCGCGGCGCGAAGGAGGTGCTCGGCTTCTGGAACAAGGCGGTGAGCGGGCCCGAGGTGAAATAATCGTTGAACTGCGCGTTGTCGAGGCCGCCGCCGGCCAGCGTCTCCTTGCCCCAGCGCTTGGCGATCTCCAGCCGCGGCCCAAGCTGATAGATCGCGTTCATCGTGCGCGGATTGTTGATGTAGTCGGTGGAGACGAAGGAGGTATCCAGGGCTCCGGGCCGCGAGGTGTGGAAGAGCTGGTAGGCGAAGCTGCTCGGATCCGACTCCCAGCTGAAGATGCGGTCCACCCAGAAGTACTGGGCGCCGACGTTGGAGCTGAGGTTCGCCATTTGCGGGTGCTCCGGGTCTGCGGGAGGATTGACCGGGTTCGGGCCGATGTGGCAGAAGCCGCACGACATGCCGACCCGGTAGGGCCGCACCAGGTTTTTCGAGTTGTAATAGTTGGGGTCTTCGTAGAAACGCTTCGGATCCCACTTCTTGGCCGCGGCCTCGTCGAAGGCAGGGTTCGGGAACAGCCGCAGGCCGAGGACGCCCGTGGCCCAGCCATAGGAGGAGCCCACCGGCAGGTTCTTGCCCCGCGCGCCGATCTTGACCCCCGGATACTTCTGCTCGTTTTCGAACGGATCCGGCGGGCAGTCGGTCCGGCGCTTGTCGAGCCAGAGCCCGAAATGGTCGGGATCCGGTCCGGTGGCCTTCTCGAAGCAGGGCTCGTTGACCAGGCCGAGATAGTGCCAGCGGTTGTCGCGATTGAACTTGAGCGCCGGATGGGAGGAGAGCGTCTTCAGGAAGTCGAGGGTGCCGACGCTGTTGAGCACGATCCCGTCCCAGAACCGGTCGTTGCCGCCGGTCCAAACGTTCCAGGTGTTGCGTCCCTTGACCGCGTCGGGCGACAAGGTGAGGCCGCCGTCCATATCGTGGAAATAGTCCTCGTCCGCCGCCGGGAACGAAGCGACGTCCCGGTCCGCGCCGCGCGCCTCATCGAGAACCTGGTCCTGGTGGCGGCAGCCCGGCAGGACGGTCAGGCAAAGCAGAGTCAGACTGCAAAGGGTGCGTCGGACGTTCTCGGTCATGTCGTCCTCCTCGCTTGTCAAACGCTGAATCGACGGGGGCTCCGGCCGGAGCCTAATCTCTGCGGAAGGCGTATTTAATGGAATTTTACCAGACTTGCTCCGCAAATGGGAGGTGCCCGGCAGGTGCCCGCGATTGACAGGAGCCTGCCGTTTCTTTAAGCTGCTGCTAGAGGAAGAACAGCGTAAACAACGGTCACGGGAGGCAACGAACATGGCCTACGACGTGCCGCAGCTTCTGAAGATGACGCAAGCTCAGCTCGACGAGCTGTTCACCAACAGCCCGGCCGGCGAGATCCCCGACGGCGAGGCGGAAGGTACCGCCATCGTCGCCCCGGGCACCGATTACAACAAGGAGATCGCCGCGTTCATCAACCACTTCGCGTGGCAGGGCAAGACCTTCGATTCAAAAAAGGGTGTCCTCAAGAACCGGATTCTCCCCCTCGGCTTCAATGCCATCCTCGCGAAGGTCTATAAAGGGACCAGTTGGCTGGACGGCAAGGAGTGCATCGTCCTCGATTACTCGGATACCTCGCTGGTGGCGGGCTGGATTCGCGACGAGATCCGCCAGGTTGGGCCGGGTACGTACCTCGGGGTCGTCTACGGGGGAAAGAAGCGGCTGATCCACTTCGCGCTGCAGTTCTGACGCGCGCTGATCCTCGCGGCGGCGGCGCGCCAGGGGATCTCGTCCGGCCGGCCCGAGCAGCTCACTTGGGCCGCTTCGCCGCCCCTCTCTCTCGTTCCTCCTGCCTCTCCCGCTCTTCCCGCTCGTCGATCAGCTCCTGCAACTCGTCGAGGGCGGATTCGAAGTAGACCTCCAGCGCGCCCTCGATTTGGGCCCGCAGATCGTCGGGATCGTCGACCACCTCCAGCACGTCCACGTCGGGATCGGTCGGCAGGGTCTCGGCGATCTCCCGCAGCTTCGTTCCGAACGTGATGAGCTTGCCAGCGGTCTGCTGGACCCTCTCTCGATCGGGGGACGGCAAATCCTCGGCGATCTCCAGCAGGCGGTCACGGAGCATGAGGCCCTGCCGGGCAGCGTGCCGCAGATGCTCCAAGAGGGTAGGCTTCTGGCTGGACATCCGAGCTTTCCTTTCAGGAGGTGATGCCCGAAATCATATTGTACCTCCGCGGCCGGAGGCCAGCTCTACGGCGGCGGATTCGGGCTTTGGCCGGCAAGACATGTGCCAATTCGCACGCTGCTATTGAACCCGTAGCGGGCCGGAGGTATCTTTGACCGCGGTCAAAGGGCGGGGCGATGAACCACTGGAAGGAAACCGCGGAGATCCTCTCGCGGCTCGCCGAGCTGAGAGCGGCGGGGCGGCGGGCGGCGCTCGCCACCGTGGTGCGTATCGTCGGCTCCGCCTACCGCCGGCCGGGCGCCAAATTCCTCATCGAAGAGAACGGCGAGACCCTGGGCAGCGTCAGCGGCGGCTGTCTGGAGGCCGACGTGCGCGAGGTGGCCAAGGCCGTGATGGTGACGGGGGCTCCAAGCCTGCGGCACTACAGCACGGGCACCGACGAGGACATCGTCTGGGGCCTCGGACTGGGTTGCAACGGCCTCGTCGACGTCTTTATTCAGCCGGCCACGGAAGGGCCGCTGGCGGAGATGGTCGGCCGGCTGCGGGAGCTGCTGGCCGGAGATTCCACATTCGCGATCGCCACGGTTCTCGACGGCGACGAGGCGGGCGCAACGGACGTGGCGGCGGCGGAAGGCGCTCTTCCGGGTGTGCAGACGATCGGCGACCGCCAGGTCTTCGTCGAGGTCCTGCCGCCGCCGCCGCACCTCATCGTCTGTGGCGCCGGCGACGATGCCCGGCCGCTCGTCGCCTACGCCGCGGACGCCGGATTCCGCGTCACCCTCGTCGATCACCGCCAGGGGCTCATGCAGCCTTCCTGGTTCCCGCAGGCGGCACGCCTGATCCTGGCGCGGCCGGAGGAGCCGATCGACCTGCCTTCCGCCAGCCGCTCTCTCGCAGTGGTGAAGACCCACTCTCTGAACCACGACCGCGAATGGGTGCGGCGGCTGCTCGCGGCCGGACTGCCTTACATCGGCGTTCTGGGACCGCGGGCGCGGACGGAGAACATCCTGCGCGAGATCGGCCGCGAAGGAGACGAGCGGGTCTATGGTCCGGTGGGGCTCGACCTCGGCGCCGATGGCCCGCGCCAGGTGGCCCTCGCGATCGTCGCCGAGCTGCTGGCTTTCACCGCTCAGCGGGAGCCGCGCCATCTCTCCGAGCGCCGGGAGGCGATCCATGCCGGCTGAGCGCAGCGGACCGGTCGCCGGCATCCTGCTCGCCGCCGGCACGTCGAGCCGCATGGGGAGCAACAAGCTGCTCTTCGAGCTGAACGGGGAGAGTGTTCTACGGGGCGCGGTGCGGCGGGCCCTGGCCGGCGGCCTCTCTCCTCTGGTCGTGGTGCTCGGTCACGAAGCGGAGAAGGCCCGCCGCGAGCTCGATGGCGTACCTTGCCAGATGGTGATCAATCCGAATTACGAGCAGGGGATCAACTCGTCGCTCAAGACCGGCGTCTCGACTGTGCCTGCCGACGTGAGTGCGGCGATGGTGATGCTGGCCGATATGCCGTTCGTCACGCCGGAGATGATCACGGCGATGATCGACCGCTATCGCAGCAGCGAGGCGCCGCTGGTGATATCGGACTACGAAGGGGTCAATGCGCCGCCCATGCTCTATGACCGGAGCCTCTTCGGCGAGCTGCTGACCATGACCGGCGAGGGCTGCGGCCGGCAGGTGGTGAAGCGGCATCGCGAGGAGGCGGAGGTGATGTCCTGGCCGGCGGCGGCGCTGGCGGACATCGACGTGCCGGAGGATTACACGCGGCTCCGAAGTGACACCCATGCGCGCTGAGCTCCTCGCCACCGCCGCCGACCTCGCGCGCCGGGAGGAACCCTTCGTGCTCGCCGTCGTGGTGCGGCGCCGCCCGGCAAGCTCCTCGCAGCCGGGCGACATGGCGGTGATCACGGCGGCGGGCGATTTCTACGGCTGGCTGGGCGGCAGTTGCACCCAGCCGACGGTGGTGCGCGAAGCGCGGCAGGCGCTCGCCGACGGCAAGGCGCGGCTGGTCGTGCTGACGCCGGCGCCCGAGGTGGAGCGGCGCCCGGGCGTCACCGTCTTTCCCATGACCTGCCACAGCGGAGGCACCGTGGAGATCTATCTCGAGCCCGTCCTGCCGGCGCCACGCCTGGTGGTATTTGGTGTCTCCCCGACCGCTCGGGCTCTGACGAAACTGGGCAAGGCCATGGGTTACTCGGTGGTCGCCGTCGATCCCGCGGCCGAGCCGGACCTCTTCCCCAGCGCCGATCAGGTCCTGACCGATCTCGCGAGAGCGCCACGGCTCTTCGCGCCGTCTCCCGGCCCGCGCTTCGCCGTCGTCGCCACGCTCGGAGAGGGCGATGAGATGGCCATCCGCGACGCCCTGGCCCTGGCGCCGGCCTACCTCGGCGTTGTGGCCAGCCGGAGGCGCTTCGCTCAATTGCGCGAGACCTTGCTGGCCGGAGGGCTGACGGCCGCGGCCCTCGACGCCATCCGCAACCCGGCCGGACTGGACATCGGCGCCCGCTCGCCCGAGGAGATCGCCCTGAGCGTCCTGGCGGAAATCGTCGAGCGTCGGCGCGCCGAAGCACAGCGGCCTGGAGAGACCGAGCCCATTGAACGGGAGGCGACGATGGCGATCGATCCCATCTGCGGCATGACGGTCGAGACCGCCACCGCCCGCCACACCGCGGAGCATGCGGGCCGCACCTACTACTTCTGCTGCGGCGGCTGCCGGACGCGTTTCCTCGCCGAGCCGGAACGCTTCGCGATGACGGGGAGCGCCGCTTGAGGACGAGATCGCCGCCCTCGAAGCGGCGATGGAGCGGCATGGGTATTGGCCGAGTTTGTGGAGTACTATCTCGACGAGCTCGTGGACGGACGGACGGTGGTGCTCCTCCTCAGCGACGGCCTCGACCGCGGCGACCTCGCGCCGCTCCAAGGAGCCATGCGCGCCATCCGCGCGCGAGCCCGCCGCGTCCTGTGGCTCAATCCTCTGGCGGGAGACCGGCGCTACGAGCCGACGGCGCGCGCCATGGCGGTGGCGCTGCCGTACGTCGACCGCCTCCTGCCGGCCCATAACCTCGAGTCGCTGGAGCGGCTCCTTCCTTTGCTCGCGGCGTGAGGGTGCGACCATGGCCATGCAGATCGAAAAGACGTTCGTCGTCAAAGCTCCCCGCAGCGCGGTCTGGGAATTCCTGACCGATCCCTACAGAGTGGCGCGCTGCCTGCCGGGCGCCGCCGTCACCGGCAAGCTCGACGAGCAGAGCTGGGGCGGTACGATCACCGTCAAGGTGGGACCGGTGACCGCGAGCTACCGCGGCAAGATGCGCTTCGAGCGTCTGGACGCCGAGGCGGGGGAGGCCGAGATCGTCGCCTCCGGCCAGGAGACGCGCGGCAAGGGCGGCGCCGACATGCGGATGAAGAGCCGCGTCGTCGAGCGCCAGCCCGGCGAGACCGAAGTGACCGTCGTCTCCGACGTCAACGTGGTCGGCGCGCTGGCGCAGTTCGGCCGCGGCATGATTCAGGACGTCAGCGATCAGCTCTTCCAGAAGTTCAGCGACGCCATGCGCCGCGAGCTCGAAACGCCGGCGGCTGCGCCGGAACCCGTGTCCGCGGCGCCATCCGAGGAACCGAAGGCCGCTCCTAAGAGCCCTGCTCCGGTGCCGCCGCCTGCGCCCGCGCCGGCGGCCGAGAACGTCCTCGACGTCGGAGCGATCGGCGCTGCGGCGGCCGGTAGGGCGGCCAAGCGGACCTTGAGCAGGCCGGCCTTCTGGATCGCCGTGATCGTCATCGCGTTTCTCATTTACTGGTTCTTGCTCCGTTAGGGCTTGGGATGGCGTGTTGAAGCTCGGCTGGGAGTACGACAGCGGTCCTCAGTCCGTGCGGAGCGCCGTCATCGGATCGACCTGAGCGGCACGGCGCGCGGGAATGTAAACCGCGGCGAGGGCGACCATAACCAGGGCTGCGGTCACTCCGGCGAAGGTGACCGGATCGGTTGGCGAGACGGCGAAAAGCCAGGTCCGCAGCAGCCGGGTGAGGGCCCATGAGCCGGCGAGGCCGAGGAGGACGCCGAGAGCGATCTGCGGCAGCGCGTTGCCCAGGACCAGCGCCAGGATCTCACGCGGCCGTGCTCCGAGCGCCGCGCGCATTCCGAACTCCCGGGTGCGCTCGGCCACCAGATAGGACATGACGCCGTAGATGCCGGCCGCGGCCAGCAGCACCGCGAGCCCGGCGAAGATGGCGAGCAGCGCCAGGCGGAGGCGGCTGCCGGAAATCGACTCGTCCAGGACCTCCCGCATGGTCTTGACGTTGAAGACGGGCTGCTCGGGATCCACCCGGTGAACGGCGGCGGTGACGGGCTGGCTGAGACGGCGGGGCTCGCCGGAGCTGCGGACGACCAGGGTCATCTCGGGAAGCCATTCGTTCCTGGTCTGCAGATAGGAGAAGTACCACTGCGGCGACGGCGGGCGCGAGAGCTGGGCTTCCCGCACGTCGTCGACGACGCCCACGATGGTGAACCACAGATTGATCTCCGGCCATCCGATCTTCTGGCCGAGCGGATACTCACCTGCGAAGTAACGGCGAACCAGCTCCTTGTTGACCACCGTCACCAGCGGCGCGGACGCGTCGTCGCTGTCCGCGAGGTCGCGGCCCGCGAGAAGGCGGATGCCGAGAACGTCGAAATAACCGGGGCTGACCGTCCGCTGCTCGGCGAAGGGCTTTTCTCCCGCGCGTGCCGGTGCCCGGCCGGCGATGGTGAAGTCGCCGTTGACTCCCCAGTCCTGAAGCGGCAGGACGTCGACCGCCCCCGCGCTCACTCCGGGCAGCTCGCGGATGCGCTCGAGGACGGGGCGGAACAGCGCCTGTCCGACCTGTCGGTCTGCGTACTTCTTCGCCGGGGCGGCAAGGTGCAGGGTCAGCACGTTCCCGGTGACGAAGCCCGGATCGGTGCTCTGGAGCGTCCACAGCGTGCGCATCATCAGGCCGGCGCCGATCAGCAGCACCAGAGCCAGGGTGAGCTCGGCCACCACCAGGACCGCGCGCAGGCGCCGGTGCCCGGAAGCGCCGAGAATGCCGCGGCCCGCTCCTTCCTGCAGCCGGTCTCCGGGGTCCACCCGCGCGGCGGCGAAGGCGGGGACGCTGCCGAAGCCGATGGCGGTCAACAGACACGCAAGAAAGAGTACGGCGAGCAACTTGAAATCGATCTGGATCTCCCCGGCCCGCGGCAGATCGGAGGCGGCAAACAGCGTCAACATCTTGACGCCGAGGCGCGCCAGCAGCAGACCGCCGATGCCGCCGATCAGCGACAGGACGAGGTTTTCCAGAAGGAACTGCCGCGCCAGGCGCCCCCGCCCGGCCCCGAGCGCCGCACGCACCGAGACCTCGCGTTTCCGGTTCGTGGTGCGGGCGAGCTGCAGATTGGCCACGTTCGCGCAGGCGATCAGCAGAACGAACGCGACGGCGCCGGTGAGCGTCAGCAGGACGGGCCGCGCCCAACGAACGGTGGCCTCGCGCAGCGGCATCACCCGCACGCTGCGTCCCTCGTCCTCGAGCTTCAGCGCGACATAGCGGCGGGCCACCTGCTGCAGGTCCTCTTGTGCCGCGGCCGCCGCGACTCCGGGGCGCAACCTGCCGACGACCGACAGGTAGTGCGCGCCGCGGTTCTCCTGCTCCTGCGGGCTCAACCGCAAGGGCAGCCAGACGTCGGTCCGCTGACTGACGGGGAATTGAAAACCCGCCGGCATGATGCCGATGACGGTGAACCACTCGTCGTCGAGCTTGACCGGCTTGCCGATCATCGCGGCGTCGCCGGCGAAACGCCGCCGCCAGAGAGCCTCGCTGAGCACCGCGACGGGCGGTGTGTCGGCACGGTCGGCGTCCAGGGGGAAGGTCCGGCCGAGCAACGGCTGGACGCCGAGCGTGGCGAACAGATGAGAACCGGCGAGCACCGCCGACAAACGCTCAGGCTCACCGCTGCCTTGCAGATTGCGGCTGCGCGAGAGGCACGGCACGAGCTCGGCGAAAGAGTGGTTCTGCTCGCGCCAGTCGCGGAGGTTGGCGGGCGAGGCGGGACCCCAGCCGGAAGGCAGGAACGTCTCCTCGACGGCCATCAGGCGCTCGGGCTTGGCGAAGGGAAGCGGGCGCAGCAGCACCGAGCCGACCACCGTCCACAGTGCGGCATTGATTCCCAGACCGAGCCCCAGGGTGAGCACGCAGATGGCGGTGAAGGAAGGGTTCTTGCGCAACATGCGCAAGCCGTACCGCACGTCCTGGAGGACCTGCTCCAACGGCGCGAGCGTGTTCACTTCCCGGCACCTTTCCTTGGTCAGGGTCCGATTGCCGAAGCGCAGCAGGACCTCGCGGCGCGCCGCTTCGGGAGACATTCCCTCGCCGATGCGGCGCTCGATGCTCTTTTCGATATGAAACGCGATCTCGTCGTCGAGATCCACCGACAGGCGTTGGGACCGGAAGTGATTGGCCAGGCGGCGTAGAAGTCCCATGGGCTCTCCTACGCGAAGCGCATCACCTGCCGTACGGCCGCGGTGAGCCGGTTCCACTGCTCATCTTCGATCTCGAGCTGGCGCTCGCCCTGCGGGGTGATCTCGTAGAACTTGGCGCGGCGGTTGTTTTCCGAGGTCCCCCAAGTTGCGCGGATCCAACCTTCCTGCTCCATGCGGTGCAGAGCGGGATACAGCGATCCTTCCTCGACCCGCAGCGCTTCGCGCGATACCTCTTCGATCCGCAGGCCGATGCCGTAGCCGTGCATCGGTCCGCGGATCAGCACGCGCAGGATCAACATGTCGAGCGTGCCTTGCAGAACGTCTTTCTTGGTTCGGGTCATCAGTTGTTTCCCTAGATGACTATGGAAAGTAACTGACCTGTCCGATCCTTGTCAAGGAGGTCCGAGGAGAGGCGAGAGGGGAGAGCCGGATAGCCCGGCGCTCCCCGAGAGGCTGATCTACTCCGTGGGAATCCGGTATTCCACGCCGGAGCCACCACCGCGGCCCATACCCCTGCGGTCGTCTGCGGATTGAGGGACGCCGGTGGAGGGGGCGTTTGCTACTCGAGCTGCCGCTTCCGGAGCCACCACCGCGGGGCGCGGAATGAGATGCATCCCTCAGCAGCTCCAGGCCTGGATCGACTTTGACCACATTGCATAGATCAACGGAGCAATCGAAGGATTGAGGGCACCACCGAGCACCGGGCGCGAGGCCGACGGTTTTTCCTCCCCCCTGTAACCTTTTGCCCCCTTCCCTCGTAAGAAGGGTCGGAGGGCAGTCGACAATCCGTGATCAGCTCAGGACCGAGCCTATTGGAGCAGGATGTCGTCAAGGAAAAGGGACTTATCATGCGCAATAAGAAGAAGATTATAGCTATAGGCGTAGTGGTGCTGGTGGCCGGGGGCTTCGTCGTTGCCCGCGCGACGACCAAGTCCAAGCCGGAGGAGCAGGAGTCGCCGTTCCGCCTCGGCAAGGTGCAGGCCGAGGATCTGCAGGTGAGCGTGCGCGAGGTGGGCGTGGTGGATCCCGTCATTAAAGTGGACGTCAAGTCCGCCGTCTCCGGCCGCGTGCTGGGCCTGCGCGTGCGCGAAGGCGACGTCGTCAAGTCCGGACAGGTCCTGGCCGAGGTCGAGCCGGACGTCAACCAGGCGCAGTCGCTCGCCGACGTCAAGGCCGCGGTCTCGCAGGCCGGCATCAAGCTGCGCGACGCCGAGCGCGAGCTGGCGGCGCAGCAGGCGCTGTTCGACGCCGGCCTGATCCCCACTCACACGCTGCGCAACTACCAGACCGCCCGTGACCTCGCCGCCGACGTGCTGGCCAACACCCGGTCGCAGTATCAGATCGTCGAGGACCACGGCATCCCGATCTCCGGCGCCGCCGCCAGCCAGAAGGCGCGGGTCACCTCGCCGATGTCCGGCGTGGTGATCAAGAAGGGCGTCGAGCTGGGCGAGACCGTGACCTCGGGCGTCTCCTCCTTCAACGAGGGCACGGTGATGTTCACCGTGGCCGACCTGAAGTCGCTCATCATCCGGGTCAATCTCAACGAGGTGGACATCGCCAAGGTGCGGGTCGGCCAGCCGGTGCGCGTCACCCTCGACGCCTATCCGCAGAAGATCTTCGCCGGCAAGGTGCGCTTCGTCGCTCCCGCCGCCAAGGTGGTGGACAAGATCAAGGTGTTCGAGATCGAGGTGGCGCTCGACCAGCTCGACGAGGCCTTCCGCACCGGCATGAGCGCCAACGTCGAGATCCTCGGCGAGCGGCGCGGCGGCGCCCTGTCGATTCCGCTGGAGGCGTTGCAGCGGCGCGAAGGGCAGACGGTCGTCTATCGTCTGAAGCCCAACCTCGACCCCAAGCAGATCGACAAGGCGCGCGAAGGCCTCGACGGCCGCAGCAAGTTCGTGTGGCTGTCCGAGAACTGGAAGGACTACTTCGAGCCGGTCACGGTCAACGCCGGCATCGCGACGCTCGAGCGGGTCGAGATCATGGCCGGCCTGCGGGCCGGCGATCAGGTGGCGCTCGAGGACGTGACGCGCAAGAAGGTCGAGAAGGACGACGAGAACAACTGAGGCCGTCATGAAAATCATCGCAACCCGCAGTCTGATCAAGACCTACGGCAGCAACGGCAACGCGGTCCACGCCCTGCGCGGCATCGATCTCGACGTCGAGCGCGGCGAGTTCGTGGCCTTGATCGGCCCCTCAGGCTCCGGCAAGAGCACGCTGATGGCGATCCTGGGCTGCCTCGACGTGCCCACCGGCGGCATCTACGCGCTGGACGGCCGTCAGGTCGAGAACCTCTCGGGCGCCGATCTCGCGGCCATTCGCAACGAGAAAGTCGGATTCGTCTTCCAGCAGTACAACCTGTTGCCCAAGGCGACCATCCTGAGGAACGTCGAGTTGCCCATGCTCTACGCCGGCGTGCCGCGCCGCGAGCGCAAGCAGCGCGCTCTCGAGCTGCTCGAGCGGGTGGGCATTCCCGACAAGGCCAACACCTTGCCGGGTGCGCTCTCCGGCGGCCAGCGGCAACGCGTGGCGATCGCCCGCGCCCTGGCCAACCGGCCGGCGCTGCTGCTCGCCGACGAGCCGACCGGCGCTCTCGACTCGAAGACCGGCCAGGAGGTGCTGGCCCTGTTCCGCGAGCTGCACGCCCAGGGCAACACCGTCGTCCTGGTGACTCACGATCCGACCATCGCCGGCATGGCCGAACGCCGCGTCGAGCTGCGCGACGGCCTGATCCACGAGCAGCAGGAGATGGCGGCATGAAGACCAGCGGCGCTTTTCGCGAGCGGCTGCGCGAGGCCTGGATCGAGCTCAAGGAGAACCCCGGCCGCTCGTTCCTGCAAGCCCTCGGCGTGATGCTCGGCGTCGCCTCGGTGCTGGGGGGCTTCTCGATCTCCGATAGCCAGAACCGGCAGGCGGAGCGTATCTTCGCCCGCGTCGGCGGCATCGACAAGCTGAACGTCTTCCCCACCGACACCGTGTACGACGGTGCGCCGAGCGCGCTGCAGGCGGCCAACCTCGGTCTGCGGCTGGAAGACGCGACGGACGGCGAGAAGATCCCTACCGCCAAGGCGGTCAACGCCACCAGCGTGGTGAAGCAGGCGCGGGCGCGGGTGCGCTCGGAGTTCTCGGATCAGGAGCGCGATATCACCGGCGTCGGCGCCGACTACGTCGCCCTCAACGGCTACGACGTCGAGCAGGGCCGCGGCTTCTCCGCCCACGACTTCGCCACCGGCGCGCCGGTCGTCATCCTCGGCTCGGAGGCGGCCAGCGTCTTCTTCCCCACCGGCGACATCGTCGGCAAGCCGCTGCGCATCGGCGACCTGCCGGTCACGGTGGTCGGCGTCTTCGCCGAGAAAAACTTCCGTTTCCGCGAAGGCCAGCAGAACATCTTCGCCTGGCGCAACCGCGTCGTGGCGGTGCCGTCGCTGCTCGTCGCCGCGCGCATGGAGGGCGACGACTACCATCGCCTGGACCGCGTCACCTTCCGGGTGCCCGACCTCGCGGCGATGGCGGACTTCTCCAAGGAGCTGTCGTCGCTCGTGACGGCCAACCACCGCCTGCAGACCGACTTCCGCCTCGACGACGTGGCGAAACGCCTGGAGCGGCAGCGGAGCCAGGGCGACGTCTACAACATCATCTTCATGCTCTCGGGGGTGCTCGCCCTGATCGGCGGCGGCATGGTCAACGTCAACGTCCAGCTCGCCTCGCTCAAGGAGCGGGTGCGCGAGGTGGGGGTCAAGATGGCGATCGGCGCTCCCGGAAGAGAGATCTTCAAGGCCTTCATGACCGAGGCCCTGCTGCTGACGCTGCTGGGCAGCGCCGCCGGCTATCTGATCGGCATCGCCTTCTCCTGGGTGATCACCAAGTCGATCGGCGTGCCGCTGTCGCTCGCTCCGATGAGCTTCCTGTGGGCCACTTCGATGGCCGTCGTCTTCGGCTTCCTGTTCGCGCTCTATCCGGCCGCCAAGGCCAGCCGGCAGTCGCCGATGGAGGCGCTGCGCTATGAGTGAATCGCTCACCCTCACCCCGGCAGCTGTAGGGGCGCGGCACGCTGCGTCCTCCCGCCGCCGCTCTCTCGGCGTCCGCCTCGCCCTGGTCTGGGAGGTCGTCACCGGTGGCCTCATCGAGCTGTGGGCGCACAAGCTGCGTTCGCTCCTCACCCTCACCCTGCTGATGCTCGGCGTCTTCGCCCTGGTGGTGATGACCTCGGTGCTCGACGGCGTCAAGGACAAGGTGGCGACGGGCTTCGCCGGCATGAGCTGGGACGGTACGCTCGTCCTCGTCCCCCGGCAGCCGAAGACCTCGGAAGAGCAGAAGCGCTTCGCCATGAGCACGGGCCTGCGCTACGAGGATCTCGCGCGCATCGCCGCGCCGCATCCTCAAGTATTGGGCTTCTCGCCGCGGGCCACCAAGCGGAGCGTGGTGCGGGTGGCCGCCGGCGCCGAGCGGATCTTCGTCACCGGCGTCACTTCGGAGTACTCGTTCCTCATGGACCGGCCCGTAGGGCTCGGTCGCGGCATCACCGAGAATGACCAGCGCCGGCATTCCACGGTGGCGGTCGTGGGCGCGACGCTCGCTTCGAAGCTCTTCGGCGGCAGCGATCCGGTGGGCCGCGACCTGGTGATCGAAGGCGTGCCTTACCGGATCGTCGGCGTGCTTGCCGGCGGGCAGATCTTCAACGACGAGCTGTGGATGGACGCCAACGGCGTGCTCATCCCGCTCGAGACCTACATGGACCGCATGGACACCGCTCATCTGCTCACCCAGGTGGCGGTGAAGCTCAAGTCCAAGCGGGACCTGGACGAGGTCTCCGCCTCGGTGCTCGCCCGCGCCCGGCAGGCCCATCACGGCATCGAGGACGTGGAGGCCAAGGACCTCGACGCCGAGCTGGCGCGCGCCTATGAGGACTTCCAGAGCCAGATGCACGGCTGGAGCGTGGTGCTGTTCAGTCTCGCCGGTACGGTGCTGCTGGTGGGGGGCGTCGGCGTGCTGTCGGTGATGCTCATCTCCTTTTCCGACCGCCGTTACGAGATCGGGCTGCGCAAGGCAATCGGCGCCGACGATGGCCAGATCCTGGTGCAATTCCTGCTCGAAGCGGTGGTGCTCGCCGCCATCGGCGCCTCGATCGGCACCGTGGCCGGCAGCGCTCTCTGCCGCGCCCTCTCCGACAAGTTCCCTTGGGGCCTGGTGGTCAATCCCTACGGCCTCGCCGCCGCCTGGGGCATCGCGCTCGTCCTCGCCGTCACCTTCGGCCTGTACCCGGCGATCCGCGCCGCACGTCTGTCGCCGATGGAGGCGATGCGATAAAGGACCGGGGCACGCCATTTGCAGTATTCACCTCCTGACGACATAGTCGAAGGGAGTGAACCATGCCGGAGAAAGAAACCATCGAGCGTGCGAGGAAGGACAAGCGCGAGGGGAAGGCCCCGAGCACCCAGGCCGGCGAGTTCGTCCGCGAAGAGATCGAGCACGTCCGCGAAGGCAAGCACGGCGCGCGGTCGACCAAGCAGGCGATCGCGATCGGCCTTTCCAAGGCGCGGCGTGCCGGCGTGAAGCTGCCGCCGCCCGAGAAAGGGACGGCGCCGGAAACAACGCGGAAACGCGCCGCGCGCGATGTCAAGGCGGGCGCGCACCCGAAGAAGAGCGTCTCTCGCACCCGCTCGCGGGCGACCACCGAGGCGTTGAAGCATGAAGGCCACGCCGCCGCGTCACATACGGCCCTCGCCAGGCAGGCGCGGACCGCCGCCAAGAAGCGGACCGCCGCCGAGCGCTCCGCCGCGGCGCGCAAGGCCGCCAAGACCAAGGGGCCCGCGAAACGTTCGGCCGCGGCCCGTAAGGCGGCACGGACCCGCGCGCAACATCAAGCGCAAACCTGAGGCCGGCCAGCCATGCCGCCCCCTCAGGCCGGACGGAAGCGTGCGCCGAAACGCTGGTCGCAGCACGTCACCGAGACGAGCGACGCGCTGGATTTGCAGGCAGGCGTGTTCTCGCTCGACGATCCGCTCGCCATCGCCCGCTCGCTCAAACGTTCCGCGGAGCGCAGCCGCCGGCGGAAAAGTGATCCGTTCCGGTCGGCGATGTCGATGCTCACCTTCTATATCAACCGCGCCGGGAAAAACCTTCCGAAGCAACGGCGTGCGGTCCTCGAACAGGCGAAGGACGAGCTGCGGGACCTGTATCACCGGCCCCGGCGGGCCGCGTAGGTCCAGCGAGAGAGAGCTGGCGTTCCAATCGGCAACTGGCAGAGTTCTTGCCTGTAGAGCAGGGCAAGGAGGATACCCACGATGAGAACTTCCAGAATAGCTCCTGCAGTCAGCCTCGTGGTGCTGGTCGCATTGCTGTTGACGTTGGTGCCGGCGCCACTTCTGCTCGCCCAGGAGTCCCAGGGTGGAGGCCAGTCCGCTCAACAAGGCGGCGAGAGCGAAGGCAGCACCACGACGACGCGAACGAAGACGACCACCTGGTACACGGATCCGGTCTGGGTCACGGTCGGAGCCGTCGTGCTGGTCCTGCTGATCCTGTTGATCGCGATGGCCTCCCGCGGCGGCGACCGCACGACCGTCGTCAAGTAATCCAGCCGACCAGCGGGGCGCGGGCGGTTCGGCCGTTCTCTTCGGTTAAAGCGGACCGCCTGCCGCATTCTGATTTTGCAAGATCATCCTTTCGGAAAATATACCGTTCTGGTCCGAGAAAAGAGGCGTGTCGCCGCTGCGGATCAGGCGTCGTGATTGCGGTATAGTCAGCGGCCCAACGTCAGCTCAGATGAACCGGGGGAGGTTTGGCGGTCATGCTGTGTCGTATATTCTTTTTCTGCGCTCTCACTTCTTTACTCGCCCTGGCGGCGAGCCCCGCTCTCGGCCAGACTTTTGTTTTCGATCTGCGCGGCGACCAGGAAGTCCCGCCAGTCTCGAGCCCGGCGAGCGGCGGCTGCATGGGCGTGCTCAACCAGGGAGCGGGAACCTTCGCCCTGACCTGCGTCCATGACGTGACGGGGGCTACCATCATGCACATCCATCGGGGCGCCGTCGGCGTGAACGGCCCGGTGGTGTTCGATCTGGGCGATCCGGCCAGCCCGGTGACGGCGACGTGGACAGGAATGATGTCCGCGGACATCGCGGACATCCTGGCCGGCAACCTGTACATCAACATCCACACTGCGGGCCGGCCGGCGGGCGAGATTCGCGGGCAGGTCCTTGTGCGCACCGTCGATACGGTGAGCTTCACGATGGACGGCAGCCAGAACGTCCCCTCGAGCGCGACGACCGCGACCGGTAACTGTGTCGCCGATCTCGATGACCCGGCCACCCAACTTTCTATCCAGTGTACGCACGACGTGGTTTCACCCATCGAGGCCAACGTCCATGAGGCTCCCTTCGGGCAGAACGGGCCGGTGGTCTTCAGTTTCGCTGACCCGGCCAGCCCGATCTCCGGCAATGTGCCGATGACGCCGCTGAGGGTGGCGGAGCTCGCGGCCGCTTTCCTGTACGTCGACGTTCATGTGGAAGCCAGCGAGGACGCGCCGGGCGGCGATATCCGCGGTCAGATCGGGCAGCCGCCGGCCGGCGCTACGACGGGGACGATCCGCATCACCAAGACCACGTTTCCCGCGGGCGGCAGCGGCTTCGGGTTCACCGACGACGTTCCCGGGTCGCCCGGCAGCTTCACTCTCAACGACGGGCAGACGCACGAGTTCCTCCTTGTCCCGCCCGGCGTCTACAGCGTCGCCGAGAACGATCCGGGCGCCTCTCCCGGCGGCTTCGCGCTGACCGACGTGAGCTGCGACGATGCCGACAGCCAGGAAGATCCCTTCAGCAGGACCGCCACGATTCAGGTGACGGCGGGGGAGGTGGTGACTTGCGTGTTCAAGAACTTCGCGGTCTCGCCCTCCAGCCAGAGCTTCGTCTTCCATCTCAACGGCAGCCAGGAGGTGCCACCCGAGCCGAGCGCGGCCACCGGCGGCTGCATGGGACTCTTCGACGCCGGCGCCAGCCAGCTCGCGCTGATCTGCACCCATAACGTTGTCGGCGCGACCATCCTGCACATCCACCGGGGGGCGGCGGGGGTGAACGGCCCGATCGCGTTCGACCTCGGCAGCCCGGAGAGCCCCGTGCAGGCCGTGTGGACGGGGATGACGCCGGCCGATGTCGCCGATCTCCTGGCGGGCAATCTTTACCTGAACATTCACGCCAGCGGCCGCCCGAACGGCGAGATCCGCGGCCAGATCCTCGAACGCACCGTTGACAGTGTCACCTTCCCCATGAGCAGCGGCCAGCAGGTGCCGCCGGTCTCCTCGCCCGTGACGGGAGGGTGCCTGGCCGACCTCGGTGACGACGCGGCGGCGCTCTTCGTCAGGTGCGCGCACAACGTGTCGCAGGCGACGGCGGCCCATCTCCACGATGCGCCTCCCGGCCAGAATGGGCCGGTCGTCTTCGACTTCGCCCTGGGGAATCCCTTCTCCGCCAATGTGCCGATGACGCCGCGGCTGGTCGCCGACTTCGCGGCCGGGTTCCTCTACGTCAACGTCCACTCGAACGACTTTCCGGACGGCGAGATCCGCGGCCAGGTCGTCGCGGCTCCGGCGACGATTCCGGCCCTCGGCCAGTGGGGGCTGATCTTGCTGCCCCTTGCTCTGGCAGCCCTTGCCTGGCGGCGGCTGGCGGCGGAGCGCAGAGCCGCCGCTTGAATCGAAGCGCCGCCGCCGGGGACCTGGGAGCTCCGCCGCGTTGTAGACTCCTTGCGACGCATCTGCAGGAGGATTCTCTTGGCCGCTCCGGAACCCGCCGAAGCCCCGGAACCGCTCTCCGCGGTCGATCACGCCTGGTTGCGGATGGACGATCCGACCAACCTGATGATCATCAATGGCTGTCTGGTGCTGGAGCAGAAGCTGGACCGGGAGCGCATCAAGACCCTGCTGGAGCGCCGCCTGCTGCCGATCCGCCGCTTCGGGCAGCGGGTGGTCCGCAAGGACGGCACTCCCTATTGGGTCAGCGATCCGGACTTCGATCTCGACGCGCACGTGCTCGAGACCAGGCTGCCGCCGCCCGGCGGCGACCAGGCCTTGCGCGAGGTGGTCAGCGGGTTCATGAGCGAGCCCCTGGATCATGACCGCCCGCTCTGGCGGTTTCACCTGATCGACGGCTACAAAGGCGGCTGCGTGCTCATGGGGCGCCTGCACCACTGCATTGGCGACGGCATGGCCCTGCTGCTGGTGCTGCTTTCCTTGACCGACCGGACTCTCGGCCCGACGCTGGGCCCGGCGACGTCGGAAGATCCGACCAATCCGTTCGCCGATCTCTTTCGCCGGCCGCCGCGGGGCATCGAGGCGGCCAGGGAGCTCGCGGCGCAGATCATGCCCGATGGAGTGCGCCTGTTGGAGCAGACGGCGGCGGCCTTTCAGTCTCTCGGACGCCTCAAGACCGGGCTGGTGTCGACGGGAGCCTTCGCCCGGCTGGTGGGCCGACGTCCGGATCCCAAAACACCGTTCAAGGGTTCCCTGGGTGTGCCGAAAAGGGTGGCTTGGTCGGAACCGATCCTGGTCTCCGAGGTCAAGGAGGTGGGCAAGGCGCTCGGCGGCACCATCAACGACGTGCTGGTCTCCGCCATGACTGGAGGCCTGCGGCGCTATCTCGACCGCCACGGCGAGACGGCCCGGGGGCTGAGCTTCCGGGCGGCGATGCCGGTCAACCTGCGGTCGCTGGACAAGATGTCGGAGCTGGGCAATCGGTTCGGATTGATCTTCCTGTCGCTTCCCCTGGGAGTGGACGATCCGGTGTCGCGGCTGGCCGAGCTGCGCCGGCGGGCCCTGGCGCTCAAGCGCTCGGCCGAGCCGGTCGTCGTCTACGGCATCCTGCGCCTTCTGGGAGTGGTGCCGCTGGCGGTGCAGAAGATGGTCGTGAAGATCTTCGGCACCAAGGCGACGGCGGTGATGACCAACGTACCCGGTCCGCGGGAGATCCTCCACCTCGCCGGCACGCCCATCCGGGAGCTCTTCTTCTGGGTCCCTCAGTCAGGCAAGCTGGGGCTCGGCATCAGCATCATGAGCTACGCCGGCCACGTGCGGCTGGGGCTGGCCTCGGACGCCGGCCTCATCCCCGATCCCGAGGTCATCGTCCAGGGATTCCATGAAGAGTTCGAGGAGCTGCGTGCGCGGGCGCGGGGGTGAGGCGCTCAGCGCATGGCGCAACAGGTCGCGGTGGGTGACCACTCCCACCAGGTCGCCCTCGTCGTCGATGACCGCGATGTGGCGGATGCTGCGCTCGTTCATCGCGTCGTAGATCTTGTCGACGGTATCCCCGGGACGCACGCTCAGGACCTTGTCAGTCATCAGGTCTCTGACTCGCAGGACGTTCATGCGGGCAGTGTGCCCGAGCGGGCCGGGGCCCGCTCCACCTGCGGGGGTGGTGGTGGGCGCCTGCCGGGGTAGGTTCTGCTAAACTATTCCGGCCCCACGACTTCGGGAAATGTGGAAAGCCGCCTCTTGATCGGCAGCACAATCTCGCACTATCAGATCCTGGAGCGCCTCGGCAGCGGCGGCATGGGAGTGGTCTACAAGGCGCGGGACATGCGGCTCGACCGGCTCGTCGCCCTGAAGTTCCTCGCCTCCCAGCGCGGCGCACCCGAGGAGCAGAAGCGGCGCTTCATCCGCGAGGCCAAAGCGGCCTCGTCTCTCGACCATGCCAACATCTGCACCATCTACGAGATCGGCGAGGCCGAGGACGGCGCCCTCTTCATCGCCATGGCTTTCTATGAGGGCGAGACGCTGCGCGAGCGGATCGGGCAGGGTCCCCTAGCCGTCGGCGAAGCCGTGGACGTCGCGGTGCAGATCGCCGCCGGACTGGCGCGGGCCCACGAGCGGGGAATCGTGCATCGCGACGTCAAGCCGCCCAACGTCATGCTCACGGCCGATCGCCAGGTAAAGCTCCTCGACTTCGGCGTCGCCAAGCTGGCGGACCAGTCACGGCTCACCCGTGCCGGGGCCGCCATGGGGACGACAGCCTACATGTCCCCCGAGCAGTTCCTCGGCCAGCCCGCGGGACCCCAGGCCGACATCTGGTCCCTGGGCGTCGTCCTCTACGAGATGGTGGCGGGCCGGCTTCCTTTCGAGGCTTCGTCGGAGAAAGAGATGGCGCGCGCGATCGTCGAGGAGAGCCCGCGACCCCTGGCCGCCGTGCGGTCCGGCGCGCCGGCGGCGCTGCAGCGGATCGTGTCGCGGGCGCTGGCGAAGCGGCCGGCCGAGCGCTACCCCAGCATGGAGGCGGTACACGCGGACCTGAAGGGTCTCGTGGCGGATCTCGGCTCGTCGGAGCCGACGGATGCGGACCGCACTCTCCTGGAGATCCCCACCGCTCCCGGTCCTTCCCCTTCCGGACCGCCGGTTTCGGCGCTGCTGGCCCCCACCGCCGGACCTTTCGAAATCCTGGAGCCGCTCGGCGGCGGCGGCATGGGCATCGTCTGCAAGGCCCGGGATACCCGTCTCGACCGCGTCATCGCCCTCAAGTTCCTGCCCTGGGAGCTGACCCGCGACCCCGAGGCCAAGCAGCGGTTCATGCAGGAGGCGCGTGCCGCCTCGGCCCTCGAGCATCCGAACATCTGCACCATCCTGGAGGTGGGGGAGACCTCCGACGGCCGGCTCTATCTCGCCATGCCCTGCTACGACGGCGAGACCCTGCGCCGCAAGATCGACCGCGGCCCGTTGGCCGTCGACGAGGCGCTGGAGATCGCGGAGCAGATCGCCCGCGGGCTCGCCAAGGCCCACCGCAACGGCATCGTCCACCGCGACATCAAGCCGGCCAACCTGATAGTCACGGACGACGGCGTGGTGAAGATCCTCGACTTCGGTCTCGCCAAGCTCGCCGGAGCCGTGGTGATCTCCCAGGCCGGTTCGTCGGCCGGCACGCCGGCCTACATGTCCCCCGAGCAGGCCCGGGGCGAGGAGGTGGACCACCATACCGACCTCTGGTCGCTGGGAGTCGTGCTCTACGAGATGCTCGCCGGCCGGCGGCCGTTCCGGGGCGAGCACGAGCAGGCGGTGATCTACTCAATCCTCAACGAGCGCCCGCAGCCGCTGCGCGAGATCCGGCCGGAGATCCCTCCCGAGCTCGAACGGCTCGTCGGCCGGCTGCTGGCGAGGAACCCGGCGGAGCGTTATCCCTCGATCAACGAGGTTTTCGCCGATCTCCGCGCCCTGCGGGGTGAGCCGCTGACCGGCACGATGGTATGGCGCCAGTCCCGGAGGCGAAGAAGGTGGTGGCCGTGGGCGGCTGCTGCGGGACTGATCCTGACGGCTGTCGCGGTCTACCTCCTGCCGCGGCTCGGCGGTCCTGAGGAGGCGATCCCGCTGCAGGCGAGGTTTACCCGTTTGACCGAGCAGGCGGGACGTGAGCTGTTCCCCAGCCTGTCGCCGGACGGCGATTTCTTCGTCTATGTCCGGGAAGCTTCGCCGCAAAACAAGAATATCTACCTGCAACGCGTCACCGGCAGCAATCCGATCGACCTGACGCCCGACTCGCCGGTGGACGACACGCAGCCGGCTTTCTCGCCGGACGGCAAGCTCCTCGCGTTTCGGTCCACGCGGGAGGGAGGCGGCATCTTCCTCATGGGCGCCACCGGGGAGTCGGTGCGGCGTCTCACGGACTTCGGTTACAACCCGGTCTGGTCGCCCGATGGGACGGAGGTCCTCGTCGCCACCGCGGAGGTCTTCGATCCGGTGAATGGTTCGCCTCCGAGCCAGATCTGGCGCGTGGACGTCGCCACCGGCCGCCGGCGGATGGTAGTGAAGGCGAACGCCGTCCAGCCGAGCTGGTCACCTCACAACCGGCGGATCGCTTACTGGAGCATCGCCCTGCCAGGTGGCAAGCGGGAGATCTGGACAGCGGCGGCCGAGGGCGGCCGTGCCGTGCGAGTCACCGAGCCGGCCGACGAGTCGTACCTCAACTGGAACCCCATCTGGTCGCCCGATGGGCGCTACCTGTACTTCGCCAGCGATCGGAGCGGCAGCATGAACTTCTGGCGGGTAGGGATCGACGAGGAGACCGGAAGGGTGAAGGGGGAGCCCGTTCCAGTCACCACGCCGTCGTCATGGAGCGGCTTTCTCAGCCTGTCGCGCGACGGCCGGCGGATCCTCTACGCGACCCGGGATACGAGGGCCAACCTGGAGCGGGTACCCCTCGATCCCGCCGGCCCGGCCATCTCCGGTCCTGCCGTGCCCATCACCCAGGGCCCCCGGGAGATCGGCCTCAACCGGGTATCGCCGGATGGCTCCCGCATCGCCTACACCTTGGCGGACGATCTCTACCTCCTGCAGACCGACGGCAAGGAACTGCGGCAGCTCACCCGGGACTCCTTCAAAGACCGCAACCCCAACTGGTCGCCGGACGGCCGTTGGATCCTCTTCTACTCCGACCGTAGCGGCCGCTACGAAGCCTGGGCCATCCGGCCGGACGGCAGCGATCTGCGGCAGCTCACCCGGACCCGCGGCGAACCCGTCTTCTTCCCGATCTGGTCGCCGGACGGACGGCGGCTGGTGTGCGGTCTCGGGTTCGCCGGTCCGGCCCTGATCGACCTGAGCCGGCCTTTGGAGCGGCGGATTCCGGAGCGCCTTTCGGCGGTGCCCGGCAACGCTGATTTCTTCGCCAACTCCTGGTCGCCGGACGGTACGCGGATCGCCGGCAACGCTCGGAACAACAGAGGCATCTTCCTCCTTACCCTCGCTGCCGGCCGCTTTGAGCGGCTCACCGATCACGGCAGCCAGCCGGTCTGGATGCGCGACGGCCGTCATCTCCTCTACCTCGACCTGGACGGCGTTTACGTGCTCGACACCGTGACGAGAATCTCCCGCCGCCTGCTCGAGCCTGCCGCGGGATCGTCGTTTAAAGGCGTGGACCTGGCTCCTGACGGTCGCGCCCTCTATCTGCTCCGCGCCTCGGATGAAGGCGACGTCTGGGCGCTCGATCTGCAGCCGTAAAGCTGGTGCTATACTGCAGCCCTCTGCCGGCCAGTCGAACGAAGCTTTCTCGATCAGAGGAGAGCTTCGCTTGGATGCTGTCGAACCCGGGGAACTCCCCAGGAGGTGAGCCATGGCTTTCATATCGCGGGACCTCACACAGAAGCTTTTCGCTTGCGGCCAATGCACGCTCACGCCGGAGCCCGATTGCACCCCAACGCCGCCTGATTGCACGCCGACCCCGCCCGATTGCACGCCGACGCCGCCCGATTGCACGCCGACGCCGCCCGACAATTGCACGCCCACGCCCGGCGACGAGGGGAAGCATCGGAGGCAGGCCCTGGGAGAGCTACGGCAGCAGCTTCGCGAGGCGCTGGCGCAGAACCCGTAGGCGGGCGGGGCCGCCCGGCAGGACACGGCGTGGACGAACTCCTTCTCCGCGAGCTGCGGGCGAATCCCGAGTACGAGCTCGTGCTCTTCGACCGCTTGCCGGCCGGCGAGCGGAGGGCCCTGGCGGATCTGTCGCGCGAGCCGGGCTTCTACGGCGTGCTGCGACCGCAGGGGGGCTCGGAATTGGTCCTCCGTTCGGTGGACCGGGATACAGCGCTGCTGTTCCTCACGCTCCGCGAGCCCGGCAGCCTCCCGGCCTACGCACGCGCCTCGCTGGGTGAGGCGGCGCCACGGACCGTCGCCCGTCTGGTCGCCGACGGCGTGCTGGAGGTGGCCGGCGATCGCGGTTTCGTGTCGGGGCCGGCGGCCATGGAGCTGCTGCGGGGAGGCTCCGGGGCCAGCGGCGACGGCCGGCTCGCCTCCCTCTCGCTCGCCGCTCTGCGGGCTGCGCAGGCCTTGCCTCTGGAGGATGCGGAGCGCCTGACCTGGTTTCTCTACGCCTTCAACCGCCGGCCCCTGACACCCGCCTGGAAACGACTGCTGCCGAATGGCGCCGCCGTCGAGCGCTATCTGGGGATCGCCGCCGGCGGGGCGAACCGGGCGCGGCTCAACCGCAGCTGGTCGCGTGTGGAGACGCAGGGCTGGCTGAGCTGGAAAGCCCGCGGGCGTCCGGCATCCGAGCCATCCCGGCCGGCGGCGACCTATAAGCTGTTCGTCAGTCCGCTGCCGGAGGCGCTGGCGGACTCGTTCGGAGCGATTCTGGAAGCTCTCACGGCGGCCCGCGCCCGCCAGTTCAAGGTCGGCGCCAACGCTAACGGCCTCCTGCGGCCGGACAAGATCGTCGCCTATTTCACCGGCTTCGAGCCGCTGGCGGAGGCCGCGGCCGAGGTGCGGCAGCGGCTCGGCGGAGCCCCGGCCCACGGGGTCCCCTTCACCTCCGGCATCGGCGGCGATGGGCTGCTCTCGTGGGGAGTCGATCCTCCCCAGACGGAGTGGGGTTCCTTCGTGGGCGATAGCTGGCGGCTGTGGCTGGCCCGGCGGCTGGCGCAGGCGATCCTCGCCGCCAGGAGGTCGCCGGCGTCAGGCGTCGAGCCCTGGAGCTTCGCGCTCGAGAGACTGCGCCTCGACGGCATCGATACCATCACCTGGACTCCCGGCGCCCTGCTCTGGAAGGAGAGCTGAACCAAGTGGCGATCACCGAGGCCCTGGTGCTCTCCCGCGATGCGATCCTGGTACCCGTCAGCGAGCTGCCGGAGACGGTGCGGAAGCGTTTCAAGCACGTGGACGGCGACTTTGCGCTGACGCATCCCCGCTTGCGCGCTCCGTCCAGCATCCTCGATGCCCGATCGGCCGAGCTGGTGCAGCTCTTCCGGACGCCGCTGACGGTCGTCGATGCGGTGATCCGCTTCAGCCGATCCCGGGAGGCCGATCCGGAAGCGATCCTGGAGGAGGCATGCCCCCTGCTGGAGCGCCTCGTCAACGCGGGGTTTCTGGTGGCCGAGGGCAGCGCCGAGGCCGCGGGAATCCTGCCATCCCTGATGCCCGGAGAGAGGGTCGGCGGCTTCGAGGTGCGGGAGTGTGTCCAGGAGCTGGAAGATACCGACGTCTACCAGGCGCGTGGTCCGGGCGGGCTCGCGGCGCTCAAGATCGAGCGCCGGCCGGCGGCCAGCTCCCGGTTGGAGTGGGAAGCCGCGGTCCTCGAGCATCTCGGAGGAGAGGTCTCCCCTCGGCTTCTCGGAACGGGAGAGCTCGAGGGTCGGCGCTACCTGGCGATGGAGTGGTGCTCCGGAGTGGCGGCGGACGCCGCGGCCTGGGAGCTGCGGCGGCGCGGCCCTGCCGGCCTCCTGTCGCTCTGCCGGAGCCTCTGCGCGGCGTACGCCCGTCTCCACGAGCGCGGCGTCATCCACGGCGACGTCCACCTCCGGAATACGCTGGTGGACCGCGGCGGAACCGTGCGGCTGGTGGACTTCGGGCTCGCCCGCTGGGATGCCGCTCCCGCCGGGCTTCGCCGCCCCTGGCGCGCCGGGGTTCCCTTCTTCCACGAGCCCGAGTACGCGGTAGCGATGTTGTCGGACACCCCCCCGCCCGAGGCTTCCGCCGCGGGAGAGCAGTACGCGGTCGGAGCGCTGCTGTACTTCCTCCTGACCGGGACCCACTACCGCGATTTCCTGCTCGACCGCGAGGAGATGCTGCGGCAGATCGGCGAAGAGCCGCCTCTGCCTTTCGCTGAGCGTGGAGCTGAGCCCTGGCCGGAGATCGAGAGAGTTCTGGCTAGAGCCCTCGCCAAGTCTCCGCAGGAGCGGTTCCCGTCCATGGCCGGTCTGGCCGAAGCTCTCGAGACGTGTGCTCCGGCTTGCGGTTCCCCGACGCCGGCGCAGGCAACTGCAGCAGAGGGCCTGCTCGCCAGAGTGCTCCTCCGGCTCGAGCCGCAGGGCGAGCTCTTCCGAGAGGGCTTCAAGGAGCCGCCGCGCGCCTCCGTCACCTACGGCGCTGCCGGCGCCGCCTGCGCCCTTTACCGCATCGCCCTTGCGCGCGAGGACGCCGAGCTGCTCTCCCAGGCCGACCTTTGGGCCGCCCGCGCGCTGGCCTATGGCGATGCCGAGGACGGTTTCTACGATCCGGGCAAGGGCATTACCAGGGAGGTAGTCGGCCGGATCTCCCCCTACCACACCGCCACCGGGCCGGCTGCCGTGCAGGCGCTGATCGCCCACGCCGCGGGCTTGCCGAACGTGCAGCGGTCGGCGCTGGAAGCTTTTGTCGCGGCGGCCCGGCAGCCGTGCGACAACCCCGATCTGACCCTGGGCCGCTCGGGGGTGTTGCTGGCGGCTTCGCTGCTCCACGACGCCTGCGGCAGCCTGGAGGGCCAACCGGTCTCCAACTTGCGCGGAGTGGGGGACGAGCTTTTCGGCGGACTCTGGGATGAGCTCGATGGCCGGCCTGCCGTCGACGATCTGGACTCCCAGACGCCGATCGGGCTCGCTCACGGATGGGCCGGTTATCTCTATGCCTCGCTGCGCTGGTGCCGGTCCGTGGATCGTCCTCTGCCGGCGCGCTTCGCGGAGAGGCTTTCAGCGCTGGCGGACTGCGCACGGCCCTGGGGCCGGGGATTGCGCTGGCGGTGGTACGACGCGGGGGGCGCCCAGGCCCCCGCCTCGATGCCGGGCTGGTGCAACGGCAGCGCCGGCTACGTCTTCCTTTTCTCCCTGGCGCATCGGATGCTCGGCGATCCGACCTATCGGGTCCTGGCGGAAGGCGCGGCATGGAACGCCTGGGAGGCCGTCGGGGCCGGCACAAGCCTGTGTTGCGGGCTCGCCGGCCGGTCCTACGCGTTGCTCCATCTCTATCGGCACGGCGGTGGTCGGGAATGGCTGAAACGCGCCCGCGATCTGGCCGAGCGGGCGGCCCAGGAGGCGCCCAGGAGCCCTGAGCCTGCCGACAGCCTCTACAAAGGAGCCCTGGGCGTTGCCGTCCTCGCCGCCGACCTCGCCCGCCCGGAAGACGCGGCCATGCCTTTCTTCGAAGAGGAGGGCTGGGTCTGACAGGAGGTGATAGACTGCAATTTATCCTTCAGGACCTCCAAGGACCTCGCGGTTGATCGGCAGCACAATCTCCCGGTATCGGGTTCTCGAACGCCTCGGCGGCGGAGGCGCGGGAGTGGTATACAAGGCCGAGGATCTGAAGCTCGGCCGGACGGTGGCGCTCAAGTTCCTCTCCGCGTACCGCAGCGGCAGCGAAGCCGACAAGCGGCGCTTCCTGCGCGAGGCGCGGGCTTCCTCGGTCCTCGATCACCCCAACATCTGTACCGTCTACGAGATCGACGAGACGGAGGACCAGCGCCTCTTCATCGCCATGTCGTTCTGCGCCGGGGAGACCCTCAAGCGCAAGATCGAGCGCGGACCGCTGCCGCTCCTCGAGGCCGTCCACCTCGCCAGCCAGATCGCCGCCGGGCTTGCAGCCGCCCACGCGAAAGGGATCGTCCATCGCGACGTCAAGCCGGCCAACGTCATGGTGGCGCCCGACGGCCGGGTGAAGATCGTCGATTTCGGTATCGCCAAGCTCGCCGACCAGTCGCGGCTCACCCGCGACGGCACCGCGGTCGGCACGGCGGGCTACATGGCGCCCGAGCAGATCCGCGGCGAGACCTTCGACGCCCGGGTGGACATCTGGGCCCTGGGAGTCGTGCTCTACGAGATGATCACCGGCCGGCTGGCCTTCTCCGGCAACACGGACCAGGATCGGGTCCGGCGGATTCTCTCCTACGAGCCGGAACCGGTCTCCCTCGTGCGCCCCGGTGTGCCTCCGGAGCTGGAACGGATCATCGGCCGGGCGCTGGCCAAGAACCCCGCGGAGCGTTACGCGCGCATGGAGGAGATGCGGGCGGACCTCCTCGACGTCGCCGCGGCATTCGGTTCGCCGCTGCCGCCGGACGCGCTCGATCCGACCCTGCGGGACTTCCCCTCCGCGTCGTCTGCCGGCCTGCGGTCCCGCGAGGACACCGGCAGCCTGGCCGGCCGCACGCTCGCGCACTATCGCGTCCTCGAGCAGGTGGGCGGCGGCGGCATGGGCGTCGTGTATAAGGCCGAGGATCCCCGTCTCGCGCGCACCGTAGCCCTCAAATTCCTGCCGCCCGAGCTGACCCGTGACCCGGAGGCCAAGGCCCGCTTCCTCCAGGAGGCGCGGGCGGCCTCGGCATTCGACCATCCCAACATCTGCACCATCCATGAGGTTGGGGAGACCGAGGACGGCCGGATCTATCTCAGCATGCCGTGCTACGACGGCGAGACCCTGCGCCGGAAGCTGGAGCGCGGACCGCTATCGATCGACGAGGCCACGGACATTGCCCAGCAGATCGCCCGCGGGCTCGCCAAGGCCCACCGCGGCGGCATCGTCCATCGCGACATCAAACCGGCCAACCTCATGGTGACCGGCGACGGCGTGGTGAAGATCCTCGACTTCGGCCTCGCCAAGCTCGCGGGCTCGGCGGCCATCACCCGCTCGGGCTCCTCGGTGGGAACTCCGGCCTATATGTCGCCCGAGCAGGCGCGGGGTGAAGAGGTGGACCACCGCACGGACCTCTGGTCTCTGGGCGTCGTCCTCTACGAGATGGTGGCCGGCCGGCGGCCCTTCCGGGGCGAGCACGAGCAGGCCGTCCTCTACTCGCTGCTGAACGAAGAACCGAGGCCGCTGAGCGAGCTGCGAAGCGACGTCCCCGTCGAGCTCGAGCGCATCGTCGAGGGCCTGCTGGCGAAGGATCCCGCCGATCGGTATCCGACGGTCGAGGGGCCGCTCGGCGATTTGAAAGCCTTCCGCAACGAGACGATGACCACCACCGTGCGGACGCCGCTGGCTCGGCCCAGGGAAGGCGGTGTGCGCCCCTGGATGTGGGCCGCCGGCCTGGGCGTCGTGGCCGCCGTCGCGGCCGGAGCGCTCTATCTCTCCAGCGACGGCCGCAACGCGGGCGGAGGTGCTTCGCTGGCCGACAGCTTCACCCGGCTGACCGACCAGGAGGGAAGCGAGTCATTCCCCAGCCTGTCGCCGGACGGCAGGTTCCTCCTCTATGTGAAGTCGGCGAACGGCAATGCCGATATATATCTCCAGCGCGTCGGCGGCGGCAATCCGGTGAATCTGACGCGCGACTCGCCGGTGGACGACACCCAGCCGGCCTTCTCGCCCGACGGGCAGCAGATCGTCTTCCGTTCGGAGCGCGAGGGCGGCGGCCTCTACGTCATGGGCGCCACGGGAGAGTCCGCGCGCCGTCTTACCGACTCCGGTTACAACCCGGCCTGGTCGCCCGACGGCCAGGAGATCGCCTTCGCCACCGAGGGCGTCGCCGGGGCGCTGCAGCGCAAGCTCGCCAGCCAGCTCTGGGTGGTGAACGCCGCGACGGGAGAAAAACGCCTGGCCGGCCGAAACGACGCCGTGCAGCCGAGCTGGTCCCCTCACGACCAGCGTATCGCCTACTGGGGCGTGCCGAGCGGCAGCGCGCGGCGGGTCCTGTGGACCGTCCCCGCGGCCGGCGGCGAGCCCGTGCAGGCCATCGGCGACGAGCACATCAACTGGAACCCCGTCTGGTCGCCCGACGGGAGATACCTGTACTTCGTCAGCGACCGCAGCGGCAGCATGAACGTCTGGCGGGTGGCGATCGACGAGGCTTCCGGACGGGTGCTGGGAGAGCCCGAGCCGATCACCTCCTCGTCGCAAACCATCGGGCTGTTGAGCCTGGCGCGCGACGGCCGCCGGATCGCCTATGCCACCGTCGAAGGGAAAGCCAACCTCGAGCGGCGGTCCTTCGATCCCAGCACTCTGGAGGCCACCGCCGAGGCCTCGCCGGTCACCCAGGGATCGAGGGCGGTGCGGTTCGCGGCGGTCTCGCCGGATGGCGCATGGATCGCCTTCGATACCCTGCTCCCTCAAGAGGACCTGTTCGTAGTCCGTCCCGACGGCAGCGGCCTGCGCCAGTTGACGAACGATGCCGCCAAGGACCGCCTGCCTCGCTGGTGGAGCGACGGCTCACGCATTCTCTTCTACTCCGACCGTGGCGGCAGCTACGGCGCCTGGACCATCCGCCCGGACGGCAGCGGACTGCAGCTCCTGCCGCACGGCACGCGCGACGCTCTCTACAGCCCCATCGGCTCGCCGGACGGCCGGCGGCTGGTGGCGAGCCTGGGGTTCCACAGCTCGGCGGTGATCGATCTCACCCAGCCCATTGGCCGGCGGGTCCGGCTGCTGCCACGGCTCGCAGGTGGAAGGGAGGTCTTCGCGGCCAGCTCCTGGTCGCCGGACGGCACGCGCCTCGCCGGTACGCTGGAGCAGATGGACGGCTCGGCGGTGCCCGGGATCGTGCTCTTCTCCTTCGGGTCCGGGACCTTCGAGAGAGTTACCGAAACCGGTATCGTCCCCGTCTGGCTGCATGACAACCGGACGCTGCTCTTTCGCCAGGACGGCAGGATCTTCGTCCGTGACCTGCGCACCCGGGAGCCGCGGCTGCTGCTCGCGCCACCCCCGAACTCCGTCTTCACGGCGGTGGCCGTAGGCCCGGATGATCGGACCCTCTACACCGTACGGGAGACCGACGAAGGCGACGTCTGGATGATCACGCTGAAAGAAGAGGCCGTCGGGCGCTAGCGGTGCCGGATTTCTGGTAGAATTTGGGAACCGCTTCACGACATTTGTTTTCGGCGCGGCCTCGCGGCCGGCGCTCGTATCGGGGCTTGCCCCAGGAGGAGATGATGAGCTTCCAGTCGAGGGATCTGATGATCGATGTCCTGCCCGCACAGAAAGCCTTCGCGATCCCGGGCCTCGTCCTCTGCGATCAGGCCACAGCCGGCGGCCGCGACCTCGGCAGCGACGACGAAGAGGAGGAGGACGCCTTGAAGTGCAGTGATGCCACGGCGAACCCCGGCAGCTTCACCCCGTCGGAGCTGAACTTGGCCGCGCTGCGCGATCAGCTCCGGCAGGCGCTCTCTCAACAAGCGGGAAGGCTCTAGCGGCAAATCTTGCGCCTCCTTCCCCGTCTGACGCCCTGGAAGCAGGCCGGTCTGTTGGCCGGCCTGCTCGCTTTCGCTCTGCTCGCCGGCCTCGACTCGCCCCTGAAACACAATCCGGAGTGGGGAGCCCGCCCCGCCTTCGCCGCCGGCGGCGCGGCGCTGATGGCGATCTGGTGGATCACCGAGGCGCTGCCCATCTACTGGACGGCCTGCGTGCCGCTCATCCTCTTCCCCTTGATGAGGGTTTTCGGCCCGGGACTGGGGTCGAACGTCCGACAGGCCGTCGTGCCGTATTTCGATCCCTACATCTTCCTGTTCGCCGGCGGCATGGGGATCGCCGCGGCCATGCAGCAATGGAACCTCCACCGCCGCATCGCCCTCGGCATCATGGACCGGGTCGGCACCGATCCCCGTCGCCTGCTCGCCGGCTTCCTCGCCGCCACGGCCTTCATCTCGCTGTGGATCTCGAACACCGCCACGGCGGCCATGATGATGCCCATCGGCATCGCCGTCATCGTGCAGATCGAGGACAGCCTGCAAGGCCGGCGGCTCGCCCACTACGGCATGGCGATCATGCTCTCGATCGCCTACGGCTCCAACGTCGGCGGCATCGGCACCAAGATCGGCACGGCCCCCAACGCGCAGTTCTCCGGCTTCATGGAGCGGATGGACGTCTCGATCTCCTTCCTCCAGTTCATGGTGGTGGGTCTCCCCTTCGTGCTGCTCTTCCTGCCGGTCGTCTGGTGGATGCTGTGGCGGATCGGCCGCCGCGACGGCCTGGCCGGCGAGATCGGGGCCGAAGTGGTGGAAGGCGAGCTGGCGAAGCTGGGACCGGTGCGCCGGCCGGAGCGCATCGTGCTCGGCGTCTTCCTCGCCGCCGCGGCGCTGTGGATCGGCGGCAAATGGCTCACCGCGCTGCTGGCGCCGCGCATCACCGCGTTCGAGCTCACCTCGGCGCACTTCGAGGGCGGCGTCGCCGTGCTGGCGGCGCTCAGCCTGTTGCTCTGGCGCTCGGGCGGCCGGCAAGTGCTGGGGTTCCGCGCCCTCTCGCGTGTACCCTGGGAGACCCTGCTGCTGCTGGGAGGCGGCTTCGCCATGGCGGCGGCCATCCAGAAGAGCGGGCTTTCCGGCTTCATGAGCGCACAGCTCGCGGCGGTGCGCGGCCTGCCGCCGTTCGCCCAGGTGCTGGTGGCGAGCACGGCCACCGTCGCTCTGACGGCCGTCGCCTCGAACACCGCCACCATCGCCGTGATGCTCGTCGTCCTGCGGGACGCCGTCGCTCCCGAGGTGATGCTCACCACCCTCTTTGCCGCCACCATCGCCTGCTCCTGCGACTTCGCCCTGCCGGCCGGCACGCCCCCCAACGCCATCGTCTTCGGCAGCGGCTACGTCACCATTCCGCGCATGGCGCGGACGGGCGTGGTGCTCGACCTCCTGGCGGCGGTTCTGGCGGCGGTGTGGTGCTGGGTGATCGTGCGATACGTCGTGCCGAGCTGAGATAATGCCTGCGTCTTGAGGCTGAGCTGTCATGGATGAGACCGCCGCCGGCGTGACCCGCCTCCTCCTCGCATGGCGCGGCGGCGACGAGCGGGCGCTCGAGCGGCTGATCCCCCTGATCTATGGCGAGCTGCGCCGGCTGGCCGGCCGCTACCTGAGCCGGGAGCGGGCGGGTCACACCCTGGAGACCCACGACCTCATCCACGAGGCCTTCCTGCGTCTGATCGATCAACGCCAGGTGGATTGGCGCAACCGCAGCCATTTCTTCGCCATCGCCGCGCAGATGATGCGGCGCATCCTGGTCGACCACGCCCGCCGGCGCGGCTACCGCAAGCATGGCGGCGACGTGCGGCGGTTGATGCTGGACGACGTGCCCGATCTGGCGATCCAGCGCGACATGGGTCTGGTGGCGTTGGACGAGGCTCTCAGCGAGCTGGCCGAGGTCGACGGCGAGCTGGCGAAGGTCGTCGAGCTGCGCTTCTTCGGCGGTCTCGATCACGACGAGATCGCCGCGGCGCTCGGCGTCTCGCACCCGACCGTGCGGCGCCGCTGGCGCATGGCCAAGGCCTGGCTCTACCGCCGGCTGGCGGGCGAGGTGGCGCATGGCGTCTGAGCGCTGGCGCCAGGTCGAGGAGATCTTCGCCGGCGCCGTGGCGCTGCCGGCCGCGGAGCGCGGCCCTTGGCTGACGCGCCACTGCGGCGGCGACGTGGAGCTGCGGCGGGAAATCGAGTCGCTGCTGGCCGCCGACGGCGCCGCCGGCGACTTCCTGGAGCGGCCGGCGGCGGTGCCGGAGACCGCGCCGCCGGAGTCGGCCGTCGGCCGCCGCATCGGTCCCTACGCCATCGAGCGCAAGCTCGGCGAGGGCGGCATGAGCACCGTCTACGTCGCCGCGCGCGCCGACGAGGAATACCGGCAGCAGGTCGCCATCAAGGTCTTCGGTTACGGCGCCGACCGCCGCGACCTGGTGGAGCGCTTTCGCGCCGAGCGGCAGATCCTGGCCCTGCTCGATCACCCGAACATCGCGCGCCTGCTCGACGGCGGCACCACCAGCGACGGGCTGCCCTACCTGGTCATGGAGTACATCGACGGGGTGCCGATCGATCGCTATTGCGACGAGCGCCTGCTGAGCATCGAGAAGCGCATCGAGCTCTTCCGCCAGGTCTGCTCGGCGGTCCAGTACGCCCATCAGAACCTGGTCGTGCATCGCGATATCAAGCCGTCGAACATCCTGGTGACGGCCGACGGCGTGCCGCACCTGTTGGACTTCGGGATCGCCAAGCTCCTCGAGGGGAGCTCGCTGACGCGTGCGGCGGCGGCCACGGTGACCGGCCAGCGCCTGATGACGCCGCACTACGCGAGCCCCGAGCAGGTCGAGGGGAAGCCGGTGACGACGGCGACCGACGTCTACTCGCTCGGCGTCCTCCTCTACGTGCTGCTGGCCGGCCGCCTGCCCTACCGGCTGGCCGGCGACCGGCTGGGGGAGGTCGAGCAGGCGGTCCTCGAGCAGCAGCCGGAGCGGCCGAGCGTCACGGCGGGCCGGCAGAAGCTCGCCCGCCAGCTCGCCGGCGACCTCGACAACATCGTCTTGACGGCGCTGCGCAAGGAGCCCACCCGGCGCTACGCTTCGGTCGAGCTTCTGGCCGAGGACCTGCGGCGCCACCGCACGGGCCTGCCGGTGCTGGCGCGGCCGTCGACCGTCGGTTACCGCGTGAGCAAGTTCGTGGGACGCCACCGTCTCGGCGTCGGCGTCGCCGCCCTGCTGGCGCTGGTGATCCTCGGCCTCGCGGCCACGATGACGGTGCAGGCGGCACGCCTGGTGCGGCAGCGCGACGAGATCCGGCGCGAGCGCGACAAGGCCGTGCAGGTGGCGGACTTCCTGGAGGAGATCTTTTCGGCCGCCGATCCGGCCCGGGCGCGGGGCGAGACCGTCACCGCCCGCGAGGTCCTCGACCGCGGCGCGGCGAGGATCACCGCCGAGCTCGCCGATCAGCCGGAGGTGCAGGCGGCGCTCGCCGCCGCCATCGGCCGGTCCTACGCCGGGCTCGGCGCCTACGATCGCGCCGAAGCGCTCCTCGATCGGTCGCTGACCCTGCGCCGGAAGGTCTTCGGCGCGTCTCACCCCGAGATAGCCGAGAGCCTCTTCGACCAGGCAGCCCTCTACTACGCGCGCGGCGACCTCGAGCTTGCAGAGGCCACCTTCCGCCAGGTCGTCCAGATGCGCCGCGCGTTGCTCGGCGGCACCGATCCGGCGGTTGCCGAGGGACTCAATGGCCTGGGCCTGGTGCTCATCTCCAAGGCGAAATTCGATGCCGCCGAGCCGGTGCTTCGCGAGGCGTTGGCCATCAATCGCAAGCAATACGGCAACGACAATGAGGAGGTAGGCAGCAACCTCGGCAACCTCGGACTGCTGATGAAACAGAAAGGGGACCTCGCCGCGGCCGAGGCCCTCTACAGCGAGGCGCTGGCGATCTTCCGCCGGTTGTTCGACGCACCGCACCCCCAGGTCGTCATCCAGCTCAACAATCTGGCCATGCTGCAGAGCGACCGCGGGGAATTCGCCGCCGCCGAAGCGAGCTACCGGGAGACCCTGGCCGTCGCCCGGCGGGTTTATGGCCGGGAGCATCCCCAGACCGCCTTGTTCCTCGCCAACCTCGCCGGCATGCTTTCCGCGCGCGGCAAACACGACGAGGCCGAGCGCCTGGCGCGCGAGTCGCTGGCCCTGCGGCGCCGGCTCCTGGGCGACGAGAACGAGCAGGTCGCGAGGGGCCTCAACACCCTCGCCACGATCCTGGAGGAAAAAGGTGAGCTCGCGCAGGCCCGGGCCTCCTACGAGGAGTCGCTGCGCATTTTCCGCCTGAGCTTCAGCGCCGAGCATCCGAGGATCGGCGCCGTATTGGCCAATCTCGCCAACCTGCTGCTCCAGCAGGGAGATCCCGCGGCTGCCGAGCCCTTGGCCCGGCAGGCCCTCGCCATTCGCCGCCGGGCGCTGGGCGTGGCGCACCCGGACGTCGGGTCGTCGCTGGTCAGCCTGGGCTCCATCCGGCTCGCCCGCGGCGCGGCGGAGGAAGCCGAGCCTCTGCTCCGGCAAGGCTATGAAACTCTGCGCGCCGCCCTCTCGGAAGACCACTGGCGGACCGCCGACGCCCGGAGCCAGCTCGGGGCGTGTCTGGCGGTGCGCGGCAAAGCGGCCGAGGCCGAGCCGCTCCTCACCTCGGGCTATGAGACGCTACTCGCCACCCGCGGCGCGTGGGATCGCCGGACCCTCGCCGCGGGCCGGCGGCTGAACGCCTTTCGCCGAGCCGCTTGAATCTTCACGTACCCTTGATCGCTTTCGGCGCGGTTTCTCGCGTTAGGTTCACCACGACTCCTCGATCCGTGGCGAAATGAGACCGCGAAAGGAGGTGAGCGTATGAAGGTGAAGAGCAACGTCAAGGCTGGCGGCATCACTTTGACCGGCGCTGATTAACCCCTCCAGATCTTGGGGCGACCCTGGCGTCGCCCCAAGGAGCCCCATCCCCTGACTTTTCTCTTTGCCGCCACCATCGCCTGCTCCTGCGACTTCGCCCTGCCGGCCGGCACGCCCCCCAACGCCATCGTCTTCGGCAGCGGTTACGTCACCATTCCCCGCATGGCGCGGACGGGCGTGGTGCTCGACCTCCTGGCGGCGGTTCTGGCGGCGGTGTGGTGTTGGGTGATCGTGCGGTACATCGTCCCGATGTGAGATTCCCCGCAGGAACTGAGACCGGTCGCGATATCCTGCCGGACATGACGCCAAGGCGTATCGAGCCCGGCCCGGGCCAGGAATCCGTCTGGGACTACCCGCGGCCGCCGGCCCTGGAGGACTCGGCCAAGCACATCGAGGTCGTCTTCAACGGCGTTACCATCGCCGACACCCGCCGCGCCAAGCGCGTCCTGGAGACGAGCCATCCGCCCGTCTACTACATCCCGCCCGAGGACGTGCGGATGGAATTCCTGCAGGAGAACCCACGGGCCACCTGGTGCGAATGGAAGGGCCTGGCCCGCTACTACGACGTCGAGGTGAACGGCGAGAGGGCCGCCGCGGCCGCCTGGTACTTCCCCCTGCCGACGAGAATCTATGAGCCGATGAAGGGTTACATCGCCTTCTATCCGCAGGCGATGGAGGCCTGCTTCGTGGACGGCGAGCGGGTCCAGGCCCAGGGAGGAGACTTTTACGGCGGCTGGATCACGCGCGACGTCGTCGGGCCGTTCAAGGGCGGGGTGAGGCCTCCCTCGCCAGCCGGATCCCCGTGAACTGGAACCGGGTATCCCCCGCCCAGAAGTTTCGGTAGCTCGGTCGGATGTGGTTCGCCGGCGTGGCGCACGAGCCGCCGCGCAGGACGCGGACGTTGTCCATGAACTTCCCGTTGTACTCCATGAGGGCACCTTCGAACGGCTGATATCCCGGATAGGGCTCGTAGTGGTTCGAGGTCCACTCCCACAGGTCGCCGCCCATCTGGAGCAGATCGCCGTCTCCTGAGCCGTTCGCGTCCGCCGGCAGGGGATGGAGCGCGCCACTGTCGAGGAAGTTCGAGGCTGGACCAGGAAACCCCGAGACGCGGGCGGCGTGCTCCCACTCGCGCTCGGTGGGGAGGCGGGCTCCTCTCCAGCGGGCGAAGGCGTCGGCCTCGTAGAAGCTCACGTGGCAGACGGGCTCGTCGAGGTCCAGCTCGCGCGTTCCCGCGAGGGTCCAGACCTGCCAGCGCCCGCCGTTCTCCTCCCAGTAGAGCGGCGCCGTCCAGCCCTGCTCCTGGGCCTTCGCCCAGCCGTTCGACAGCCAGAGCAGAGGGTTGCGGTAGCCGCCGTCCGCCATGAACTCCAAGTACTCGGCGTTGGTGACCAGCCGGTTGCCGAGCGCGAAGCCGTCCAGCCAGGCCTTGTGGACCGGCATCTCGTTGTCCCAGCACCAGCCGCCTTCGGCATTGCCGAACGCGTGGAGCCCGCCTTCGAGCTCAACCCAGCGCGGCGCCGGGACACCACCGCGGCCGTTCGCGGGAACGGCCGGACGGTACGGCTCGCGCAGCTCCGGGACGTTGCTCCCCAGGATGTGCTTGACCTCGGTGACCAACAGCTCCTGATGCTGTTGCTCGTGCTGAATGCCGGTGAAGACGAGGAACTGCAAGCGGTCGAAGTCCTCCTCCGGTGCCGCGCGGATCAGCTCCGCGACCCGGGCGTCGACCGACTCGCGGAAGGCGTAGACCTCCTCGTTGGTGGGGCGGGTGACGAGGCCCCGGTGGTCGCGGCGGATGCGGGGGCCGAGCGACTCGTAGTACGAGTTCATGACGTACTCGAGGCGGGCGTCTTCCTGGGTGTAGCGGCCGAAGGGCTCGAGGATGTTCTTGGCGAAAAACCAGGTGGTGTGGCCGAGGTTCCACCACGGCGGGCTGACGTCCGGCATCGACTGGATGCGGTAATCCTCGGGGTGGAGGGGGCGGCAAAGATCGACGCTCAGCGAGCGGGTCTGGCGGTAGCGGGTGAGGAGCTCGTCTCGGTTCACGGCGGTGCCTCCACCGCCATTGTATCGATCTCAGAAGAGATCCATGGCGCAGAGGTGCCTAGCGCGGGTCCAGGCTGCCATAGAACGTCTCGCGCAGAGCCTTCTCCGCGGCCAGATCGCCCAGCAGGAAGTGAACGTCCGCGAGCTTGAGGAGGATGGAGACCTCGCGGGCTCCGGCGAGCTTGGCCTGGCCGTAGAGCTGGCGCGCCTCGTCGAGGTCCCGGCGCGCGAAGGCCGCGTCGCCCGCCCGTTCCAACCACGCGCCGGCCGGTGCCCCGGCGGCCTTCAGGTGCTGAGCCATCTGGATCGCGAAGTCGCGGGCTTCGGCCGTCCTTCCTTCGAGCATCGCGAGATGGAACCGCTGCTCGCTGGCCAGGGAGAGGGCGCGCCAGCGTTTCCACTCCTCCGGTGCTCCGGCGCGCACGGCCGCGAAGACCTCCTCGCTCCAGTCGCCGGTGGCGAGACGGCCGAGGGACGGCACCTTGCGCAGCGCCTCGGCGGCGGCTGGGTCGAGCCAGGCGCGGGCCTCGTCCAGATCGCCGCGCTGCGCTCCCGCCAGGGCAGAGGCCAAGGCGTAACGAGGATCGTCCCGACAGCGGGCGTGAAGGTCGACGAGCAGGTCGTCCACCTCCTGGAACTTCCTGAGTGAGACCAGAGCAAGAAGCCGCGAAAGGCCGTAGATCGCTGCTTCCGGCTCCTGCCGGGCGGCTTCCTCGAAGGCTGCCAAGGCGTTGAGCGCTCGGCCGGCTTCCAGGTCCTCGCAGCCCGCCTTCCAGAGCGCCAAGGCGCGCAGCTCGGGTGGAGCGGACGCGTCCACTCCGCTCGGCCGGGCTTGAGGATCGAGCAAGGTGCCGAGGATCTCGAGCCGGTTGGAGGCCCGCAGGGTGAAGATCTCCTGCGGCGAAATCCCCACCTCCGCTACGTCCAGCACCGCCGGGCACGAGCTCGGGCTCCCCGGCTGCCGCAGCCGCCGGAAGAGGCTGGCCTGCTCGGCGAACCGGTCGACGAAGAACTTGCGGCGCCCCGGAGCCACAAAAGGCGGAGGTTTGGCGCCGCGCTCGGAACCGAGCACGAAGTCGTCGACGTAGTAGACGACGTTTGACCGGTCCGCCAGGTCGCCGATGAAGGAGAAGACGTTCACCGCGGCTCCCGGCTGCGAGGAGGCGTTCGGCTGGTTCTTGAGAGAGACGACCGGCTCGGGATTGCCCTCCTCGGTGACGCGCAGGTCGTAGCGTCCCCGCGCCACGTCGTACTCCACGTCGATCCCGTACCAGGTGAACGCCTTGAGAGGCAGGAGGCGCTTGGGGATGCTGTCCGAGACGTGGCGGAGCACGCCGTCGCGGACGATGATCCAGACGGCGATGCCGTCCTCGCCGAGCTGGAACCAGCCCGGGCCGGCGAGAGCGGCGTTCAGCTCCTGGCGGGGATCGGTGGTCAGCAGGGCGAAGTGGAAAGTGAGCCAGCCGTCCCGGCGCTCGGGAAAGAAACCCTGCAGCTCGGGGAAATCATGGTCGCCGGCTACGTCCCGGATCTCCAACGAGCGATAGCCGCTGACGTGGAATGCCGTGGAGAGCTGAACGCTTCCCTTGGCGTTGCGGAAGACGGTGAAAGTATCCGAACCGGTGGCGGTCGCTCCATCCTCGAAGCTGTAGCGGACCAGGAATGGGGGAGACTCGGCCCCGGCGGTCAGCGAGAACGCCAGCAGCAGAGCCGCGGCTAGAGGTTGGCGCGGTATTCGGCGAGCCATTTTTTCCAGGCCTCGATGCTCTTGCGTTTCTGTTCGGGAGGGGCGAGAGGATTGAAGCCCTTGTGCTGTCCGGTGCGGATTTTCAGCGCCAGGTTGGCGATGAATTGCACCTGCGGCTCGGGGTCGGACAAGGCGTCGATGAGCTTCTCATAGAGCAGGACCTTCTGCTCCTCGGTCAGGTACGGCTGATCGTAGGTGAGGGCGCAGGCGGCTTTGTCACGAAAGTGGGCATTGCCGTCGTGCCGCATGATGTCGAGCAGCGTGTCCACCACTTTCGGATCGTTGCTCACCCTGCCCATCGCGGGCCAGCTCCGGCATGGCCGCGGGGCCCAGGGCGCGGATCCCCTCGACGTCGCTCTGGCCGACGAGCTGGGCCACCTTTTGCCGCAGATCGCCAGCGTGGGCGCCGACGCCGGCGAGGAGAAGAAGGCAGAAAGGCACGACCGCAAGCAGCCGGGAACGATCCACGGCGCACCTCCAGCATGGACTGAAACGACGGATGAAGCATAGCAGACTCAGCCGGCTCGCTCGGGCAGGTGATCCGCGGTAACATCCGCCAACTCATGTCCCTCCTCGATAGCGCCGTCACCCGCCAGCTCGGCATCGAGGTGCCGCTCATCTGCGGTGCCATGTATCCCTGCAGCAACCCGGAGCTGGTGGCCGCCGTCTCCGAGGCCGGCGGCATCGGCGTCATCCAGCCGCTGTCGATGGTCTACGTCCATCGCCACGAGTTCGGAGAGGGCCTGAAGCTCATCCGCAGGCTCACCGCGAAGCCGGTGGGGATGAACGTCATCGTCGAGCGCTCCTCCAAGGTCTACCTGGAGCGGATGCAGCTCTTCGTGGATCAGGCCGTCGAGGCGGGGATCCGCTTCTTCGTCACCTCGCTCGGCAACCCCCGCTGGGTGGTGGAGAAGGCCCACGCCGCGGACGGCTTCGTCTATCACGACGTGACGGAACGGAAGTGGGCGGTCAAAGGCCTCGAGGCGGGAGTGGACGGACTGATCGCCGTCAACGACCGCGCCGGCGGGCACGCCGGCCCGAAGAGCGCCGAGGCGCTGATCGCGGAGCTGGCGGACTTCGGCGTGCCGGTGGTCTGCGCCGGCGGCATCGGCGACGAGGAGGACTTCGTCCATGCCCTGGGGATGGGCTACGCCGCCGTGCAGATGGGCACCCGCTTCATCGCCACTGCCGAATGCAACGCCCATCCTGACTACAAGCAGGCCATCCTCGCGGCCGACGAATCTGACATCGTGCTGACCGAGCGCCTCACCGGCGTCCCCGTCTCGGTCATCCGCACGCCGTACATCGAAGAGGTCGGCACCAAGGCCGGTCCCATCGCCCGCTGGATGCTGCGCGGCCGCAAGACCAAGCACTGGATGCGCACGCTCTACGCCCTCCAGTCCATCTGGAAGCTGAAGCGTTCTTCGCTGCGCTCCTTCTCCTATCGGGATTATCTCCAGGCGGGCAAGAGCGTCGCCGGCATCGAGAGGATCGAGCCGGCGGGGGAGATCGTGCGGCGGTTCAAAGAGGCCGGAGAAACCGCCTCCGGAACCTCTCCCGTTCGCTACGCCGCGAATCTGCCGTGATGCCGTCCGTGATCGTCCTTGCCGTCCTTGCTGTTCTTCCGTCCGCCGACCTCTTCGTCGACCGCGCCGCCGATTGGGGCCTCGTTTTCACCTACAAAACCGGGCAGTCCGGCGAGCTCTACATGCCGGAGATCATGGGCGGCGGGGCCGCCCTGCTCGATTACGACGGCGACGGCGATCTCGACGCTTTCGTGGTCCAGGGACATGCGCTCAAACCGGGCTCTGCCGATCCTGGACCCGCGGGCTGGGGCCGGCTCTTCCGCAACGACCTGATCACCTTCGCAGGAAAGAATCCGCTGCCTCGCTTCATCGACGTCACCGAGGCGAGCGCCATCCGCGCCACGGGTTACGGCATGGGCATCGCGACCGGCGACTACGACAACGACGGCTGGATGGATCTCTACCTCGCGAGCTTCGGCCCCAATCAGCTCTGGCACAACAACGGCGACGGCACCTTCACCGATGTGACCGCAAAGGCCGGCGTCGACGACCTCCACTGGAGCACCGGCGCCACCTTCGCCGACCTCGACCGCGACGGCTGGCTCGATCTCTTCGTGCTCAACTACGTCGACTTCTCGGTGGCGAACAACGTCCGCTGCTTCGCCGCCAGCACCCGGAAGGATTTCTGCGGCCCCTCGACCTTCGCGCCCGTGCCGGACCGTCTGCTGCGCAACCGCAGGGACGGCACGTTCGAGGACGTGTCGCTGCCCTCCGGCGTCGGCCGCAAGCCGGGCCCCGGCCTGGGCGTGGTGGCGAACGATCTGAACAGCGACGGCTGGCTCGACCTCTTCGTCGCCAACGACGGCGCCGACAACTTTCTCTGGCTCAACCAGCGCGACTTCACGTTTCGCGAGGACGGACTGATCTCCGGCGTGGCGGTCAACGCCGCCGGCCGGCCCGAAGCGGGAATGGGTATCGCCGTGGGTGACGCCGACGGCGACGGCGACGACGACCTCCTCATCACCCATCTGACGGCGGAGACCAATACCTTCTACGTGAACCTCGGCGGTGGCGTGTTCGAGGACCGCACGGCTCTCTCGGGGCTGGGCGCGCCGAGCCTGCCGTTTACCGGCTTCGGCACGAGCTGGATCGACGTGGAGAACGACGGCCTCCTCGATCTCGCGGCGTTCAACGGCGCCGTCAACCTGGCGGGCGCCATGGGCTCCGGGGAAGGACTGGGACCCTATGCGCAGCCGGATCAGCTCTTTCGCAACCTGGGCGGCGGCCGCTTCAAGGACGCCAGCGCGGAAGCCGGAGTCTCCTTCCTCACGCCCAAGGTCTCCCGGGGCGCGGCCTTCGGCGACGTCGACAACGACGGCGACACGGACATCCTGGTGGTGGACGCCGACACTCCGGTGCGCCTCCTGGTCAACGAGAGCGGCAGCAGGAACCCCTGGCTCGGCCTGCGCCTGGTGGGCCGTCCCGCCGGAGCGAAGGCCGAGCGGGACCTGCTGGGCACCCGTGTCGAGATTCTCCGCAAAGGAGCGCCGTCGATCTGGCGGCGGGCGGCCACGGACGGCAGCTATGAATCGGCGAACGATCCGCGGGTCCTGGTCGGGCTCGGCAGCTCCTCCGAGGTGACCGGAGTGCGGGTGCTCTGGCCGGACGGCCTCGCCGAGACCTTCCCGGCGCCGCCGTTGCGGGCGTATACCAAGCTCGTCCGCGGCACGGGCAAGGAATTGCCGAAGTGAGGCTGGTCGGAATCATCTCGGCGCTCCTGATGGCAACCGCGCTGACCTGGGCTGAGACGGTTGCCGTACGCACTCCGGACCTCTCCGGCCTCGAGAGCGCGGTGGCGGCACAGATCGGCGAGATGCAAGGGCTGCTCACCGCGCAGACGGCCTCTTCCGCGGCCGATCCTCTCGGCGTGGCCCGTGCCTACGGCGATCTCGGCCAGGTCTACCTCGCCTACGGCTTCAACGACGCGGCCGCCGACTGCTTCCGCAACGCCGCGGATCTCGACGGGAAGGAGGCGCGGTGGCCCTACCTGTTGGGTGCGACTCTGCAGAGCTCGGGAAAGCTCGACGATGCGGCGGCGGCCTTCGCTCGCGCTCTGGAGCTGGCCCCGGCGGCTGCGGCCGGGTACGTTCACCTGGGCGAGATCCGGCTGCTCCAGGGCCGTCCCGAGGAAGCCGAAGCGGTGCTCGCGAAGGCCCTCGCCACGCCTGCCGTCGTCGCCGCGGCGCACTCCCTGCTCGGCCAGGCGGCGCTCGCTCGCCGCGAGTTCAGCGCCGCCGCACGGCATCTCGAAGCGGCCCTCGCGGCGGTGCCCGCGGCCAACCGCCTCCACTATCCTCTGGCGCTGGCCTACCGCGGCCTCGGCGACCGTGCGAAGACCGAGGAGCATCTCAAGCAGGCAGGCCAGGTGGGGCTGAAGCCTCCGGACCCCTGGCTGGAGGCCGTGACGGACCTGCGCGTGGGAGAGCGGATCGCGCTCATGCGCGGCCGGGTGGCCGCCCGGGCGGGCCGCTACGCGGATGCGGAGCAGGAATTCCGCAAAGCGCTCGCCGCCCAACCGAAAAGTGTGGAGGCGCGGGTCAACCTCGGCTCGATGCTGGCGCTCCGGGAAGACCGCGCCGGGGCTGTCGCGCAGTTCCGCGACGCTCTCCGTCTCGATCCGGCGAACGCCACGGCCCACTTCAACCTCGCCGCCCTGCTGGCGGACGGTCCGGAGCGAGGCGAGGCCCTCGAGCACGCCGCAGCCGCGGTGGCGGCCTGGCCCGGCGACGCCGAAGCGCGGCGCCTTTATGCGCAGCTTTTGCGCGACGGCGGCCGACTCGCGGAGGCCCTGCCGGAGTACGCCCGTGCCGTCGAGCTCGCGCCGGGCGACGAGACGGCGCGGTTGGGAGAAGCCGAAACGCTCGTGCGCCTGGCCCGCTACGCCGAAGCGCGGCGAAAGCTGGAGGCCGGGTTGAGCCAGATGCCGGCGAGCGGCCTGCTGAGCCACGCCCTGGCCCGGTTGCTCGCGGCCTGCCCGGACCGCTCCGTGCGCGACGGCAACCGCGCCCTCGAATTGGCCATGGCGGTGTGGAACGCCCAGCCGGCGGCCCCCCATGGTGAGACCGTAGCCCTGGCGCTGGCCGAGCTGGACCGCTGCACCGAGGCCGCCGAATGGCAGCGCAAGGCGATCGATGCCGCCCGCCAGGAAGGCCTGGAATCGCGGCTCGGCGAGCTCGCGCGCGCGCTGTCCGTGTACGAGAAGGGTTCGCCCTGCCGGCCCTGATGCTCGACAAGGCTCTGATCAAGGTAGGACTGGCGGCCGCGCTGGCTCTGCTCTGCGGATGCGGTGAGGACATCGAGCGGAAGGCCGCTGCCATGACCGGCGGCAACCCGGCACGCGGGAAGGAGATCATTCCGCGCTACGGCTGCGAGGCCTGCCACAGCATTCCCGGGGTCGCGGGAGCTCGCGGCCAGGTGGGCCCGCCTCTCGACGGCATCGCCAGCCGCACCCACCTTGCCGGCCGGCTGCCCAACACTCCGGACAACCTGATGCGCTGGATCCGCGATCCCCAGGGGATTCAGCCGGGCACCGCCATGCCATCGCTGGGCGTGACCGAGCGCGACGGGCGGGACATCGCCGCTTATCTCTATACGCTGCGGTGATGACGCAGCAGCGATCCCAGGGGCGTGGGGCGTAGCGGTCGAGCGGTGAAGGTGACCGGCGTCTGCATCAAGATGACCGATGCCAGCATCAGGAAGACTCCGGACCGCGTCAACATGACCGAAGTCAGCCTCAGGATGACCGAAGTCAAGTGAAGGATGACCGGAGTCATGTAAGGGATGACTTCGGTCAAGTGAAGGATGACCGAAGTCATGTTGACGCTGACCGGAGTCATCCTGATGCTGACCGAAGTCATGTAGAGGATGACTTCGGTCACGTAAAGGATGACCGAAGTCATGTTGACGCTGACCGCGGTCATCCTCAGGCTGATCGAAGTCAGGTGAAGGATGACTTCGGTCACCTAGACGCTGACCGAAGTCATGTTGACGCTGACCGGAGTCATGTTGAGGATGACCGCGGTCACCGCTCGCTATCGGGACGCCGGGATCACCGGCAGCTCGATGTACGACGCGCGTCCTTTCTCACGATACAGCGTCAGCCGCGGCGGCGGCGTCCGTTCGGGAGTGCGGGCGTTGGCCTTGTCGGCGCCAGTGACCGTGATGCGGATCCGGTGGCCGGCGTCGAAAAGATTCGAGGTGGGGTAGAGATCGAACACGAGCTCGACGGGTTGCCCCGGCGTCAGGTCGGCCCGGTCGGCCTTGTTCCCCCGGTGGTAGGGAAGGCCCATCATGTCGTAACCGGGATCGGCCGTGGCGCGGTTCGACGCCCGCAGCATCCCTTCGCTGATGTAATGCGGCTCGCCTTTCTCGTCCACCTCCTCCAGGTAGACGAAGAAGTCGGCGTCCGGCGCCGAGGCTGCCGCCCAGAGGTGGACGACCGGATGCCCCGTCACCTCCACGGTGGCCGGCAAAGGCGGCGTGGTGTAGGTGAGCCCCTTGGCGTCGTTGGCGGCCAGCTCCGGGAATTTGCGCTCGATGTTCCACCGCGGGTCGGGCGAGACGGCGGCGGAGTAGTCCACCGTGAGCTCGTCCTTCATCCCTGTCCCCTTCGGTGCTTCGACGCCGAGCCCGCCGTCGTTGCTTGATTTGACGCTGCCGGAAGGGCCCGGCCCGCACCAGTACGCCGTCCGCCGCGTCCGCGGAAGAGGCCATTGCCTGGCGGACCTCCAGGCCGTCGCCTCCGGCGCGCCCATGACGTAGTAGTGGATGGGGTCCTCGTTCATCACGCCGTTGTCGATCCCCTTCAGCCAGTAGTCCCACCAGCGCAGGTGCTCGGCGGCGAAGTCGAAGCGTTCCTGTTGGGTGTGCGTCCAGGGTCCGATCGAGATCCGCTGCGGGTTGCCCAGGTTGTGGAAGAGGAGGATCTGGTCGCGCACGTAGCGGTCGAACCAGCCGGCCAGGTGGTAAATGGCGACCTTCGACTCGCGGATCTGCTTCAGGTAGGTGATGGGGGTCCAGTCGCGGAAGGGCATGACGCCGGTGGCGGCGTCGACGCTGTCGCGGTAGGGGAGGGCGGCGAAGATGTCGGCGGCGCTGCGGTTCGTCTTGTGCTGCTCGATCGCCGCCTTCAGCAGCGCGCCGTCCTTGTCTTCGTCGACCGGCGCCGCCGGCTTGTCCACATCGATTTCCTTGACCAGGTTGCTCCAGAACTCGATGAACGGGCCATGATAGATGCCGCCGCGGTAGATCAATTCGTACATGTCGGTGCCGCCCACCTCGGGGAAGAGGGCCTTCAGGTGCGGCGGCTTCTGGCCGGCCGCCATGTACTGGGTGATGGTGAGATACGACCGCCCGTACATGCCGATGTTGCCGTTGGACCACGGCTGGGCCGCGAGCCACTCGGTGACGTCGTAGGCGTCCTGCGTCTCCTTGCGGCTGAACATCCCCTCGAAGCGCCCGAAGGATGCGCCGCCGCCCCGGGTGTCCACGCACGCCACGACGTAACCGTGGCGGAGAACGTCCTGCAGCCATTCGAAGCCGTCGATCATGGTCTGCAGCTTCCCTTCTTCCATGACGGCGCAGCGGTAGCGGTTGTGGGTCCATACCACCGGCAGCTTCTCCGCCGCCACCTTGCCGCCGCGTGTCGGCCGGAAGATCTCGATCGCCAACCGCGTCCCGTCCCGCACCGTCACGTATCGCGAGGAGCGCACCCAGCCGTCGTAGCTGGCTTGCGAGTAGCCTGAGTACTTGCCGAAGGTGGAGACCTTGGCGGCTGGAGGCGCGACGGTCTGAGCATCGGCGAAGACGTAAGCCGCCAGCGACGCGGCAACCAGGAGGAAGATGAGCGGCAAGAGAGAACGGATCAGGGACCTTCGAAGCATGGCACCTCCGGCGGGAGTGTACCGCCTCTCACCTCTCACTACGGAGCTCCGGCAGGCGAAGTTACAGCCTGGGTGGGGAGCTCCGCGGGAATCCGTTTACAATAGGAGCGGTTGAATACCCAGATGGCAATCGACGTTGCTGCACCCAGGACCCGCCGGGTCGAGCCCCTCCTGGCCTGGCCGGGGATCGCGAGCCTGCGGTTCTCCCTACCGCTGGCCTACCTGTTTTCGAAGATCTTCTTCTCGATCTACGGCGGCGCCAGCCTGCTCGCCCGGCTGCGCGGCGCCCGCGAGGCCTTCCACTTCGACTGGGAGCTGCGCATGCCGTTCGTGCCGTCGGTGGCGATCGTCTACCTCTCGGTACCTTTGCTGCTCCTGCTTGCCCCATTCATCCTGCGCACCTGGCGCAGCTTCACGCCGTTTTTCCTCACGCTGACGGTCGAGACGCTGGTGGGAGGAGTCTTCTTCCTGCTGCTTCCCCTCGCTCAGGGCTATCCGGAGAGAGAGGCCTACGGACTGGGAGGGGCGGTCTTCCGGCTCGCGGACCGGCTGAACCTCGACTACAACGAGTTTCCGTCGCTTCAGGTGGCGTTCGCCGTCACGGCGGCCCTGGTCTACGGCCGGCGGTGCGGCTGGCTGGGGAAGATCCTGTTCGGGCTCTGGGCGGTCACCGTCGCCGTTTCGACCCTGTTCATGCACGAGCACCACTTGATCGACATCGTGGCCGGCGCCCTGCTCGGCCTGGCCGCGGTGATCTCCGTTCAGCGCTGGGCCTCCGATGAGCGGACCTTGGAGGCTTTGCGAATCCAAGGTCTCCGCCTGAAGGATCTCGGGCGTCGTGTTCGCCGCCGTCCGCGAGAGCTGCCCGCCGCCGTCGCAGCCTTCTGTCGCGGGTTCCTCGTGAGTTGGCGAGAGGCCCGCAACGCCTCGTCGATGGCCACGAAACCGTCGTCGGTCGATGTATCGCTAACGCGCACGGAACCTCATCCGTCTGCCGCGGGCGATACCGGTCCGTGAGCTTTTCGCGGTGTCGATTACAATGATCAATATGAATCGTCAATCTCTATTCCCAATCGCAATAGGTCTGGCCGTGCTGCTCGGCGTCTGCCTCGGCGCCGAGGCCAAACCGCCGAAGAAGCCGAAACCGGGCAAACAGCAGAGCCAGCAGCAGCCACAGCCGCCGCAGCAGGAGCAACCCGCCCAGCCGCAGCAGGCGCCTCCGGCGGGCATCGACGGCGTCGACGAGCGGCTGTGGCATTACCAGACCGACGCGGCCCGCGATTCCCTGGGCCGGTTCATGGATCAGGCCGACGCCAACGCCTACGTCGCCATGGCCTATGGCCGTGTTCTCGAGCAGGAGAAGAAGTACGGCGACGCCGAGACGCGGCTCCGCAAAGCAGCGGAGCTGGCGCCCGGGGATCCTGCGCCGTTCGTCTATCTTGGCGAGGTCTACCTCCGCCAACGCCGGGACGGCGACGCCGCCGGCGCTTTCCGCAAGGCCGCGGAGGCGGCGGGAGCCAAGGGAGGAGCCGAGGCCGCCTACTACCTCGGCGTCGCCCAGCAGCGGCTGAAGCAGTACGATCAGGCCATCTCAACCCTGCAGGGAGCCGCCCGGGCGCCGGCGCCGGCGCTCATCCCTTACCAGATCGGCGTCACTCGCGCTTTCCAGGAGAACTGGTCGGCCGCCGCCGAACAGCTCAGCCGCGCCATCGAGATGGATTCAGGGCTGGCTTACGCTTACTACTACCGCGGTCTGACGCAGGAGAAGCTGGGACGCAAGGACCTCCTGGTCGCCGACATGGAGCGATTCCTCGCTCTCGCGCCGAACGCGCCGGAAGCCGAGCGGGCGAAGGCGATCCTGCGGGCGGTGCAGCACTAGAAGGCGTTGCCGAGACCCACATAGAGCTTGTAGCGTGGCTCTCCGGGCCGGCGGTCCAACGGGTAAGCTGCGTCGAGCCGGAGCAGGCCCACCGGCGAACGCGCCCGCAACCCCAGCCCAAGGGATTTCGCCAGGTCGAAGTCCGCGTCTCCCGGCTTGGCCCACACTTGACCGGCGTCGAAGAAGACGAGGCCGGTGAGGTCCCAGGGCAGCGCGATCCGCAGCTCCTCGTTGACGATAAAGAGCGCCTCTCCTCCCAAGATCCGTTCGACGTCGAGAAGCGACTCCCGCGGACCCAGGCTTTCGTGGTCGTAGCCGCGGACCGAGAACGGGCCGCCGGCGAAGAACCGCTCCTCGCTGATCAAGCTCTGGCCGGCGAACGGATGGGCGTAACCCGCCCGCAACGACTGGGCCCAGGTCAAGGGCCGGCCGGCGAGGGAGACGTCGCGCCAGGCCGAGGCCTGCGCGAACAGGCGGACGTACTGGAAGTCGCTGCCGAGGAAGGTGCCGCTGCCCGAGAGGTCGAGGCTGGCGAACAGCCCGCTTCGGGGATCGATGCCGTCGTCGCGGGTGTCGCGGAGGAGCTGCACGCCGACATAGGGGAGGCGGATCTCCAGGTCGAAAGGGAAGAACGGGTCGGGATCGACCTCGAAGAGGTGCGTGGTGCGGTAGCGAGCGTAGAGCCCCGCCTTGCCGGCCTCGCCGAGCGGATGGCTCAACTGGAGAGACGCTTCACGGCGGTCCTCCATCAGGTTGTCGTCCAGCGGATCCAGACGGCGCCGCGCCTCGGCGAAGCTGTCGAGCGAGAAGCGGGTGCCCAGGATGCTCTCGGTTCGCAGATAGAGACGGCCGCTGCGGTCGTCCGGCTGGTAGAGGCCCCGCACTCCCATGGTGATGGCGCGGCCGAGGAAATTCTGGTCCACGAAGTCGAGCACCGCCGACGTGCCGACCTCGCTCTCCCACAGCACACCGTAGCGCAGACGGAAGCGAGGCCGCTCGTCGAACGAGAAGGAGACGGTCGCCCGGCCGTCGCTGCCTTTCTCCACCGCCGCGTCCACGCGGGAGAAGACACCGGTGGCGAACAGACGGTCGCGGGCCTCCTCGACGCCGGCCTCGCTGAAGGGCTCCCCCACGGCGAGCCCCGTCTCGCGCAGCAGCGGCGCCGGCCGGGACCAGCGCTCGCCGGTCAGCTCGACGCCGGCCAGCTCGTATCGCGTACCGGGAGTCACGCGGTAGACGACCTTGGATTCGCCCGGCCGGCCTGATTCCTGAACGCCGGAGGTGCGGACGACGGCGTCCGCGTAGCCCCTTTGGCGCAGATCGCTCTCCAGGAGGTAGGCGCCCCGCAGCACGCGGTCCACACGCGCCGGATCGCCGGCATGCAGGGGGAGGAGATCGACGAGCCGCCGCCGTTCCTCTCCCTCGACGCCTGCCACCTCGACCGCCGCCAGGGTCCGCCGCGGCCCCGGCTCGACGTTCACCACCAGCCGCGAGCCCTCCGCCCCGACGGAGCGGCCGGCGATCTTCGCCTGCGGATACCCCAGGCCGTGCAGCGCGCCGAGGAGCCGGGCGTCGGCGCCGGGCAGGCCGGCGGCCAGCTCGGCGCGGGCCAAGGTGCCAGGGAAGGCGGCGGCGGTGAGCCGTTCTTCCTCGGCGTCGAGCCCGGCGATCTCCAGCTCCGCCAGCGAGACCTGCGGGCCGGCTTCGCTCCGCAGCGTGACCGTGCGGGGGCCGTCCGGGTCTTCGGGGAGCTCGCGCCGCACCTCGATCGTCACCTGCGGATCGAGGTGGCCGCTGCCGCGAAAGGCGCGCACGGCGGCGTTCCGCATCTCCTCGATGGAGCTCTGCTCGTAGAAGTCCGTGCGGTAGAGGCCGGTGATCTCCGGCCGCAGAGCCCGGAGGGGCCGGTCTCCTTCGAAGACGAACGACGCCTTCGGACCGGGCTCGACGGTCACCGCAACGTCCACCCAGCCGTGACGGGACTCGACCGGCCGCACCGCCGCCGTGATGCGAGGATCGGGATACCCCATGCGGCGCAGGAAGTCGGCCACGTCCACCTCGACGGCGAAGGCCGCTCCCTCCGGCACCGGGTCGCGTTTTTCCAGACCGACGGCGCGGCGGATCTGGCGCTTCGACACGCCCTTCTTCGGCGTCGAGACCTCGAGCCGGCGCAGCCGCGGTCCCGTCTCTCTGCTTACTACGCCGCCGCCGAAGGCGAACGTCTGCTGCAGGCTCGTTCCCTCGTGGCTTTCGTCGTTGGTGAACCCCTCCAGACGGAGGCCCGGCAGAGAGGGCAGCTCGTGGATGTCGAGCAGATAGGTCTGTCGCTCGGCGTTACGCAGGTCCACCGAGAGAGCCAGAGAGACGCTGGTCGAGAGGGCACGCTCCACGATGAGGCGGGCGGTAGGGTCGTTCTCGAAGTCGGACACCACCGATACGCGGCCGAGCCCCAGGGACTCGCCGAGCCGCTCGAAGACGCGGCCGCCATAGTAGCCGCCCAGGCCCGCCGCCAGCAGCTCCTGGATGGGCGGTCCCTTCCCCTCCTCGTCCTCGCCGATCTCGTCCTGATCGCCCTTTCTCGAGGTCTGCGGCAGCAGCTCGAGAGGTCCTCCCCCGCGAAGCTGGGCGATCGTCGGGTCCTGCAGCGAGCTGGTGGTTTTCAGGTCGATCTTGGGATCCGTCAGGGGATCGCCGGTGAACAGCAGCGAGCTGCCGCTTTCGATCCGCACGGTCTGGCCATAGGCGAAGAAGCGGCCGCCGGAGTCGATGTCGATACGGCCGCGGACGATCGGATTCTCGAGCGTGCCGGCGACGGTGAGCCTGCGCCAGGAGGCCCGCAGGTCGGCCACGTTGTTCTTGACCCGGACTCCCACGAGCGTCTCGACCTCGAGGTCGAGGTCTACCCCGGCCGGAGCGCTCTCCTCGGTGCTGGGAGTCTCCGGCGGCCTGAAGAGGAGGGTGAAGACTTCGCGGTCCAGGTTCAGATCGCGGTTGAGCACGCCGCGCTCCACCACCACCCGTCCGGACAGGCGGCTGCGCTCCGCGGGGGAAGACTGAAGAGCGAGACGGCCGGAAAGCAGAGTCTCGATCCCGTAGTCCAGACGGTAGCGGACCTTCGAGAGCTGCGCTTCGAGGTCGAGCTTGCCTTCGGATGTCAGCCCGCCGGCGAGATTCACCGAGCCGTCGTTGACTCCCAGGCGTCCCTCGCGGATCTCCCAGCGGCCGTCGCGCAGATCCATGGCCAGGCGAGGGTCCTCGACGCGAAGCGCTGCCGCGGGCCAGACGAAGGAAGCGTCCGGCCCGCTCGCCTGCACCTCGGCGGCGAGGCGGTCCGGCGGGCCCGAGGCCTTGGCCGAGACGGTGATCGAGCCCTTCGCCGCGCCGCCCTGGAGATAAGGATTGAGGAGCGCCGCGTCGAAGGTGCCGTTGGCCTCGGCGGAGACACGGGTCAGCGCCGCGGCGGGCGGATTCTCGAAGGGCTTCCAGGAACGGGCGAGATCCGCGCTCGCCTGCAGGTCCACTCCCGCGTCCTGGATCGAGGCGCCGTCGACCCGCAGGTGGAGGGGAGCGAGATCCAGCCTGCCGTCCGCCAAGCGGAGCACCGCCGGACCTTCGGCGGTCACGCGGCCGTCCGGGGTCTCGAGGGAGAGCCCGGAGAGCCGTACCTCGCCGCGGCCGGCCGCCGGCGCCGCGAGATCGAGGGAGAGATCGGCGGCCAATCCGGTCCTGACGCGTTCGGGGTGAGGTTCCATCCCGAGGGCGGCGAAGAGAGGCTCGGAGTCCAGCTCCGGAAAGTCGAGGGCGAAGGAGACCGGTCCCTGCGCCTTTTCCCCAGGCAGGGAATCCAGGACCGACGCGAGCTGTGGCACCTCCCGCAAGGCTCCCAGAGGAACTCGGGCTTTCAGGTTCCCTGGGCCGGAGACGGTTTCGACGCGTGGCGCGCTCACCTCCAGGGTGCCTTCCCGCAGCCGGGCCGTGAGGTGGGCGGCCGTGACGGCGTCCACCGGCTTCACCAAACGCAGGTCGAGGTCGGCTTCGGCGAAGAGCGGTTCGGTGACGATCCGGCCGGAGGCGTTGAACGTCCGCCCTTCGGGCAGCTCGCCGGAGAGGGCGGAGAGTCGGACCTCCTCGCGGTCTCCGGCGGCCTCCAGATGGAGCTGACGGATCTCCGTGCCTTGCCCGGCCAGAGCGACGCGGTCCGCGTCGAGCGACAGCGTTGCCTCGTACGCAAGAGGGGCGGTCGCCAGGGTGCCGTCCGCCTTCGCGGTGAATCGGTCCGCCAGCCCGACGCCCTCCACCTCGGCGTCCTCTCCGTTCAGCGTCACCTTGCCTCGCCATCTGAGCGGCGCGGCCTGCAGGCGGCCGTCCGTGGCAAGCTGGAACGATCGGAGGCGTGCGGTCGAGGAGGCGTTCGGGAGAGCCACCAGGCCGGCGCCGTCGAGGGATACCGTTCCCTGGTAGGAGAGCGGACGGAGGATCAGGGTTCCGTCGGCGATCAGCCTGCCGCTCTCCAGGCGCCGCAGGTTCGGCGGGAAGGCGACCTCTGTTGTGACGGCCTCCATTTGGGCGCGATAGCCGCGGGGTGAGCCGGAGATCTCCGCCGTGCCGGAAACGCTCCCAGCGAGCCCGGGGGCCATTGAGCCGAGCAGGTCCAAGGGCAGCGTCTCCGTCCGCACCTTCGCCGAGCCGCTCCAGGTGCGCGGCCTGCCCTTGGCTTCGACGCGCACCAGCGAGCCCGGCTGAGGGAGCCACGTCGCGTCCAGCTGTGCGTCGGGCGAAGCGAGGGAGCCTGCCAGACGGGCCTCAGCGGCCAATGAGCCCTGGATCGGCGTGCTAGGCGGCGGTGCCGGGACGAGACGGGGCCATAGGGCGCGGGCCTCCGCGAGGGCGGCGCGGACGTCGGGAAGGCGTACCTCGGCCCGCACGCCCTCCGCCGTCGCCTGGGCCAGCTCCGGCCAACTCGTGATGTGAGCCGTACCCTGGACGAACCGGCGGCCGGGCGAGCTGGGGAGGATCTCTGCTTTGACGGCGGCCACGATCGGTGCCGGCGCCTCGCCGGGCGATACGTTCGCCGAAGCGCTGGCGAGGTCGCGGCTGCCGCGCCGCCACGCCAGCTCGGCCGTGCCGGCGATCCGGCCCCAATCTCCCGGGCCCAGCACCGCGTTCCCGTTCATGTCCGCGGCGGTGCCCGCCAGGGCGAGGTCGCCATAGAGCTTGGGATCGAGATAGGGCCGCAGCGCTTCGGCCGGAATGTCCTTCGCCAGGATCTTGAGTTGACCGGCGTTTTCCGGCAGCGCGATCTGTCCCTCCACCCTGAGTCTTCCCCGCGGCGGCAGGCCTGCCGCGAAGGCGCGGGGCTCGGCGTCGAGATCGAAGCGGGCGGCTGTGGGCGAGCCCTCCTCCAGTCCGACGACTCCCGACGCGGCAAGCCGTAGGCCTTCACCGGTCACCTTCAGGTCTTCGATCCGCAGCGGCTGCTTCTCCGCGTAGCCGACGCGGCCCGCCAGCCGGAGTGCCTGAAGACCGAACCCGGGCCGGTCGAGGATCGCCTCGCCCCGCTCGATCTCCAGCTCCAGTCGGCTGGCACGATAGGAGCCGTGCGCCGCGATTCCTCGGCCGGTCCAGCTCCGCACCCATTTCGCGGCGGGTTCCGTCAGTGGCGCGCCCGCGACCTCGCCGTTGCGCAGCCTGATTCGCCGGATCTCCAGGGGCGGTCCGGAGACCGCTTCTTCCCGGGACGTTTCGCGGAGCTTGGGGAAAGGTGCCGCGAGATCGATCCGCAATCCCTCGACTTCCAGCGAGCGCACCACGAGCGGCCGGCTGCGCAGAGTGCCCAATTCGACGTGCGCCACCAGCCGCCGGACCGTGGCGACCGGCACGGCGCCGGGAGCGCCGGCGCGGACGTCTCTCAGCTCGATGCCGCTGCGCCGCCAGAGAGGAGAGAAATCCTTGGCCGTGAACGCGAGGCCGTAGTCTTCCGCCAGCAGGGAAGAGATCCGGCCGAGGATCGCCTGCCGTACCCCCGAGGCCTGCAGCGCCGCCATCACACCCACGACGATCAGCGCCGGCAGCACCACCAGGATCGCGAGAGCGGTCCAGAGGATGCGGCGCAGACGCCGCTTACGGTTGCGGGGACGAGGGCTCGGCTCGGACATGGCGGCGTTGCCGCCGCCAATCTTACCGTTCGATGCTCGCTAGCTGTCGAATCGGCCGGTGATCAGCTCGCGGCCCGTGATCGCCGCGTAACCCTCGCCGTCGGATTCGACGTCGATCAGCAGTTGCCGGCCGCAGACCTCGACGGCGGGCGTCAGGGTGTTGCCCTCGACACGATAGAGCAGCGTGCCGCGCAGAGTGGCGCGGTCGAAGACGCCGCTGCCAAGGAGCATGGGGCTCCCGCCGTGCAGGAAGAGACGGTTGACGAGATCGGGTAGGAAATACGCCGTGCCGCCACCCTCCAGCTTGTGCGTCCGGACCCTCGTGGTATCCGTGTAGCGGCCGGGAGGCTGCAGGTCGTAGGGTCCTCCCACCGCCTCCCATTTCTTCCCCTCGCCGGCGCGATAGAGCTTGACATCCTCGGGGTTGAGGGCCATGACCTCGCCCGTCTCGCTGCGGGCCATGAAGACCATCGGGCAAGCGTAGGGGAGGTTCACGGTGCGTGTGGTGTCCACGTCCGCCATGCGCTCCGGGGCCGAGAAGGTGTAGTCCACCAGCACGCCTTCGCGATCGAAGATCCACAGGGCTTCGTCCGCGCACACCGGTACGCCGTAGATCCGGTCCCGGCTCAACCGGAGCTGGCGCAGCCCTCCCTCGCCCTGCACGCGCTTGAGCTCGATCCGCCGCTGCTGTCCTTCCACGGAGAGGTGTACGAGCCGGTAGGCGTTGCTGGAGGCGATCCAGAGGGAACCGTCGATCGGGTCGGTGTCGATCGCGCTCCAGTCCGCATCGCCCTTGGGAATGGAGAACGTGGGCTGGCTGACCTCACCCTCGCGGGGCAGGCTCACCAGGGCCGGCGGTGCGAGCAGCACCCAGACGCGGTCGGGAGTGAAGGCCACGTCGACCGGGCGATAGCTCTCCGGGACTTTGATCGACTTCCAGGGAGTGATGCGGGCCGAGGCATTGCAGAGCAGCGCCGCGTCCTCGACGGAAGCTTCCAGCTCGGCGGCGGGAAAGGGTGGCGGCACGGACGATGGAGCAGGTGGCGGCGCGCAACCGGCGGCCATCAACGCCAGGGCTGGGAGGATGGAGATTGTCGTTCGTCGCATCGCTGCTCCTCAGAGGTCTGACCTACTTCATCCACTCGAACAGATCGTAATGCTCGCGGTTCATACCGAGGCGCTCGTAGACTTGCTGCGCGGCGGTGTTGCGGCGGTCCACGTAGAGGCGGATCCCCTTGAGGTCCGGGTCCGTTTCCACCCGCCGCTGCAAGTGCTCGTAGAGCGCGCGGTAGATCCCGCGGCCGCGCTCCTCGGGGAGAACGTAGAGGGACTCGATCCAGAGGACGGTGCCGTTGCGCCAATCGCTCCATTCGAAGGTGGTGAGCAGGCAGCCGGCCACCTGGCTGCCGATCACGGCGACCCAGTAGCTGCCTTTGGCAGGATCGGAGAACACCGCTTCGACGCCGCGGATCACCGTGCCGCGGTCGAGCTCCAGATCCTCGGTCTCCTTCGCCATGCGGAGCTGGAAGTCGACGATCGCCGCCGCGTCCTCGGGCGTGGCGGCGCGGATGCGTAAGTCAGCCATGGGGGAGCGGTTCCTCGGCCCGGAGATCTTCGACCAGACGCGCCTCGATCGCGGGGGCGAGCGGCTCGTCCGGCAGCTCCCGCAGCAGGCGCACGATGGCCGCGATCTCGTCGCCCAGCCGGCGGCAGGTGCTGCAACCCTGCAGGTGCTCGTCGATCCGCAATGTCCGCTCGCGGCTCAGCCGGCCGTCGAGATGCTCGGTCAGGTCCGCCACCACCTCGCCGCAGTGGAGCCCGGCGACCAGACGCTCATCGTCCACGGCCGTTCTCCTTGGCCGTCGCGAGCAGCCGCAGCCGTGCCCGATGCAGCCGCGTCCGCACGGCCGCGTTGTCGAGCCCGGTCACCCGCGCCGCCTCATCCGTGGTGAAGAGCTCGCGGTCGCAGAGGGTCAGGATTCCCCGGTCTTCCGCCGGCAGCGACGCCAGTGCCGTGGCGACGCTCGCGCCTTCGCCGGACGCGTTTTCCGGCTCGGCTGCCGCCCGCGCCAACTGGTGCAACGGCGTCGAGTCCGCTTCGCGGAGGGGATGGCGCCGATCGATCGCCTGCCGGGCGAGGGTGAGCAGCCATGGCCTGGCCGAAGGCTCGTGGCGGTAGCGGGCCGCGACGCGCCGGGCGGCGAGGAACGTTTCCCGCAGGATCTCCTCCGGCTCGCTGCCCGTCGGAGCGGCGGCCCGCGCGAAGCGGAATACCGCGGCCTGGTGGCGCTTGACCAGCCGCTCGAAGGCGGCGGAGTCACCGGCCGCGACCCGGCCGATCAACGTCTCGTCGCTGATCCTGGCGTCATCTGCGTCGACCATGGTCCGCTGCCCCGATGCACAGGGCGTGAGTGTCTCCTGGATTCCAGCGAATCTTACACCGCGACGGCGACCGAAGATCAGAAGACGATCCGGCGGAAGCGTTCGGGGACTTGGCCGGTGATACGCTGACGGTATCAACCAGAATCTCAGGAGGGAGTTATGAGGAAGTCCATCGGTGTCATTGCCGCCACGTTCCTGCTGGGTACGGTCGTCGGGGCCTGGGCGGCCAAGAAGATGATCGATCCGGGCGTCTACATCGGCAAGCCGCCGCAAGAGGCCGCTCTGGCGCTGCTGCCATTCGCCAAACAATCGGCCGAGAACGGGAGCTGGGAGAACATCTTCGTCGGGCGCGTGTATTACCTCTCAGGCCACAAGGCCGAAGGGCAGGCGATCTTCGACACCATCACCAGCGGCAAGAAGGTGGAGGGCGGCGATTGGTTCCGCATCGGCAAGATCTACTTCGAGGCCGGCGAGTGGGACAAGGCCAAGGCCGCGTTCGACAAGGTGGTGCAGAAGGACTCGGACGACGCGGACTGGCTCGCCGAGATCGGGGCCTACTACAACCTCAAGGGAGATCGAGCCAAAGCGGAGGAGCTCTTCGGGCGTTCGTTCAAGCTCGACTCGAACAACTCGTACAACACAGCCAAGGCCGCCGGTTCCTACGTCGGCGTGGTGCCGGACTGAGCCCTCACTCTCCCAACCCTCTCCGCGGTGAAGGCTCGCCGGCGGTGCCAAGCGAGCCCGATAACCAGCAGAACGGCGGCGCCCGCCAATCCCCAGGCCCAGATCGGCGGGCTCCATCCCTTCCGCCCGCCGGGTAGGGGCACCAGATCGCCGTCGCCCAGCACGACGATCCCGGCCCAGGCCGCGGCCGGCGCGCCTTCGGCGATCAGCTCGCGTTGCGCGGCTCGTAGCGCCGCGGCGACGCTCGCGCCCAGGCCCAGGTGGCGGTAGAAACGGTCGAAGAAGTCCGCCGCCTCGTCGTCGCGCAGGCGCCAGAGGCTGGCCACCACGGTGTGCGCGCCGGCTTGGAAGAAGGCGCGGGCGAGACTCATCACTCCCTCACCGCGAAGTATCGTGCCCGTGTTGCTGCTGCAGGCCGAAAGCACCACCACGCGGCCGCCGAGGTCGAGGTCGACGATCTCGCGGATCTGCAGGAGCCCGTCCTGCTTGGGCGACCCCGGCGCCAGCAGCACCCCGGACCGCTCGGGGTTGGCCTCGTCAGTGAGGGCATGAGTGGCGAAGTGCAGCACGCCGAACCGCCGGAGAGGAGCGGTCTTGAGAAAGGCTTCGGAGGCATCCTCGCCGGACCGCCGCACGCTGTCCCCGCCGAGGCTCCGCACCACCGCGCGGCTCTCCCAGCGGGCGTAAGGGAGGGGTCCCAGGCTCACGCCGGACGCGAAGACCGCGGCGGATCGTTCTCTGGCCGCGGCGGGCCGGGGGCCTGATCCCGGCATGGGCGGATCGGCGAGGACCAGCGCCGGGATGGGCGCGACCGGCGGACGGTGCCTCTCCCAGCTCGACCAGAGTGTCGCGGAGGGCACCAGGGTCAGCTCGAAGCGGGAGGCGAGGGGCTCCGCCTGGGCGGCGGCCCGCAGGGCGCCGAACGGGAGCTGGTGGAGCGCGTCGTCCGGGACGAGGATCAGCCGCCGGACCCCCGGAGGCAGCTCGCGCAGGGGACGCTCCAGGAGCCGCCGGTAGAGACCGGCGGCGGGGGCGGCTTCGGCGCCGGTCCGGGCGTCGAACATGCCGTTGAAGAGCCGCACGGCGGAGCGCAGCTCGCCGCGGCCCGGCAGGCGGTAGACGCGGATCGCGGCGCGGCTCACGGCGAGAAGCCAGGAGCCGCCGGCGAAGCCCCCCCGCGGATCTTCCCAAGGAGCGATCTGGAAAGAGAGGAGAGCCTCGTCGGGACCCAGCGCCTGGCGCACTCGCGCCAGAGTGGCGAAGTCCGTTCGGGGTGCCGCGCCCAGAGCCGGCGCCGCGCGGGCAAGCTGGTTGCGTAGCTCCGCCTCATCCATCTCCAACCGTTCCAGCTCCCGGTTCGCCGCGGTGCGCTCAGCCGCCGGAAGGTCCGGATCGAGCAGTCGGCGCTGGATTCCCGAGATCCGCTCGAGCACCGCGCCGTGCTGCCGGCGGATCGGCGCCGCCGCGGCCGGCAGGGCGCGTGCGGCTTCGAGCCGGTCGATGAGGCTCCGCGCCCGCAGGCGCTCGGCGACGTGGAAGGCCCGTTCGAGATCCTGCGTGCCGCCGCCCGCGAAGCCGGCCTCGAGCAGCCGGCCGGAGAGCCAGTAGTAATCCTCCGTCGAGGTGGAGAACGCCTCCGCCCGGCCGGAGGAGGCCGCCTGTTGATCGCGCAGCGCCTCGATGACGTCGAGCGCCGACTGCGAGTCCGCGAACGCCCGCTCCACCGAACCCGTAGCCCAGCTCACCCGCATCCGCTCGCGCCAGGCGAACGCCATCGACCAGTAGTCCTCGGCCTGCTGCGCCAACTCCTGCGCCTCATCGATCAATCTCTCGGCTTGGCGCGGATCGGTGGCCGCGACATGGCGGGCCAGGCCGTTCAGACAGTAGCTGCGGTCCCGCACCGTGTCGGCGGCCACGAGACAGGCGTTGAAGTGCTCGTGTCTCTCCTCGCCCCGCGAAAGAATGCCCAACATGAAATGCGCCTTGGCCTCGATGCCGCGGTTCTCTGCCGGGACGGCGGCGTCGAGGGCCCGCCGCGCCAGCTCCGCGGCTTGCCGCCGGCCGTTCTCATCCGGCAGCTCTATGTTCGCCTCGTGAACCGCGCGAGCCATGCCATAGCGGGCGTTGGCCTCGGCGTAGCGGTCCCCTCGGGCCGCGGCGAGATCCGCCATGCGGCGGAAGGCGTCGAGCCCCTCGCGGAAGCGCCCGAGATCGAGGCTCAGGTTGCCCAGGCTATTGAGACAGTCGCGCTTGGCGTAATAGTTCCCATCGGGGAACAGGAGGGCCTCAGCCCGCCGCATCATGAGGTACGCCTGCTCGAGGTCTTTGCCGAGGATCCACAGATGCCGCGCCTGGAGGATACGGCCGCGGGCGATCACCTCCGGTTGGCCGGAAGCTTCGGCCGCCGCGAGAGCCCGCTGCGCCTGGATACCCGCTTCCTCCATCCGGCCCGTTCGATACAAGAGGCGGTGAAGGTTGGTGCGGGCGAAGACCTCGCCCTTGGCGTCTCGCCGGGCGATGAAACCCGCCAGGGCGGCACGAGACAGCGCTTCCGCATGCGCGGAGTCCAGATAACCGAGATACAGGGTGGGCCACGGGCTCCCCGGATAGCGCTCCAGGAGCTCACGCAAACGCGCCATCGCCTCCGCCGTTCGCTCGGGCGCCTCGCCGGTCTCTTCGAAACAGCGGGCGGTCTCCTCGCTTTCCGGCAGGCGCCCGGCGAGCTCCTCGCAACGGGCGAAACCGCTCAGCTCCGCGGGCTTCGACGCCGTCTGCGATGACGGCGGCAGCGCAAGGAGCAGCAGCAGGACCGGAGACATCCCGGAGAGTTTACGCGGTTAGGGCTCCGAAAACAGCGAGGCGGACGGCCATGGGAACCGTCCGCCTCGGCAAAGAGTGTGGCGAGCTTCAACCTTTTGGCGGGCCCGGATCGGGATCGCCCGGGGTGTCGCCGAAGGGGTCGGGGTCGGTCGTGCCTTGAGGCATGATCACGGGCTCAGTTTCGCTGGCGGCCTGCGTCGTATCCATCATGACGATTCTCCTCAGGTTAAAGGGATTCAGGGCTCTGTTATCTCCGTCCCTTGGCTGGCTATAACGAACCAGGAACCCCGATCCCCTCATTCCCGACGCAGCGAATGAGAGGCCGGGTCTTTCATCCGGGCTGACTTTGCCGGCGCCGAGGCGCAGAAACGCTAGCCGGTCTGCTTGTAAATCCCCGGGCGCGCGATCTCCATATGCCGTCCGGGGTTCTGGGCCTCGGCGAAGCCGAACGGGCGGTACAGCTCGTGCGCGTCGCGGGTGACGAGGGAGAAGCGCCGGAGCCCCTGCAGGTCCGGGTGCGCCATCACGCACTCCATGAGCCACCTGCCGAGCCCCAGGCCGCGCCGTTCGGGCAGGACGTAGACGTCGCAGAGATAGGCGAAGGTCGCGCCGTCGGTAATCACCCGCGCGAAGCCGACCTGTCGTCCCTCTTCATAGAGCCCGAAACAGAGCGAGCTGCGGAGCGATCGCTCGACGGTCTCGCGAGGGATGCCTTCCGCCCAATACGAAGTAGTGAGGAATGCGTGGATGGCCTCCACGTCCAGCCGCGACGGATCGGTGGAGACGGTGAAGCTGCCCCGATGGTGCTCGTGAGTCATGGCGGCACCGCTCGGTCAGGTGGCGGCCGGCGCAGGCTGCGCGGCCCCGGCCGTGACGGTCTCACCGGTTTGTGACAGCTCCTCCCGCCGGCGCCAGAAGTACCAGGCCGCCGCGGTGTAGGCGACCGCCAGGCCGGCACCGAACTCGGTGGTGACGTAGCTGGTGAGCTTGCGGTCCACGGTCAGGCGATCGAAGATATCCTGGACGAACAGGTTGTGGCTGGCATGCAGGATGACGGCGGTCCACATACTGCCCGACTTGAGGCGCAGCCAGGCGAACACGAACGAGGCGGCGACCACCATCCAGGTGAAGACGAGCAGCACGTACCACTTCGGCGCCTTGCTGTTGTAGTCCGCGAACAGGATGAGCGGGTAGTGATAAGCGGCCCAGGCGGCGCCGCTGATGAGAGCCGTATTCCGAAAGCTGGCGACCCGGGCCAGCTCCGGAACGAGGAATCCCCGCCAACCGATCTCCTCGCCCAGTGCGAAGACCGCTCCTTGCAGAAAGCCCAACGTCGCGAGCACGCCGATCATCAGGGGCAGCGGCAGCACGGGCTCGGCTTGTTTGCTCAGCCCGGTAGCTGAGAAGCCGCCGATGCCGGTGAGCCACGTGAGGCCATAGACGACCAGGGCGAGCGCCGGCACGAGGAAGTAGCTCGCCGCCTGCCATCGTGTCGCGCCCCACCCCCAGCCGGTGCCCCGGAGATTGCGCTGCGTGACCAGCCGGAGAAGCAGCGCCGCCACGCCCGGGCACCACATGAGCCCGAGCACGGGAAGCATCTTCATCTTGCCGGTGGACGCGATATGGATGTAGAAGATCGAGCTTAGGGCATAGGTGAAGACGAGGAAAACGGCGATTCGACGCCAAGCGGAGCTCGACATGAGGGGCCCTCCGGGACCGGCTCGGTTGGGATGAGCTTACTCGAATTGAACCTTCCCGTTCGCATTTCGTAGTTTCTTCTGAGGAGAGGTCTGACCTTCAAGGAGGATCCGTATGCTGAGAAATCCTGTCCGTCTCCTGCTGGCCTCGGCGGCGCTCCTCGCCGCGCTGCCGGCCGCGGCCCAGGGCGGTCTCACCCAGCCGCCGAGCGGCGACAACCAGTACTCCTCCGTCACCCAGGGCATCGGCCCCGTCCGGCTGACCGTCGAGTACCACAGCCCCGACGTCCACGGCCCCTCCGGCGAGGACCGCCGTGGCAAGATCTGGGGCGAGCTCGTGCCGTTCGGCATGGCCAACCTCGGCTTCGGCACCTGCGGCGATCAGTGCCCGTGGCGCGGCGGCGCCAACGAGAACACCGTGTTCACCACCAGCCACGATGTCAAAGTTCAGGGGCAGCCTCTGCCGGCCGGCTCCTACGGCGTGCACTTCATCCCCGGCAAGGACGAGTGGACCGTGGCTTTCTCAAGGAATCACACGTCCTGGGGGAGCTTCTTCTACGACGCCAAGGAAGACGCCCTGCGCGTCCAGGCGAAGCCGGAGAAGGGCGAGTATCACGAGTGGCTCACCTACGAGTTCACCGACCGCAAGCCGGGCAGGGCCACCCTGGCGCTGCAGTGGGAAGACCTCCAGCTTCCGCTCACGATCAGCGTCGACGACATCGATGAGGTCTACTTCGCCGCCATCCGCAACGAGCTGCGGTCCAGCCCTGGGTTCGATCCGAGGAACTGGGAAGCGGCGGCCCAGTTCGCCTTGAAGGCCAAGAAGCACCTGGATGAGGGTCTGACCTGGGCCGAGAAGGCCGTCCGTCCTCCCACCGGCCGGGAGACCTTCTCCGGCCTCGCCACCCTCGCGCAGCTCCAGGAGGCCAACGGCAAGGCGGAGGATTCCCGCAAGACCCTGGAGCGTGCCTTGAGCTCGCCTTCCTCCGGCCCTCTGGATCTGCACGTCTACGGCCGCCAGCTCCAGCAACAGAAGAAGAACGACGAGGCGATGAAGGTCTTCGCGCTGAACGCCAAGCGCTTCCCCGACGTCTGGCCCGTGCACGTCGGCCTCGCCCGCGGCCACGCCGGCCTCGGTCATAAGAAAGAGGCGCTGGCGGAGGCCCAGCTCGCCATGAAGCAGGCGCCAGACGAGCCGAGCCGGAAGAACCTCGAGACCCTCATCAAACAGATCGAGGAGGGGAAGTACAGCGGGTGAGGGTAGGGGCGCAGCATGCTGCGCCCCTACAGAGGTGTGGACTGGCCTTACTTACACGTTCTGCTGCCCGGCTTGCCCTTGCACTGATTCGAGCAGCACTGGCTGTTGGCGGTGCAGCTCGACCCCAGCGGCAGGCAGACGAAGCAGCCGGAGGTGTTGAAGGTGCAGTCGCCGTTGCAGCCCAGGGCGCCGCCGGAGAAGCCCTGGCTCTGGCAGGTCTGGCCGCCCAGGTCAGGACCGTCGCACTGCTCGCTGCCCTCCCGCAGATTGTTGCCGCAGATGGGCGGCGCAGCCGTGCCGCCGGTGGCCACCAGGCTGAAGACGGCGTCCGCGGCCGGCGTGGCGAGATGGGCGTCCTGGTTGATCTCGGCGGCGCGGACCTCGATCGTCCAGGTCCCCGCCTCCGGGCTCTGCACGAACACGTTCTCAACGGTGTCGATGGTGTTGGGGCTGCCGCCGGCGGTGGACCAGTTGCCGGCGGAGAGGCCCACGTTGCCGTTATAGATGGTCCCTGTCGGCGACGTCACCTTCAGGCTGAGATCGTTGATCCGGTGCAGCGTCGACGAGGTGGTCCCGGGCGGATCGGGGTAGATCATCGTCACCTTCAGATCTGCCGCACCGGAGGGCACCGAGTAGCTGTAGACCGCCGACTGGTTGAGCTGCAGCGGCGTTGCCTGATCGACGACGAGACTGCCGGCCGCCCGCTCGCGGGCCACTCGGGCGCTCGGCCGACCCCATCCTTGATGAGTGCGCGTCAGATCGCTGGTGGTGCCCGAGAAGGGGTACTGCTGCGCGCTGTTGATCAGCAGCGCCTTGATGGTCGAGGCGTGCGGCTGGCGCTCGAAGACGGTGGTGCCGGTGGGGTTCGTTCCCCAGACGTTCTCCGACCACATCTGGACGATGAGGCCGAGCACGCCGGCCGTCTCGGGAGTCGCCGCCGAGGTGCCGCCGAAGCCGGTGGTGTAGGTGTTGCCGGTGGTGGTGGTGAAGATGCTGTCATACCAGTAGCTGACGTCGGGCTTGATGCGGCCGTCCGCCGCCGGTCCGATGGAGGCGCCGCCGGACCACGAATCGTCGGCGGTGGACAGGGTATTGAAGTGGCGGATGCCGCCGACGCTGATGATGTTCTTCGCCCAGGCCTGCGGCCGGCTGCTCTGGGTGCCGGCGTTGGACTGGGATTGGGTGATGGCGATGTCGAGACGCCAGATGATGTCGTCCATCTGATTCGAGATGCTGGTGTACTGGGTGGTCAGGGCGTCGCCCCAGGAGTTGCTCTGGAACGAGGCGAAGTAGGGCGCGTTCTTGAGCTGCTGGGTGTGGACGAAGCGGTCGGTCAGGAAGTCGTAGTCGGCGGCGATGCCCTGGGAGCTGCAGATGACCTGGCCGGTGCCCTGGGCGTTGCCATCGCCGTCGCGGTTGCCGTTGCCGAAGACGATGCCGTAGGTACTGGTGCCGTGGCTGTCGACGGTGTTCGAGCCGTGCAGGAGGATGCCGTCGAAGTCCATGTGGGTGGTCTCGAAGCCGGCGTCGAGCACCTCGCCGCGCACGCCCTGGCCGCAGGTGCCGAAGTTGGTCTCGATGAAGTTGGCTCCCGAATCCTGGCGCACCAGGTCCATGTCGTTCTCGGGCGCGCTCCAGCGGTCGATCCACAGCACGTCGTCGTGTGCGGCGAGGCGCTGGAGCTGGCCGCGGTTCACCCACAGCTCCAGGATGTGCCCGCTCGGAACGTCGAGAGCGACCCTGGCGCCGTCGGCTTCGGCGGCTTGGCGGATGCGCTCCTTGCCCTCCGGACCCCACTCGAAGGCCATGGCGCGCACGCGAAACTCGGCGGGCCCGTTCTCGGACGCCAGCCAGTCGCGCAGCTCCGCCTCCAGCCGGTAGGACGGGTGATAGGGCTCGACGCGCTCCACGAAGTCGAGGCCGGCCACCTGCGGCACGAGCGAGGGGGGCATGCGCACGATGTGAGCGTTGAGCGGGAAATAGTTGAGAACCTCGGCGCCGAGGTTGCGGAGAGCGTCGCGCCACTCCGGCAGGCTGATGGTGCGGAACTGCACGATGAACAGCCGGCCGTCGGCCGTCAGGGTGAGGCCTGGAGGCACGGCTTTCGTCGGCCGGCCCGGCTCGATGGTCCCCACGCGCAGGCGCAGCGCGGTGTCGATCGCCCGTGCTTCGGCCCAGGTGCGGCCGCCGTTCTGACTGGCCGAGAACCAGCGCTCGCCGTTCTCGGTCCAGGTGGCGAAGGTCGCGCGTCCGGCCGGGTCCTCACCCGTCACGCCGGGCACGACCGGGGCAGTAGTCACCCGCACGAGGCTGCGTCTCACCTGGCCGGTGCCGGCGTCCACCTCAACGAAGATCCGGCTCAATCCCGCGCCCGGCTCGACCGTCAGCCGGGGCTTTGCGGCCGCCGGTGCGGCCAGCGCGAGAGAGAGGGCGAGCGGAACTGCGATTCGTCGCAAGTTGCCCATGAAGTCCCCCTTTCATGAAGAGTCCTCCATAAAAGGCGGTGCCTTCGTGGTGAGAAACGGGACGGAATCGGACACGATGCTCTCACCACACCGGGACCGCGGCGAGGAGATCGCCGGCGGCCTCCGGCGTCAGCGGCGGGGAGAAGAGGAATCCCTGGACGCTGTCGCATCCCAGCTCGCAGAGGCGGTCGCGCTGCTCGGCGCTCTCGACGCCTTCGGCGATGGCCTCCATGCCCAGGCTGTGGGCGAGCATCACGATCGTGCGGGTGATCTCGGGCTTGGATCCGGTCTGGTCCAGCTTGCCGATGAACGAGCTGTCGATCTTCAGCGTGTCGATGGGGAACTGGTGGAGATGGCTGAAGGAGGAGTAGCCGGTGCCGAAGTCGTCCAGCCAGATGCCGACGCCCATGTCCCTGAGCTGGTGCAGCAGCGCCGCGGCGGAGTCGGCGTTCTCCACGATGGCGCTCTCGGTAATTTCCAGCTTCAGCCGCTCCGGCGGGAGTCCGCTCGCGGCGAGCGCCTCGGCGATCCGCAGCGGAAAATCGCCGTGGGCGAGCTGTTTGCCGGACACGTTGACGCTGACGACGACTGACCGTTCGAGGGAGAGCTGCTCGATCCAGGTGCGCATCTGCCGGCCGGCCGCGCGCAGCACCTGGTCGCTGATGGGCACGATCAGGCCCGTCTCCTCCGCTAGCGGAATGAACTCCTCGGGCAGGATCAAGCCGCGCTCGGGATGCCGCCAGCGGGCCAGCGCCTCGAAACCGAGAACCCTGCCGCTGCCGAGCGAGACGATGGGCTGGTAGAGGAGCTCGAACTGCCCGCGCTCCACCGCCCGCCGCAGGTCGCTCTCCATTCGCAGGCGGATCAACGCGCGCTCGCGCATCACTTCGTCGAAGACCTCGGACCTCGCCTTGCCGAGGCTCTTCGCCCGGTACATTGCGGTATCGGCATCCTGGAGGACGTGCTCCGCGGACTCATAGCCGGTGGCGCTCATGGCGATCCCGACGCTGGCGGAAGTGAAGACCTCGCGCCCGTCGAGGCCGCAGGGAACCGACAACGCCTCGTGGATGCGGGCCGCTACCCGCGTGGCGTCGCTGATGTCGCGCACCTCCTCCAGCAGGATCGCGAACTCGTCGCCCCCCATCCGCGCCACCGTATCGCCGATGCGGACGCAGCTCTCCAGACGCCGCGCCACCTCGATGAGGAGCTGGTCGCCCAGCGCGTGGCCGAGGCTGTCGTTGACGATCTTGAAGCGGTCGAGGTCGAGGAAAAGGACGGCGAACAGGAACTCCGGATGGCGCCGCGCCCGGGTCAGCGCCGAGGCGAGGCGGTCCAGGAAGAGCATGCGGTTCGGCAGGCCGGTCAAGCCGTCGTAGACCTTGCGTCCCGTCGTGTCGGTCTGGGAGCCGGCGAGCCGGTAGGCCTTGCCGTCCTGGTCGCGGACCGCGACGCCTCGCGTGAGCATCCAGCGGAAACTGCCGTCACGGTGGATCAGGCGGTGCTCGTTTTCGAAATGGAGGGTCAGGCCCTGGAGGTGCGCGGCGAGGTCGGCTCGCAGCCGTTCCAGGTCCTCCGGATGGACCCGGCCGAGCCACTCGTCGGGGCGGTTGGAGATCTCCGCTTCGGTGAATCCGAGGATGCCCTTCCAGCGCGGCGAGAAGTAGATCTCGTCGCGGCGCAGGTCCCAGTCCCACAGCCCGTCGTTGGCGCCGCGGGCGGCCAGCGAATATCTCTCCTCGCTCTCCCGCAGGGCCTCCAGGGTGCGCGCCCGCTCCAGGGCGTAGCGGATGGCGCGCTCCAGCAGCCGCGCGTCGAGGCTGCGTTTGGAGAGGTAGTCGGCGGCGCCGGCCTTCATCGCCTCGAGATCGACGTCGCGGTCGCCGAGGCCGGTGAGCATGATGATCGGCGCCCGGCAGCCCTCGGCGAGCGCCTGGCGCAGCAGCTCCACGCCGTTGTGCTCGCCGAGGTGGTAGTCGAGCAGATAGACGTCGTGCGCCTGCCGCCGGATCGCCGCGAGGCCGGCTTCGAAACGCGGTGCCCAGTCGAGGCGGAACCGGTCGCGGCCGATCTCGGCGAGGAGGTCCCGCGTCAGGACGTGGTCGTCCTCGTCGTCGTCGATCAGCAGAACCTTGACCGGTCCGTCGCCCATCATCGCCGCGAGCCCCTCAAGCGGGCAGCTCCACGACCTCCAGCCAGTAGCGGCCGAGCGTCCGCATCAGATCGACCAGCGACTTGAAGGTCAAAGGCTTGGTGACGAAGGAGTTGGCGCCCAGATCGTAGCTGCGGAAGACGTCCTCTTCCGCTTGCGAGGTGGTGAGCACCACGACCGGGATCTGCCGTAGCCCGGGATCGGCTTTGATCTCCTTGAGCGCCTCACGGCCGTCCTTGCGCGGCATGTTGAGGTCGAGCAGGATGAGCCCCGGACGGGGAGCCGCATTCTTGGCCGCGTAACGGCCCCGGCGGTGCAGATAGTCCATCAGCTCCTCGCCGTCCTCGACGCAGCGCAGATCGTTGACCAGCCTGCCCTCCGTCAGGGCGTCCCGCAGCAGCACCCGGTCGTCGGGGTCGTCCTCGGCCAGCAGAATGAGGGTCGGTTTTCTCTCGTGCCTCATGAGAGCTCTCCTCGCTGCCGGACCGGCAGCGTGACCAGGAAGCGGCTTCCCTCTCCCGGCGCGCTGGCGGCCGTGATGCGACCGCCGTGACGCTCGGCGATCTTGTTGCAGATGGCGAGACCGATTCCGGTACCCTCGTAGGCGCTCTGCGGGTTCAGCCTCTGGAACGGCATGAACAGCCGGTCGAGATACTTCTCGTCGAAGCCGATGCCGTTGTCCTCGACGGCGATCACGCAGAGGCCGAAGGCGGCGGGAAAGCGCCGCGAGAGGGTGCCGTCGCCATTGAGGATCTGGCCCTGGACCTTGATGACAGGGGGAGCCTCGGGGCGCTGGAACTTGAGCGCGTTGCTGAGCAGGTTCTGGAACATCTGCCGCATCTGCAGGGGGTCGGCTTCGATGGTCGGCAGCTCGCCGACCTCGACCTGGGCGCCTGTCTTCTCGATGCGCAGCTCGAGGTCGGAGAGGACTTCCCGGGCCACCTGACCCAGGTCGACGGAGACGAATGGCTGCGCCTTGGTGGTGACCCGCGAGTAGGCGAGCAGGTCGTTGATCAGCGTCTGCATGCGGCCGGCGGCGTTCTGCATCCGCTCCAGATAGTCGTTGCTCGTCTCGTCGAGGGCGCCCGCGCAGCGGGTCCGCAGCCGGTCGCCGAAGGCGGTGATCTTGCGCAGCGGTTCCTGCAGATCATGCGAGGCGACCGAGGCGAAGCTCTCCAGCTCGCGGTTGCTGCGGGCCAGCTCGCGGTTGATGCGCTCCACTTCGAGGGTCCTCTCGACGAGGCTTTCCTGCGTCTTCTGTAGGCGTTCGAGGGAGCCGGTGAGGGCCATGTTGCGCGTCTGGATCTGCTCCAACATGACGTTGAAGGAACCGACCAGCATGCCCAGCTCGTCGTCGCTCGATTTCGCGGCGCGCACCGAGAAGTCCTGGCGTTCCGAGACCACCGACGCCGTTTGCACCAGCCGCTGGATCGGCCCTGAGATCACCCGCTGGAGATTCGCCGAGAGCAGGAGGGCGACGAGCGAGGAGGCGGCGAGCACGAGAGCCGAGATCCCCACGTAGCGTGAGAGACGGGCCCGGATCTCCTCCAGATCGGATTCCAGCAACACGGTGCCGACCCGCTCGCCGTCAAAGACGACGGGAGTGGCGAGCCGCAGCCGGTCCTGCACGAAGCGATGCCCGGGGGCGGTCGGCGCCGGAGGAAAGATCACCTTGCCGCCGCCGCGCACGTAGCGGGCGATCACCTCGCCGCGCTGGTTGTAGATGCACGCCCACACCACGTGCGGCTCCGCGCGCAGGGCGGCGAGCGTCTCGCCGGCGGCTTTGGGATCATTGAACAGGATCGCGGCGGCGCTGTGCGAGCCGGTGATCTCGGCGAGCGTCGAAAGATCGCCGACCAGCCGGCGCCGGAAGTCGAGCAGATCGTGCAGGACGAAGGCGGCGCACGCCAGGAGCAGCGCCGCCGAGCTGGTCGCCATGATGATCAGCGTCAGCTTGCGCCGGATGGAGAGATTGCGGAACGTCGGCACCTAGCGCCTCCCCGCCGGTCCGCCCGCCGGGTCCACGACCTCCGCCAGCTCCAGGAGCCGCGAGCTGATGCGCAGACCGGCGCGCTCGGCCGCCGCGCGGTCGATCTGGAAACGGACGCGGTTGCGCCGCAGCACGAAGTTGATGATTCCTCCCGCCTGGCGGAAATTCTCGTCATCGCCCACGGTAAGGACGGGCCGGCGTCCCACGACCGCCAGGATCTGGTCGAACCGCGTCCGCTCGGCGGAGGCGACGAACAGGATCTGGCATCTCAGCAGAGCGTCGAGCGGCGCCGCGCGCTCGACGGTGACCGGCCGCCCCTGGATCGTTTTGCCGCCGACCGCTTGCGCCAACTCGTCGCCGATGGCGCTCTCGCCGACGACGCAGAAGGCCACCGGTTCGCGCGGGCCCGCGAAGGCGCCGGCCGGCCATTCGACGAACTTGGCGAAGTTGTAGAGGAACGCGGCCTTGACCGCGGGCTCGCCGGAGACGAGCGGCTCGGCGGCCGTCTCCATACGTACGCCCAGGGCCAGCAGGAGGAAGAGGCCGGCGCTGGCGAGCCGACGTCCTAGAACCGCCATGTCACCTTGCCGTAGACGGCGCGCTCCACGGCCGTGGGATGGGTGGGGATGATCTCGGGCGCGAACTCCAGATGCTCGGCGTCGAGCAGGTTCTGGCCCACCAGCGAGAGCTCGAGGCCGGCGCGCGGCTTCCACCCCAGCCGCAGGTCGGCGCTGGTATAGCCGGACACCGGCCCGGTGGCCAGCGAATCGACGTACCGCGCCGCGAGGTCCAGCTCGAAATGGCCCGGCAGGTCCATCGCCGAACGCAGGAAGAGCTGCTGCTGCGGGCTCTGGCCCTCGGTCGCCGCCACCGTGACGTCGGCGGGATCGAAGCGGTTGCGCAGCCGCATCTCGAGCCAGGTGTAGGCGGCGCTCAGGCGCCAGCTTCCGGCGGGACGCCAGTCGGCCGCCAGCTCCGCGCCGTACGTCTCTCCCTCCATGTCGTTGCTCGCAAAGCTGGGAATGACCAAGTGCGGCGGCGGCGGCGAAAGCTGCAGAAACGGCGGCTCGGCGCGGACGGTCCGCAGGCGGTCGTAATCGTTGTAGAACGCCGCGAGATCGACGAACAGGCCCGGCGCGACGCCCGCCCGGTACCCCAGCTCGTAGGCGAGGAGCTCCTCAGAGTCGAAGCTCCGGTCGCCGAGCGTGGCGACGATCGCCGGCGGCGAGCCCGGGAAGAGTGCGCCGGCGGGAAACGCGGGGGCGCTGAGCTGCAAGTCGTGCTCGGCGCGGGACGGCGTGCGCACGGCCCGCGAGACAGCCGCCCACAGGGTCCGGTGCTCGCCCGGCGTCCACAACAGCCGCGCGTTGGGCTGCACCTCGAAGCCGCTGTAGTCGTTGTGCTCGAGCTTCGAGCCCACGGTCAGCCACAGGCGGTCGGCGCGCAGGTTGATCTCGTCCTGCAGGAAGGCGCTCGCCAGGTCGTCCGTCCGCCGGTCCGGCTGAAAGGCGAGGAGATCGCTGTCGCGCAGGTCGTCGGCGGTGCGGCGGTAGCCGAGCCCCCACACCACGCGGTGCCGCGGAGCCGGTGACACGTCGTGCTGGAGCTCGAGGTCGAAGGTGTCGCGCGACTCGTCGAGAAACCGATAGTCGCGGTCGGTGCGGTCGTAGTAGAGCTGCACCGTCAGCTCCGAGGCGGCGGAGAGCGTCCGCTGCCAGCGGCCAAGAAGGTTGCCGCCCGAGATCGCGGTCTCGGTGTCCTGGACGACGGGCACCAGAGCCGTCAACGAGGGCGCGAGGGTCAGCCGCTCTCCCACTTCGCCGTCGTAGAGGTCGCCTTGCAGGGTCCATTCGGCGGCGTCCCCCAGCTTGCGGTCCACCCGGAAGCCGCCGCGCTTCACCGACCAGCCGTCCACCCCCTCGCCGCCCGCGGGATCGGCGCCCGCGTCGCGGTCGAATCCCTTGACATAGGCGCGCCAGGCCCCGTTCTCGCCCAGCGATCCGCCATAGCGCGCGCCGAGGAACCATCGCTCCTCCGTGCCGCCGCCGGCCGTCACCAGCGAGCCGAGCGTCTCCCGCGCGGATTTCGTGAGGATGTTGATCACGCCGTTGACGGCGTTGGCTCCCCACAGCGTGGCGCCCGGCCCGCGGATGACCTCGATGCGGTCGACATCCTCGAGCAGCGTGTCCTGCACGTCCCAGAAGACGCCGGAGAACAGCGGGGTATAGACGCTGCGCCCGTCGATCAGCACCAGCAGTTTGTTGGCGAACCGGCCGTTGAAGCCGCGGGCGCTGACCGCCCAGGTGTTGGCGTCGATGCGGGCCACCTCGAGGCCCGGAACCATGCGCAGGGCCTCGGCGATGCTGGTGGCGCCGGAGCGGCGGAGGTCCTCCTGCGTGATGACGTAGACGGCCGCGGCCGCCGCCGAGATCCGCTCGCTGCGCTTCGACACCGAGACCACCTCGACGTCCATCAGCTCCTCGAGGCTGAGCTCGGTCAGGTCGACCGCCGTGCCGGTGCCGCTGCCTTCCGGCGGCTGATCGGCGAGCGCCGCGGCAGGCGCCGGCCAGCACAGGACCGCCGTCACCAGGCAGTCCCGAAGCCGCCGCGCGATGGATGATCGGCGGGGTTTCATCTGTGATCCCTCCTCCACAAACCAGGGGCGTCCCAGCGGCGGGACGCCGGCCCGGCACAGCCACGATTCCCCGCGGCACAGCATGACCAGCAATGGATCGTGGGGGATTCTAGCCCGGATCTTTCTTGGAAAACAGCAACGTCTCTGTCTATATTAGGATTTATTGTAGGAGTTACTTCCCATCCGTCGCGCGATCCGCAGCGCCATCTCCAGCGCCTGCTCGTAGTTGAGACGCGGATCCACCTGCGAGCGGTAGGCGCGCCGCAGGTCGTCCTCCGTCAGCCCGCGGGCGCCGCCCACGCACTCGGTGACGTCTTCGCCGGTGAGCTCGAAGTGCACGCCGCCGAGGTAGGAGCCCAGCTCCTCGTGAATGGCGAAGGCCTGTTCGAGCTCCGAGAGGATGTGATCGAAGCGCCGCGTCTTGAGGCCGTTGGCAATCGCCTCGGTGTTGCCGTGCATGGGATCGCAGACCCAGAGCACGGTGCGGTCCGCCCGGCGCAGGGCCTCGATCAGCGGCGGCAGGCCGGCGGCGATCTTCTGATAGCCGAAGCGATGGATGAGGGTGAGACGGCCGGGCTCGCGGCGCGGATCGAGCGCTTCGGCCAGCTCGAGGAGGGTCTCGGGCGTCAGCGCCGGCCCGACCTTGACCGCGATCGGGTTGGCGATGCCGCGGAAGTACTCGACGTGGGCGCCGCCGAGCTTGGCCGTGCGCATGCCGAGCCAGGGGAAATGAGTGGAGAGGTTGTACCAGCCGGTGCGGTGCGGCACCTGCCGGGTCTGGGCCTGCTCATAGAGCAGATGCAGGGCCTCGTGGCTGGTGAAGTAGTCGACTCGCGTCATCTCGGGCACCTGCTGGCCGCGCAGCGATTCCAGGAAGTGCAGCGAGTCGCGGATGGCCGCCACCCGCCGGTGGTACTCCTCGGCATGCGGCGAGTGCTTCACCCAGGCGAGGTTCCAGTACTCGGGGTGGTGCAGGTCGGCGAAGCCGCCCTCGATCAGCGAACGGATGAAGTTGATCGTCAGTCCCGCCCGCTCGTAACCGCGCAGCAGCAGCGTGGGGTCCGGCGTGCGGTCGGCGATCGTGTAGGGAGCCCGGTTGATGAGGTCGCCCCGGTAGGAGGGCAGGCTCACGTCGCCACGCGTCTCCATGTCCTCGCTGCGCGGCTTGGCGTACTGGCCGGCGAAGCGACCGACGCGGATCACCCGCCGGCGGGCGCCGTGCACCAGCACCAGGCTCATCTGCAGCAGGATCTTGAGCTTGTTGGCGATGGCGTCCGAGGTGCATTCCTCGAAGCTCTCGGCGCAGTCGCCGCCTTGCAGCAGGAAGCGCTCGCCGCGCGCCGCCTCCGCGAGCTGCGCCTT
>DASYTJ010000079.1:0-73233 GCA_036002325.1 Thermoanaerobaculia bacterium | reverse complement strand
CCCATAACGGCCTCCTTTCGGGAAGTTCAATCCCGAAGGCTACCGCCGTGAGTTACCACCAGCGAATGTCGAAGAGAGTGAAAGATTTTACGGCGCGCGCTACCGCGGAGCGGTTTTGTTCAACCTACAGTTGATCTTCTCCGCCGAGTCCTTCTGACGCCTGCGGCGTACTCCTCTCAGAGAGAAGGTTGAAAATCGCCAACTATCTATCCCGCTCTCCCGCAAGCACTTGAATCATGGTAGGCCAGCGGGATGCCAGCGTCAATGCCGATCAGGACGGAATGTGGCGGCAGAGGGGGGTGCTTATGGCAGCGCTCCCGAGTGATAAGGCTGCCAACCTCAGGCCCTCCCTGGCGAATGCAAGCTCCTCCATCTAAATATCTTAGACCTCCGATGGCGTAGGAAGCCGAGGTGCATAGGCCCCGTACCGGGGGCGCGATAAGGCATCAGAGCGAGTCGATCGGGCTCTGCACTCCCCTTCCTCCACGGTTCAGGACGTGGGTGTAGATCATCGTCGTCCGAAGACTCTGGTGACCCAAGAGCTCCTGCACCGTGCGGATGTCGTATCCCGCCATGAGCAGGTGCGTGGCGAAGGAATGGCGGAGGGTATGGCAGGTTGCGGGCTTGACCATGCCTGCTTTCCGCACCGCGCCGCGAAAGGCTCTCTGGATGCCTCGGTCGTGGAGATGGTGGCGCCGTCGGATACCCGAGCGCGGGTCTACCGAGAAGTCCGGCGCAGGAAAGACCCACTGCCATCCCCACTCGCGGTCCGCCTGCGGGTACTTCCTCGCCAAGGCATAGGGAAGAAAGACCCGGCCCTGACCGCGGCGGAGATCTTCCTCATGGAGTTTCTTCACCGCCTTCAGATGCTCCAGAAGCAGCGGCTTGAGGCTGCCCGGCAACATCGTCACCCGGTCTTTTGCGCCCTTGCCGTCCCGAACCAGGATCTGCTCGCACGAGAAGTCGATATCCTTCACCCGCAGCCGCAGCGCCTCCGCCAACCGCATGCCGGTGCCATAGAGAAGCGCCAGGAGGAGGTAGTCGTCGCCCTGAAGCTGAGCCAGGACACTCTTGACCTCTTCGCGCGTCAGCACCACCGGCAGCTTGCGCCTGCGCTTCGCCCGCACGAGACCCTCAAGCTCGCCCACCTCTCGTTCCAGGACGGTTCGATAGAGGAAGAGGATGGCGCACAGGGCCTGCGTCTGCGTCGAGGCACTGACTCTGCCCTCGACCGCCAGGTGGGTCAGGAAGGCGTTGATCTCCGCCTCCGCCATCTCCGCGGGATGGCGCTTGCCATGGAAGAGGATGTACCGCTTTATCCACTGCACGTACGTTTTTTCGGTCCGCAGGCTCAGATGCCGCACCCTCAGAGCATCGCGGACGCGGTCGAGCAGCTTGGGCTCCTTGGACGAGGAGGCGGCGAGAGTCAGCTGGGTCATGGTCCACCTTCGGTCGATCGGGGGACGGGAGATTCCGTCCGCCATCCACTGAAGACGGAAAAACGCCGTCCTGTCTGGCAAGCTCTTGCCGCCAGCCAGCCGACCCTGGCCGGTAGTGGGGACGCCGCTGCGCCGGATTCCGCGCCTGCGGGTTCGATGAGAGCAGGGAAAACGGGACGGCCGGCCTCTGAGCCGCCCCGTTCTTGGGGCCACGTCTCAGGCCCCGAGGAGGGAAACGCCAGGAGCAGCCGGCTCCTGCCCCTGGCGTAGATTCAGTTGTCAATGAACCCGGATTCAAGCTTCCGGCGACAGGAAGCAAGCTTGCGCCGTGCCGCCTGAAGCTTCCAGCCTCACGCCTGAAGCTTCTGCCGTCGCGCCTGAAGCTTCCGGCGTCTCACCTGAAGCTTGCTGGCTGAAGCCGCAAACTTCCGGCGCCCCGGTGCAAGCTTGCCGCTGCTGGCGCGAGCTTGCGGGGAGCCGCCGGAAGCTTCCGGCGGGGCGCCGCCAGCTTCAACCGTCACGGCGCAACCTTGCGGGACGAGCCGTGAAGCTTCCGGCGTGAAGCCGCAAGTTTCCGCCGGCAGGGCTGAAACTTGCGGCGGGATGGTGCAAGCTTCAGGCCATCAACTGGAAACTCCTGCCGTTTCGGTTCAAGCTACAGGCGAGACGCCGGAAGTTTCCGTCGTGACGCCGCAATCTTGCTCCGATAACGGAATCATATCTTGACAAACCGCAGCGTCTTGGGAATAATGGCATAACAGGCCACGTTCTGGCAAGCAACGGTCCCCGATTCAGCAGGGCCGTCGCAGCCATAAGTGGCTGAAAAGACAGCCGGAAAGGAGGTGGACGGGCTCGCGGACGAGCCTCGCAGCAGTCGTAGACGTACCGATGTGGCGTTTGTTTCGGTCTCCGGGGGTGTGCCCCGGGGGCCGGGCCAAAGGCCGAAGCCCCCGGCTCAGGGAGCCGGGTTCAACCAGATTGGCCTAACTCTTTGAGGAGAAACGATCATGGCCAAGAGGAAGACTCGCAATGCCGAGTTCCTGACCGAATGGGAGCAGCTCATCGCCACCCTGACGGTTCACGCGGCGGAGATTCCGCACCTGGAGACGTCGCGCATCAAGCTGCAGGGTTTCCTGGATGATGCGCGCTCGCTGATGCAGGAGCAGGATCAACACGACGCCGCCAAGCAGGCCGCCTCGCAGAAGTTCGAGGCGACGATGGAGAACGGCAAGAAGCTCGCGACGTTCCTGCGCACGGGCATCAAGGAGCACTTCGGGAACCGCAGCGTCAAGCTGGTGCAGTTCGGTCTTCAGCCTTTCCGCCGCAGTCCGGCGGAGGAGACCGAGACCCCATCGCCGGGGTCGGAGCCGCCGGTGCCGGACACTCCGCCGGCTGAGTAGGTGAAGCCCTGGGGGGTGTGCTCCGCGAGGGGCGCGCCCCCGTTTTTCCGGGTTCCTTGAAAACTGAATCCAGTCGGGGCGGGGACAAGCCCGGGACAAGCCCCGCCCCGGAGCATCCCTCCCCGCGAAGCCCTGGCGCCGCCTATCGCTCCTCAAATCCGTTCTGGATAGTCTAGCTCGCCGAAGCGGATCTCGATCGTCGTGCCGGGGCCGTCCTCGACGTGCAGCGTCCCGTGGAGCTGTTCGACGAGCGTGTGCACGAGCTGCATCCCCATCGTCGCCGCATGGTGGATGTCGAAGTGCGGTGGCAGGCCGACGCCCGTATCGCTCACCCGGAGCACGAAGCGCCCGCCGTCCTCGGCCCGCAGCTTGATGCTCACCTCGCCGGTACGGCCCTGGGGAAATCCATGCTTGAGCGCGTTCGAGACCAGCTCGTTGAGCATCAGGCCGCACGGCATGGCCGTTTCCAGGGTGACGCCGACGTCGTCGACGTCCACGAGAAGGCGGATACGGGCCGTGTCGGCGACGTAGGAGTGGACGAGCTGCGGGATCAGTTTCTGCACATAGGACGCGAGCGGCACGTGAGCCAGGTCGTCGGACCGGTAGAGCTGCTCGTGCAGCAAGGCCATGGCGCGGACCCGGTTCTGGCTGTCCCGGAAAACCTCCTGAGCCGCGGGCTCGGTGACGTACCGCGATTGGAGGTTGAGCAGGCTGGAGACCACCTGCAGGTTTCCCTTCACCCGGTGATGAATCTCGCGGAGCAGCACCTCTTTCTCGGCGAGGGAAGCCCGGATCTGCGCCTCGGTGCGTTTCTGCTCGGTGATGTCATAGCCGAGGACCACGAAGCCGCGCACTTTGCCTGCCGCGTCGCAGTCCGGCGCGTAGGTGATGCTATGAGGAACCTTCCCCAAGTGCGGGACCAGCACCTCGGTCTCGTAGGTGACGGCCTCGCCGGTGAGCGCCCGCTCGATATACGGGCGGATCACGGCGTAGGTCTCCTCGCCGACGACCTCGCGCACCGGCATTCCGGCCAGCTCGCCGACCGGTATGCCGCGCCATTCCTCATAGATGCGGTTGTTGAAGCGGTAGCGCTCCTCGGTATCGACGTAGGAGACGAAGGCCGGCATGGTGTCGGTGACCAGCCGCAGCAGCCGTTCCCGCTCTTGCAAGGCCTCTTCCGCGTGCTTGCGTTCGGTGATGTCGATCAGGGAGCCGGCGTAGCCGAGGAACTCCCCCTGCTGTGAATGCCGTGGAGTGCCGGTATCGATCATCCAGCGGTACTCGCCGTCGTGGCGCCGGAGGCGAAACTCCATCGTGAAAACGCTCTCGGCCGCTTGCGCTTGCATGAACTCCTCGATCACAGCGGGCGCGTCCTCAGGATGGATGAACTCCGGCCAGCGGTTGCCGAGCGCCGTATCCTCGACGCCGAGGAACCTGGCCAGAGGCGTGTTGATAAAGGAGTTCTCGGCCTCCGCCGAGGACATCCAGAGGAAGGCCGGCGTGCTGTTGGCGATCATCTGGAACCATTGCTCTCGCTCGCCCGGGCGCGTTGTGTCGGCCACCGTTTACCTCCGGGGACGGCCGCTCAGGGAGGCGTGCGCCGCGCGAGCCCCGTCCGCGATCGCTTCAAGAATCCAACGCGAGCCGGACCTTCTGGGTCAGCCTGGCCGCGGTGAACGGCTTTCCGAGGTAGTGCACGTGCTCGATCGATACGCCGTGGCGGACGATCGTGTCGTCGGTATACCCCGACATGAAAAGCACTTTGATTTGCGGACGGAGCTGCGCGATACGGGTGGCCAGCTCGCCGCCGCTTATGCCGGGCATCACCACGTCGGTCACCAGGAGTTGGATCTCCTCCGGAAGCTGCTGAGCCAGGCTCAAGGCGTGCTCGGAGCTCTCGGCCTCGATCACGGTATACCCGTACTGGCCGAGGACCTTAGCCGCCAACTGGCGGACCGGCGCGTTGTCCTCGGCCAACAGGATCGTCTCCGTTCCCCGCAGGGGCCCGGCCGCCGTCAGCTCCACGGGCTCAGGGGTGGTGCCGGCGGCGCGCGGCAGGAAGATCGTCATGGTCGTGCCGCGGTCCGGCTCGCTGTGGGCCGTGATGGCGCCGCCGCTCTGCCGGACGATTCCGTATGCCGTCGAGAGGCCGAGGCCCGTGCCTTGCCCGCGCTCCTTGGTGGTGAAGAAAGGCTCGAAGATGCGGCCCAGTGTAGCTGGCTCCATGCCGTAGCCGGTGTCGGTGACGGCGAGCTGCATGTAAGGGCCGGGTGCGGGCAGGCCGACCGCTTGCGCCGACTCCTCGTCGAGCCGGCACTCCGCGGTGGCGAGGGTGAGGCGGCCGCCCTTCGGCATCGCGTCGCGCGCATTGATGGCGAGGTTGAGGAGGACCTGCTCGAGCTGCACGGGATCCGCCCGCACGAGCAGGATGCCCGGCTCGGCCTCCGTCACCAGCTCAATGTCCTCGCCGATCACCCGCCGCAGCAAGCGCTCGGTGTCGCGGACGACGGCATTCAGGTCGAGCAGCGCCGGCTCGAGGACCTGCTTGCGGCTGAACGCCAGGAGCTGCCGGGTGAGCGCCGCGGCGGATTGCCCGGCCCGCAAGATCTCCTCCATGTAACCGCGCAGCGTGTCGCCGGGTGGAAGCCTCTCCAGGATCAGCTCGCCGAAGCCGAGGACGGCGCTCAGAAGGTTGTTGAAATCGTGAGCTACGCCGCCCGCCAGGCGGCCCACCGCCTCCATCTTCTGGGCTTCCTGGAGCTGCCGCTCCAGCTTGATCCGTTCGCTGAGGTCGCGGAAGACGATCACGCTGCCGCGCAGGCGGCCGCGGGTATCCTTGATCGCCGCGGCGCTGTCGCCGACCGGCACGATGCTGCCGTTGCGGGCGCGGAGCCGGACGTTCTCTCCGAGGTGGACCACGGCGCCGCTCTGCAGGGCCTGCGCCACCGGGTGCTCCGCCGAAGACCTCGGCTCCAGGTCCACGAGCCGCAGCACCGCCGCCGCGTCGACCCCCTGCGCCTCTGCTTCCGCCCACCCGGTGATCGTCTCCGCCGCTCCGTTCATGAACCTGACTCCGCCGCGCTCGTTGGTGGCGATCACACCGTCGCCGATGCTCCGGAGCGTCGCCGCCAGCCAATCCCGGCTCTCGCTCAAGGCGGTCTCGAGCCGATGCCGGTGGAGGGCGATCTCGATGGTCGTGCGGAGGTCGCGCTCCTGGAACGGCTTCAGGATGTACCCGAACGGGACCGCGGCCTTCGCACGCTGCAGGACCACGTCATCCGCGTAGGCGGTGAGATACACCACGGGAATGTCCAGCCGCGCGTGAATCTGCTCGGCGGCTGTGGTCCCGTCCATCCCCGCTTGCAGCACGATGTCCATCAGGACGAGATCCGGACGGATCTCCTCGGCCTTACGGACCGCTTCCTCGCCCGATGAAGCGGTACCGGCGACGGTATAGCCGAGGTGCTCGAGGGATAACTTGATATCCTGGGCGACGATACCTTCGTCCTCGACCACCAGGATGCGTGTCATGCCATCATCGCCGTTTCGCATGGATGGCCGACCCCGAGCCTCTGCTCGCGCGCCTCATCCCCACGGGCTCGAACGGTGGGCACCTCCTCTTGGGAAGCTTCAGTATATATCGGCTCTGCGAGCGGCCTGCGCTTACTCATCAGTGCCGCACTCGGCGAAGCCGAGATCCTCTTGACCACGAAGCTGCTCGTCATTCGCTTGTTTGCCATCGCCAAGGAGCCGCAATTGCGGAGCAAGACGGAGCTTCTATTTCTGGACAGCCTGGTTGGATCCGATCTGTATCAATAGAGCTTCCACCCTGACCATCGCCAGAAAGGGCCTCATGGGGTCTCCTCGCGCAGGAGGAGGAGCATGGAAGGTGAGGGGGCCCCTCCTGTCGCGGTTTTCCCTCCGAGAGGCACCGAGTATTAGAGGAAGTCGTCACTCCTACGATTTATGCTTCTCTGTCAACCCCGCGGCCCGCCGCCGTCTGAATCGGAAGGCTCTGGGTACAAAGAGAGATCTCTGTCTGAAAAGTGAACTCTTGGAGGAGCTCTCATGAAAAGAATGTGCGTTTTCAGTCTGGCTGTTGCGTTTCTCTTCGCGCTGCCGGCGTTCGCCCGCATCGAGACGGTCCAGAGCGGGATCGACGTCTGGTCGACGGCGGCCGACGGCAGGACCTTCATCGATTTTGCCAAGAGGCCGATTCCGAAGGGCTTCTTCTGTCCCAAGTCGCAGGCCTTCACCGGCAAGGTCGTTCTCCGCGGCCGGCCGCTGGCCAGCGGGAATCCCGGCGAGCTCGGCGGCGCGGACACGATCATCCAGCGTCTCGACGATGCCGCTTTCGACAAGGACGGCGTCGCCGTCACCCGTATTCAGATGCGGGCGCTGCAGTTGGAGAGCGTCGCTCCCCTGAAGACGGTCTGCGGCGACTTCAACGCCCGGGTCGTCACCGACGGCGTACAGCCGGTCACCAAGATGAGGATCATTCGGAGCCGGGACAACGGTGGCCATTTCATCGCCCCGCTGCGCGTCAAGTTCCGCATGACGTTCACTCCCGCGAGCGGTATCTCGGCGCAGCGGTTGCAGCTCACGCAGACGTTCCGGCTGCTGCCGGCGCCCAACGCCACCTGGGGTGAGACGCGGACGAAGCGGCCGGTCACGCGGCCGGCGGCCCTGATCGTGGACACCGACGGCGACCAGGTGCCCGATCTGGCTCTGCCCAAGACGAACGGCAACTTCCTGCCCGGCCTGACGCCGGAGCGGGCGCGGCTGATGAACGCAAATGTGAGGCGCTTTGGCAAAGCGACGGAATCGTGCCCCACGACGATCGACTACGGCGATGGATACGGTGTCATGGACTGCCACCCGATCGGTACGGTCGACCCGTCGTGCCATCCGGAGACGGAAGGGAGCAGCCACTGCTCGCAGGAATGCCCGCCCTGCGCGGTAGAGGCGGTGGAATAGCTTTCCGCCTCTTGGTGTTCTCTGGCGGCCCGATCAAAATCGGGCCGCCGTTCCTCGGCTCATCGATGCTTGAAGAACTGCACGGCCCGCTCGTGCTTTTCGGCCGCCTCGCGGGTCGCGAACGTACCGAGATTTCTCCGTTTCCCGGTCTTCGGGTCCTTCTTGCGCGAGTAGAGGCGGTATTCGCCGGATTTGAGCTTGCGGATCATTCGCCAGCCCTCCTGCCGTGGAGGAGCAGCAAATCCGGGGCCAGCGCGGCCTGCTGGCCGGCTTACGGTTGTTCGCCCGCGAACAGGTGGTTCCAGGCGAACCCGAAAAGGATCTCCTTGACCACCTCGAAGCCCGGCGACTCGGTTCCTCGGGTGTACTTCAGAAAGGGAAGGAACTCCCCGGCACCCGTGGCATCGTAGGCGATCGAGATCTCGAGCTTATCCTGGAGCTGATCGTCGAGGCCTAAAGGCAACAAGTCATCCTTGGAGAGGATGTACTTGGCCGTCCAGTCGGCCTCCACTCGCACTCTTTCGAGGGGTGAGAACTTCCAAAGAAAGTCGCCTGTGAGGCGCCCATAGTTGTCCGGAACCGTTCCGTCCTCGCGTTTCGCAGGATCCACCTGCTCGATTCCCAACGACAGGTACGGGCGGGTCCCGACGCCCACATCGGTGCCGATCAGTTTCCTGAGATTGGCGATCACCTCCAACCGTGCGCCGTAGACATAGTCTCGCTTGTCGTCGCTGAAGGTGGTCTCGGGCCGAAAGTAGGCGCTGCCCCAGAATTCCGGGAAGGGCCGCTTTCGAGCCGCCGCCAGAACATAGCTCCGGGTGTAGGACCAGGAGAAGTCCGCCTTGACCGAATCGTAGAAATCCGCGTCGTTGGTGACGCCGCTGCCGGCGATCTGTAATCGCCAGAGGTTGGTGGACCAGCGCTGCTGGTCCCGATTGAGCTCGAAATTGTAGCCCCAGTCTTTCTCGATCTCGAACTCGACGGCAACCCCGGGATCGTCCTCGGCGTCGTCGTCGGCGGGCGCCACGTCGATTCGCCAGTCCGGCGGCCGGGAAGCCTCATTCTCCGAGGTGCAGTTGACCAACGGGTCGTCTCCCGGGGGTGGGATCTCCACCACGGTCTCGTCGGTGACGGGCTCGCCGTCGCAGAGGAGGGTCCCCGCGGGGAAGGTCAGGCGGAACGAACCGATTCCCCTGTTGGTGGTGAAACTGGCGTCGATCCCGCCCCGCGCGATGCGGAATTCACTGGGGTTCTCCGGTTTCAGATCGGACGCGAGAGGTTGCAGCGTGAGGGAGATTTTATCCTGCTTGCTCTGCAGCGCCTCCAGTCGGTCGAGGCCCGGGTCGGCTTCGCCTTCCTCCGGCGGCTCGGGAGCAATATAGGATTCCGCGAAGGGCAATGAGAGCCTCATGACTTTGGAATCGGCGAGAGGGCACTGAATGTCAACCGCCTCTAGATCGAACCAGGCTTCAGGCCCGCACTCGGCGGCGATTCCCGAAACCGGGAGGAGGCCGCCGAGCGCTATCCAGAGAAGAATCTGTTTCTTCATGACCCCTCCTGGTGCAGGACGAGCCGTAGCTGGAGAAAAGTCCGGTACTTCTTCACGGTCTCCTGCTCGGTTTCATCGAGATGCTTGAAGAACAGCTTCCTGTTCAGCGTGGGAAGACTGCCGGGTAAGAGGACCTCCGTCGTGACCAGCGTATTCATGTGAAGGAACGTCTTGGTGACGGGAGGAATCGCGAGGATGTCTTTCCAGCGAATGATCTCCTTCAGGAACTCGGGATCGTCCGGTTCGTTCTTGAAGGCAAAGATGCCGCTCAGGGATCCATGGATGATCTGCTGAGCCTCTTCGTCGGTAGGATTTCGAAGGGCCATATCTCTCCTTTCGCCAGCACCTCAATCGCAGGCCGGGCCATACAGAATGGCTCTCTTCTCTGGACGGACATCAGAGAAGGATTCTCTTCTGAAGCGATCGCCCGTCCTGCCGGAAGCTGCGTGGCATCTCGCTGAAATAAGATTACAGCTTCTGCTCCGGCGCCGCAATATCGAAACAGGGCTCCGCCAGCGTCCTGGCGCTCCAATCCCTCGATCCGCAGCTTGCTTGAATAGGTGCTAGTGTACGGCGCCGCAGGTTCTTTCGTTGACGGAGGACAGCGATGAACAAACGCTATGCGATGTGGCCGGCGCTGTGCGCCGCCATCCTGCTGGCCCTCAATCTCGGCGCCGCCGCGGCGCAGCCGATCACGGTGGAGCTGGACGCGCGGGAGGCGCCCCGCCACGTGCTGCACGCCCATCTGGTGCTGCCGGCGCAGCCGGGCCCGCTGACGCTGCTCTATCCCAAGTGGATCCCTGGCGAGCATGGCCCTACCGGACCGCTCAACGGCGTCGTCGGCCTGCGCTTCCGGAGCCAGGGACGCGAGCTCGAATGGCGCCGGGATCCGCTGGACATGTTCACGTTCCATCTCGAGGTGCCCGCCGGCGCGAGCGCCGTGGAGGCGGACCTCGACTTCCTGCCGCCGCCGGGGAGCGGCTCTTTCACGGCCGGTCCGAGCGTGACGCAGTCGCTCGTCGTGATCAGTTGGAACAACCTCGTTCTCTACCCCCAGGGCCGGCCCTCCGATCAGCTCCAGTACCAGGCCAGCGTGCGCCTGCCGGCAGGCTGGTCCTTCGCCACCGCTCTGCCGGTGAGCGAGGGGAGCGGCGAGGCGGTGCGTTTCGGGTCCGTGTCGCTCACCACCCTGGTCGACTCGCCGATCCTGGCCGGCTCGCACCTCGCCAAGGTTCCCCTGCCCACGGGGGAGGGGCCGCCGCACGAGATCGACATGGCGGCCGACTCCGCCGCGGCCCTGGAGCTTCCCCCGCAATTTGCCGAAGCCTACGCGCGCCTGGCGGGGGAGGCGGGAGCGCTGTTCGGCGCTCGCCACTACCGGCACTATCAGTGGCTCCTCACGCTGAGCGATCACGTGGAGCACTTCGGCCTGGAGCACCACGAGTCGAGCGACAACCGGGTGTGGGAGAAGACGCTGGCGGAGGAAGGCCGGCGCCGCGGCCTGGCGTCTCTCCTCTCGCACGAGTACGTCCACTCGTGGAATGGCAAGTACCGACGGCCGGCGGGCCTCGCGACCCCCGACTATCAGCAGCCGATGATCGGCGAGCTGCTCTGGGTCTATGAGGGCCTGACGCAGCATCTCGGCCTGCTGCTCGCCGCCCGCTCCGGCCTGTGGACGCCGGAGTATTACCGCGAGCGCGTCGCCCAGATCGCAGCGCGCCTGGACCACACCGCAGGGCGGGCCTGGCGGCCGCTGGCGGATACCGCGGTCGCCGCCCAGCTCCTCTACGGCTCGCCGCCGGAGTGGCGCGCCTGGCGGCGGGGCACGGACTTCTACGACGAGTCGGTCCTCGTCTGGCTCGAAGCCGACGCCGCGATCCGCCGGCAGACCCAGGGCCGTCGTTCGCTCGACGACTTCTGCCGCCGCTTCCATGGCGGGCAGAGCGGTCCGCCCGCCATCCGCCCCTATACGTTCGACGAGGTCGTGAGCACGCTCGGCGAGGTGGCACCTTTCGACTGGCGCGGCTTCTTCCGCGAGCGTATCGAGAAGGTCGAGCCGCGGGCGCCGTTGGGAGGCGTCGAGGCGAGCGGCTGGCGGTTGGTCTACAACGAGACGCCCAATCAGGGGGTGAAGGATTGGGAGGTGCAGAACAGCCGCCACGACTGGACGTTCTCGCTGGGGGTGTTGACCGACAACGAAGGCAAGATCGTCGACGTCGTCCCCGGCCTGCCGGCGGCTCAGGCGGGCTTGAGCCCGGGCATGAAGCTGCTGGCGGTCGACGGCCGCAAGTGGGCTCCTGAAGGAGTGGATACGGCTTTACGGGCCGCGAAGGCCGCGCAGGGCCCCATCGAGCTGGTGGCCGAGGATGGCGAGAGCGTCCGGGCCTACCGCGTCGACTACCACGGCGGCGAACGCTATCCCCATCTCGAGCGCGAGTCAGGGAAGCCTGACGTGCTGACGGACATCCTCAAGCCTCTGGCGGCTCGTTGACAGGAAAAGAGGGGAGCCGCCCGCGGGTGTGCAAACCCAACGGGCGGCTCCGGTGCGGGGAGAATCACTCGCTGGTGCAGTTCTCGCTGCCGACGAGCCGGTAGCTGCCGCTGCCGGTCAAACTATCGGGAGCATTGTCCGGGGTGAGAGCGCCGACAGGGCCGAGCTCTACACGCACGCGAGTCAGGAAGCCCGAGATCGTCGCGCCAGGGGCAGGATTGCCGAAGGCGCTTCTCGGGACGACGATCCGGATCGTGCCGTCAGCGCTGAAGTTGCTGGCCGGATCAGCGGCGGTGCCGGCGCTCGCGGCGTTGGTGCCGGTACCGTAGGAGAAGCTCACCACTCCCGCGGCGGTCGCTTTCATCGCCACCCAGTAGTCGTTGCCGTTGGCGCCCTTGAAGTTGATCGGCCAGGTGGTGTCGGGAGTGACGGTGGCGAGGCTCGCCACCTTGAGAATGAAGGTGACCTTGCCCGGCCCGGGATCGGCAGGCTCGGCAACGGAGATCTGCTCGATGTCGTGCGCCGGCACGCCGTCGAAGTTGTCGCCCTTGGCGTCGGTCACCACGACCGCGCCCGGCTCGGCGCACTGGTTGACCGGCGGCGGCGGGCCGGCTGGCGTCAGGCGGTTGTCGCAGCCCGATTTCGCGGCGCTCTCGCCGTAGACGTTGACCGCCCGCACCTCGTAGCGCGGGCTCTTGGCCGGGTCGAAGCCATGGTCGACGAAGCTGAAGGTGGCGGCGGAAACCGTACCGATCAGCTTCTCCGGCTTGCCGGTCTGGGTGCGATAGATGCGGTACTTCTTGATCGGACGGCCGCCGTCGTCGGGCTCCAGCCAGGAGAGGTGAACGCTGTCGCCCTGGAACTCGGCGGCGGCGAGAGGCTCGGCGGGCGGACCCAGGGGTTGGTCGAACGTGGAAAACAGGCCCTTGCCGCCCTTGAGGCGCGCCACCGTGGCGAGAGCGCCCTGCGTATTGATGGGTGAATCGACGCAGGGGCCGATGCAGCCGTCGGCGAAGGCGGCCACCGGACGGCCCCGGCGGTCGACCTGGACGTCGTTGAAGTCCAGCAGATTGCGGCTGCCGTTGTCGCAGCCCAGGGTGCCGCCGGCGCAAATGGTGCCGCGCTGGACGGGGTCGCCGGGCGTCGCGTTGACGGTCGTCCAGGTGGCGCCGCGGTCGTAGGTGGTGGCGATATAGAGGTACCAGACCGCCGGGCTGTTCGGATCGTCGCCGCTGGAGTTGGGCGTCGCCGTACCGAGGAAGGCGACCGCGGCCCGGTCGTCGTCGCCGGCGATGGCGGTTGGGAACGCCGTGTCCTGAACGCCGAAGGCCGCTCCCAGGTCGACCGGTTGCGACCACGTCCGGCCGCGGTCCAGCGAGGTCGTCACCATGGCCCGGCCGTCGCCATTGCCGAAGGCGAAATAGAGAGTGCCGTGCGCACCGACGGCCACCGCGGGGTCCCAGGTTCCGGAGATGCTGCCGGGCACGGAGCGCACCTCCCAGGTGGCGCCGTTGTCGGTCGACACCGCCACCGCCTGCCGGGTGTTGCAGCTCTTGTTGGGAACGTAAGCGGTGCCATCCGGGGCCACCTTGACGTGGCCGTGGAGGCCGCTGCAGACCGTCGTGTTGTAGATCGGCACCGCCGGCCCGAAGGTGAGGCCGCCGTCGAGCGACACGGCGCACTCGGCGAGCGCCAGGTCCTGCGAGCAGTAGTAGACCGCGTGGGGATGGACGAGGCCGGCCGACAGCGGCGGCGCGAAAGGACCGCCGCCGACGGTCTGGTGGTCGACGCCGGAGTTGATTCCCGAGCCCTGGCTGGGCACCCAGCCCTCGCCGTCGTCGTCGGTGAACGACATCAGGCTGGTCTTGCCCAGAAGCTGGGAGGAGTACGTTCGCCCGGTCACCGGATCGGTGAAGAGGATGGGATCGAGCGAGGTGACGGCGTTCGGCGGGCTGACGTCCTGCCAGTTGCCGCCCTGACGCAGCCGCGGCGGCGACGTGCAGTCGTCGAACCGCAGGCGCAGGGTGCTGAGGCCGGAGATATACATCACGGTGCCCCCGTTGTCGGCGGTCTCGCTATTCCAGTTCACCCCCAGGCTCGGCTCGCCGGAGCTGTGCTCCCCTGGATCGGAGTGGACGGAGAAGGTCGGAATGCGACCGGTTCCCGGAGCCGGCGTGGCGCTGTCTTGCTTCTGGAGCGTCGCGATGCCGGAGATCGGGACGGCGCCGGCGAAGTTGGCGGCCTGCACGGTGTAGGTGCCGGCGGTGGGATTGACCAGCACGGCGATCTCGTCCTGTCCTGGAGAGTTGCCCGAGCTGGCGACGACGTGCCCGGCGGAGTCGTAGACCAGCATGTCCCAGTCGTCGGCGGCCGTAACGTCGAGAACGATGCTGACGGCGAACGAAAACGAAGGGGGTACGATGGTGAGTTGAAAGTTGTCGCACAGCGAATCGGCCGGTCCGCTGCAGCCGACCGCCCCGATCGGTGGTTTGACGTCTCCCGACCAGGTTACCGAAGGCTGCGCCGCCGAGACGGAGCCGGAAGACGGCGTCGCGGCCTGGGCTATCGAAGTGGCGAGCAGTAGCAGTAGTGCTGCTACTCGAATGATGGCGATGGGTCTCATGGATCCTCCTCCTCTTGATCGCACGCTAGCGCGCGGTCGAGAGGGCTGGGTAGGAGGGAAGGCCCTCAAACGGCGTGGGAGAAATCCCTCAAAGCCCCGGCAGTGCGGCGATAACAGGATCAGTGAAGAAAAGAGGGGAGCCGCCGGCGGGTGCTCAAACCCAACGGGCGGCTCCGGTGCGGGGAGAATCACTCGCGGATGTAGATGTCGCTGCCGATGCGCCGGCAGGACCGAGCTCTACATGCACGCGAGTTGGGAAACCCGAGATCGTCGCGCCACGGGGAGAACTGCCGGAAGTGCTTCTCGGGGCCACGATGCTGAGTTGAAGGCTGTCGCACGGCGTGCCGGAGGATGGTGCCGCCGCCGAGGCGATCGACGAACCGAGCGGGAGCCTTGAAGCCGCCGTCTGGGTGATGTCGATCGGTCTCATGGCCTTCCCTCGTCTCGAACCGACGTTAGCGCGCCGGGAGAGCGGCTGAAATGAGGTAAGGCACTCAGAGGGCGTGGGGGAAAACCCTCAGGTTCCAGGGCCGCCGCTCCCGCCCGAGCGGGAGCGGCACCCGGCGAGCCGGTCAAGGCGTCGCGTACTGGACGGCGTGGCCCCGGACCACGGCCCGGTTGACCTGCGAGAAGTTCAGGGACTGGAAGTCGACGAAGTTGAACATAAGGGTGCAGGGCGAGAGGTCGTTCGCCTCGCCCTCCAGGATCCCTTCGACGCAGTTGGCGTAGTGATGGTGGGCTCCCATCAGGTGACCCAGCTCGTGAGCGGCGATCTCCGGATGGGCGTTCACTTCGAGGACGAAAGGTCCGATGGGGGCAGGGTCGATGCCGACCGCCTCACCGACCGCGAAGGCGTGGTAGGGGAATCGCACGCCGCCGATGCAGTCCGCCAGACCGGCGAGCCCAGTGTTGCCGCCATTGGTGATGTCCTTGCTGGTGAGCACGTAGACGAGGTCCGAGCCTTTCGGCCGTACCCCGCCATAGTAGTTCTTGGCCTGTTGGATGAGGTCGGCGCCTTCCGTGCCGGTGAAGGTGACGCTGCGGTACGAGACGGCGCGCAGATCGAGGCCCAGCGGCGCGTAGGCCTCGGCGGCCTTGGCCATGATCTGATTGCCCAGCCCGAGGCTCACGCTGTCGAGCAGGACCGCCACGTCGAGCGACACGATCTGGCCGGCGTCGGTGATTCCTGATATGCCGACGGCGGCGGGGACCGCCTCCAGGCAGGTGTTGAGATCCTCAGGGTCGATGGCGACCTCGCGGGTCGAACGCGCGATTCCCTGGTAGGTTGAACCGGAGGCGACCGAGAAGGGTAGGACGCGTACGGCGTAGGGGCCGCTGCCGTGCAGGGTGTTGTGGGCGATGACCACGGACTCGTTGCTCCCGGCGTTGGCGGAGCGGCCGGCCTCCGTGCCATCCGGGTAGTAGACGTACAGGTCGTAGTCGTCTTCCGCGTTCTCGCTGGTGATCGCCACCGCGAACCGCGAGCCCGGCTTGAGATCGGCGGTCAGGGCGAAGGCGTCGCAGGTGGAGTTGGCCGGCGTCAGGCAGCCGAGCTGGTTGGGGACGCCGACCGTGTACGGTCCCCCAGACCAGGAGGCGGTGCGATGGCCGTTGCTGACCGTTCCGGAGTCCGGTTCGGCGGCAGATCCGGGGGCGGCTCCACTTAGAAGCAGTAGTGCTGCTACTGCGGCGATCAAGAATGCTGCGGTTCGTTTCATGGATTGGCTCCTCTCCATCCTAGGCTAATGAGGGAGGGGAAGCCGGTGACAGGGGGAGGTCTCCTCAGGAAGCAGGGAGAAAAACCCTCAGGCTGTGCTGAACGGGTCCTATCCCAGCAGTCCCCGCCGGGCTGCGTAGCGCACCAGTTCGGCCGTGTTGTGGACACCCAGTTTTTCCATCAGGCGGTAGCGGTGGTTGTCGGCGGTCTTGATGCTGATGCCGAGATCGCGAGCGATCTCCTTGGTGGTCTTGCCGTCGACGACGAGATGGAAAACCTCTCGCTCCCGAGGGGAGAGCGCGCCGTAGGGATCGTCGGCCGTGCGCTCCGGATGCCGGTATTGCTCGGCGAGCACCCGCGCCGCTTGTGGGCCGAAGTAGCCCTGGCCGGCGTGAAGCGCGCGCACGGCGGCCAGCAGCTCGCCGACGGCGCTGTCCTTGACCAGATAGCCGGAAGCGCCGGCGCGCACGAGGGGCAGGACGTATTCCTCCTCCTCGTGCACGGTGAGCATGAGGATGCGGGTCTGCGGCAACGCGTCGTGAATGCGCCGCACGGCTTCCAAGCCGGTCAGCCGTGGCATGGAGAGATCGAGGATCGCGACCTCGGGATGCGTCGCCTGCGCCTTTTCGACGGCCTCGAGGCCGTCCGCGGCCTCGGCCACCACCTCGCATTCGCCGCTCTCTACCAGCAGGTTGACCAGGCCCTTGCGCACGATGGTGTGATCGTCTGCCACCAGTACGCGCACGCGATGCGTCATAGCGTCTCCAGCAACGGGACCGCGGCCGAGACGAGCGTCCCTTCACCCGGCGCCGAGGTGAGCTCCAGACGGCCGCCGAAGAGCTCGAGCCGGTCGCGCATGCCGCGCAGCCCCGAGCCGGTGACGGCCTCGGGCCCCGCGAGGGTGGTGCCGGCATCGAAGCCCTGGCCGCGGTCGGCCACCTGCAGTGTCAGCAGCCCGCCGGTGCGTGAAACCGCGACCGTGGCGTGTAGGACGCCGGCGTGGCGGAGGACGTTGGTGAGCGCCTCCTGGACGAGACGGAAGACGAGCGTCTCGAGGTCCGGATCGAGGCGCTCCTCGAGGCCGTCGAGGGTGAGCTCGACCCGCAGGCCGGTGCGCTGCTCGAGGGTGCGGGCGAGCCAGGAGAGCGCCGCCGGCAGGCCGAGATCGTCGAGCACCGGCGGCCGCAGCAGGCGGGAGAGCTCACGGCTCTCGTTGAGCGCCAGGCGTGCCATCTCGACGGAGTCGGCAAGGCGGGCCGCCAGCTCGCCGGAGTCGCCCCCGTCGAGCTTCCGCTGCAGGTGCTCGAGCTGATTGGTGAGGGCGGTCAGGGTCTGGCCGAGGCCGTCGTGCAGCTCGCGCGCCAGCCGGCGCCTCTCGTCCTCCTGCACCTTCCAGACCGCTTTGGCGAGCCCGCGAAAGCGGCGCTCGCCTTCGATCAGCCGCTGGAAGAGCCGCTCGTTCTCGCGCGTGATGTGACGCACGCTGTCGACGATGTCGTGCATCGGGTCGGGAGAGCCGGCCGGCGCCCCGCTGCCCGGAGTCTCAACCTTTGCCGGCGGGCGTTCGGACTTGGTTCCGATCTGCAAGTTCCCATACCTCCGCGATGTCGTGGAAGGCTCTGCGCTGCGCCGGTGGGAGGTCCCGGCTCACCCGAGCGAGCTCTTCGGCGGCCCGGCCGCGCTCGGCCGTGGCTTCGGCCTGCCTGCCGGCCCGCTCGCAAGCGGAGGCCAGCAGCAAGTGCAGGCGGTAGGCACCGAAATAGCCGCCGCGCGATTCCGCCTGCTCAAGGCCCGCCCGCGCCGTCTTCTGCGCCAGCGCCGGGTCTCCCGCCAGGATCGCCGCGCGCGTCACGAGCTCGGAGGCGCGCAGCCGCAACCTGGCATGGCCGAGCGCTTCGGCCTGCGCGCGCAGCCGCTGCAGCTCGGCGAGCGCCGGCCGCGGGGGACCGGAGACGAGGATCTCCTTGGCGGCCGAGAGGCGTGCGTCGAGCAGGGCGACGATGCTGTGGCTCTCCTCGGCGTGGGTGACGGCACGCCGCAGAGCGTCGTGGGCTGCGGCGGGTTCGCCGCGCAGCAGATGCCACTCGCCCTGCAGCCGCTCGAGCTCCGCCTCGTGCTCGTGATTCCTGCCCTCACGCAGCAGCTCTGCGGCCGCCCGCAGATGCTGGCCGGCGGCGGCTTCGAGCCCCAATTCGATCTCGACCTCTGCCTGGGCGAGGGTGAACTCGGCGAGGCCCCGGCGATCGCCGAGATCGCGCAGCACGGCGAGGGCTTCCGCGAAGGAGGCGAGCGCGGCGGCGGGGCGTCCCTGGTACTGAGCCAGCCGTCCGAGGTGACCGAGCGAGGCGGCGGTCGCCTCCTTCATCCCCAGCTCGCGGCTGGTTCCCAGGGCGGTCAGGAAGGACTTGACCGACTCGTCCCACTCGCCGCGCGCCAGCTCGAGCAGCCCCAGGTTCTGTGTCGCCAGGACGACGCCGGCCGGATCGCCGCTCTTGCGGGCGAGGTCCAGCCCCTGCCGCCAGTAGACCATGGCGTCGTCGTAACGCCCCAGGAGATAGCAGGCGAAGCCAACGTTGCTGAAGCTCTGAGCGAAGGCGAGATCGTTGCCCAGATCGCGGCGCACGCGCAGGGCGCGCTGATAGTGGCCGAGGGCCTCCTCGTAGCTGCCCCGCTCCTCGGCGAGGACGCCGAGCTCGTTGTAGAGGTCGGCGATGCCGGGCCTGTCGCCCAGACGTTCGAGGATCGGCTGCGCCTGGTCGAGCAGCCGCCGCGCCGCCGCGTATTCGCCGCGCACCGTGTGGAGGCTCGCCAGATTGCGCAGCGTCGTCGCGTAGCCGCGCTCGTCGCCGATGCGCCGCCGGATGACCGCGGCCTGCTCGTAGTTCTCCGCCGCCCGCTCCATCTCTCCGAGCTCGCGGTAGGCTACGCCAAAGGCGTTGAGCACGTCGGCCCGCCCTTCGTCGCTGCCGAGCTGGTTCTGCACCACGAGAGCGTGCACCAGATACTCATCGATGGCGCGGCGGGAGTTGCCGGCGAAGATCGAGTATTTGCCGAGCAGGAACCAGGCGCGCGGATGATGGGGCGCGAGGCGCACCGCCTGAGCGAGCGCGGCCATGGCGCGGTCCAGGTTCCCCTGCTCGCCGTAGGCCTCCGCCAGCTCCACCCGTGCCTCGGCGTCCTCGGGATAGCGCTCGACGAGCCGCGCCAGGATCTCCTGCGCCTTTTCGGGCCGGCCGGTGAGGCGCGCCTCGATCGCGCGCGCCTCGTAGGCGCTGCGGCTGCCGGTCGCTCCGATACCCGCCACCGCACGCCGGGCCGCCGCCAACGCCTCCTCGCGCCGGCCGAGCGCTTCGCGGGCGCGAGCGAGCTGCACCCAGGCGACGCTGTAGCCGGGATCGCTCGCCACCGCTCGCTCCAGGGCCGCCACCGCGGCCACGGCGTTGCCCCGCCGCAGGTCGCCCAGTCCCAGGGTGTAGGCAGCCAGCGCCGCCGGCGAGCGGCTGACGGCGGGCGCGGCGGCCACCGGCGGCGCCGCCAGACGTTCGCGCAAAGTCGTTCCCAGGCCATCGATGAGACGGAAGGCATCTGCCGGCGCCGACTCGGCGTGGAGCGAGTGGGCCGGCAGGCCCGGCACGTCCGCCGAGATCAGGGAAAGATCGATCCGCAGCCGGCCTCCTGCGGTGCGCACCCGGCCGCTGACGAGCCGGTCAGCGTCGAGCAGCTCGGCCAGACGCCGGGCGTCGGCTTCGGGGAGCGGCCCGGGCCGCAGCTTGAGGCCCTCCAGCGTGTCGAACACCCGCTGGCTGTCCAGCACCCGCAGTCCGGGTCCTTCGGCGAGCGAGGAGGCGAGGATCTCGGGCAGGCCGGAGGCGACCCAGGCGAGATTGCCGCCGCCGGTCTCATCCGCCAGCGGCAGCAACGCCACGGCATGGCGCGGCACGGTCGCCGCCGGTTTTGCGGAAGGCGCCAACCGCAGGCGCTCGCGGAGAGTCCAGCCCGCGGCGAGCACGGCGAGGAGCCCTGCCGCGACCAGGGCCGCCCGCCGCCAGCCGAAACGCCGGGCGCCCCCGAGGCGAGCGAGGTCGTCGAGGACTTCGCGGGCGCTCTGATAACGCCGCGCCGGCTCCCGCTGCAACAGCCGCCGGACGATGGCGGCGAGCCGCGGCGGCACTTCGACCCCTGCTGCCCGCAGGTCGCGCGTGGCGCCGGTGAGCCGCTGCGCGAGCACCTCGGCGGCCGAGCCGCCCGCGAAGGGGAGCTCGCCGGTCAGCATCTCATGGAGCAGGATGCCCAGTGCGTAGAGATCGGCCCGCCCGTCCACCTCGCCGCCGCGCGCCTGCTCCGGCGAGAGATAGTCGAGCGTGCCGACGACGGCGCCTGGCAGCGTCGGTCCGGGACCGGCCAGCGAGCGGGCGACTCCGAAGTCGGTGATCGCGGCGCGGCCGGATTCGTCGACGAGGATGTTACCGGGCTTGAGGTCACGGTGGACGACGCCGGCGTCGTGCGCCACAGCGAGGCCGGCGGCGATCTGCCGGGCGATGCCGACCGCCCGTTCGGCAGGGAGGCGGCCCTCGGCAGCGATCAGCTCGTTCAGCGGCTGGCCGGGAACGTAATCCATACTGAGGAAGACCAGCTCGCCATCGTTTCCCAAGTCGTGGATGCGGACGACGTTGGGATGGCTCACCTGGCGGGCGAGCACCAGCTCCTGCTTGAAACGTTCGAGCCGCCGCCCGTCCTGCGCCAGATCGGGGCGCAGCACCTTGATCGCCACCGGCAGGCCGAGCTGCTCGTCTTCGGCCTTGTAGACCATCCCCATGCCGCCGATGCCCACCAGCTCGAGGATGCGGTAGCGCCCGGCGAGCCGCGACCCCGCGGCGAGGCGCCGGATCGCGTCATCGGCGGTGCGCGTGGGGGAGAGGGGCGGGAGCTCGCCCGCCGGCAGCGGCTTCACGGTCCGATCCCGAGCGCGGAGCCGAGAGCCCCCGCCCATCGCTCCGGAGCGCAGGCCGCCGGCGCGGCCGCCGAAAGCGAGCGCTCCAAGGCGGCCGAGATCTCACCGGCGAGACGTACGCGCAACCCTGGATCCGCTCCCGGGGTCTCGGCGATGCGGTGCGCCAGCCCTTTCAGCTCCGCGTCGAGCCGCGCTACCGCGATGGCCAGCCCTGCCTGCGCGGCCAGGGCCTCCAGGATCTCGAGGTCCAGCTCGGTGAAAGCCGTCCCCGGCTTCCTGCTGTCGGCGTACATCACGCCAATCAAGCGGTCGAGGGCGTGCACCGGCACGCACAGCAGGGCGCGGATACCGATCGCGATGACGCTCGCCCGCTCGCCCAGCTCGGCGTCGGCGCGGGCGTCCGCCGCTACTACCGGTCCGCCGGTCGCGAGGACGCGTTGGACGGCGCTGAGGCTGCCGCCGAACGGCTCCGCCTGGAGGTCCTCCCAGGAGGGTCCCGAGCGGGCCGCCACCTCGAGGGCGCCGTCCGGACCGGCCAGCAGCAGGAAGCCGCGTTCGGCCCCGGTCAGCTCCAGCATCGACGCCACGACCCGCGGCAGCAGCGCGTCGAGGCCCATCCCCGGAGCCAGGCCGCGCCGCAGCTCGAGCGACGTGGTGAAGCGCCGCAGCCGCTCTTTCTCCACTTGCTCGACCGGACCGGGCAGGCGCTCGAAACGGGCCACCAGGCCGCCGAAGCTGATCCAGCTCCGCTCCTTGAGAAAGCCGCTTTCGAGCGGCGCGCCGTCGACCAGAGTGCCGTTCTTGCTGCTGAGATCGGTCACCGACCAGGAACTCCCGTCAGAGACGAGGATGGCGTGACGCCGGGAGACCCGGTCGTCGTCGAGCACCACCTCGCATTCGGGATCGCGGCCGACCACCGTCTCATGCCCGTCCTGCAGGAAGACCACCCGGGCCGGACGAGTAGGGAAGTGGACGGTCAGACGCGCCGGCATACCCGCTTCAGAGCCCGCCGGCACGTTTGAGCTCGAGACTGAAGCGCAGCGTCGTCGCTCCCGCCCGCAGGTATCCGGCCATGTTCACCAAGTCGCGGGCCGATCTCCAGACGTCGGGGATGTCCGTACCGCTGTGTTGCTCGACAACGGCGAGGAAACCGTCGATCTTCTGGATCGCGCCGAGTGTGGCGCCGCTCTCGAAGTCCGCCCGAGCGGCTGCCAGACGGGTTTCGAGATCGTCGTAGACGGATCCGGGCATGGCCCCTTCATAGGCCTCCAGCAGGTCCTCCAGCCGGTCGAATTTTCCGGTGATGACCTGATTGACGGCTCTCAGGTCGAGGACGATGACGAACTCCGAAAAGCCGCCCATCGTGCCGCGGGCGCGGTAGCTGCCGGCCCCGATACCCGCGGTGATATCCTCGAAGCGACCGTCGAGAGGAGCGGAGAACAGACGGAGCGGAGTGCCAAGTGTGAACTCGAGGTTACTGGTGTGGATCTCGAGGCCGGCGACACCCTTGAAGCTCAGCCCACCGGCCGGCGGAGGCTCGATGCGGAGAATCACCGGCAAGGCGAGCAGCGTGCCTCTCGGAAAACGGGAAAGAAAAGTCAGGTCCAGGGGGTTGGCCAGCTGAGCCGAGAGTCCGAGGTTCTGGAGGCTGAGATTCGTCACCTCCTCGAACCCCAATGTCACGTCGGCGCCGAGGCCGCCTGGCAGCGAGATCGTGACGCTCACCGAGTTGCCGTTCACGGTGGCGCCGACGATCCCCTGGCCGGCCGCTGGAAGAGCCGCCGCGAGGACGAGCGTCAGAAGGACGAGGATCCTCTTCATGCTCTCACCTCCAACGAGACCTGATATCCATGGCAGCCCTATAATATAGGCCCCCCTCGTGTCGAGCCCTTCTTGATCGAAAGGGACTGCAAGTATCATACCTCACAGGACCATCCCTGGCGCAGTTGAGAAACCAGATGCCGCCCTTCCGATCCCTGCGAGTCCTCGTCGCCGAGGACAATCCGGTCAACCAGCGGTTGGTGCGGGCCGTGCTCGAGGACCGCGGGCACACTTTCGTCCTGGCCGCCACCGGCCGCGAAGCACTGGCCGCTTGGGAACGGGAGCCTTTCGACCTCATCCTCATGGACGTCCACATGCCGGAGATGGACGGCCTCGCGGCGGCGGCGGCGATCCGCGCCCGCGATCGATCCCGCGTGCCGATCGTCGCCCTGACCGCCAGCGCCGAGGACGGCGACGACGAACGCTGCCTCGCGGCCGGCATGGACGCCTGTGTCGGCAAGCCGATCCAGGCCGCCGAGCTCCTCGAGCTGATCGAGCGGATCGCCTCCTCCCGCGAGCCGGCCGTTCCATCGCCGTGGGAGGCGTCCGGAGCGGCGACAGAACCCGGCGGCGGCGAGCACCGCAAGCTGAACGGTCTTTTCCTCGCCGACGCGGCGCGCCTCGGCGACGAGATCCGTGACGCCATCGCCCGCCGGGACGGCGCGGCCCTGCAGGCGGCGGCACACCGCCTGCGCGGCTCGGCCGGCTACTTCGCCGCGCCGCGGGCCTTCGAGCTGGCGGCGCGCCTGGAGCAACTCGGAAGGGCCGGCGACTTCACCGCCGAAACCGAGCGAGCCTGGCGAGAGCTCGTCGAGGAGCTGGCCCGCCTCGATCAGGCGCTGGCGGCGGGCTCGCCATAGCCCGGCGCCGCCGAATTGCCTTTCCCGCAGGCCCGAAGTAGTCTTCAAGACAACAAACAGCGATCTCGTTGGCCTCTCGGAAGGGGAGCAGGCATGTACTGTCCGAGCTGCAGAGGCGAGTACCGCGAAGGCTTCTCCTCGTGCCGCGATTGCGACGTGGCGCTGGTGGACGCCCTGCCGGAGGAGCCTCCGGAGGCGGAAGACCTCTCCGACGACCCTGAAGAGGACCTGACCTCCGAAGAAGGCCTTACCGTGGGCCCCTGGGAGGACCTCGCCGCTCATCCCGCCTCAGACAAGCGGCTCCGCACGCTCGAGCTCCTACTGGTCCTCTTCGTCGCGTTCGGCTCGCCCTTGGTTTTTTCTTTGATCGACTGGTGGCGTAACGCGCCGTTCTCGAAAGAATATCCGGTCCGCGCCCAGCTTGCCTGGAGCCTTCAGGCTGCGGCTTCCATCTGCGTCGTGGCCTATGTTCTGTTTCGGCAAGGAAGGAGCCTGCGGCAGCTCGGCCTCACGGCCAGCCGGCGAGACATCCCGGCAACGATCCTCTTGACCGCCTTCGCGTTCGCGCCCAGCATCGTGATCGCCGGCGGCGTCTCCTCTGCCCCGGCTTTTCACCCCTTGGCCAGCTTCGCCGGCGGCTTGACGCTGGGTCCGCTACTCTGGCTGACGCTTCTCCTCAGCGCCGCCTGCGAGGAATTGATCGTCCGCGCCTACCTGATGACTGAAATCATGGCGTTGACCGGCCGGATGGCCTTCGCGGTCCTGGCGAGCGTCGGCTTCCAGACGCTCTACCACCTGTACGAAGGGACGCCCCTTGCCATAACCGCTGGGGTGATGTTCTTCATCAACTCGATCTATTACGCTTACAACCGGCGGGTCGCGCCTCTCATCCTGTCTCATTTCCTGTACAACTTCATTCTTTTCGGTTACTGGGCGCACGGCTGATTCGAAAGGAGCGATCTGCATGTTCTGTCCTGAATGCCGCAGCGAGTACCGCGAAGGCTTCGTCGAATGCGCCGACTGCCGGGTTCCTCTCGTCGAGAGCCTGGCTGCCGAGGCTACCTTCCAGGAGATCAACTTGGTCACGGTGTTGGCATCGGCCGATCCCGCCGTGCTGGCTCTGGCGGAGTCCCTGCTCGCGGAGGCGGAGATCCCCTATCTCAACCAGGGCGAGCCGCTCCAGAACGTCTTTGCCGGTACGGTGGGGCCTGTCCTCCTCCAGGTTCCGGAGGAGCACGCCGAGGCCGCCCTGGAGCTTCTCGCCGAGCTGGAGTCGACAGGAGAGGAGGACGCTGCGGATCGGCTGGAAGAGCCGGAGCGCAAATAGAAATGAGATGACTCTGTCTACGCCTGCGCTGCCTATCCTTTTGGGTAGCTCGGCCGCGGTCGGAGACCACCCTTGCGGGTGTAGCGCTGGATGTGCTATTATTTTATCTTACTGAAGCTGGAGTTCTGATTCTTTCTTTATAGCTGGCCGCCGACGTCGCAGAAGTCTGCGAGTGGTGGCCGTGCTCCGCCTGTCCTGTCTCGAGCCGCGCCCTCCATCCGTTCTGGACTTCCGTGACGTAGAAAAACCAGTTGGAGCTGCGGATGCTGCTGACGAGAGAGAATTTTTCGATGACTCGGATGAGCAAGCTACGAGACCTGCTGTCGCGCGATCCCGGACGCGCGGCGGCGGAGGCGCTGCTCGCCGGCGAACGCGGGCGCGCGATGGAGCTGTTCGCCCGCGCCGGAGAATGGCAGCGCGCAATCCAGCTCGCCTTCGAGATGGGGGAGGACGAGAAGCTCGTCCGCTACTCCCTGATGGGCGCGTTCGGAAACCTGCCCGAGGGCGCGAGCCTGGAGCCCCTGCGGGCGGCCGAGCTGCTGGCCTCGCGCGGCCATCACAAAGAAGCCATCCCGGTCTTCGAGCGAGCACGGGCTTACCTGCAGGCGGGTGAGTCCGCGCTCGTGCTGCGGCAGCCGCTGCGCGCCGCCCGCTACTTCAAGCAGGCCGGCGCCTGGATGCAGGTCGTGCGGTGCTACGAGGAGGCGGGCAAGCTGCGCGAGGCCCTGCACGCGGTCGAGGAAGGCATCCTGAGCGCCGAGCGCACGGTGGGCGGCAGCGCGGCCGGCCCGGACCGGATCAAGGAGCTCAACATGATCCGGGCGGACCTCCTGCTGCGGCTGGGGCGTGGCGACTCGGCGGCGCAACTCCTCAGCTCGTTGCAGCCGAGCGCCCGCGCCGCCGAGATGCTCGAGCGCGGCGGCCGCTTCTCCGAAGCGCTCCAGTGCTACCTCCAGCTCGGCCTGATCGAAGAGGCCTCGCGGGTGGCTGCGAACGCTCCGGACCGGGACCGCCTGCTGGCGCAGATCTACCTCCATACCGGCCGTGCGGCCGAAGCCGGAGACCTGCTGGCTCAGATCGGCCTGGCCCGCGAAGCCGCCGAAGCGTACGAGAGGGCACGCGACTGGGGCCGAGCCGCCTACCGTTGGGAAGCCGCGCAAGAGCCGCAGCGCGCCGCCGAGGCCTATCTGCAAGGCGGTCGGCTGGGCGACGCCGCCCGCTGCTTCACGGCGGCGGGGCTGCATCAGCGGGCGGCCGAGGTCAACGCCCGGATGCGGGATTCGGGTTCGGCGCAGGCTCAGAAGAAACGGCGCAGCCAGGCGGTACCCGCCGTGCCGGTTCGTCCTCCGGCGGCCGCGAAGGCCCGTCCCGCCGCGCCACAGCGGGGCGGCGATCCGCTGCAGACGGCCCGGAGCTATCTGGCGGACGGCAACAAGTCCGGTGCCGTCGCCGTGTTGATGCGCCTGCGGCCGGCGGAGGCGGAGTTCGCCGAGGGCATGGTCCTGCTGGCGCCGCTGCTGCTCGAAGGCGGTTTCGTCGAGGACGCTCTCGACCGCCTGCGCCGCGTCCCCGCGAGTGGCACGCCGCCGCACGTCGAGGTGGAGCGCAGCTACTGGGAAGGCCGCAGCCTGGAAGCGATGAGCCAGAACCTCGATGCCGTCGCCTGCTTCGAGCGGGTGGCGGCGCGCGAGCCCGGCCACCGCGACACCCGGGAGCGGCTGACGCGGTTGCGCGCTTCGACGCCGGCGGCGCACGCCGGCCGGCCCGACCATCGCCTCACGGTCGGCAGCCAGCTGGCCGGACGCTACGAAATCCTTGCCGAGCTGGGCCGCGGCGGCATGAGCCGGGTCTACAAGGCGCGCGACCGCGAGCTCGGCGAGATTGTGGCGATCAAGACCATGCTGGCGCCGGAGGACGGTAACGCCGAGGAGGAGGCGCGGCTGCTGCGCGAGGTCCAGATCTGCCGCCGCATCAGCCATCCCAACGTCGTGCGGGTCTATGACCTCGGCCGCTTCGAGGGCGGCCTCTTCGTCACCATGGAGTACATCGAGGGCCGCGGCCTGGACGATGTGATCGCCAAGGAAGCGCCGCTGCCTTTCGCCCGCATCCGCGCGGTCCTCTCCGAGATCGCCTCCGGGCTCCATGAGGCCCACACGCAGGGGATCGTCCATCGGGACCTCAAGCCGGCCAACGTCCTCGTCACCACGGGCCGCATCAAGATCCTCGACTTCGGCATCGCCTCCATGGCCGGGCTCGGTTCGCGGCTCACCCAGGCCGGCTTCGTGATGGGCTCGCCCATGTACATGTCGCCCGACCAGATCCTCGGCCACGAGCTGGACGGCCGGTCCGACCTCTACTCCCTGGGCGTCCTCGCCTACACCCTGATCGCCGGCCGCGAGCCGTTCGATCTCGTGGAGACCCGGGTGCTGGTGCTCAAGCAGTTGCAGGAGCCGCCGCCTGACGTCCGTCGGCTCCGTCCCGAAACGCCCCAGGAGTGGGTGGCGCTCCTCGGCCGCCTGCTCGCCAAGCAGCCCGAGGAGCGCTTCCAGTCGGCGCAGGAGGTGGTGACGGCGCTGGCGAAGCTGCCGGTGTGAGCGGGCCTCCAGCCGTGGCTCCTCGCCCACGCTGAGGTGATGAAGCCCTGACCATGAAGGACCACTCAAGCATCGCGATTCATGATCATGCTCGGCCTGCATCTCGGGCGAGAAGGTGGAACGGCGACGGATCCGGCACGGAATGGCTGAACAGGCTCCGGAGGAGCCAAGGAATGTAGCCTGGGGCGATCGTCAAGGCCCTGCGCTCGCCCGGCCAGCCGCGGCCGGTGGGTCCGCTGAGGCGATGCGCGTTCTCGGCTGGGCGTACCGCCTGGGCGAAGGCGTCGAGGCCGACCTGGCACAGGCTGCGGATTGGTGGCGCCGCGGCGCCGCGGCGGGCAACTCCTATTGCATGATGTGGTATTCGCAGAGGCTCTTCAGCGGCGAGGGCGTCGAGAAGGATCCCACGGCGGCATTGGCCTGGCTGGAACGTTCCGGCGAACGCGGCAATTACTGGGCCGTGCGCGACCTCGGCCACCTCTACGACGAGGGCTGGCACGGCATCCCGCGCGATGAGCGGAAGGCGACGTACTGGAAGCGCAAGGCCCTCGCTTTCAACGACGACGAGGCCCGCGGCTGGCTGGCCGCCCACGGTCTGCTGGAGTAATGCCGGCAGCGGATCGGAACCGAATCGTACGATGCACAGCGTGAGCGGCGAGGTCGTGATTGCGGTTCGCCGGAAGAAGAAGCCAATGCACGCTTGTTTTTCGCGCTCGTAACCGTCGTCATCGCCCTCGACCTGGCCTTGAACCCTGCCGAAAAGGCTGCAGCTTGGAGGCCGAAGCGAGGCCAGCGCCTCTACCTCCTGCGGCGCGCTGTCCGGGTGTCGGCTGTTGTCTTTCCACGCCATTGCGGCCTGTGGAGGTTTTGGCGTTGGCTCTTGACTGCGATCACGCTGCGCCCGAGCTTTCGAGCCACCACCTCGTCCGGAAGCGTGTCGAGTAAGTCCAGCTCATGGGGCTTCCAGCGCCGCGCGGGCCGCATCGGCAGGATCCTGAGAGATCTCCGCTTGCGGATGACCCTTGATGGATGGATTCCCAGCTCCCGGGCGAGCTTCTTGTCGGGTACCCTGCCGAGCTGTGCGATCCGCTCCGGAGTCCAGGGGTTTTCAGCGTCGGGCCGCCCCTGCCCGGCGAGCGCCCGGCGTTTGTGGGCCACGGCCACCACGCTGCGCCCGAGCTTCTGAGCGACCACCTGGTCCGGTAGCTTGCCGAGCAAGGCCAGCTCGCGGCGCCGCCACGGCGGAGAGAACCGTAAGCTCGGGATCTTCAGGGCCCTCCGCCTTTGGGCGATGCAATACCGCGTTCGCCCCAGCCTGCGCGCGAGCTCCTCGTCGGGCACCTTCCCGAGCTGTGCGACCACCTCGGGCGGCCACCTAAATTCATCGTAGGTTTGCGGCTCGATGCCGTGTTCTCGGCGCAGCTTGGCGATGGCGTACCCTGAGAGCTTGGTACGCTTCCTTGCCAGTGTGGTAGGCAGCCGGAGCAGTCGGAGGAGACTGGGCGTCGCCGCGACCCTGCCACGGACATGACCGGGGATGCCCAGCGAGTACCGCTTGCGCCGCACTCGCGCCACGGAGATCCGGTAGCGCCGGGCGATCTCGACGTCGGGAACTTTGCCCAGGAGGGAGAGCATCTTCTTCGTCCATCGAATCGGCGGCAGCCTGCGCCTGTAGGGAGGGATGCGGAGGGCTTGTCGTTTGTACATCACGGTGGAGTCAGACAGGCCCAGGATCTTGGCGACCTTCCGATCCGGCAGCGTACCGAGAAGCCTGATTTCGCGACGAGTCCATTCATGGCCTGGGGGAAGGAACGGCGACCCCGCGTAGGGTGGGATTCCGAGCGAGAAGCGTCTCCTCTGAACCGCCATCGTGGAAAGCCCCAGCCGCGCAGCCACCTTGCCGTCCGTGTCGGTTCCCAGCAAGGCGATCCTCTCGGCGGTCCACTCGACGGCAGGCCGCCTGGGCTTGAAGGGTGGGATGCCGCGCCGCCGGCGTTCATCGGCGACCGTGGAGACCGCGAGCCGCTTTTGCCTCGCCAGCTCATAATCGGACATCGCTCCCAGGAGCTTCACGAGTCCTTCTCCCCACTGAATGGCATTCGGTGCGCGCCGCTCCGTGGTCGGCTTTGGACCCCTCTTCCCTCGCCTGCGATGTAGCTTTTTCATGCCGCCGATTCTACTGACATTCCGGTGTTGGCCGACTCGTCCGGGGCACGGACTTGGCGAACCAGCTTCGCAACGGGATCCGGCCCTCCGGGTGCTGAACCATCTTGAGACAGACGACGGCGCCGAGGCGGGGGAACCTGTTTCGGACGAAGCTGGGCGGTCGGCCGCGCTCAGTGTCCGGCGTGCAGCTCCGGGGTCCCTTCGGCGGACGGCGCGCCTCCGCCCTCGGCATGGTGATCGCGGCCGAGGTAAGCGTCGAGGAAGGCGCGGACGCGTTTCTCGTCGTAACCGTCCAGGGTCTCCAGGCGGCCCCAGGCGGTGAGGGCGAGCCGCGGCTCCATCCACGGGTAGGGAGCGACGAGGACGAGGTCGCGCTCGCGGGCCAGGGCCTCCAGCTTGTCCACGAGGTCCGGGCAACTCGCGGGACAGTTGTACTGCAAGAGGACGCCGCCGTGCTCCAGGTTGTGGGCCTGGAGCTCCAGGGGGACCGGGACGCGATGAACGCCCCAGTCCGCGATGTAAGCGAGCCGGGGGCCCGAGGTCGGCGGGCTGCTGCCGTAGGGAGAGTGCGGCTCGCCCGGTCCGCTCAGATAGGGATAGGGCTGGACCGGCACCGGCCGGCCCGGTCCGCCCGCGGCGGCCGTCGCGACAGTGGATCGCACGGTTTCGGGCCGTGGGGGAACCCCGCCCAACCGGGCGAGGTCGAAGCGCTCGGCGGGCATGGAGTCGTTCACCTGCACGTCTGTGATCGTCACGCGCTGCAGGGCGCCGCCGTCGACCGTCCGTTCCAGGCGGGCTGGAAGCCAGACGCCGTCCGTTCCCGGCGCGACGCCGGAGAAGCGGGTTTCCACGGCGCCGCCGAAGCCCGCCGCCTGGTGGCCGCCGGACCTGAAGACGGGGAAGCGCTCCACCAGGGCGACGGGGCGGGCGGTGCCGGCGTCGATCCAGAGCTGGGAGACGCGCTCGCTCCCCCGCGCGGCGCCTACCAGCAGCCAGCGGGAGCCCTCCTCCTCGATCTCGGCCACCCGATCGACGGCGAGCCCTCCCCGCAGGTAGGGACTGCCGGGCACGTCGCCCGCGAGCTGGCGGATGGCCTCGTCCACCGGCAGGTTGGCCAGGCCGTAGACGGTGGCGAGCAGCTCCTGGCGGGGAGCGGTCCAGAAGCGGCCGGCGGGATCGATGGATACGGTGTCTCCCCCCGCTGCCAGGCGAACGGCTCCCTCCTCGGTTTCGACGCGGTAGCGGTCCGGTGAGGCGAGGAAGGCGCGCAGCCGCCGGCTCCTCTCGGCGGCTGCGGGCTTCCCGCCGGCGCCCGGCGGGGCCGGGGCAGGCTCGGTCCAGGCGGCGGTCTCGGTCCAGGCGGCGGTCTCGGTCCAGGCGAGGGTGGAGAAGGAGCGGCTGGAGGCGCGTATCTGCTCGAGGATCGCGGCGAGGGTCTGCCGCGCCCGGCCCTCGCCGGCGGCGCGGTCGCGGGCCCGGCGGTCCACGGCCACCACGGCGACGTCGAGGGGAACGTCGCCGGTGGGGATCTCGCGCAGCCGCTCCAGGGTGGCGGGGTTCGCCTCGATGAGACGATTGTCAGTGCGATCCACCAGATAGACGCGGTCGCCGGACGGGGAGAAGGCGCCGGCGACGATGGCGCCCGCCACCGTGGCCTTGCCTTCCTGGACCAGGGTGGGCCAGGGCCGGGTGGAGAAGTCGGCGCGATAGGTGAGGACGGTGCTGCTGCGCGTCCCTTCGCCGCGCCAGCAGGGGACGATCATGCGGGTCTCGTCCGGCGAGAGAAGGATCGCCTGCGGCGCCTCGCAGGCGGGCACGGCGCGGCCGTCGCCCAGCTCGTTGAGCAGGGTGAGGCCGTTGGTCTCGCGGTCCGCGGTGAGCAGGAAGGGGTTCTGGCGCAGGATGCGCACCGCCGCCGGGCTGCGGCCGGTGCGCAGCGAGATAGGCACCGCGCGGCCGGGATCTTTCTCCCCCAGCGGATAGGAGAGGGCGTAGGCGTAGCGCTCCCGCGGACCGCGGGCCATGGGATCGAACTGCACGAGGTAGAGGGTCTTGCCGTCCGGACGCAGTGCCAGATCGTAGACCCGCGGGATCTCGGTGACGCGCTCCTCGCGGCGCTCGAAGGTGTGGGCGTCGAATCGATCGAGGGCGGAGCCCGGCCAGTCGAAAGAAAGAAAGGTTTTTCCGTCGGCGCTGAACGCCCCCGGGCCGCGCAGGGGCAGGACGTTGACGATCTCGTGGCTCGCGAGATCGATGACGGCCGTGGTTCCCGCCGACCAGTGCTGCACCCAGAGCGTCTTCCCGTCCGGCGCAGGGACGAGCCGCCAGGGAGTGGCTCCGGCATAGATCTTCCGCAGCGTCTCTCCGGACGCGAGGTCCACGACCTGAACGTGATTGTTGCCGGCGACGGCGATGTAGCCGAGGAGGACGGTGGAGTCGCGGCTGGAGCAGGCCCCCGCGGCGGCGAGGATCAGCGCCGCCGCGGGGCAGAAGATACGTCGCACCCTCAAACCCTTCTCAGTTTCCCGTTTTGAACGAGCTGCTGAAGGCGCTCTGCAGGGGCTGTGCGGTCAGATCCTGGACGCCGGTGGTCACCCGCACGCAGTAGAGCGTCCGCGCGAGCAGGGTCGGCGACGGATCGAACGTCCAGACGTCGCCGCTGCCGTTGGCCGTGATGGTGCCCGCGATCGAGGCCCCGAGCGTGTTGCAGTTCTTGCCGTTGCCGCCCGCCTGGTTGAGCAGGAAGGTGGTGGCGTTGACGTTCGTCACCGGCTCGGAGAAGGTCACCACGACGTTGGCGGTGGTCAGCACGTTAGTGGCGCCGTTGGCCGGATTGACCGCCGTCACCGTGGGAGCCGGATTGCCCCCGCCGCCGCCGTTGGGCGGGAAGCCCAGCGGCACCGAGGTGTTGCCGGCGCCGCCTCCCGCGGTGCCGGTGACGGTGAAGCTCCAGGTGATGGGTTGGGTGGTGCAGTTGTTGACGAAGTCGCAGACGCCAGCCGCCACGCGGGCCGTGTAGGTGGCGCGCGTGTTGAGGAAGACGGCGTGCGGGAACAGGGCCCAGCTGCCGTCGCCGATCTGGTCCACGAACGCCGGCACGGAGAGACCGTTGCCGTCCACCAGGGTGAAGCTGCTCGCGTCGACGCCGGTCACCGGCTCGGAGAAGTGGGCTTTGACCACCACGTCCTGATAAACGTTGGTCGCGTTGTTGGCGGGGTAGAGAGTGGCCGTGGGAGCCGTCGTGTCCGTGTTGCCGGTGATGCGGATCACCCAGTTTTCCACTTCCATGGGCACGGCGGGAGCGCCTTCGACGACTGCGGGCTCCACCGTGGGCGTGCGGCCATCGCAGGAACCCTTGAGCACGCAGGGCTCCAGCGTGCGGTCGGTGTCCGTGTCGGCCAGGTTGCCAAGGAACTTCCTGGCGACGATGGCCTCGAACGACTGGTAGTAGACCGCCGCCGTCACGGCCACCGGTCCCACGGTCCCCGCCGGGATCACCACCGAGTAGCGGTTGAGGCTCGCCGTGGCGCCGGCGTGGGGCAGCGGGCGCAGCCGGCTGTCGACGAGGAAGCTGTCGTCGAACAGGTCGCCGTCGCCGTCGACATCCGTGAAGCGCGGCAGCCCGAGAGGATTGTTGCGGTCGATCACCACGCCGCCGGCGTCGGTCGGCAGGCCGTTGGCGTTGACGATCATGTTGAGCGGCGTGGCGTAGGGCAGGTCGAGCGTCGGGCAGCCGTTGCCCAGCGAGGCCACGGCCTTGAACTGGCGGGCGTAGGGATCGGCGGAGCCGGCGGGGATCGTCCAGTTGCAACCCGGGTAGTTGGGGTCCACCTGGCTCGCGGCCGTCAGATAGCCGACGCCGAGCGAGGTGCGGTTCCACACCGAGTCGAAGATCTGCAGCTCGGCACCGCTGGCGAGGTCGAAGGCGCGGACGGCCATCCAGGCGTTCCTCCCCTCGGGAAAGCCGGTGGGGAAGTCGTGGCCGCTGCCCGTGTTGGCCACCGACAGGGTCAGCGGCTGGGTGGTGCCGGCAGAGGCGCTCGACGGGCCGGTGAGGGAGATCTCGACGACGTTGCGCAGCCGGTCCCAGGCGAGCCGGGCGTGCTGGGCGGCCGGCCCCTTGTTGGTCACGTTCTCCCAGACGGCGTTGTGGTAGGCGCTGTTCTCGTCCGCCGAGGAGTAGCTGAAGGTCGAGAGCTGCGGGTAGGGCTGGACCGTACCCGAGCCGTTGACGTCCTGGCCGATCAGGCGGGTGACGTAGGTGTTGCCGCCGATGAAGTGGTGCGAGAAGAAGGCCGGCCGCACCGGACCGCTGTCGCAGATGGAATCGGAGAGGGGCGCCACGGGCGTGGTCCCGACGTAGAGGGTCTGGGCCGTCCCCGGCTGCCCGTAGTCCTGCTGCATGTGGCAGGTCTGGCAGTCGCGCTTGAACGCCGGATCGAAGTTCGCGTTGCCCGGCCGGTCGGCGTAGCGGCTGTTGCGCCACTCGGTGTAGGTGCGCTCGATGGGGAAACCGCCCACCCACTTGCCCTGCGTGTTCTTGATCGTCAGCGGGTTGGTCACGTCATGGCAGGCGCTGCACAGCTCGGCGCGCTCGAAGAGCACCGAGCGGAAGCCGTCATGCTTGCCGGAGAACTGCCCCTGCTGATAGGTGATGTTGACGTTGAATACGTCGCTCACATAGGGATCGATCGTCGCCGTGTAGTTATCCCAGCTGAGGGGACCGAACCGCTCGGGCCTGCCGATGGCGTGAGGCGAGAGACGGAAGGAGCCGGCTCCGACGCCGTAGCCGAGGTTGCCGCTGGCGGCGTTGGCCACGTTCATGACGTCGGGCGTCGCCACCAGCGAAGCGCGGGTGCCGGTGCCCACGGCGGGCGTGTACTCGGTGCCCGACCGCTGGTAGTTGTGGTACGGCGTGTAGCGGGTCTCGGTATAGGTGTGGCAGGTCTCGCAGAAGACGCCGCGCTGGCCGGGAGGAGTATTGCGGAACTGGGCCGATAGGGTGGTGAAGGCGAGATTGGTGCCGTTGCTGGAGGTCGGGTCGAAGTTCTCGTTGACCTGGCCGTTCTCGAGGCCGGAGGGCGGATCATTGGTGACGTTGGCCAGCGGCACGTTGTCGACGTAGTTGGCCGGCATGTGGCAGCGGGCGCAGAAATCGTCGAGAAGGGAGCCCGAGCCGGAGGTCGTGTGGGTGGTGGTGCCGATGTTGAAAGTGGAGGTGCAGTCGCCGTTGCCGAACGGGTTGATCAGCGACCGCGCGCTGCCGTCCGGCGGGTTGGGGACGTCGCAGTTGCCGTCCGTGGCGGTGAGCCGGGCGATGAGCAGGAAGGCGCCGCGCCACCCCGGATCGCGCCAGGCATTGGACATCATCGAGCCGTTCCACTCGTTGAAGATCCGGGTGTGGCACGTATCGCAGACGCCGGGGTTGTTGTCCCCGTTCCAGTCTGACTCATACGGAGGCGGAAATACCTGGGCCTCGCTGACGTTGTAGGGCGCCGCTTCCGGGATCCGGTTCGGCAGCAAGCCGTGGTTGGCTTGCGCCCGATAGGTAAGGAACAGCCCCGCCACCGCCACCACCGCTGACCACCTCAACCAGACGCGCGGACGCATGGCGGCTCCTCCTTGTGTCTCACGAGAAAGACACGGGATCAGATGTTTCAAATCCCCTACTTCTTCGGTGCTGGAGAGGCCGGCCGGCGAGACATCCGGGGCTGTTACCCGCCAGGCCGGCTTCGCAGGAGGCGGCCCGCATCCTGGGAGAATCGATCGATTTCTCGCGCCGGGGTCGGTCGGCGTTACAGCGGCCCACGGGCGGCAACGCTTGCCCCTGTGTCGGACACATGAACGCCGACATTGGCCGCGGTGGCTGGATCTCCTGATCGAGGATCCACAAAGGTCGGGCTGCTAAGATCGCTCCATGAGCCTCGCAGAGATCCGCGGGTACAAGAAAGTCGGGGAGCGCCGGTTCCGCGAAGTTCGCGGCCTGTATTACGAGGACGTGGTGGTGGGGGAGATCGTCGAGCACCGGCCGGGGCGGACGGTCACCGAGGCCGACAATCTCTGGCAATCGCTGCTGGCGCTCAACCCCAACCCGCTGCACATCGACGCCGCCTACGCCGAGAAGACGGAGTGGGGCCGGCCGCTGATCTCGAGCCTCGTCACCCTCTCGATCGTCACCGGCATGAGCGTGAGCTCCACCAGCTTCCGCTGCATCGCCAATCTCGGCTGGGACGAAGTCCGGCTCCTCGCGCCGGTCTTCGCGGGCGACACCCTCTACGCCGAGAGCGAGTTCCTGGAGAAGCGCCTCTCCAGCTCCCGCCCGGCGCAGGGGCTCGTCACCTGTGCCACCCGCGGGCTCAAGGCGGACGGCACCCTCTTCCTCTCCTTCAAGCGGACGTTCCTCCTGCCGACGCGGGAGTTCGCGGGGGACATCGAGCACTATTGAGGGGCGTCTCGCCCGCGAAGCCCCTCCCCTTCCCGATCTCCGGCGCTTCGGCTACAATCCCTCCAACTTTTTCCGTAGAAGAACCGTAGACCTCGCGAGGCGAGTCCTGAATGGCTGTATTGTTTTTCCGCTCAGCCGCCGCTCAATCCCTGACATCCATTCTGTTGCTGCTCGCCGGCTGCCGGCTCGCGGCTCCTGTCGCTCCCGCAGCCGTGGCGGGGCAGTTCCAGCTCGGGGATGGCGACCGCATCCTGGTGCTCGCGCCACATCCGGACGACGAGGTGCTCGGAGCGGGCGGCGTCCTGCGCGAGGCGGTGGAGCAGGGGATTCCGGTCCGCGTCGTCTTCCTCACCCACGGCGACAGCAACGAGTGGTCGTTCCTCTTCTACCGCAAGCGTCCGGTGGTGCTGCCGCGGGCCGCCCTGACGATGGGCACGATCCGGCAGCGCGAGGCCGTCGTGGCGGCCGAAGCGCTGGGCGTGCCGGCCGCGGACCTTACGTTCCTCGGCTACCCCGACTACGGCACGCTCGGCATCTGGCGCTTTCACTGGGGCTCGCGCCCTCCCGACCGCGGCCGGCTCACCCGTGCCCGGGCGGTCCCCTATTCCACGGCCTTCCGCCCCGGCGCGCCGTTCAAAGGCGAGGAGATCCTCGCCGATCTGGAAACCCTGATCCTGGAGTTCCGGCCGACCCGGATCTTCGTCTCCCACCCGGCGGACCACCATCCGGATCACGCGGCCCTCTACCTCTTCACGCGCGTGGCCCTCTGGGACCTGCAGGGCGAGGTCGCCGCGACGCTGCATCCGTTCCTCGTCCACTACCCCCGCTGGCCCGGCCGGAAAGGGTTCCGTCCCGCCGAGGAGCTGTCACCGCCGGCGCGGCTGCTGGCCGGCTTCAACTGGCAGACCCGCGGCGTGAACGAGGAGGAGATCGCAGCCAAACGGCAAGCCTTGACGGCCCACCGTACGCAGTGGCGCTACAGCGCCTCGCGACTGCTCCCCTTCGTTCGTCCCAACGAGCTGTACGGCGACCTCGCCATCCCGCAGTTGAGGCCCGGAGGCGCCGTGCGATTATTGGAGGATCCCGTCGGCGAGCAGGCAGCCTCCGCCGCCAACGATGAGGAAGGAGAGGCCAGCGAGCTGGTCGATCTCCACGGCCTGTCGGTGAAGTTGGCGCGCGACCAGGTGGAGATCGGCATGGATCTCCGGGAGCCTCTGCCCGAGGGCTCCGCCGTCTCGCTCTCCGCGTTCGGCTATCGGCCGGATGTGCCGTTCGCGGCGATGCCGAAGCTGGAGGTGCGAATCGAGCCTCACGCCTACGCGGTCCGCGATCAGCTCCGTCTCCGGCCGCGCAGTACCGCCTGGGCCGCCACTCGCGGCAGGAAGCTCATGGCCCGGATTCCCCTCGCCTCTCTGGCAAATCCCGACCGTCTTTTCCTGCAGGTTCGCACCAGCTCGCCACGGACGCCGCTGGGGCAGACGCCCTGGTGGATCGTGGAGCTGCGAGCGGCGCCGGCAACGCAGCAGGCGGCGATGGACGGATCGTCGACTTCTGAGTCAACCGCCGCCGCGGCGGACGTGAAGGCACCGTGGTGATCGGCAGGCACGGCGGGCCGGGCGGGTGACTACCCGAAAGGGGAGGCTGCTATCGGCGAATCCAGGACGCGATGTCGGCCACCACACTCTCGGCCACATGCCCGGGCCGCTGGTACTCCGCGGGATTGGACTTGCCCTCTCCGGCAATGAACAGGTGGTTGAGCGCGGGATAGGACTTGAAGGTCACATCGGAGCGGCCAATAAGAGCCTTTTTCCAGGCCGCGAAGGCATCCATGGTGACCTGGTAATCCCGCTCTCCTTGGAGAATCAGCAGCGGCTGCTTCACCCCCTTTGCCGCCTCCGGCGGATCGTAGCCCCGCAGGTCCAGCCAGTAGGAGGCGGGCGCGCCGAGCACCATGCCGGTGGCGCCGGGCGCGAGCGCCTTCACCTTGGCGACCTCCTCGCGCAGCCCTTGGATCCGCCGCTTCTCCTCCTCAGAGTTGATGCCGTCCAAGGCGGCGATATAGGTGACCTGCTCCAGCATGAGGTCTTCGATCGGCTTCGCCGCGCCCGCCATGACGATGAGACCGGCGATCTGGGAGTCCTGCCGGCCGATGCGCGGCGCCAACATCGCTCCCAGGCTGTGGCCGAGGACGAAGACGCGGCCGGGATCGATCCCTTCCGTGCCGCGTAGCAGGGCCGCGGCGGCCAGGGTGTCGTCGATCGTCTCCTGCTGCACGGTCAGCCCCGCCGTAGCCGCGAGCTTCGCGCCGTGCTGCCGGCTCCGCTTCTCGTAGCGCAGCACGGCCACGCCGCGGGAGGCGAGCCCCCAGGCGAGGTCACGGAACGGCTTGGCGCCGCCGACGGTCTCGTCGCGGTCGTTCGGCCCGGAGCCATGAACGAGCACGACGGCGGGAAAGGGGCCTTGCCCCGCCGGCAGGGTCAGCGTGCCGGGAACGGCCCACTCGCCGGGGCCCACGGTCACCTCCTGCTCCCGATAGGAGTCCGGCCTGGCGTAAGGAGGAGGTCCGGGGTCGGCGGCGGGTGCCGGGGCCTTTTCCCCTTCGGCAGGGACGACGAAGAAGCCCGCGATCCGTCCCCTCTCGTCCACGACCACCTTGAGGTCCACCGTGCTCCGCTCGAACTCCGTCGTCGCCAGCACCACGTCGTAGAGCCCCTCCTTCACCGTGCGCGTGGCGATGCGGCGCTTGTAGCGGCCCAACTGGCCCTGCAGGGCGCTCCAGATCTCGGCCAGCTTCACCGGCGGCGCCGCCGCTTTCATGGCGTCGGTGAAGTTCTGTGCCGCCGTGGGGAAGTCGCCCTTCACCATGAGATCCAGAAAGGCCCTGGCCGCGGCTGCCGGCCCTTGCGGCTTCGCGATCTGGATGGGCAGAGCCTGGGCCAGGAGGATTGAGGAGAAGAGGGACAGGAACGGGATGAGGACGGCGGGGCGGCGCTTCATAGGGACGATCCTATCCGGACAGTCCGCCTATCCGATTTTTTTCAGGATGAAGTCGCGTAGCAGCAGCTCCTTGCCGATGACGAACAGGGCCAGGAGCATCCCCACAGGCCAGATGAACGAATGGGAAACTGCGATGACGAACCGCGTCGAGGCCGGGAGCTCCGTTCCGAGCCCTGCCAGGAGCTGGGCCATGACGGGCACCTGTCGGCTCACGAAAGAGCCTTGGGGATTGAGAATAACGCATCCCGAGCTCGCGAAGCGCCGCAGCAAAATCTTCAGTTCGCGATCCCCATCACTTGGTGGATGGTCTCGGATTGCTCCAGCACGCGCAGCATGAGATGGGCGACATCGGCTCTTGAGATGAGGAAGCCGCGCCGGAGGTTCTGCCCGTAGGCCGTCCGATAGGTGCCGGTCAGGGGCTTGTTGGTCAGCCGCGGCGGCCGCACGATGGTCCAGTCGAGGCCGCTGTCGCGAAGGAGGTCCTCCATCAACGCAAGGTCGGCGTAATGCTTGCGCAGCACGGCTTTGGTCAAGGGAGCCAAGAGGTGTCGCATGAGGAAGCCGTCGCCCGGGTCGTATCGCGGCGGTTTCGGGCGGCCCGGCGAAGCCACGGTGGAGATCGGCGCGGCGCTGACGACGACGATGCGCCGGACGCCGGACGCCGTCATCGCCCGGACGATCGCCCGAGTTCCCTGCGAGGCGATTCCGGCTTCGGACAGCGACCGTGGACCCAGTCCGGAGAGCACCGCGTCGGCTCCTTGAACCGCGGATTCGAGCGCTGGCTGGCTGGGAGCCGCCAGATCCGCTGTGACGACGCGGACCTCGCGGGAGAAATTCTTTGGATTCCGTACGACGGCCGTGACGTCGTGGCCCGCGGCGGCGGCCTGCTCGAGGGCTTGCCGGCCGATGCCGCCGGTCGCGGCGAATATCGTGAGCTTCATCGTTTCACTCCATGGTTGGTGAGGCTGGGGAGGTTCCGCAGCTTGTCGGGATTGCCGACGGCGTAGATCGTCTGGATCCGTCCGTCGCGAATGTCGAAGATCATCGCGGCCAGGGGCCTTCCCGCCACGTAGGCGATGAAGCCGGGCTGTCCGTTGATCTCGGCCGGTTGCACCGTGCTCTCCGCCGGCACGAAGCCGCGCAGGATGCCGAGCACGAACCGCGCGACGGAGGTGGCACCGCGGACCGGCTTGAGGGCCGCGCCCGGGACTTGGCCGCCGCCGTCCGCCCACAGCGTGATGTCCTCGGCCAGCACCGCGAGCAGGCCCTCCATCTCGCCGGCCTCCGCCGCCTGTGTGAACCGCTGCACCAGACGATCGGCCTGGGCGCGGTCAGCCGCGAAGCGAGTCCCGGGCGCTCCCAGGCGCTTTCTCGCGCGCGCGAAGAGCTGGCGGCAGTTGGCCTCGGACTTGTCCACGATCCGGGCGATCTCCGCGTACTCGAAGTCGAACACCTCGCGCAGCAGGAACACCGCGCGTTCGATCGGAGAAAGGCGCTCCAGCAGGACGAGAAACGCCATCGACAGCGACTCCGCCAGCTCGAGCGTGGTCGACGGGTCGGAAGCAGGCTCGGTCACGATCGGCTCCGGGAGCCAGGGCCCCGCGTAGGCGTACCGCTTCGACTGAGCGGAGCGCAGGTGATTGATGGCGAGTCGCGTAACGATGGTCGCGAGGAAGGCCCGCGGCGAGCGCACCTCGGACTCGGTTGCCCCTTGCCAGCGCACGTAGGCGTCCTGGACCACGTCTTCGGCGTCCATCACGCTGCCGAGCATCCGGTAGGCGATGGAGAAGAGCAGCGGCCGCGTCGAGTCGAAGATCTCCGCTCGCGATTCCATGGCATGGAGGATGACACGCGAGCCCAGCTCTCTGTGACAGACGCGCACCCGCTCGCCCAACCAAAGTTAGGCTCTATATAAAACCAACGTTAGTTGTCATTCGAGTCGCCTGTGAGGCCACGTGCCCGGAGCCGAACAGTCACGTGACCTGCGAGATCTGCTGCGACTTCCGGCAGACTTGCATCACGACGGCGTGCTCGTCGACCAAGGCAACCTGCGCCTGCGTGGATTTCTAACAGCCAAATCGAGTCTTGACGTGGAATACAGCCACATGCGGCTGTAGGATGTGGGGAAGCGCCGCCGCAGAACCCGCGACGGCGCTTCGCGTATCTTATGAGGAATGCGATCCAGCGTCCCCGTCCGCAAGCCTGCCCTGCTGCTGGGGATCGCCGGCGGTCTTGCGGCCTGCGCGGTGGGTGTCGCCCTGGCCCTGGCCTTCCTGCCTGAATGGCGGGCGGGCGAGCCGGCGGACCAGGCGCTGTTCCGCGAACGGTACCGGGACCTTGCGGTGCGGGCCGGCTTCGCCGTTGGACCTGGCGAGCCGCGGATCTTCCTGTCGACCGGCGCGAGGGGGGCCTACGAGGTCTCGCAGCCGCCGGCCGGCGGGCGGTTCTCCGGCCGGAACGCTCCGCAGGAAGCGATCCGCGTCGGTGTCACCCAGGGCGTCCGCAGCTCCGCGGACGGCCTGGACGGCAATCTCGGCATCGAGTTTTCCTTCGACGGCAAACCGCAGCGGCTCTCGTGGTGGGAGCGGCGGTTCAATCCCTTCAAGCTGCGGCGGCCCGAGGAGTCGCTCCGCCTCGCGGAACGGCTGGCTCCCCTGTTGCTCCATCCCGGCGAATCCCTCGGTCCGCGCCGGCTGGACTACTTCGCCAACGCGCCGCGCCTGCTGTTCCCGATTCAGGGGAGCTCCCCGACCCAGCACCTGATCGTGGTCGCCACGCAGCCCCTCTCCGCCGGCCGCCGGCCCGGCCCGGCCAGCGACATCGCGGCCTCGGAGCTCGACGCCGTCATGAGCCGGGAGTTCGCCGCCTTCTTCGTGAAGCTGTCCGGGTTCCTCCTGCTGCTCGGCCTCTTCGCCGTGCTGGCGCTGAAGGCCCGGCTCAGCGTCGTCAACGGCGCTCTTCTGGCGCTGCTCGCTCTGGTGACCCTGAACCCGGCTTCGACCGCCGCGTCCGGTTCCCTGGCGTGGTCGGGGATGATGACCGCGATCGCCGGCGTCTGGATCTTCCTGCTGTGGTCGACCGCCGAGTCGCTGCTCCGCTCCACGGACGCGAGCTTCACCACCAGCCTCGACGCCCTGCGAACCGGCCGGCTGGGACCGCGGGGAGGCCGGGCCCTCCTGCTCGGCTTCGGCTTCGGGGCCGCGCTCGCCGGGCTCCGTCTGGCCCTCGCCAGTCTTGCGGCCATCCTGCCGGGCCTCCAGCCCTCGGCTCCCATCCCGGACCTCCCGCTGTTCAGCTCTCTGGGCAGTCCGGTTGCCGGCGGCATCCGCCTGGCTGCCGGCGTGGCGCTGGCCTTGGCTCTCGCCTTTCGCGTCTTTCCAGTCCGCTGGGCGCCGGTGGCGGCGGCCGTCGTGGCCGGCGTGCTGGTCTCGCCCCTGGCGATTCATCCGTGGGAGGCGGAAGCGGCGGGCGGCGTCCTCGTCGCCAGCCTGTTGATCTACGTCGCCCGCCGCCACGGTCTGACGGCCCTGGTCACCGCCGGCTTGGTCTCGGCCCTGCTGCCGGCGGCGATCTTCTCCTCCATGTACCTCGGCTGGATGCCCGGCGCGTTCGCGGCGACGGCTGGTCCCGCGGCGGCCATCCTGCTGCTGGGCTGGCTCGGGCTGTCGCGCTCGGCCGCTGCCGAGATTCAGCGCCTCAGCCCGCCCGGGTTCGTCCGTCGCCTGGAGGAGGAGCGGCGGCTCAAGCACGAGATGAGCCTGCTGGCGCGCATGCAGCGCGGCTTGCTGCCTCCCAAGCTCCCCAACATCGAAGGGTATGAGATCGCCGCCCGCTCGGTGATCGCCAACGAGGCCGGCGGCGATCTCTATGACGTCCTGCGCGACGAGGATGGCTATCTCTGGCTCGCCGCGGGCGACGTGGCCGGCCACGGCTACTCCTGCGCCATCGCGCAGGCGATGACCAAGGCGGCGCTTGCCAGCCTGATCGGCAAGGGCCGTACGCCGGCCGAGGTCCTTTGCCGCATGGACCGGGTGCTCCGCGCGGCGGGGGCGAAACGGAATTTCACCACCCTGGCCCTCCTCCGGCTGCGGCTCGATACCGGCGATGCGGTGCTGAGCAACGCCGCTCATCCCTACCCGATGCTGGCGGCCGGCGGCGAGGTGCGGGAGCTGGCGATCGCTGGTCTGCCTTTGGGACAGGGTCCGCCTCGGACCTATGAGGATCACGCCTTCAAACTGCCAACCGGAGGAGCGTTGGTCTTCTGCTCCGACGGCCTTTTCGAGGCGGCGTATAGCGAGGATTCGTTTTATGGCTACGACCATGCCAGAAGGATTCTTCGTCTGGTATCCGAGCGCGAAGCCGGCAAGATCCTGGAAGCGCTGATGGCCGACTGGAACAACTATCTGCGGGGCGCCCAGCCGTTGGACGACACCACCGTCGTCGTGCTCAAGCGGACCGGAGCGGACGGACGATGAGGCTTCGTGGAGACACCGGCGCGGACCGGCTGGCCTTGCGGGTCGGCGCCGGCCTGCTCGTCTTTGCGGCCGGCGCCGTTCTGGCGATCGCTCTCCTTCCCGAGTGGTCCACCGGCCCGCTGCGCCAGGAGCGTTTCTTCAGGACGCAGTTCCGGCGCCTCGCCAGCCGCGCCGGCTTCCATATCGCGGCGGGAGAGCCGCGGGTCTCGATCGTGACCGGGCTCTCTTCCCGCCCGGGAAAGAAGCCGGTCGCCTCGCTGCGGGTCCAGGTCAGCCATCTCGTCCGGCGGGAGGAGGAGGCCGGGAACCAGAGGCTCGATATCGTCTTTTCCCCCGACGGCCGGCCTGTGGAGGTCGACTGGGAGAACTACCTGGCGTCTTTTCTGAGCCCTCCGGATCTCGCTCTCCACGAGCGGCTGGCCGCGGATCTCATCCCCTTGCTGCTGGCGCCGGGAGAGTCCCCCGGCGCCAGCCGTAGGGGCGAAGGCATGAGCTTCTCGTCCTGGCGGATGATCGACCTCGCCGGCAGCTCTCCCGGCCAGCACCTTTTTGTCGCGATCCAGCCGCCGCTCGAGATCTCGGTCGAGCGGCGGCCGGGCGGGCTGGCGGAGGCGCCTGCTCAGCCCCAGGGCCAACTCCGGCGGCGGCTGGTCTTGCTGCTCATCTATGGGCTCGTCGGCCTGGCGGTGGCCGGGGTTTTCCTGTCGCTGCTCCTGCACGGCCGCATCGACCTGGCCAATGGCGCGCTCCTCGGCCTGATCACGCTGGTGAGCGCCAACCTCTTCCGCTTCTTCGACATCCAGGCGAGCCTCTGGCTGAGCCTTGTGCTCCTCTTCTTTTCCACTCCCTGGCGGGCGCTGGCCGTCTTCTTCGCCTGGTCGGCCGGCGAGTCGCTCCTGCGTTCGCTGCGGCCGGACTTCACCACCAGCCTGGACACCTTACGGTTGGGCCGGCTGGGGCCAAGAGGCGGGCGCGCCCTCCTCCTGGGGTTCGCGTTCGGGGCGGCCCTCGCCGGTCTTCGCCTCGGGATCTACGCGCTCGCCGCCATCCTGCCCGGCATCGCACCGGCGAAACCGAGTCTCAATCTGCCGATCTTCGATCTCTCCCACAGTCCGCTGGGAAGTGGCATCTCGACCGCGGCGCTGGCGGCGCTGGCCTTGGCCCTCGCTCTCCGTTTCCTGCCCGGCCGCTGGGCGGTGCCGGCGGCGGCCCTGCTGGCGGGGTACGTTCTCTCGCCTGTCCAGATGACGCCGTTTCCCGTGGAGCTGGCCGTCAACTCCGCGCTCGCGGGAGTGCTGGTGTGGGTAGGCCGGCGCCATGGCTTGACGGCCCTGCTGGTGGCAGCGCTGGCCTCCGCCCTGCTTCCCGCCGCCGTGTTCTCCGCGCTGCACCTCGCCTGGATGCCCGGCTCCTTTGGCTTGACGGCCGGGCTCTCGGCGGCTCTCCTGCTTCTGGGATTCGTTGGAGGTTCCCGCTCTGAGCAGATCGAGACCGGATATGTGCCAGCGCCGGCGTTCATGCGGCGCCTGGCGGAGGAGCGCCGGCTGCAGCACGAAGTGGACCTGCTGGCGCGGATGCAGATCGGGCTTCTGCCTCAGGAGATGCCGCGCCTTGAGGGTTACGAGATCGCCGCCCGCTCGGTGCTCGCCAGCGAGGCGGGAGGCGACCTCTACGACTTCCTGCACGATGACGCCGGACACCTCTGGATCGCCACCGGCGACGTCGCCGGCCACGGCTACTCCTGTGCCGTGGCGCAGGCTATGGTCAAGGCGGGCCTGCTGAGCCTGATCGAGCCGGAGGAGTCGCCTGCCGAGGTTCTCCGCCAGCTCGACCGGGTGCTCCGCGGCGTGAGCGCCGACCACAGCTTCACCAGCCTTGCCCTCGTGCGGCTCGATCCATCCTCCGGGAAGGCTCTGCTCGCCAACGCCGGACACCCCTATCCGCTGGTCTTCGCCAGCGGCCGGATCGTCGAGGTCGCGCTCCCCGGCCTGCCCCTTGGCCGAGGCCCCGCGCGTCCCTACGCCGACCGCTCCTTCCAGCTCCCCTCCGGCGGCGTGCTTCTCCTTTGCTCGGACGGCCTCTTCGAAGCGCTCGACCGCAACGGCAACGCCTACGGCTTCGACCGCGCCCGCGAGGTGCTGCAGGTGATGGGCCACCGCCCCGCCGTCGAGATCGTCGACGCCCTGCTCAACGATTGCCGGCGCCACCTCGGCGGCGAGCCGGCTCCGGACGACGTGACGGTGGTGGTGGTGAAGCGGGGCTAGACCTGCCGGATCAGGGTGGAGTCGGGTAAGGCCAGCGGCAAGAGCACCGCAGCCGACTGGACTGGATGGGGTAGCGAGGGCTGTAACGACCTCATGATTTCATGCGCCCAACTAGTAAATCTTCCCGATCGCCACCCAGGCGCGCGGGTTTCCTCGGAGACACGCAATGAAAACCCCTCGCTCTCGCGGTATCTATACTTGGATCACATTTCTGGCACTGGGCTTCCTCTCCTGCCAGCAGTTGTTGGCGGCGCCGCCGGTGGTGGACGCCTACTCCCGCTTCCGCAACGGGCCGTTTTTCCTTAAGTCGACCGCTTCGCACAATCCGGAGCCCAACGGCACGGTCCAGGACGTAGTGAAGCTGGACGTCACGAGCGGTCTCTATGTGATCTTCGCCAAGGGCTTCGTCAAGGCTCACGGCGGCGGCGGGACGAAGCTGGACTGCAAGCTCGTCGCCGGAGCGGATTCCGATCACGTCCGCGTGGGAGTCGATGGGCGGGAAAATTTCCGGACCAACGAAGAGGCGTTCGCCCTGAACGTCCTGCACTCCTTCTCTTCCAACGGCACGATCGTCCTGAGGTGCTCGTGCGACGCCGACGATGCGGACCTGAGCTCCCTCAAAGTCACGGCGATCCGCGTCAAGAGCTATTGGAACCTGGCGCAATAAACAGTGCAAAAGCCCCTGGATGACATGGGCGAGAAATCGCCCGTCGACGGGGGGCCTATCCCTTCTTCCGCTCCCGCCGCTGGCCGAACAACATCCGCTTTTCCAGCAGCCCGCGTTGAGCGCGATAAAAGGTTTCCAGGAAGGGGCGCACAGGAACGTTCCAGCGCTCGCGGGGCCAGCCGATCTTGGTCTTGATCTTCTCGCAGACCTCTTCGAGGACGTGCCCGTCGAGAGTCCCCTGATCGTGGCGCCTGAGGAGATCCTCCAGCACCTGCAGTTCGTGGATGCCGTAGATGTCGAGCTGCTCGCGGGTGAAGGAAAACTCTTCAGAGGGCGCCGGCGCGGGCTGGGCGGCTTGGCGGGGCGCGGGCCGGCGGGCCGGAGCGCGGTCCGCGAGATCCGAGAGCAGCACCGCGGCCGGGGCCTTCACCACCAGCGTGCCCGCCACCAGATCGCCGCAGCGCAGGCGGTCATGGTTGAACAGCGGCATCAGCGCGAAGACGAGCAGCCAGATCACGGCGAGGAGCCGGCCCCAGCCGGGCGCTTCGGGCAGCGTTTGCCGGGGAAACATCAGCGCCATCACGGGCAGATAGAACTCGAGATTGCGCATCAGGTTGCGGGCGAAGACCGCCTCCGCGGTGAGCGGTCCGCCGCCGCGCGAGATCACCCGCAGACCCACCCGGCGCTTGCCGGGCGTCACCCCTCCCCGCTGCACCTCGAACCAGATGAAGTAGAAGTTCCACAGCAGGAAGCCCGCGATCAACGCAAAGGAGACGCCGACCTCGCCGAGGTTCAGGAAGAAGCTGCCGACGGCGAACACCCAGACGGCCATCGTGCCCAGCACGATGAGGAAGAGGTCGAGAAGAAACGCCGCCATCCGGTCGCCTGCCGGAGCGACGACAAAGGGGAGCGAGAGCCCCTCGGGCGTCGTCACGGCGTGGATGCGGGTTCTATCGAGCGTGACGGTGCTCATGCCCGCGTCCCACGGCGAGGAAGTACCAGATCCAGAAGGCGAGAGTCGCGGCGGCGAGCGACCAGCGGAGAGCCACGTCCTGCACGAGCTGGCGGAAGAACCCTTCGATCAGCCCGGCCACCAGGAACATGGCCACGGCGCCCATCGCCAGCAGGGCCACCTCCCGGCCGCGCAAAGCGAGATTGCGCATCCGCGTGTGCCGCCCCGGAAAGACGAGCGAGGAGCCGAGCACCATGCCGGCCGCGCCGCACAGGCAGAGCGCGCCGAGCTCCGTGACGCCGTGGGGGAGCACCCACGCCCAGAACTCCGCTCCCAGGCCGCGCGACTCGTAGAGCGCCGCCATGGCCCCCAGCATCAGGCCGGTGGAGAAGAGCAGATAGACCACCGGCACGCCGGCGGCGAAGCCGAGGGCGAAGCACAGCATGCCCACCTTCGAGTTATGAGTGAAGAGGAACGAGGCGAAGATCGAGAGCGGTCCGTCGCCGCCGTGGTAGAGGACGTTCCGCAGCTCCTGGGTGGAGGAGGCGGGGTTCCTTCCCTGGGCCATGGCGTCGCCGACGAAGCTGTAGTAGCGCTCGGGATCCGCCAGAGTCATCCGATGGCCGGTGAGCACTCCCAGCGCCATCAGGGCGAAGGCCGCTGCCACGAACGCGAAGTACCGCCGCACCACCCAGGGGAACCGTTCCGCGAAGAACTCGGCCACCGCGTCTCCCAGGCGCCGCTTGGCGCCGTAGACGCAGATGTAGGCGCGGCTGACCAGGGCGGTCAGGTAGTCGAGCAGGTTGCGGTCGAGGCTGATGGCGGTGGCCACCGAGAGCGAGCTGGCGGCGCTGCGATAGAGCACCGGCAGGCGGTTGAGCTCGGCCGCCGAGAGGCTTCCCAGGCCGCTCTTCTCCACCTTGGCCAGCAGGCCCTCCAGCTCCCGCCAGGCCTGCTCCCGCTCGCGGCGGAACTGGGCGGATTTCAAGACGAATTCGCTCACAGCGGGTCTCGATCCGCGGTCCGTCTTCGCGGGCATACCGCTCAAATTTTTTCCCTTCTCTTGATATCCAGATACGTATTGATCAGCCGCGGCGTGACCTGCGCCGGGGCGGCGTCGATGGGGTAGATCCCCAGGCGGCGCAGCCGGCGGAGCACGACTTCGCGATCGCGCAGCAGCCCGCCCGCGACGACGGCGCGGTTGAGGTCGAGCAGGCTGGCGGGAGCGCCGGCGGCGGTGGCCGCGAGCCCGGGATCCTGGAGGGCCACGAAGACGACCAGGTGGCGCCGCGACAGGCGGTCGAGGTTCTCCACCATCAGCTCGGCGGAGATGGTATCCACGAAGTCGGTCAGCACGACGATCAGCGACCGCCGGGAGAGCTTCTGCGCGATCGAGGTCAGCCCCAGCGTGTAGTTGGTCTCGCGGTCCGTGTAGTCCACCTGGCTCGCCATGTGGGTGATGGCGTGAAAGGCGCGCTGCCCGCCCTTGGGCTCCACGTAGAGCCCGGGGCGCGAGTCGAAGGTGGCCAGCCCCACGCGGTCCCCGGCCCGCAGGGAGATATAGGCGAGCAGCAGGGCCGTGTTGACGGCGTGGTCCACCTTGGGGATGCCCGCCAGGGGCTCGCACATCAGATGGCCGGTATCGATGGCGATCACCACCTGATGGTTGCGCTCCGCCCGGAACTGCCGCGCCACCAGCTTGCGATGCCGGGCCGAGGCTTTCCAGTCCATCCAGCGGTGGTCGTCCCCGGGGACGTGCTCCTTGAGCGAGTCGAACTCGGTGCCCTCGCCCCGGTAGCGCTCGATCTTCAGGCCGGCCCGGAACTCCCGGTCGGTCAGGAAGCGTAGGGCCGCCCGCTTCACCGGCCGGATGTTGGGCACCACCGGCGCCTGTTTCTTCAGCTCCACGCGGGCGACGGCGGCCATCAGGCCGAGAGGGCCGGCGTAGCGGACCCAGGCCCGCTCGACGATGATCCGCCCGCGCCGGGTGGGCACCAGCCGGAAGCGCAGCTCGCTCCCCGCCGCCGAAGCCCGGCCGCGGAGCTGTGGCTGCGGCTCCAGCCGCTCCGACAGATCCACCGCCACCGCCACGGGCACCGGCCGGGACGACGGCACCCGCACCGTGAGGGCGGCCTCCTCTTCCTCGCCGATGTAGAGCGTGCCGGGGAGCTCGACGGAACAGGCGACCTGCCGCCGGTTCGGCAGCAGCAGCGAGTCGGCCCCCAGCGCCAGCGCCAGCAGCCCCAGATACACCGGCCAGAACGGCCACAGCCGCGCGTCCAACGCCGCCGGCAGCACGGCCACGGCGAGGCCGGCGACTGCGACGAGGACGGCTCGGCGGGTGGGGCGCATGTCAGGCCATCTCCCCGCCAGCGGTCTTCCTCGGACCGGGCGTCGACCGCCGCCTCGAGGCCCTCACTCCCCCTTCCCCCTCTCTCCCGTCTCACACCCGCCCGCCGGGAGAGAGGGGGTTTTCAAAAACAAATCTGAGGCAGTCTCCCTCCTCTCCCGGAAGGGCGGGCGTGAGGTGGGAGAGGAGGGCCGGGGAGGTGAGGGGGCCCGGCGGCACCGTTCGTGAGGATTCAAGAGTGCCGTTCGCATCGGTTCACCTCGGCGCCGGCACCTGCGCGAGAACCTGCTCCAGCACCTGGTCCGCGCCCAGGCCGTCGACCTCGGCGCTGGGAGAGAGCACCACGCGGTGGCGCAGGAGCGGCTTGAACAGGCCCTTGACGTCGTCGGGGATCACGAATTCGCGCCCTTCCAGCACCGCCGCGGCCCGCGACGCCGCAGCCAGCATGTTGGCCGCCCGGGGGCTGGCGCCATACTGCAGGGCCGGATGGTTGCGCGTCGCGCGGATCAGATCGACGACGTAGGCCACGGTCTCGTCGGCGAGGCGGATGCCCGCCACCACCTGGCGCACCCACTGGATGAAGCGCAGGTCGCAGACCGGCGCGAGCCCCAGCGCGTCCAGCTTCGGCATCGCCGTCTGATGGCCGTGGGTCTTCACCATCGTCAGCTCCTCGTCGCGGCCGGGGTAGCCGATGAGGACCTTGAAGAGGAACCGGTCGAGCTGCGCCTCGGGCAGCGGATAGGTGCCCTCCTGCTCGATGGGGTTCTGCGTCGCCACCACGAGGAAACCGCCGGAGAGCGGGTGCGAGGTGCCGTCGATGGTGATCGTCCGCTCCTGCATGGCTTCGAGCAGCGCCGCCTGCGTCTTCGGCGGTGTGCGGTTGATCTCGTCGGCGAGCAGGAACTCGGTGAACAGCGGGCCCTTGGTGAGGGTGAAGGAGTTGGTCTGGAAGTTGAACAGGTTGGTGCCGATGAGATCGCCCGGCATCAGGTCCGGGGTGAACTGCACGCGCTTGAAGTCGAGCTTGAGGCACGCCGCGAAGCAGCGCGCCAGCAGGGTCTTGCCCGTCCCCGGCGGGCCCTCGAAGAGGAGGTGCCCTTCGGAGATCAGGGCGACCATGAGGAGGTGCACCGCCTCCTCCTGGCCGATGATCACCCGGCCGATGCGCTCGCGCAGGGCCTGGCTCAGCTCACGGACTTTCTCGATTTCCATTCGTCATCTCCACTCGCCACTGATGAAGCCGTTTCGCCATCTTCTGCGCCCGCTCGCCGCCGCGCCGGCCGCCGGGCAGCCGGCCGATCCCCTGCTCCCAGCGCGCCAGGTTGAGCCGCACGCCGCGGGCGTCGGTGAGCCGCTGCAGCCTGGCCAGCCGCACGCCGTCCGGTAGGTCGGGCGGCAGGAAGTAGTGCGCCGCCACTGCCCTCTCCGTCTGCCGGAAGTAGCGCTCCAGGCTGTCGGCTGCGTCGCCGCCGGCCGCCAGCAGCTTGGCCGTGTTGTCGATCAGGATCTCCTTGCCGGCCGCCATGCCCGAGGGAGCCGGCAGCGGCTTGCCGAAGCGGCCCATCCCCGCCCACAGGACGATCCCCAAAAGGATGAAGGACTGGATCACTCCCAGCGACATCGGAAAGCGGAGAGCCTCCGCCAGCAGGCCCGGCGTGCGGTTGAAGCCGTGCACCGTCTCGTCGAACACGGCGCCGCTCGCACCGACCGTCTCGGTCAGCAGGCGGACCACCACCGCGGCGTTCTCTCCGCGGCCGAGGCCGTGGTTGTTGAGGAGGTCCGGATCGGCGATGAGGACGACCAGCGGCCCGGTGGCCGATCTCGGCCGCCGCGCCACCAGCAGGCCGCCGGCGCATGCCACGACGGGCTCGAGGCCGCCGCCCGGAGGCAGGACCTGGACGGGGGCGATGTCGACCGCGGCGGGTCCCCAGGGTGCCGCGCAGCCTTCCGCGGTTCGCAACCGTCGCGGCAGCACCTCCCGCAGCTCCGGATCCTCGAGCGCTGCGAGGGCCCGCCAGGCCTCCCCGGGCGGCAGCAGGTCCACGGACTCCAGCCACTCCGGCTTGTCCTTCAAAGGACCGCCGGCGTGCCACTTGGGCAGCACCAGGATCAGGGCGGCGCCGCGGTCTCTCGCCTCCCGGCGCAGGATCTCCAGACGGTCCGGATACCGGTAGAGGTTCGGCTCGGCGACGATCAACGGCCGTTCCGGTCCGATCCCTCCGCCGGCCGGCGACTGGCGGGAGACCACGCCGACCCCGACCGATCGCAACAGATCGACCAGGGCGCGGTGCCCGAGAGCGCTGTGGCTGAACGTGTTCGTCCCCGGGTCCGGCCGGCGCTCCAGATCCGCGCCGTAGATGCCGAGCAGGACCGCGGCCACGAAGGAGACGCACACGGCGCCGATGATCCAGCCCAGCGCGCGGCGCGAGAACCCGCCCTCGATCTCGTCGGGGACCTCTTCGGACAGAGGATCGGGAGCGTCCGTCACGCGGGCCTCCGGGTCAGGGCGCGAAAGCGGGCGAGGCTCGTCTCGTAGTCGTCCCGGTCCACGGCCACACCCCCGAACAGCGACCGCTCGACGGTCCCGACCAGCTCCGCGAAGGCCTCGCGGGTTTCGGCCCGCAACGGCAGGAGGCGGACCAGCTCACGGCTGGTCTTGGAGGGCTGAATGGGCGTTCGCGAGCGCTCGGCGAAATGACGGATCGTCGCCAGCAGCAGGGCATGGATGGCCTCGGCGTAGCGGCCTTCGGCGGCCAGCCGGGAGGCGTCCTGGAAATCCGGTTCCCTTTCGCGCGCCTGGGCGTCCGCGTCCGGGCCCGCGGTGGCGGATTCGTCGGTGTTCTGTGAACGCGCTGCGAATGAACGGACGAGCCATCCCAGAACCAGCGCCGCGGCGACCGCCAGCAGGACGATGAAGACGATCCTGGCGAGAGAGGCGCCCGCCCCGATGGCCGGCACCGCCACCGAGCCTGGCTCCCCGTGAATCCGCAGCGCGCGTTCGTCCGGTGTCTCCTCGGGAGGATCTTCGGAGTGCGGGGGCAGCTCCCGCTGGTACCGTGGATCGGCCACTACGGCGCGGGCCTTGGCCTGGATCTCCGCCGCGGCCGTCTGCGCCACGGCCGGCGCGGCGCCCAGCGAGGCGGCGCCGGCCAGGACGAGCAGCGCCAGCAACCGACGCTCAGGCGAAGACCGAGGCGATCTGATCAACGTCGATCGATTCTTTGATGCTGCGCAGGCGGTAATACATCACGGCCGTCGCGGTGGCCTGAAGGCCGGTACCGAGGACGATCACGGCACCCAGGGCGATCAGCAGGGACGAGGGATCGCCTTTCAGCGCCGTTCCCAAGATTTGCTGGACCCCGCTGTTCGCAATATTGAGCACGAAGAGAACTCCGAAGATCGTGCCGCGGAAGCCGTCGGTGAGATACGTGCTCCGCCGCAGCGCCTCGAACGCACCCTGCCGTTCCTCGACCGCCGTCGGGACGCTCACCGACCAGCGCAGGGCCAGCAGGATTCCGGGGACGATACAGGCGATGAGCCCGGCCATGACGCCCGCGGTCTGTATGATGACCAGACCCAGCACCGGAAGCAGGGAAGACAGCCCTCTGCCCAGGCAGTCCGGGATGGACACGTCGCGGCCGCGCATCTGTTGGAAGACGCCGTAGGTGATGCTGGCGGTGGCCAGTTGAAACCCGCAAAGAGCGCCGAAGACGAGCACAAGCAACAGGGCTATGGCCACCTCCGGGTTGATCCTGGTTGCGCCGACAATGAAAAGGACCATTGCCAGAAGCATCGGGAATAGCGACAGGGCGCTCAGCAGCAGGAACGGCACGAAGTTCCGGAAGTAGATGCGGAAGGCTTCGCCGAGCACCTTGCCCACCTCGAAGCTCCCCTGGGCGGCGGCGACAGTCGTGCTGAAGGTGGGCGCCGGGACCGCTGCAGGCCCGTCGTATATCGTGCCGCCGTAGACCGTCCCCTCGCCGGCCATCGCCGGCTCCGAATACATGGTTCGCGCGGCCTCGATCCCGGCCGGGCGGGGCGGTGGGGGAGGCGGCGGTTGGGTGGCGGCCGGAACCGGCGGCACCTCAGGGGGCGGTGCCGGAGGCGCACTCAGGACGGGCCCCCGGTAGCGGCTGATGATGATGCCGCACCGCACGCACTCCGGACTCTCGGGCTGTTCGAAGCCGCACTTGGGGCAGATCATGCGGGGCCGTCCCTCCACTTACCTACAGTTGTCGCGCGCCGGCGTTCCATTTCGCGGCCCGGCACGGCTCTGTCGATCGGGTGCAGTCCCCGGATGGTAGAACGCCGCCGGAAAACGCGTCAAGGAACGCCCGGGAGCTTTCGGCGCCGTGTGAGATTGGCGTAGATTCCGGGGAGTCTGGCGTAGATTCCGGTGAGATTGGCGCGGAACCCAGTGAGGTTGGCGCACGACCCGGTGAGATTGGCGCAAATTCCGGGGAGTTTGGCGTAGCCTCCGGTGAGATTGGCGTCTCCTTCGGGGAATCTGGCGGAAATCTCGGTGAGATTGGCGTCTCCTCCGGGGAATCTGGCGGAAATCTCGGTGAGATTGGCGTCTCCTCCGGGGACCTTGGCGTCAGCTCGGATGAGCTTGGCGTGGCGCCGGCTTCGTCTCCTCCGAGCCCCTGGAACGGTCGGCTGTCACCCTGTAGGCGTAAAATACGTAGAGTAAATAATAGACGCCGTTATTCCGTCTCAGCGTCCCGACCGCCTGGTTTTCATTCGTCCGGGTGGGCACCCAAAGGGAGATATTCATGCGCTACACCCCCGCCTTCCGATCCGTCGCTCTGGCGACCGTTCTTCTGGTCACCGCCTCCTGCGTCTCGACACAGGTGCCGCCGATCTCCAGCCAGGGTGGCTCCTTCAAGCCGTTGCGAGACGAGCAGGCCCTCTGGGACGAGTCTCGCGAGGAGGAGAAGAAGCTCCTGGAGAACGTCAAGCTCTACCACGATCCGCTGCTCGACTCGTACCTGGAGGGGATCGTCGGGCGCCTCACCCCGGCCGGCATGGCCGCCAACCCGGCCATCCGCTACAAGGTGCGGGTGGTGGAGGATCCCACGCTCAACGCTTTCGCCTATCCGCACGGCTCGCTCTACGTGCACACGGGCCTGCTCGCCCGCATGGAGAACGAGGACGAGCTGGCAACCGTGCTCGGCCACGAGATGACGCACGTCGAGAACCGCCACATGCTGCGCTACCAGCGCGCCGCCCTCAACAAGCAGATCGGACTCTCGATCGCCGCCGTGGCCGCCGCCGTGGTCATTGCCGACGCCGAGGGCGACGCCCTGGGCAGCGGCAACTGGGGCAAGGCCGCCACCATCGACGTGCTCGGCAACCTGATCGTGGGTCTCGGGCTGCAGCTCGCCTTTCTGGCCTCCGTCAACGGCTATGGCCGTGGGCTGGAGGTCGAAGCCGACGAGGGCGGCTTCGCCAAGATGGCCGCCGCCGGCTACGACCTGCAGCAGGCGCCGAAGGTTTATCAGGCGCTCCTGGACGATCGCGGCGAGCCGAAGAAGGTGGAGGCGTTCTTCTTCGGCAGCCACCCCCGGCTCAGCGAGCGGGTCCAGAACACCCGTCTCTACCTCGCCAAGCACCCGGGTACCGCATCCGTCGACGAGGCCACCCTCAAGACGAGGGAGGAGACGTTCTCGCGACGCATTCGACCGGTGGTGCGTGACGACGCCCGCCTCAACATCGAGATGGGGAGGCTGACGCTCGCCGCGAGCCAGCTCGACAAGGTGCGATCGTGGATGCCGAGCGACCCGGAGACCCATTTCCTGCAGGGGCGTCTCAGCCTGGCCCAGGCCGCCGCGGCGAAAGAGCCGGCGGACCAGCGCCGGCTCCGCGGCGAGGCCGAGAGCTCGTTCCGCAAGTCGATCGAGCTCGATCCAGACCGTCCGGCCCCGCACCGCGAGCTGGGGCTTCTCCTTTACGACCGCCACCAGCTCCGCGAGGCCTGCACCCAATTCCGGCGCTACACCAAGCTCGCTCCGGAGGCCGAGGACGCGGGGCGGATCCGCGATTACGTCCTGGAGATGGAGCGGGACGGAAACTGTTCGCGGCGATAAAAATCGGACCTCGGAGGGACGGCCGGGCGAGGATCCCCGCTCAGCGGGCCGCGCGCACCGATCCGCTGGCGGCGATCCGATGCGAGTAGGTTCGGAAAAGAAGGCAAGGATAGAAAGGACAACAAGGACAGACACCACAGCCTTCCGATACGATCGCGTCCCGTGACCATAGCGCAACGCGTCCTCGACCATCTTCGCGCGCGCCAAGAGGAGATGGGCAGGCTCCTTCTCGATCTCGCGCTTCTCGAATCCCCCTCTCACGACCCGGCCTCCCAGGAACCGGTCTTCGCCCGCCTCGCCGGCGAGCTCGAGGCGTGCGGCCTGCGCATCCGCCGGCTGCCGGGGCGGCGGTCGGGCGGACAGCTCTGGGCCGTGCGACGCCAGCGGCGGCGCGGAGCACCGGCGCAGCTCCTGCTCGGCCACTGCGACACCGTCTGGCCGGCCGGCACCGTCGAGCGAATGCCGGTCGAGATCCGCGACGGCCGGCTCAACGGACCCGGGGTCTACGACATGAAGGGCGGGCTGGTGCAGGGGGTCTTCGCGCTGCGGGCGTTGCGCGACCTGGGCCTGGAGCCGCAGGTCGAGCCCGCCGTCTTCATCAACTCGGACGAGGAGCTCGGCAGCGGCGAGTCTCTCGTCCGCATCGAGCGGCTGGCCCGCCACGTACGGCGCGTCTTCGTGCTGGAGCCTTCGCTCGGACCCTCTGGCAAGCTGAAGACGCGGCGCAAGGGCTCGCTGCGCTTCACCATCCGGGTCTTCGGCCGGGCGGCCCACTCGGGGCTCGATCCCGAGAAGGGGGCGAGCGCCATCCAGGAGCTGGCGCGAGTGATCCAGACCCTCTATGGCCTGGCGGACCCCGAACGGGAAATCACCGTCAACGTCGGCGTCGTCTCCGGGGGAATGCGCGCCAACGTCGTCGCCCCGGAGGCGCGGGCCGAGCTGGACATCCGCGTGACGAGCTGGGAGGACGCCTGGCGGCTCGAGCGTACCGTGCAGGAGCTCACCGCCGTGACCCCGGGGACGCGACTGGAGATCGTGGGCGGCATCGACCGGCCGCCGCTGGAGGCGACCCCCGGCAATCGGGTTCTGTGGGAGGCGGCGCGGCGCCGGGCGGAGGAGCTGGGGATCGATCTCGACGAAGGGACCGCCGGCGGCGCTTCCGACGGCAGTCTCACCAGCCGCTTCGTCCCCACTTTGGATGGCCTTGGAGCGGTGGGCGACGGGGCGCACGCCGTGCACGAGCACGTGGTGCTCGACCGCAGCCCCGAGCGCGCCGCCTTGCTGGCACTGTTATTGCTGGAGCCTCCGCTGCCAGAAGGGTGAGTACACCGCGGGCCGCTGCCGCGTATATATCCTTATCAGTAGAAGTAAGAAGCGGTCCGAGGGGGGACCGCCGTTCAGGGTGAAACGGGGGGGAGGTCGATGCTGTCGTTCAGCCGTCGTGCCGTCGTTGTCCTGCCGGTCGTTCTCCTTGCGATCGCCGTTCCCGCCGCCGCCTTCCAGAAGGGCGCTCTGACCCGTACCGAGATCCGCCAGGCCGAGCAATGGCTTGCCGATCTCGGCTTCTGGACGGGACCGATCGACGGCGTCTGGGACGGCGCCTCGCGCCACGCCCTGATCGCCTTCCAGAAGATCCAGCGGGCGAGGCCCACGGGCCAGCTCACCCGCGCCGAATGGAACGCCCTGTCGGTCGCCAGGCCGCCCCGGCCGCGCGAGGCGCCCGGGCCGCATCTGGAGGTGGACATCGCCCGCCAGGTGCTGTTCCTCGTGGACGGCGAGGGCAAGGTGGGAAACATCCTCCCCATCTCTTCGGGCAGCGGCAAGACCTTCCACGAGAACGGCTACCCCGAGACCCGCGCCATCACTCCCTGCGGCCACCTGGAGGTCTACGCCAAGGCTTCGGGATGGAAGACGAGCCCGCTCGGCGAGATGTACAACCCCATGTATATCGTGGGCGGCATCGCCATCCACGGCAGCGAGGACATGCGGACCTACCCGGCGAGCCACGGCTGCATCCGGATCCCCATGTTCGCCTCCTACCGTCTGCCGAAGATGGTGCCCAAGGGCACGCCGGTGTACGTCTACGGCTGCAAGGAGGAGAAGGCCGCCGGGCCCGCGAGCTCCGAGGAGATCGCAGCGCGGAACTGAATCTCAGAGTCACGAGTCCAATCCGAGCCGAGCTGGTCGGCTCTGAACGGATCCGCAGCGAGATCAACGTCACACCGCTCGTCGACGTCTGCCTGGTGCTCCTCATCATCTTCATGGTGGTGGCGCCGATCCTCAACTCCGGGGTGAAGGTGGACCTGCCGAAGCTCGACACACTCGGAGGTGTCCTCGCGAAAGGACCTCAGAGTGCAAGAACGCGTACACATTAACCGCGTGAAATCACTTCAGCCTGGAGGCTCTGTTGGCGGACCGTTTGCAGAGGTCACCCGCGAGTCCTCTGGATCGGGAGGTTCGTCATGCGCTGGAAGGCTCCGGTGACGGTGTTTTTGGTTGTCCTCGGTTATGCGGCGGCGGCGGCCCGTGCCGAGATACCGGTCTCGCTCATCAAGGGCGCGCCCTATAGCCGGTCTCTGGTGAAGGCGCGCCTCACAGAGGTGGCCGACAATCAACTGAGCTTCCGGGTGGAGCGGATCTACGTGGGCGACGAGATCCTCACGCTGAGCCTCCCCGCCTACCGCTGGCCGAAAGAGTGGGGGAAGGCGAAGAACGGTTTCGAGGGCTATTTCGTCTTCAGCCAGAACCCGGATGTGGACACGATCTTCCCGATCGAGGGTGACCGAGCGCGGACCTTCTACCCCGGCACCGTGGTCGAGATCGGAGAGCGCACCCCGGAATGGCAGCCGCTGGCCGAGGTCGAACGCCAGCTCGCGATGATCGCCCGGCGCCATCGTGTCCTGGTCGCGGCGTTCTCCCGATCCGAGGATCTCTCCGGCTTCCAGGTGGTCTTCACCAATCGCGGCAACGAAAGAATGACCGTGAACCGGGGCGGTCTGCTGGTCTACCGGGTCTACGATCTCCAAGGAAAGGTGCTTGCGGAGCTGAGAGACCCCCCTGACTGGAATCTCCGCCCGGACTACGTCGAGCTCGATCCGGGCGAGTCTACCTCCGTCGATGCTCCACCTCAACTCTCTCAGGACCTGGTGGGACAGCGGGTCAAGGTGGCGGTCATCTATACGAACATGGAGGAAGGGCCCTCGCTCTGGTCTGGAACCAAGGAAACCCGCCCCTATCTAGTCGAGGTCTCCATCTCGGGACCGAAGTCCTCTCGCTCCTCGCCGCCCGTGCCGGTGGAGGTCTCGACGGCTCCGACCTATATCGGTCTTGCCATGAGGGCCGGAATCGAAGGGGAAGTCAGAGTAACCGTTGACATTCTGCCGGACGGCCGGGTCGATACGGCAACGGTCATCGGAGAGGGCCTGCCGATCGGGTTGAACGCCGCCAGTATCGAAGCGGCGAAAAAGTGGCGGTTCGCACCCGCGGAAGAGGCGAAGCGGCATCGGGAGCTCGTCTTCGAGTTCAGAACCGTCGGCTACTGCGATCTGGCACCTCCGCCGTCCGAACGGATCGGGGACTATAAAGTGCGGGTCTGGAAGCAGAGGGAGAAGCGGGATGGGATCTCGTACGCGATGGGCGCCACGAGCGAAGGAACGCTCCAGTGCACGAAGATCTCTACGCCGGCGCCTGACTGTGCTTTTTGACTCCCAGTTTGGGGCATGAGGTGGAATCTTTGCAGGTGGAATTTGGAGGGTAGGAGACCGATGAATTTCGCGCTATTGCGTAGCCTGGCTGTGGTCGCAAGTTTCCTGATTGGAGTATTGGCTGGCCTCGACGTCGACCGCATGGTGGTGGGATTTCCGGCCTGGCGGCGAGCCGGCGCCCGTGCCTGGGCGGCCTACAGTCGCGAAGCCGATCTCGGCAGGGGACGGTTTCTTTATCCGTTCCTCGCCTTCGGCCACGTGCTCCTCATGCTTATGCTCCTGATAGGCCTGCATCGAGAAGGAATTCGCGGTGCCCTTCCCGTTGCCTACGCGGCTGCGGCCCTCGGACTCGCCGGGCTGCTTCTCACCCTACGAGCGGCCCCCTTCATGCTCAGCCTCAAACGGATCGGTGAGGATCGGCAACAACTCGAGAGCGCGTTTCGGGGTTTCGAACGATGGAGCCGATTTCGCGCCGTCGCGCAGGTGCTCGCATTCCTCGCCAGCCTTTGGCTTCTCGTTCAGTTATGCCGGTGAGCGAATCCTGTTCCGTCACGGTCCGGTCTTTCGAAAATCGTCCAGGTGCTCGGCCTTCCAGCGCATCGCCATCAGAATGCGGTTATAGCCGCTCGGGTGGTCGAAGAAGATGAATTCCTCGATGGGGCCCGGATGGAGCTTGCGGTATTCGCCGAGCTGCAGCGCCGCTTCGGCCATGCCGTCGGGCTGGCGGCTGGTGTTGAGACCGAAGATGTCGGCCTCCGCCTCATCGGTGCGGATCACGGTGTTGACCACCGGCGTCAACAGGAAGAAGTAGGTGGAAAACAGCACGAAGAGGAGAGGCAACGCCGCGAGATCGGCGGCGCCGTTGAGCCCCCAGCGCGGACCCCAACGCCGCAGCGACGTCGCGAAGGCCCAGCGCAGGAACGCGAAACCGAGGAAGAGGATGACGCCGAAGGTCAAGATCGACTTGTAGACGTGGTTCAGCACGTAGTGTCCCATCTCGTGACCCATCACCGCCTCGATGCCGCCGAGCGACGTGCGGCGCAGCAGGTTGTCGCTGAGCTCGATCCGCATGGTGCCGGCGAAGCCCGTGACGTGAGCGCTCACCCGCTTCGTCTGCTTGGAAAGGTCCTGCATGTATACATCGTGAGCGGGGATCCCATTGGATCGCGCGAGCGACAGGATGGGATCGCGGACGACCGGGTTCTTGAGCTCGGTCATGGTGTTGAAGATCGGCTCGATCCAGATCGGCGCGACGATGACGATGACAATCAGGAACGCGCTCGCAAAGACCGTTCCCCAGATCCACCAGGTGCGCGGCGCGGCACGCAGGAAGGCGGCCAGCGCGGCGATCGCCACGCTGCCGAGGACGAGGCCGACCAGGAGCCCCTTCCCCTCTTCTCCCAACCAGCCGTCCAGGGTCAGATTCGACAGGCCGTACTTGTGCTCGCGGAAATATCCCTGATAGAGGGTGAGCGGAAAAGCGAGGATCGTGGTCGCGACGACGTACTCGGCGCCGTAGACGAAGCCGTGGATGAAGCGGATACGAGTCACCCGTTCGGCAAGGTTTCTCATCCGCGCGGAGAGGCCGGTGCCAAGGAGCACCCAGGCGACGCCGAGGCCGTAGAGGAAGCCCCAGAGCTGGAGCCAGTAGCCGCCCTCGAAGTAGGCGTCGGAACGCGCCCGCGCCTCCGGAGGCAGCGTCGCAAGCCACGCCTCGGTCGCCGCGACCGGATCGAAGCGTTCCCCGGCAGCGGGCGCCTGAGCAGCGGCCGGAACCGCGGGCGCCGGCGGCGGCGTGGGTTCCACCGCCGCTTCCACCGCCGATAGGGGGATCGAGGTGAGCAGGGCTACGACGAGCGCCAGCGGAGCCATCCTGAGCATGGGCACCTTCCTTTCACCACCTCTCTACGTCACTGGTGAGGGAAGGTTACTCCGGATCGGCGGCGCCTGGCGACTTTACCCGCGCATCGCCAGCGGCAGGATCCCCGCCAGCTTGGCCATGGACGGCGCGGCCTCGAACTCGGAGAGCTTCGGCGTGAGCCGGTGCGCCGTGCGGTGGGTGGCGAACCAGACGGGCTTCGGCCAGGCGCGGAAGGGCGCGCGCACCACCGTCTTCTGCGGGCGGGAGAACATCAGCGTGTTGTGCACCACTCCGACGCCTGACTGAATGTCCTGTGCCGTGTGGCCGGGGAACGCTCCCCAGGGCGTGACGACGAGCCCGTAGCCCACCGCCGCCCAGTGGTTCACGGACACCGCGCCGTAGCGAAGATTGGCGATGGCCCGCTCGACGGCCTGCGCCACGTCCGGGTCCTTCAACGATTCGGGATGGACGATCAGCGTCACGTTGAGCGTCCCCCACAGCGTGCCGTTGCAGAAGGCCACGGCGCGGTCGATGAACTCGGGGACGGTCGGCGCTTCGAGGCCGGTCTCGCCGAAGACGCCGCAGAAGGCTTCCGTGGTGAAGGCAATGTCGTCGCGTTTCGACGCATCGAGGTCGGGGATGAGCATCCACGGCAGACGGTCGCCGGCACGGACGCCGAAGATCTCAGCGGTCTGCCTATGCGCGGCGAGGAAGGCGTCGAAGCGGTCGGCGGCCCCGGGGTAGTAGGCCCTGCGGACGGGGATCTGCGCCAGGATGTCCCGCACTTTGCCGAGCAGACTCTGGCGCTGCGCCCAAGAAGCGTGCTGCACGATCACGCGGCTGGCGTTGCAGTTGAAACCGGCGTTGTTGGTGAGCATGGTCGCCAGGTTTTCGGCGTGATACTGGAGGTCGCCTTCATCCCAGGGTCCCGGTACCACGATGACCGGGCTGACGTTGCCGAGCTCCGCCGTGAACCGCTTGTTGAGGATCGGCTCGTTGGCCTCCTTGCGCCGCCGCCCCTCCTCGCCGGGGCCGAAGACGATCGTCTCGTAGGTGCGGTCCGAGCCGGTGATGTGGATCTCGTCGACGCCGGGATGGCGGCAGAGGTAGTCCCCCTCTTCGGCGCCGCCATGGACGATGCGGAAGAACCCGCGCTCGATGAGGACCTTGAACGCCTCTTCCATGAGCGGCGCCAGAAAGACGTTGACCGGGTGGGTCTTGAAGAGCACCACCTGGTCCTCCACGAACAGCTTGTAGAGGGCGTCCATGGGGCCGATCGAGGAGACGTTGCCCGCGCCGAGCACCAGGGCGACCCGGCCCTGGCGCAGGGGAGCGTGGTAGGCCACGGCCTGCGTCTCGGGGAGGCTCTGCTGGGTCACGCCCGGCTCCATCCAGACGTCCGCGGTGACGCCGGCATAGAAGACACGGTCATAGAGATCGATGGGGAAGACCCGCGCCACCACCTGGCCGTCAGGACGTGTACGGACACCGCCGGGAATGCGCGGCCGGCCGTGCGTCTCGACGTCGAGCAGCGACTCGCGCAGCAGCCGCAGGTTGCGCAGGATGAAGTAGGGCCCGACCAGGGCCTCCTCGCCGGAGCCCGGGTGCTCGGGATCCAGCCCTTCCGCCTCGATGCCCAGTGCCGCCCAGCGCTCGGCCACACCCAGGAAGCGCCGGGAAAGATCCCCCAGGATAGCGATCCGCTCCCGGGGTGTGACGGCGGTCCAGGCGCCCTTGTTTTCCTGCAGAGCGGCGACGGCCGCGTCCATCTCGGCGCGCGACGAGGCGCGCTCCGAGCCGGTCACGATCTGGGGAGTGAGGGTGGCGGTGGTCATCGGGAGCTCCTCCGGCTGCCGCAATGCGGCGCAGGCCACGATAACACGCGTCTTTCCGAGCTCTTGCTACAGGCTGAAAGAATTATGGTACAGTGGAATAAACCTGGGAGGGTTCCCCGCCATGCGCGAGACCATGCATTTGAAGGCCGCATTCGCTCTCCTGCTTCTGTTCCTTCTCTTCGTTGCCGCGGGCCAGGCCCAGCCGGCCTTCCGGGTCAAGGACTTTAATACCACGCGGTCGGATGGGACCAGCTTCGAGTTTGGTCCCAATTTCTTCCTGGATAGCTTTGCCGCCATGGGGGGGACCGTGTTCTTCGCGGCGTCCGACGGGATCCACGGTTTCGAGCTGTGGCGGAGCGACGGCACCATGGCCGGCACCCGGCTGGTCGCGGACGTCTGTCCCGGCTCCTGTGCCTCCACCCCGCAGCGCATCACCGTCGTCGGCGGGACGGTCTTCTTCGTGGCCGATGACGGGCTGCACGGCTTCGAGCTGTGGCGAAGCGACGGCACCGCGGCGGGCACCGCCCTGGTCAAGGACCTGATCCCGCCGGACGGGCCGGCCCACATCCACGGTCTCGCGCAGCTCAACGGCAAGCTGCTGTTCGCGATCTCCGGGCTCGACCGGCGGGACGAGCTGTGGCAGACCGACGGGACGGCGGCGGGAACCGTCCGGGTGGCGGATTTTGAGCCGGGCTCCGACTCCGTGGCGCTCGAGCCGTTGGCGCGCCTCGGGGGGAAGCTCGTCTTCTTCGGCAACGACCCGGCGCACGGGCGCGAGTTCTGGGTAACCGACGGCACGGCGGCTGGAACCGCTCTGCTCAAGGACATCAATCCCGGCGACCTCGGCAGCACCCCGGGATTCCGCGAGAAGGTCGCGGCGGTGGCCGGCGGCAAGCTGTTCTTCCTGGCGGTCGGTCCCGAAGGTTTCGAGCTGCGGGTCACCGACGGCACGCCGGCGGGCACGGCACTGGTCAGGGAGATCGCGCCAGGCCCGGCGAGCTACGTCATCGGAGGGCTCACCGCCCGGGGCCGCGAGGTCTTCTTCTTCGCCTCCGAGAATGGACCGGACCTGAAGCTCTGGCGCAGCGACGGCACGGCCGGCGGCACCCGGGTGGTCAAAGAAGTGCCTCCGAAATCGACTTTTCTCACCCGGGCCGGCGGCCGGCTCTACTTCTTCGCCGAGTGCGAGCTGTGGACGAGCGACGGCACAGAGGCGGGCACCGTGCCGGTGCAGGAGTTCTTCTCGTCTCCGAACTGCGCGTTCGAACAGCCCTACCCCGTGGCCGATCAAGGCGGGAAGCTGCTGTTCTTCGCCAACGACGGGAGCCACGGCCGCGAGCTGTGGCAGAGCGACGGCACCCCGGCCGGCACCACGCTGCTCGCGGATCTCTACCCCGGAGCCACGTCCTCCGGCGGTCAGCCGGGCGTGTTCGCCGGCGGCCGCTGGTTCTTCCGCGCCAAGCGGGGAGAGGACGTCGGGGTGCAGCTCTGGACGAGCGACGGCACGGCGGCCGGCACGCGGATGCTGCAGATCAACCGCCAGCAGTCCGGCGTGCACGTGAGCCCGCAGGGCGATCTCCAGGGGCCGCGCGCGTTCTTCGATCTCGGCGGGACGCTGCTCTTCCAGGGCGGAGACGGCGAGTCCGGAGCCGAGCTGGCGAGGAGCGACGGCACCGCCGCCGGCACCGTGCTGGTGAAAGATCTCCGGCCGGGGCCCGCCCCCTCCCTGCCCGGCGAGTTCACCCGGGTGGGGAGCACGATCTTTCTCCGCTCCGCTGCCGGCACCAACGAAGAGAAGCTGTGGAAGACCGACGGCAGCAAGGAGGGAACCGAGCTGCTCTTCTCGCCCTTCCACCTGCACCTCGCCTTCCAGTTCTCTCCCCGGGACCTCACCGCGCTCGGCGGCGAATTGCTGTTCGGGGGAGCTGGAGAGGAAGATTTCATCGTGTCCCTGATGAAGAGCGACGGTACTCCGGAAGGGACGAGGCTGATCGAGGCGGCGCCGTCGCTCTCCTATGTGACCTCCATCGTTTCGCTGCGCGACGATCTGGCCTTTTTCCAGGAGGACCAGGAGCTCTGGAAGACCGACGGCACCGAAGCCGGCACGTCGCTCCTCGCCGGCGCTCCGTCCGTCCGGCAGACCTTGAAAGAGCTCTCGGGCGTCCGGGACGGCGTGCTTCTCTTCGCCGGCTCTACTCCTGCCAACGGCGAGGAGCTCTGGCGCAGCGACGGCACGGAGGCGGGGACTTACCTGCTTGCGGAGATCGTCCCGGGGCGGGGCTCGAAACGCCTGGGTCCGTTCGCCGTAGCGGGTCCGGCCCTTTTCTTCGTCGCCGGGGGCGACGAGCTGTGGAAGAACGACGCGGCAGGGACGAGCCTCGTCCGTAAGCTGCCCCCCGGGGACCCCGCCATCGGGATCCGCTCGCTGACCGCTTCAGGACGGAGGGTCTATTTCACCTACCACGACCACCTGCGCGGCCAGGAGCTTTGGGTGAGCGACGGGACGGCGGCCGGCACCCGGATCGTCAAGGACATCCTGCCAGGACCGGGCTCCTCCCACCCCCGGCAGCTCCACGTCGAGGACTCGGTTCTGCTCTTCTCGGCCTCCGACGGCGTTCACGGTATCGAGCCCTGGCGGAGCGACGGCTGGCGGCGGGGAACGCGGATGCTCCAGGACATCGCCCCGGGCGCCCTGTCCTCCAGCCCCGCGGAGTTCACGGCCTCGGGACCGAACGTCTACTTCGCTGCCAACGACGGCACGGGATTCGAGCTGTGGGCCCTCCCGCGGCGGGATCTTTGAGCTACACGGGCTCCTGGGGCATCACGATCCAGAGAATGATGTAGGCGATCGTCCCCGGGAAACCCACGGACGCGATCGACAGGACGACGTAGGCGATGCGCACCACCGTCGGGTCCCAGCCCAGCCAGTCTGCGAGGCCGCCGCAGACTCCGGCGATCACCTTGTGCCTGCGAGAGCGATAGAGCGGCATGTCGTTTCTCCTCCCGGCCCATCATCGAGCCCGCTCGGATCGGCGCTGCGCCGATCCCCGCATACCCTCATAGTACGCGCCAGGAGCGAAAGGGTTCCAGCGCGGAGAAATCGGCGGGTCAGACCTCCGGCGCCAGATCCTCCGCGATCCCTTGTCCCGCGCCGTGCCGCGCCGCCACCACGGCGGCGGTCAGCAGACCGCAGACGATGGCGAAGATCAGCAGCCCCAGGAGCGTCATCCACCCCGCGTTGCCCACCGGGCGGAGCAGCGCGATGAGCGGCGTCATGAGGTCGAAGGTGCCTGGGTGTTCCTTGGCGCCTTTGAGGGCTTCCATGAGGGCGATGATCAACCCGCCAAGGCCCAGCCCGATGGCCCCTCCGGCCAGGCCGCGCAAGCCAAGCTCACTGCCGGTGAGCGGACGCCCGATGCGCGGCGGCTCGATCTTGAACTCCGGCTCGCGGGCGCCCCAGGGCACGAAACGGGAGAGCATCAACATTCCCGGGATGCCGAAGAGGAGCGTTGACCAGAAGAAGCTCTCCCAGCCGATGGCATACACCATGAAGCCGCAGATCGGCCCCGAGATGATGCGCGGCAGGCCGAACAGGCTGGAAAAGAGGGCGTACTGAGTGGCGGAGAAGCGCTTTTGCGTCATCCGCAGCATCAACACCAGGAAGGCGCCGCTCCCCAGGCCGCTGGAGAAGGTCTCAAAGCTGAAGGCGGCCCACATCATGGGCCGGTTCACCCCCGGCTGGTGGGCGAGCAACGCATAGCCGACGTTCGAGAAGATCTGGAAGAATCCAAAGATCCAGAGCGACCGGCCCAGCCCCAACGGTTTGGTCAGCAGGCCGCCGATGAAGGTACCGGCTATGTTCCCGATCAGGCCGATCCAGAACAGCACGAACCCGCGGTCGAAGTCGCTGTAACCCTTGTCCACCAGGAAAGGACGCTGCAGCGCTTGGACGAGCTGGTCGCCCAATTTGTAGAGGAAGACGAAGGCCAGTATTTCGAGCGCCCGGTGCCGGGAGAGGAAGCCGAGGAAGGGATACCACACGGCCTCCTTGATCGATCTTGGAGCGACAGCTACGCCGGACGGCTCCGGAGCCTTGACCGTGACCAAAAGCATCGGCAGATAGAGGCACGCGAGGAAGACGTTGATAGCCGGCCAGCCATACCAGCCGGCCAGGGTGATGGAGAAGCTTCCCGCGAGCTGCATCCCGGCGCGATAGAGAGCGTTGCGAGCGCCGACCGCCACCGCCTGCTCGTCCGGCTGCAGCACGTCGACGGCGTAGGCGTCGATGGCGATGTCCTGGGTGGCGCCGGCGAAGGCGAGGGCCAGAGTGAGTGCGAAGAGCACCCAAGGGGTATCAGGATGGTCGCCGAGGCCGGCGAGGGAAAGCGTGCCGGCGAGCAGCACGACCTGGGCGATGGCGGTCCAGCCGCGCCGACGGCCGAGCTTCGGCGGAACGAAGCGGTCCATCAGGGGAGACCAGAGGAACTTGAACGTCCACGGCGCCTGCGCCAGGGTGATCAGGCCGACGATGCGGATGTCCATTCCCGACTTGCGCATCCAGTCCGGGATGGCGATCCACACCAGTCCCAGGGGCATTCCCGAGGCGAACGACATCAGTGTCACCGACGCCGTGCGCCACGAGGTGAAGGCGTGGCCGAAGCTCTGGAAGGTGGAGGGTTTCTTCGTGGGGACCGTATTCAATCCGGTTTCCTCTTGGTTTTCGTGGGCCTTCTCAGAACTGAGAGATCGGCTCGGTCTTGAGGTCTACCGACAGCTTCCTTGTTCCGGATCAAGTCTTCGAGCCCGATATACGAGACGATCTGACTGCCATAACGGCCTTGGACCCGGTGCTGCCATGCGTCCTCGAAGTGCACCCCCTTAAGGGAGGTCAACAGATCCACGCGACCCGGTGGGTGCCCGAGCTGGACAATATTTCCAGGAGTGGTGAGATCCTCAACGGTCAGATTCAGAGCTTCGAAGCCAAAGTCGGCAAGGGCTTGGAGAACTTTTTCGACGTTTTCCGGGGAAGGATCTATCAGAATATCCAGGTCCTTCGTGTAGCGCGGCTTGGCGTGAAAAGCAAAAGCGTAGCCACCAACTACGAGCGCTCTAACCTTCCTGGCGTCGAAGAACGCGAGCAACTCTTCGAAGTCCTTCGAGACGTTCACCCCTGACCTTCTCCTCTTGCCGCATCTGTTCCAGGACCTCGACGCGTTCGTCGCCCGTCATCTGAGCCCAGAAATCTCGGTCGGCCTCCTCTTCCTCTTCGAAGGAGCTGCACTTTCGGAACCAGATCTTCTCCATGGAAGGACTTTATCACTCTCAACTCACAGCCCCTCCACCCGCGACCGCAGCCGCACCAATCCTTGATTGACTGCGGAGAGCTCCTCGCGGGCCGTCGTCAGGCGGTCCCGTTCGGCACGCACGAAGCGGGTGTAGGGACCGATCGCCTCGTCGATGCGCCGCAGGCTGCCTTCGATTTCGCTATCGAACTGGGCCGTCAGCGAGGACATGAGCTGCTCGCGCATGGTGGCGATCTTTTCCCGCAGATCCTTCTTCGCTTCGTGGCGGCGGTTGGGGATGATGAAGAAGCCCAGCACGGCGATGGCGCTCGCGGCGAGGATGCCGGTGAAGTCCGCCGCGGCGGTCACCGCAATGTGGGTGAGGACGGCGCCGAGGCCGATGGCTCCTACCTCCGCGAGCGCCGTGCCCGCTACGGCCACCTGCACCGAATCGGCGAGCCGGCTGGCCTCGCGCTCCTTGTCATAGCTCTCGACCGACCGCTGGGCTAACCGGCCGACGCTGTCGAGCAGGCGCGAGCGGTCGAAATCGAAGTTGCGGCCGACCTGGCCGACGATGCGGTCCGCGTGCTCGTGGCGCCGGCGGGCGAGATGCTCCGTCACGGCTTGCCATTGCCGCAGCTCGGAGCTGACCAGCCAGTCGATGATCTCTGCCACCTTCCGTTCGGTCGTCTGCGGCAGGTCGGCCACCACGTTGCGTTCGAAGTCGGCTTTCATCTTCGATTTGTTGATCAGATCGAAGACGCGGGCGAGGCGCATGGTGTCGTCGAAGAAGGCCATGCCGCGGTTTTCGAACTCGTGCAGGATCTTGTCCACGTCGGAGAGCCGGAACCTGAACTCGCGCTGCATGTCCTCCTTGAAGAGAGCCATCTGGCGCTCGATGTCCTCGATCGCGGCGAAGTCTTCCTTGAGGAGGTCGAGCCGGCCGTCGGAAACTTCCAGATAACGCTTCGCCAGGTGCTGCGCGACTCCCAGCGGGTTGAGCAGCTTCAGGCGCACCCGCTCCTTCTCGTCGAGGGTGTCGGCGATGAATTTTTCCAGCTCCTCGAAGCGGCTGCGGGCCAGCAGGTCGGCGTCGCCGCTCGTCTTGCCCCGCAAGGCCAGACGGGCCGCCACGGGGAAGATCTCCGGCGTAAAGCCGAGGAGGACGCGGGCGTTCTCGGCGATGAAGCCGAGGATGTTCTCGACGTCCTCCGGCGACTCCAGGATGTCGATTTTGTTGACCACCACGATGATCTTCTTCCCCCAGTCGCGGATGCCCTGGAGAAAGGCGCGCTCGCTCTCGGTGAACGGGCGGTCGGCCGAGGTGACGAAGAGCACCAGGTCCGACCGCGGCACGAACTCGCGGGTGATGGCCTCGTGCTCACGATGGATGGCGTTGGTGCCGGGGGTGTCGACGATGTTGATGTCGCGCAGCAGGTCCACGGGCGCGGTCACGATGTCGAGCGCCTGCTCGACGAGCACGCGGTCCACCGCCGGGCCGTGCCGCAGAACGTGGATGCGGGTGGTGGTGGGAGTGACCCCTTCCTCGAGGACCTTGCTCCCCAGAAGGGCGTTGATGAAGGCGCTCTTGCCGGCGTTGAACTCGCCGGCGACGACGAGCAGGAACAGCTCGTCGAGCTGCAGGGCCGAGCGCTTGAGGGTCTCCTGATCATCGGCCGAGGCGTCGAACCGCGCCAGCGCCTGCTGCAGATCCGCGATCAGCCGCCGGTTTTCGGCCAGCAGCTCATCCTGATTCCGGTTGAGAATGCGCCGCAGCATCGGTCCCCCCTCGCGCCCGCTGAACGATAGCACGGGGTGTGCCAGTAGCCCGGGATTGAAAATCCCGGGCGCGAGGCCGAGTTCCGGCTCACCTGAAGGCCGCTGGCGCACCCTTTATTAAGTAGAGCCGTATCAAATCTTTCGTGCAGATGTGGGCACAGATGAGGAAACCCGGCTCAGAAGGCTGTCCCCTCCACCTGTTCCGTCGTGCCGGGACGGTCGCCCGAGCCTTCAGGAGAAAAGGAGGCTGTAATGGAGACGAAACGCACGTGGGGACTGCTGGTCTGTAGCCTGGCCTTGCTGGCCTTGGCCGCTGTCCCGCTGGGAGCGGCGGAGAGCGTCCAGAGCGGGGCCGATCTATGGCAAACCACCGTCGGATTCACGTTCACCAGCTTCGCGCAGAACCCAATCCCGGCAGGGTTCTTCTGCGCGAGCTCGCAGCCCTTCAAGGGCACCATCAACATGAAGGGCGTGCCGCTGGCGACCTCGCCCGCCGGAGCCCTGGCCGACATCGACACGATCGTCCGCCGGCTCGACGGGGTTGCGTTCAACGAGAAGGGCGAGGGAACGACCCGCATTCAGGTCATGGCCCTCTCGCTGGCGAGCGTCAAGCCGCTGGAGACGGAGTGCGGCTCCTATGACGTGGCCGCTTCGCTCACCGGCGAGCAGCCGCTCACCGAGATGAAGATCGTCCGCACCGGCGACAACGGCGGCTACTACATCGCCCCCCTCGACCTCAACGTCAAGCTCGTCTTCACGCCGGTCTCCGGCAAGGGCGAGCGCCGCGAGCTGACGAATCAGATCAGCCTCGGCCCCGGCACGACGTCGGTCTGGGCGTATGCCAAGGGCGGCGCCGCCAAGCTGGCGGTCCGCCACACGGGCACGGTCCAGGTCGATACCGACGGCGACCGCCAGCCGGACACCCCGCTGCCCGCGCCGTCGAACTTCGTTGCCGGTGTGGACCCTGCCGCGGTCGCTTCGGAGGTCGCGCTGTGCCCGGACGAGTCCTGCCACTGCTGCAGGAGCTGCACGGATCCGTACACTCCGAACTGGTACTGCGATCACCTGCACTGCGTCAAAGTGTGGGTCGATTGCACCAAGCCCGTACCCAAGCTCCGCTACGGTCCGATTCCGGTCGAGGACACCACAGGCAGCGGCTCCAACTGACAACGATCGGCGGCGGTCTCCTTGGGACCGCCGCCGTGGATTCGGCTGACAGCTTACCCGGGATTCAATTGTCAAAGAGCCCCTTGCATCCGCCTTTTCGGTTCTCATTCCCCACCTTTCGCGTCTCATTCCCCGTGGGGAACGTTCCATTCCCCATCCTCCTCGCGCCACGAGAGTGGGGAATGAGCCGTTCCCCGCTCGCTGCGAACCGCGAAAGCCGGGGAATGATCCGTTCCCTCCTCCCGTGGGCTCACGAGCCTGGGGAACGTTTCATTCCCGTGGGGAACAGTTCATTCCCCGTAGGGAACGTTTCATTCCCTCTGGGGAATGGCAAATTTCCCATAGGGAATCTATGCGAACGTTCGGGGAATGATCCATTCCCTGTGGGGATGAACCGTTCCCCATCCTTCTCGGCGTTCGCTCGGCGGGAACGGTGCCATGTAAATGCTGTAGTTGACAGCGCAATGCATCGCGGTCGAGACCAAGTCAGAGTCCCTGGGCGGCTCGATCAACTCAATCCAACTCTTGAGCCGGTCTAACGCGCTCCTAGCACCACCCTCGGCACCGGATTCTGGGGTCGAAGCTGTCTCTCGGCAAGACCTTCCCAAGCCGCTCAGGAGTGGTCGGCAAAACTGTATCTTCGGATGGGAGTTAGGGTCGGGGCTAAGTTCCTACAAACGGCAGAGCCGGTGGGAAGCACCCGCGCGGGAACGGAGCCTTCAGATTTCCAGCCCGGAGTTGCTCAGCCGCGTCCCGAAAGTCGCGGACGAAATCCGAGTAGATCTTATAGAACCACTTCCGCACCGCCTGGCTCGCCGCGTGGATGCGAGGCGCCGGGGCTCTCTTGACCTTCTCAGGATGATGGAGCGGATTCTGGAGAAGAATCGCATTGCGACCCAGAGGTTGAGATCCGGTCCTCTTCCTCGCCGCCGCCGCCTCGGCCTCGATCTCCTCGACCATCGCAGCGATGCGAGCGCGATACTGCTCGGGAGAGAGGTGCTTCCAGCAGGGAAGCGGATCGAGAACCAGCTCTTCAGGAGTGGCATAGCGGTAGGTCTCGAACTCCTCCCGTCGGCAGCGCGCGGCGTACTCCTGGCTGCGGTCGAACCTGTACCCTCTGAGAGGCTCGCCGCCGAGAATTGCCTGAACCATATGGACCCCGGGCCAGTCCAGTAGGTGCGCGACAAGATTCTCTTTACAACCGTGGCTGAGGATGTACCGGAGGCGCTCTATCTGAGCCGACTCCTCGTCGCTGACCGGGATTGCGCGATAGCGCGTGGCGAAGATCTTGGTGTGCCAACCGGTTAGTCGGGCCACCTCGCGGGCGAGATTGCAGTTGACGTACTGCATGAAATCGGCGAGACGCTGAGCGTCAGGGACTTGGAGCAGGAGGTGGAAGTGGTTGGAGAGGCAGACGACGGCCGAGATGCCGATGGGATGGAGCCGGCGGG